>JAIXXN010000080.1 GCA_027490725.1 Oxalobacteraceae bacterium
GAACTCTCGACCTCAACCTTGGCAAGGTTGCGCTCTACCAACTGAGCTACTCCCGCATTGGAGTCCAACATTTTAGCACTCGGCGATCAATCCTGCCAGTGCTTTTGTTTCTGATTCGATGGAGCGGGAGAAGAGTCTCGAACTCTCGACCTCAACCTTGGCAAGGTTGCGCTCTACCAACTGAGCTACTCCCGCATCGACGTCATCAACAACAGGCCAGCATTATAAAGGAACTACACGGGCTGTCAATGGCAATTTTTTGTCAAAGCAAAAAGATTGAAAATTGTTTAGCTGATTCTCCTGCCACAGCCCACTTCGCCCTGCTTATAGTTGGCCGGATTTTTCCTTGATCAGCGGCCAGGCCAGACGCAGGTAGTAGAACATCGACCAGACCGTCAGCACGGCCGCCACTTCCAGCAGGCGTGCGCCCCAGAACTGACTATCCACGGCGCCCCACAGCACGTCGTGGTACAGCAGCAGCGGAATCGCCGTCATCTGCGCGGTGGTTTTGATTTTGCCCAGCGAGCTCACCGCCACCGATTTCGAAGCACCGATCTGCGCCATCCATTCGCGCAGCGCGGAAATGGCGATTTCGCGACCGATGATAATGAACGACAGCACCGCATTGGCGCGATCGAGCTGCACCAGTACCAGCAAGGCGCCCGCCACCATCAGCTTGTCTGCGACCGGATCGAGGAATGCGCCAAAGGCCGAGGTCTGGTTCCAGCGCCGCGCCAGAAAACCGTCGAACCAGTCGGTCACGGCAGCGACGATAAACACCAGCGTGGCGGCCAGGTTCTGGTCGGCGACCGGCAGCATCGTGGTCGGCAGGTAGTACACGCCGACCACCAGCGGTATCAGCGCTACGCGCAACCAGGTCAGCAGAATGGGAATATTAAAAGGCATAAGCTGGGAAATGAGCTGGGAAATTAGCTGAAAAAAATAAGCTGAAAAAATAGGCCGTTGTGAAATATACAGTGCGCCGCTAGTCTACCCTGCTGGCGCACATTAAACCAGCACACTCTAGAGGCCGCTTTTAATGTAACTGGCGGTAGATCTCTTCGGCCAGCGCCTGCGAGATGCCTTCCACCTGCTTCAGATCGTCCACGCTGGCATCCACCACGCCGCGCAGGCCGCCAAAGCGCGCCAGCAGGCGCTGACGGCGCTTGGCGCCGATTCCCTCGATCTCTTCGAGTCGCGAGGTCTGGCGGGTTTTGGCGCGTTTGGCACGCATGCCGGTAATCGCGAAGCGGTGCGCTTCGTCGCGGATCTGCGCCACCAGCATCAGCGCCGCCGATTCCTTGCCCAGTTCCTGTGCCGCACGGCCATCGACAAACATCAGCGTCTCCAGTCCGACGCGGCGCCCTTCTCCTTTGGCGACGCCGACAATCAGGCTGGTGTCCAACCCCAGCTCGACAAATACCTGCCGCGCCATTTCGATCTGACCCTTGCCGCCGTCGATCAGCACCACGTCCGGCATCACGCCGTCACCATTGGCGACTTTTTCGTAACGCCGCATCAACACCTGACGCATCGCCGCGTAATCGTCGCCGGGGGTGATGTCGTTGATGTTGTAGCGGCGATACTCGCCGTTCTGCATCTGGTGGTGATGGAACACCACACAGGAGGCCTGGGTGGCTTCGCCCTGCGTGTGAGAAATGTCGAAACACTCTACCCGCAGCATGTCGATGTCCTCCGGCTCCAGCGACAGCGCCTCGACCAGTGCGCGGGTGCGCGACTGCTGCGAGCCCTGTTCCGATAGCAGGCGTGCCAGCGAAATCTCGGCGCCCTTCTGTGCCAGTTCCAGCCATTTGCGACGCTGGTCCTGCGGCTGGAAAATCAGGTGGATACGGTGGCCGCACTGCTCCTGCAAAGCCAGCATCAACGCCGGCTGATCGAATTCGATATTCAGGATCAGCGTGCCGGGAATGAACTTCTCGGTGTAGTGCTGGACTAGAAACGCCGCCAGCACTTCCACCTCGATGGCCTGATCGGCAATCGCGGCCGCATCACCGATATGCTGCGGGAAGTAGGCGCGGTCACCGAGGTGGCGGCCACCACGCACCATCGCCAGATTCACGCAGGCGCGCCCGCCCTGCACTAACACGGCCAGAATATCCACGTCGGCATCGCCGGTGGTCTCCATGCTTTGCTGGTGCAGCACGCGCGATAGCGACTGGATCTGGTTGCGCACGCCGGCAGCCTGCTCGAATTTCAGCTCGCCCGCATAGGCGTGCATTTTCTTTTCCAGCTCTTCCATTACCTCGCTCTGGCGCCCGCGCAGAAAGCGCGAAGCATTCGCCACATCGGCCAGATAATCTTCTTTGCTGATCAGGTCCACGCAAGGGCCGCTGCAACGGCCGATCTGGTTCAGCAGACAGGGTCGGGTACGGTTGGAATACACGCTGTCTTCGCAAGTGCGCAGCTGGAATACCTTCTGCAGAATCTGCATCGATTCCTTGACCGCCCACGAGCTGGGGAATGGCCCGAAATACTGGCTCTTGCGATCCACCGCGCCGCGGTAATACACCATGCGCGGCGCTTCGCCGCTGGTGATTTTCAGGTAGGGATAGGACTTATCGTCGCGGAACAGAATATTGAAACGGGGACTGAGCGCCTTGATCAGATTATTCTCGAGGATCAGTGCTTCCGCTTCACTGTGCGTGACCGTCGTTTCCAGCCGTGCGATACGCTCGACCATCATGGCGATGCGCGGGCTACTGAGGTTTTTCTGGAAGTAGCTCGACACGCGTTTTTTCAGATCACGCGCTTTACCCACATACAGCACCTTGTCTTCCGCGTCGAAATAGCGGTACACACCCGGCAGATTGGGCAGCTTGGCCACCGTGGCCAGAACCTGTGCGCGCGGCTCCGGCGCGCTGCTCTCAACTTCGCTCATTGCACCACTCAACTGGCTTGTTCAACGATGACAAATGCGACGGCATATTCTTCCTCGTCGCTGATGCTCACCTGTGCCGACAGCTTATGCTGTTCCATGAATTCCTGCAGCACGCCGCTGCACACGATCACCGGCTTGCCGCTCGCTGCGTTCAGCATCTGCGCCGCCGGCCACGTCATCGGTACCCGCAGCCCTAGTCCGATAGCCTTGGAAAACGCTTCCTTGGCAGCGAAACGGGTGGCCACAAAACGCACCCCGCGCGCGGCATTCTGCGCCTTGCGGGCATGGTAACGCTCCATCTCCTGCGGCCCGAGTATCTTGCGCGCGAAGCGGTCGCCGTAGCGCTCCAGCGAAGCGGCGATACGGGGGATTTTGCAGATGTCGGTACCGATGCCGTAGATCATGCGCGGGTGCCTAGACGGGTCGCCAGCATGATGGCCTTCATTTCACGCACGGCGTTTTCCCAGCCAACGAACACCGCATGCGCCACGATGGCGTGACCGATATTCAGTTCGGCGATTTCCGGCAGTGCGGCAATCGCCTGGACATTGCTGTAGTGCAGACCGTGCCCGGCATTGACTTTCAGGCCCTTGGCCACACCATAGCGGGCGCCGGCGCGAATGCGTTCCAGCTCGGCCAGTTGTGCGGCGCCTTCGGTATCGGCATAGCGCCCCGTATGCAACTCGATCACCGGCGCACCGATGGCCGCGGTGGCATCCATCTGCGCCACATCGGCGTCGATGAACAGACTGACGCGGATGCCCTCCGCCTGCAACTGTTTAACGGCTGCTTCGACGGCTTTGTAATGGGTCACCACATCGAGGCCACCTTCAGTGGTGACTTCGGTGCGCTTTTCCGGTACCAGACAGACGTCGGCCGGCTTGATGCGGCAGGCGAAGTCGATCATTTCCGGGGTCACGGCCGCTTCCAGATTCATGCGCGTCAGCAGTTGCGGCGCCAGCGCAATCACGTCGGCGTCCTTGATGTGGCGGCGGTCTTCGCGCAGATGCAGCGTGATGCAATCAGCGCCGGCCTGCTCGGCCAGCAAAGCCGCGCGGATCGGATCCGGGTAGCGGGTGCCGCGCGCATTGCGCAGCGTGGCGACGTGATCGATGTTCACGCCGAGGTCGATGATGGTACCTACAGGTTGCAGAAAGCTCATGATATATACCGTTTAGCGAGTTTATTCAGAAGTATTCCGGTGTATCCGGGTTTTTTCGTGTTCATAACTGCAGCAGATCGATCAGGATCTGGCGCGTGTTGAGCGGTGCACCGCCCAGGTGGTGGGCCAGCAAAAAACGCATCAATTGCTTACTCTGGGACTGCGTGGCGCTGTCCTGGTAGTCTTCCCTCTCCATGTCGAGCAAGGTTTTACCCGTCACGCTGGGCCATACATCGGCGCTGCGCTGGGGGCGTGCTCCGCGCTCGGGATCGACCACGTACAGCTGTTCGGCCAGCACACTGCGGCGCGTTTCGGTACAGCGGGTCAGGTCGGCCGCCACCCCGGTCTCTTTCAACAGGGCGCGCTCGAATTTGCGCAGCACGATAGGCGCCGGCTCAAGGTGCGCCAGTTGATTGAGCGTCGCCACATAGTGGTCGAACAGGGCCGGATGGGCGTCATCGCGCGCCAGCAGTTTCACCAGTAATTCGTTCAGATAGAAGCCACACAGCAGTGCCGTCTTTTCCAGCGGCAGCATGCCGCCTACCCACTCGGCCTCAGTCAGGGTGCGCAATTCGGATTTACCCACCCAGCTCGCCGACAGTGGCTGGAAGGTTTGCAGCACGCCGCGCAGTTGCGAATGGGGCCGCTTGGCGCCCTTGGCGATCAGTGCCACACGGCCGTAGTCGCGCGTGAACAGATCGATGATCAGGCTGGTTTCTTTGTAGGGATAGCTGTGCAGCACAAAGGCCGGTTGTCCGGCGACTTTGGTGCCCACAGTGCGCTCGCGTGCCGGGGCGCGGGGCTTTTTCGGCAGGCTGGACGGTACTGCAGCACGCGCCGCCGGCAGCGCGGCTGCGGGCGTCACCGGCAGGTCTGCCACGGGCGTGATGTCCTCCCCGGCAGTCCCGTCAGCAAGCGTGATGGTGGACATCGTCCCTCTGTTACTCGTAACCGTAGGCGCGCAGACCGGCTTCGTTATCGGCCCAGCCGGATTTGACCTTGACCCAGATTTCCAGATACACGGGGCCACCGAACAGTTTTTCCATATCCAGACGCGCTTGCGTCGAGACTTCCTTCAAGCGTGCGCCCTTGTTACCGATGATCATCGATTTGTGGGTGTCGCGCTCGACCAGAATCGCTGCGAACACACGGCGCAGATTGCCTTCCTGCTCGAACTGTTCGATCAGTACCGTGCTGGTGTAAGGCAGTTCGTCGCCAACGAAGCGGAACAGTTTTTCGCGCACGATTTCCGAGGCCAGGAATTTCTCGCTGCGGTCGGTGATGTCGTCCGGTCCGAAGATCGGTGCATTCTCCGGCAGGAAGCGTTTGATTTCCTTCTCCAGCCCGTCGAGCTGGAAGCGCAGCTTGGCCGACACCGGCACGATGGCGGCGAAATTGAACTTGGCCGCGACCTGCTGGGCGAACGGCAGCAGCACTGCCTTATCTTTGACGCGATCGGCCTTGTTAATCACCAGCAGCACCGGCACTTCGGCGGGCAGCAGATCCAGCACCTGCTGGTCGGCCGGGCCAAACGTACCGGCTTCGATCACGAACAGAATCAGGTCCGAGGAGATCAGGGTATTGGTAACGGTCTTGTTGAGCGTCTTGTTCAGCGCGTTCGCGTGACGGGTCTGGAAGCCCGGCGTATCGACATAAATCAGTTGCGCATCGTCATAGGTCTGGATGCCGGTAATCCGGTGGCGCGTGGTCTGCGCCTTGCGCGACGTAATGCTGACCTTGGCGCCGATCAGAGTATTCATCAGGGTCGACTTGCCCACATTCGGGCGGCCCACGATGGCGATATAGCCGCAACGGAAGGCTGCAGTGCTGGTGTTGGTGTCAGTAGTCATGGTTGCCTCTTTACTTGTTAGCCGCGCTCGCCGGTTGATCCGCTAACGGCGCTGCCGGTGTGGCGGTCGACGGTTCGCTCGATTGCACGGTGGCGATACCGGCCAGCTTGAGCTGGGCGGCACGCGGCTTGGCCTTGCGGCCTGCGGCGGGGGTTTTCAGCAAAGCCTGTTCCGCCACCTCCAGCGCCAGCTTGGCGGCAGCCTGTTCACCGGCACGACGGCTACCGCCGCGGCCAAATACCTGAATGCCCAGTTTCGGCACCAGGCATTCGATTTCGAATTCCTGACTGTGCGCCGCGCCATGGGTGGCGACGACGTTGTACAGCGGCAGGGAGATTTTTTTACTTTGCAGGAATTCCTGCAACAGGGTTTTAGCATCCTTACCCAGCGTCTGCGGGTCGACCGAGTCGAGGATAGGAATGTAGAAGGCGCGGATCACATCGCGCGCAGGGTTGAAGCCGCCATCGAGGAAGATCGCGCCCAGCAGGGCTTCCAGCGTATCGGCCAGAATCGACGGACGACGGAAGCCGCCCGATTTCAGTTCGCCTTCACCGAGCCGCAGGAACTGCGACAGTTCCAGCTTCTGGGCAATTTCGAACAGCGATTGCTGCTTTACGAGATTGGCACGCAGGCGCGACAGATCCCCTTCATCGATGCTGGTATAGCGTTCGTACAGGATCGAAGCGACCACGCAGTTGAGTACCGAGTCGCCCAGAAACTCCAGTCGCTCATTATGCAAGCTGCTATGGCTACGGTGCGTCAAGGCTTGCTGCAACAGGCCAGCATCCTGGAACGTATAGCCTAAGCGGTTTTGCAGTAAAGAGAGATTCATTATTCGATTGTGCTATGAGATTGTGCGCTCGGATTGCCTTACTGCGCAGTTGAATGGTCGGCTGGCGGCATGCCATTTTTCGCCGTCGTACCCTGGTATTCCAGCAACAGGCTGGCTGGCCCGATCAGCGGAATTTTCTTTTCGTAGGCAAAACTGATTTCCGTTTCGCCCTGCTCGCGACTGATGATCAGATCACGCCCGTTGATCGCGGTGATATAGCCGACCGTGGCGCTGGCATCGAAAGCACGCTGCATCTGCAGCACCGTGCCACCGCCCGCTTTCGCGTTGACGATGGCATTCTGGATGGCGCGGTATTCCGTATAGGTGGGCACCACCTTCAGGGCCAGCACGCCGAGACAGCCCAGCACAGCCAGCACCACGATCAGCCCAACCAGTGTCACGCCCTGCTGTGTTTGCTTAACTGTCCGCATCGCCGTTCCTTTCGCTGCGCTGTGCTGACGATTTAATGGATGCTGCCAATCCGACGCCAGTTACCCAGATTGAGCCAGACGAAGAAAGCCTTGCCGACGATGTTCTTGTCCGGCACAAAGCCCCAGTAGCGGCTATCGGCACTATTGTCGCGGTTATCGCCCATCATGAAGTAATTGCCCGCTGGCACTACACAGGTAAAGCCTTCGTAACGGTAGGTGCAATTCTCGCTGTGCGGGAACTGCTTGACGCCTTCCAGATTCAGGGTAGGCGCCGCTTCATTGTTCAGAATCCGGTGGTGTACGCCCGTCAGCTTTTCAGTGAACTGTTTGTTGTAGACCAGATGTTCATCGTCCAGATAGTCGTCCAGCGCGGTGTACTCGACGGCCACGCCATTCACCGTTAAGCGCTTGTTTTCATAGGTGATTTTATCACCAGGCACACCGATCACGCGCTTGATGTAATCCTGACTCATGTCTTGCGGATACTTGAACACCATCACATCGCCGCGCTGCGGATCATTAATCTGCAGCACTTTCTGGTTCAGCACCGGCAGACGGATCCCGTAGGTGAATTTATTCACCAGAATCAGGTCGCCTACCAGCAGGGTCGGCACCATCGACGAAGACGGAATCTTGAACGGTTCATACAGGAAAGAGCGCAGGCAGAACACCAGCGCAATCACCGGGAAGAAACTGCCCGAGTACTCGATCCAGACCGGCTGGCGCAGCAGACCGACTTCGATCGCGGCACGGTTGTTCTGGTTGTCGAGCTTGATGCCATCAGCGGTCAGCTTGGCGTTGCGGGCGTCGTACTCGGCCAGTGCTCGGTCGGCCGCAGCGCGGCGCTGCTTGGCCAGATGGAACACATCGAGGAACCAGATGATGCCCGTCACCACCATCAGCACGAACAGAATTAACGCGAAATTGCCCAGAATTACTTGCAGGTTCATTTATCGTCCACTTGTAAAATTGCCAGGAAGGCTTCTTGGGGAATCTCCACCGAGCCCACTTGCTTCATGCGTTTCTTACCGGCCTTCTGCTTCTCCAGCAGTTTCTTCTTACGGCTAACGTCACCGCCGTAGCACTTGGCCAGCACGTTCTTACGCAGTGCTTTGACGTTTTCACGCGAAATCACGTTGACGCCGATGGCAGCCTGGATCGCCACGTCAAACATCTGGCGCGGGATCAGCTCGCGCATCTTGGCAGCGACCTGACGGCCACGGTAGGCCGAGTTGGAACGGTGCACAATGATCGCCAGCGCATCGACTTTTTCGCCGTTGATCAGCATGTCGACTTTGACCACGTCGGAGGCACGGTATTCCTTGAATTCGTAGTCCATCGACGCGTAACCGCGCGAGGTCGACTTCAGCTTATCAAAGAAGTCCAGCACGATCTCGCCCATCGGCATTTCGTAGACCAGCTTGACCTGACGGCCGTGATAGCTCATGTCCATCTGGACCCCGCGCTTGCCGATACACAGCGTGATCACCGAACCGACATACTCCTGCGGCATGTACAGATTGACGGTCACGATCGGTTCGCGGATCTCGTTGATCTTGGTCGGTTCCGGCATCTTCGACGGATTGTCGACCTTGATGATGCTGTTATCGCGCATCACCACTTCATACACCACGGTCGGTGCCGTGGTGATCAGGTCCATATCGAATTCGCGTTCCAGACGTTCCTGCACGATTTCCATGTGCAGCAGGCCGAGGAAGCCGCAGCGGAAGCCGAAGCCCAGCGCTTGCGACACTTCCGGCTCGTACATCAGCGCAGCATCGTTCAGTTTCAGTTTTTCCAGCGAGTCGCGCAGCGCGTCGTACTGGTTGGCTTCGACGGGGAACAGACCGGCAAACACCTGTGGCTGGACTTCCTTGAAGCCCGGCAGTGGTTCCGCGGCGGGACGCGACACCAGCGTTACGGTATCCCCCACTTTGGCCGCTTTCAGTTCCTTGATACCGGCAATGATGAAGCCTACCTGACCAGCCGAGAGTTGCGGCAGCGACACCGAGCGCGGTGCGAACACGCCGATATCTTCCACCAGCTGTACCGAGTCGGTCGCCATCAGGCGAATCTTGTCTTTCGGTTTCAGGGTGCCGTTGACCACCCGCACCAGCATCACCACGCCCACATACGGGTCGTACCACGAGTCGACGATCAGCGCCTGCAGCGGTGCATCCGGATCACCCTTCGGTGCCGGTACGCGGGCAATGATCGATTCCAGCACATCTTCCACACCCAGACCGGTCTTGGCCGAGCAATGCACGGCATCACCGGCTTCGATGCCGATCACGTCTTCGATTTCGGCAATCGCGGTCGGTGGGTCGGCATTCGGCAAGTCGATCTTGTTCAGCACCGGCACCACTTCCACGCCCAGGTCCAGCGCGGTATAGCAGTTGGCCACGGTCTGGGCTTCCACGCCTTGCGAAGCGTCCACCACCAGCAGCGCGCCTTCGCAGGCCGACAGCGAGCGCGATACTTCGTAGGAAAAGTCGACGTGGCCCGGCGTATCGATCAGGTTCAGGTTGTACACCACCCCGTCGCGCGCCTTGTAATGCAGCGCTGCGGTCTGGGCTTTGATGGTGATGCCGCGTTCGCGCTCCAGATCCATCGAATCGAGCACTTGCGACTCCATCTCGCGTTCGGACAGCCCCCCGCACAATTGAATGATGCGGTCGGCCAGGGTGGATTTACCGTGGTCGATGTGGGCGATGATGGAGAAATTGCGTATGTTATTCATTAACAGATAGTTAAAAACGGGTTCGAAACGGCAGGCGCGGGCGCTTACGCGGCGCGCAATACAAAAAAAGCGCTCCGAGCGGGGCGGTATGCCCTGGCGAGCGCCTTATCACAGCTGGACTCTGCTTAACGTCAGAGCTAAACGTCAACGCTAATCGTCAGCTACCCGCGCATTTTACCGGATTTCAGAGGGGAAAGCCCGACTTTGCGCGGCAAAATGCTGGCCATGCCCCACAAACAGGCGCAAAACTGCCTATTTCTTCAGTAGCGCGCCAGCAATTCGCGGACTTTTGCTTCATCCAGGAAATAATGACACAACTCGGGCTGGGCCAGATCGGCGAACAGTACCGGCACCAGCTCGTCAAAACGGGCCACCAGGGCGGGATCGTGGTCTACATCGATCACGTCGACCGTGATCGGCTGCCCGGGCGATTGCAGGCGCATCAGGGCATCGAGCATGTCCTGACATAAATGACAATAACTACGGGAATACAGAGTGAAATGCATAGCTGACTCCCCGTCCGTCGCGGACCGACGGGGCCATCTCCTTAGTGAGCGCTGGGGCGCAGGGAAAGAAATTGCGATAACTCGTCACGTCGCACCAGCAGCACGGCGGGCTTTTTGGCGTCCAGCTTGGCAACCACGCCGTTGAACTGGCGCGCATCACGGATTTCCGTGTTATTCACCTGCAACAACAGATCGCCCACTTCCACCCCGGCGGCCTCCGCTGCGCCCTCGGCCGACTGCACCAGCACACCACCCGTCACATTCAGCGTGCGCTTCTGCTCGGCGCTCAGGTCGCTTACCCGCAGGCCCAGCACATTCGCCGCCGCCATATCGGGGACCTGCTTAGCCCCCTTGCCCTTGCCCTGCCCGGCCGCCCCCTGAGCCAGCTTGTCGCCATCCAGATCGGCCACCGCAATCGGCAGCTCGAGTTGCTGGCCCTGACGCCACACGCTCACCGTCTGTTTGCCGCCCAGCACGGCGCTACCTACCAGTCGTGGCAGATCACTGGAACGGTTAATCGGCGTGCCATTGAATTTGAGGATGATATCGCCCGGTTTCAGGCCCGCCTTGTCGGCCGGACTGGCCGCTTCCACTTGCGACACCAGCGCGCCCTGCGCACCCTTCAGCCCCAGCGATTCCGCCACGTCTTTGCTGACCTCGGCAATTTTGACGCCGATCCGGCCGCGCGTGACCTTGCCCTGCTTTTTGAGCTGCTCGGATACGCGGATTGCTTCGTCGATCGGCACGGCAAACGAAATACCGTTATAGCCGCCCGACAGGGTGGCGATCTGCGAATTGATGCCGATCACTTCGCCGCGCATATTGATCAGCGGACCACCGGAATTGCCGGGATTGACCGCCACATCGCTCTGGATCATGGTCAGATAGTCGCCCGTGTCGCGCTGTTTGGCTGAAATGATGCCTGCCGTGACCGTGTTTTCCAGATTGAAAGGCGAACCGATCGCAATCACCCATTCCCCGACGCGGATCTTGTCCGACACCCCAAGCGTTAGAAACGGCAGCTTCTGTCCGTCAATTTTCAACAAGGCCACATCGGTATTCGCATCCGCGCCCAGCACCTGCGCCTTGAATTCGCGCTTGTCCGTCAGGGTCACGAACACTTCATCGGCCCCATCGATCACATGAGCGTTGGTCATCACATAGCCATCGGCACTCAGGATGAAGCCCGAACCCACGCCACGCTGCACCGGCTCGTCGGACGGCGCCTGACGGCGGCCACGGGGCATGCCCTTGCCGCCCGGTTGCGGCAGCGCACCGCCAAAGAAGCGGCGCATAAATTCCTGCAATTCTTCTTCACTGGGCTGCCCTTCGCCGCCCTGGCGTGCCGCCTTGATGCGCTCGGTGGTGCGGATATTCACCACGGCAGGTCCGACCTGATCGACCAGGTCGGCGAAGTTCGGCAAACCCTGCAGCGCACCGCTGACGGCGGCACCAGCCAGCGCCGGCGTCATGCCGGACACGGCGGGCAAACACCAGATACAGGCACCTAGCGTCAGCGCCGCCAGGGAACTACGTTGTGCGAAGAACTGTTTTTTCATGAGGGCGATTGTCTCTATCAGTTTGCGAAGCTGCACTGCGCGCCCCTGCTCTTCACGTCAGCAAGCATGACATGAGCAAGGCAGCGCGCAGCACGTGGGATAATCCTGCGGGACCCGGCGAGGTTGGCGGGGCGTCAGACCCAGCCTGCCTATGGTAAGCGAAAATCTGCAGAACCGTACAGCACGCTTCAGGATAGCGTCGGTGCAGCGGAACAGCTTGCGCTCGCATCCGCCTCGGCATTTGCGGCACATCCCTGCCGGCTATACGCTGGCTCAAGCGCCAGCCGGGCCGCCAGCCGAGCGCTCAGCTCGGTCGCTGCAGGCTCGGGCACGGCTTCGGCACGCAGTGCGGCACGCGTCACATGGTAGGCCTGCCAGCGTCGCTGCCCTGCCGGCGTAGCCAGCGCGGCCAGCGCCAGTTCGCGTTCACTATCAGCCAGTTCGCCATCGGCCAGCGCCGAGAGGTGTTCATGCATCCGGGTCGGAATATCCATTACGCAATCTGCCATGTGAAAAACAAGCTCATCCGCCTCTACCTGCAGCATTTCCAGGCGCCAAATTCCAGCGCCATGATTGCTGCCTTACCAGCGCTTGTCAACCGGCATGTCCAGCATGGGGCGCAATTTGTCGGCGATCACTTCACGCGCCCGGAAGATGCGGCTGCGCACCGTCCCGATCGGGCAAGCCATGACGGCGGAAATCTCTTCATAGCTGAGCCCTTCGATCTCGCGCAGCGCGATGGCAGTGCGCAAGTCGAGTGGCAAAGCATCCATGGCGGCATTGACGGTCTGGGCAATCTGCTTGCTCGCGAGCAGGGATTCTGGCGTGTTCATATCGTGCAACTGCTCGCAATCGGCAAAGGTCTCGGCCTGCTCGGCGTCGATTTCAGTAGACGTGGGGGTACGGCGCCCCTGAGTGGCCAGAAAGTTCTTCGCCGTGTTAATGCCAATGCGATACAACCACGTATAAAAAGCTGACTCGCCGCGAAAGTGCCGCAAGGCGCGATAGGCTTTAATAAAGGTCTCCTGCACCACATCTTCGGCTTCGGTCTGGTCGTGCAGCAAACGCGATAAGAGACGCATCAGCCGTCGCTGGTATTTCGCTACCAGCACTTCGAAGGCCTGCTTGTCACCGTCCCGCACCCGCTCTACCAGCACCTCGTCGCACTCGCGTTCTGTCGTCACTCCTGCATCCCTCGGTGGCCTGCAGCGCTACGCAACTCGCTTCTAAGCTATAGAGTTTGCGCGCTGCAAGAAGTTCACAGTGTCCGCAGCTTTATTTCACTGCGCGTAGCAAGCGCACGGCTTGCAAGCATCAGGGCCCGCCAGTCTGCGCCGCTCACGCTATCGGGCAGCACCAGCAGACATCGCTGACGGCCATCCTGCGCCCTCAGTTGCAAGCACATCAGGCTAGGCCACAGCAGCGTTCCCGCCTGCAGATAATGCACCGGCGCCGGCTCCACCATCCGTGTCGTAACGCACACTGGCGGCGCGCCTGGCGCCAACCTCTGCGCAGGCTCTAGCCAGGCCTGTTGCGCAGGTATCCGGGCAGACATCTGATATACCGTCAGGCGCCACGCGCCGCCAGCGGATATGTCAATCCGGCGTAAGGCTTGCGGCGCCGTGGCACGCGCCATCAGTGCCAGCACCAGGCACACGGCAGCCCAGTCGGGATAGAACAACCCTGACAGCAGCACCGCACAGCCATAGCCAGCCCGTAACACGCGCAGCGTGCGGGATGGACGAAGCAGGACGCAAGCCGCGATCGACATGGCAGCAGTACCACAGGAGAGGAAAAATCATCAGAAGCGCCGGCTAGAGAGCCGGGCAATTCGGCTGCCAGCGAATGCCGGAAGCGAATTTACGCCCACCCTGCATAGACAGGGTGGGCGCTATTTAGTTCGGACCTGGAGCCGAACCGGGGATTACAGTTTGCCGAATACCAGACTGCCGTTGGTACCACCGAAGCCGAACGAGTTTTTCACTGCATACTCGATCTTCATCGGACGGGCCACATTGGCGCAGAAGTCCAGATCGCAGGCCGGATCCTGGTTGAAGATGTTGATGGTCGGTGGCGACACCTGATGGTGTACTGCCAACACCGTAAACACTGCTTCCAGACCACCGGCACCGCCCAGCAGGTGACCAGTCATCGACTTGGTCGAATTGATCACCATGTTTTTAGCGTGCGCACCGAAGGTACGCTTGATGCCCTGCACTTCGGCCAGATCGCCCAGCGGGGTCGAGGTGCCGTGCGCATTCAGGTACTGCACCTGATCCGGATTGACGCCGGCATGCGCCAGCGCAGCAATCACGGACTTGCTGCCGCCGCTACCATCTTCCAGAGGCGAAGTCATGTGGTAAGCATCGGCACTCATGCCGAAGCCCAGCAGCTCCGCGTAGATTTTGGCGCCGCGCGCTTTGGCGTGCTCGTACTCTTCCAGCACCATCACACCAGCGCCTTCGCCCAGCACGAAACCGTCACGATCCGCATCCCATGGACGGGAAGCAGTCGCTGGATCATCGTTGCGGGTAGACAGGGCACGGGCCGAGGCGAAACCGCCCAGACCCAGCGGCGATACGGTCGATTCCGCACCACCGGCCACCATCACGTCGGCATCGCCGTATTCGATCAGGCGCGCCGCCATACCGATGCAGTGCAGACCCGTGGTGCAGGCCGTCACGATCGACAGGTTGGGACCACGCATGCCGTACTGAATCGACAGGTTGCCCGAGATCATGTTGATGATCGAAGCAGGCACGAAGAACGGCGAGATACGGCGCGGACCGCGCTTATCGTAGTCTTGCTTGGTTTCTTCGATCAGCGGCAAGCCGCCGATACCGGAACCGATCATCACGCCGATACGATCAGCGTTCTCTTCGGTTACGACCAGCCCGGAATCTTGCACCGACTGCATGCCAGCAGCCATGCCGAAATGGATAAATGCATCCATGTGGCGCGCTTCTTTAGCGGGGATGTAATCCTCGATATTGAAGCCTTTGACTTCACCGGCGAACTTGGTGGTGAAAGCTTGCGCATCAAACTTGGTGATGTTGGCGATCCCCGACTTACCCTCGGTGATAGCAGCCCAGGTGTCGGCAACGGTATTGCCCACCGGGGTTACGCAGCCGAGGCCGGTCACGACAACACGACGGTTTTTAGAACCTCTCAAGCGAGTCTCCTAGAGTCGATCGGGCAGAATTAGGCCTTGACGTGGGCAGTAGCGTAGTCGATCGCTTGCTGAACGGTGGTGATCTTTTCAGCTTGTTCGTCAGGGATTTCCATTTCGAATTCGTCTTCCAGAGCCATTACCAGCTCTACGGTGTCCAGCGAGTCAGCGCCGAGATCGTCAACGAAGGAAGATTCGATCTTGATGTCTGCTTCAGCGACGCCCAGTTGTTCAGCGACGATTTTCTTAACGCGTTGTTCGATATCCGACATGTTATGGCTCCAATATGTTTGTTACGGAAAGCGCGCATTTTATCAGGTTTGCGCACCTAAAAACGATTTTCGGCGTCTGCTGCTAAATCAGCCGAAAACACTGCTAAAAGACGGGAACCGGTGAGTTTTTCTCACCGGAACACATCAATTCATATACATCCCGCCATTCACGTGCAGGGTAGTACCGGTAATATAGGCAGCCTGTGGCGAGGCCAGGAAAGCCACCGCCGCAGCGATGTCTTCCGGTTTGCCCAGACGGCCCAGCGGAATCTGCGTCAGCAGCGCTGCGTGCTGATCATCGCCCAGACCTTTGGTCATATCGGTATCGATGAAGCCCGGAGCGACGCTGTTGACGGTAATGTTGCGGCTGCCGATTTCACGCGCCAGCGCACGGCCCATGCCCTCCACACCGGCCTTGGCCGCTGCGTAGTTCATCTGGCCCGGATTGCCGGACGAGGCCACCACCGAGGTGATGTTGATGATGCGGCCAGCTTTGGCTTTCATCATGCCGCGCAGCACGCCGCGCGACAGACGGCCAACGGCGCTCAGATTGGTGGCGATCACCTGATCCCACTCTTCATCCTTCATGCGCATCGCCAGTTGATCCTGGGTGATGCCGGCGTTATTCACCAGAATGCTCACCGCGCCATAGGTCTTGCTGATCTCGTCGATCAGACCGCTGCAACGTTCGGCATCGGTCACATTCAGTACCAGCCCTTTGCCCGCCTCGGCGCCAATCTCGGCCAGATAGGCGGAGATCGCTTCAGCACCCGCTTCGGTGGTGGCGGTACCGATCACGCGCGCACCCTGACGCGCCAGTTCCAGCGCAATGGCTTTACCGATGCCGCGCGAAGCGCCAGTCACCAGTGCAACTTGATTTACTAAATTCATGTGTTTCCTTTAACGTGTAGGGAGTGTGCCTGAAGACCTGCTTGCTTACTTGAGCAAGGTCAGTACGCGTTCCAGCGATGCCTGATCGGTGATGGCGTCGCCCACCAGCGTGGCATCGATACGCTTGGTCAGTCCCATCAGCACTTTGCCGGGGCCACATTCGATCACATTGGTAATGCCCGAGGCTGCCACTTGCTGCATGGTTTCCACCCAGCGTACCGGCGCTGCCGCCTGACGTACCAGCGCATCCTTGATGGCCGCAGGATCAGTCAGCACCGCCACATCGACGTTGTTGATCAGGGCGATCTGCGGCACGGCAAACGTCAGGTCCGCCATGTAGTCACGCAAACGATCCGACGCCGGCTTGAGCAGCGACGAGTGGAACGGTGCCGATACCGGCAGCTTCATAGCGCGCTTGGCGCCTTTGGCTTTGGCCAGTTCGCAGGCACGCTCGACGGCTGCCGTGGCGCCGGCAATCACCACCTGTGCTGGCGCGTTGAAGTTCACCGCTTCCACCACCCCGGCTTCGGCCGCTTCGCTGCAGGCGGCACGAACCTCATCATCGCTCAGGCCCAGTACCACGGCCATGGTGCCCTGTCCGACCGGCACAGCTTCCTGCATGGCTTGCGCGCGGAAACGCACCAGTGGTACGGCATCCTTGAACGAAATCACACCGGCAGCCACCAGTGCCGAGTATTCACCGAGACTGTGACCGGCCACCAGTGCTGGCAGCGGACCACCGGCTGCCAGCCAGGCGCGGTACACGGCCACGGCTGCCGTCAGCATCACGGGCTGGGTATTGGTGGTCAGATCGAGCTCTTCCTTCGGGCCTTCGGCCATCAGTTTGCCCAGATCGTAGTTCAGCGCATCGGACGCTTCGGCGATGGTTTGTGCCACCACCGGATTACCGGCAAAGCCTTCCATCATGGCGATAGCCTGCGAACCTTGACCAGGAAAAACAAAAGCAAATTTAGTCATACGTGATCCATCTGATAATGTGAGTCGCTACGCTAGCATGCCGGGATGTGCCCGGCATGACAGCCGAGTTCGTTAGAACTCTAATTCTAATTCAAGACCTAAAGTGCAGCCTTAAAATCGCCCTGCTCCGGCAAACCATTCATCTTCACCAAGTCCTGGCGAACATCAGGCAACCCATTCATCTTCACCAAGTCCTGGCGAACATCAGGCAACCCATTCATCTTCACCAGGACTGCCCCCCAGGTAAACCCGCCACCCACACCCTCCATCATGACGGTCTGGTCTTTCTTGATGCGGCCATCGCGTACGGCGACGTCCAGCGCCAGCGGAATCGAAGCTGCCGAGGTATTGCCATGCTGATCAACGGTTACCACCATTTTTTCTGCTGGCAGGCCGAGTTTCTTGGCAGTGCTGCTCATGATGCGGATATTGGCTTGATGTGGCACCAGCCAGTCGATCTGCTCGGAGCTCATATTCGCCTGCTCAAGCGCTTCGTGGGCCACTTTCTCCAGTACCGATACGGCCAGCTTGAATACTGCCGGCCCATCCATATGCAGGAAAGCACTACCAGCCAGCGCACCACCGTCAGGGGCACCTGGCACGCTCAGGATGTCCGAATGGCGGCCGTCAGCATGCAGCTTGGTGGCCAGCACGCCCGGCTCTTCCGAACCGGTCAGCACAATGGCGCCAGCACCATCACCGAACAGCACGCAGGTGGTGCGGTCTTTGAAATCGAGGATGCGCGAAAACACTTCGGCGCCAATTACCAGCACATTTTTGTGCACGCCGGCGCGAATGAACGCGTCAGCCGTCGAGACGGCATACACGAAGCCCGAGCACACTGCCTGCACATCGACAGCGGCGCCGTGATTGGTCATACCGAGTTTTTTCTGCACGATGCAGGCGGTGCTAGGGAAGCTACCGAAATAATCCGGCGTCGAACTGGCCAGAATGATCAGGTCGATGTCGTTGGGCTGCAGTTGCGCCATCTCCAGCGCGCGCTGGGCAGCGATCACCGCCAGATCCGAGGATTTCTGCTCAGGCTCGGCGAAGTGACGCGCCGAAATACCACTACGGCTAACGATCCACTCGTCCGAAGTTTCAATACCCTGCTCTGCGAGCTGATCCGCCAGTTGCTGGTTGGTCACACGCTTTGCCGGCAGATAGCTGCCGGTGCCAATAATTTTGCTATACAAAGTCATGCCCTTCTGTCGTCCACTAATTAGTTCGTTGCCGCCGGCATTTCCGGCGCCTCGGCGTTGCGCGGCATCAGCTCGGTAATCAGCGTCGAGATATGCGGCAACACATCATTTTTGGCAGCATCATACGCGCGCTGGATTGCCCATTCAAACGAATAGGCATCCGCACCGCCATGGCTCTTGAACACCAGACCGCGCAAACCCAGCAGACTGGCGCCATTGTAGCGCGACGGCGAGAGGCGTTTTTTAATGTTATTCAGTGCACCGCGGCCGAGCAGAGCGCTCAGCATGGTCAGCGGATTACGGGTGAATTCCGACTTCACCGTATCGGCAAAGAAGCGCGCCACACCTTCGACAGCCTTCAGCGTGACATTACCGGTAAAGCCATCGCACACCACCAGATCGGTGGTGCCTTTGAAAATATCATTGCCTTCCACGTTGCCGTAGAAGTTCAGCGCACCGCGCTCGTGATCGGCCTGCAGCAGTTTGCTGGTAGCTTTGACCACGTCGTTACCCTTGATGTCCTCGGTGCCCACGTTGAGCAGACCGAGCGTTGGACGGGCAATGTTTTCCATGGCCGACACCATCACCGAACCCATGATAGCGAACTGGTGCAGGTGATGCGGTTCGCAATCGACGTTGGCGCCAAGGTCCAGCATATAGGTCGGACCGCCCTTCTGGTTGGGCATGATGCTGCAGATCGCAGGACGGTCAACACCCGTCATAGTCTTCAGGACATAGCGCGCCACGGCCATCAGCGCGCCGGTATTGCCGGCCGAAACGCAGGCTTGCGTCTTGCCGTCTTTAACTTGTTCGATCGCCACGCGCATCGAAGAATCCTTCTTGCGGCGTAAGGCGACTTCCAGCGGATCATCCATGGCCACCTGTTCGGAGGCGTGCACGATGCTCAGACGCGGCTGGGCCTCGGCGTGATGCTTTTTCAATTCGGCGCGAAGCACCTCTTCCAGACCGACCAGTACCAGTTCGGCATCTGCGTGCTGCTTGAGGAAGGAAATTGCTGCGGGAATCGTGACCGATGGACCGTGGTCGCCGCCCATGCAGTCGATAGAAATTTTGATGGTCATTTGTATTGATTCAGTACCACGCTCCAGCCCCGGTGGGACAAGCTGCGGCAAGCGGCGGACCAATCAACTCCAGGTCTACGCGTTTCAAAATGACGGTGTGCAAAGACAATTGCAGCCGAAGATAAAGAAAAAGCGATGCTGCGCGCCTTATACACGTAGCACCGCCTATTTCTGAGTCCAGCAAAAGCGTCGATTACTCGTCGTTTTTGGTTTTCAGGACTTTACGACCACGATAGAAGCCGTTAGGGCTGATATGGTGACGCAGGTGGGTTTCACCGGTGGTAGGCTCGATACCCAGTTGTGGAGCAACCAGGAAATCGTGCGAACGGTGCATACCGCGCTTCGAAGGGGACTTCTTGTTCTGTTGAACTGCCATGTTAATGACTCCTAATACTAAGTTCTAAAATTTTAACACATTCGACCAGCAAATACATGCGAATCGAGTATCCTACCAGCAAAATTTCTTGCAGGCATTAGTGTATTGCTTTACTACGGTTCACTGCTAACTTGCCATACTCGACTACAACACGCGTTTGACACGTTCTTTACAACACTACTTATTCGGGGTCAGGCCCTTGAGGGCTTCGAAAGGCGACAATTTCGCGCTTTTTGCCTTGTCCAGCAGAGCGGCATCGGGGCAGACTGCATGCTTCGGCGTATGCGGCAAGGCCAGCAACGCTTCGTCTTCCACCATATCCATCAGCTCCATGCTGCGGCTACCGACGATCACATCGATCGTCTCATCATCTAGCATTGCTTCGATTTCATCTGCTTGCTCGTCATCTTTACCGAGCATCAGCAGCGTCGCCGAATCAATGGTGTGCGCATAAGGCGTCAGGCAGCGCTGGCAAACCAGTTGCACGGAACCGGCAACGGACAGCGTTATCTGTGGGAAGCCCATCTTGCTCGTGGCACCTACGGCACGCCAGGTAATCGTGCCGGACTGATCCGCACATTCCTTGGCTAAACGGGTCATTTCGGCAACAGGCGTCACGCCTTGCTGGCTGCCGTTGCTCCGACAAAATTCAAAAGCGTCGATCACAATAGCATTCATTACAGAAATTTTCCCCGGAAAACCTGCGATAATAGCAGGGTTTTCAGTCGTTCGTCAAAGCCTAAGCGTAATTTCTCGATTCCGGGACCATTCTGGGCCCATTACGCGGCCGGCGACAGAGCATATAACATTCCCCTCATGACCACAAGTTTACCCTTACCCCGTTTAATCCTCGCCTCCAGTTCCAGCTACCGCAAAGAATTGCTGAGCCGCCTGCGCCTCCCCTTCGAAGTGGCGCTGCCGGACATCGATGAAACGCCGCTAGCTGGTGAAAGCCCGGACGCTACCGCACTACGACTGGCACGCGAGAAAGCGGCCGCGGTGGCGGCGCGCCTGCCCGGCTGTCTGGTGATCGGCTCGGATCAGGTGGCCACGCTGGACGGCGCCCAGATCGGCAAGCCGGGCGACCACGCCCGCGCTTTAGCACAATTGCAACAAATGCGTGGCCGCACCGTGGTGTTCCATACCGCGCTATGCCTGTGGGATGGCCGCGACGGCAGCCACCAACTCGATGAAATCCGCGCCCACGTGCGCTTCCGCGACCTGCCGGACGCCGAACTGGACGCCTATCTGCGCATCGAACAGCCGTATGACTGCGCCGGCAGCGCCAAGAACGAAGGTCTGGGCATTGCCATCCTCGAACGCATCGATAGTGATGATCCGACCGCCCTCACCGGCCTGCCCTTAATCGCCCTGACCGGCATGCTGCGCAAGGTCGGCATGCCCTTTTTTAATCTTGAATGAACACTATGACCGGTACCCTCTTTCTCATCCCGAACACCCTGGGCGACACCGAAACCCTCAGCTCGGTACTCCCTGAACAGGTGCAGGAGCTAACCTCCCGCCTCGATTATTTCGTCGCTGAAAATGCCAAAACGGCACGCGCCTTCCTGAAACTGGTACATGCGCGCCATCCGCTCGCCAAGCCGCTGCAGGAAATCCAGATTTCCGAACTCAACGTCAACACCCCCGCCAGCGCACTGGCTGGCCTGCTGGCGCCACTGCTGGCCGGTCAGGATGGTGGACTGGTGTCGGAGGCCGGCGTGCCGGCCGTGGCCGATCCCGGCGCCGATCTGGTGCGTCTGGCACACCAGATCGGCATCCCCGTGCGTCCACTGGTGGGTCCGTCGTCGCTGCTGCTGGCTGTGATGGCTAGTGGCCTGAACGGCCAAAGCTTCGCCTTCAACGGCTATTTGCCCACCGACGCGGCGCAGCGTAGCAGCCGCATCAAGGAACTGGAACTGCGTTCACGCAAGGAAAAGCAGACTCAGCTGTTTATCGAAACACCCTACCGTAATGGCGCCATGCTGGAAGCACTGAGTGCAGCCTGTGCACCGGCTACGCTGATCTGTGTCGCAACCGATCTGAGCCTGCCTAGCGAAACCATCCGCACGATGACGGCCGCCAAGTGGAAAAGCGCAGCGGCGCCCGACTTCCACAAAAAACCCACCGTGTTCCTGCTGCTGGGACAGTAGTCGTGGAATTGCGCCAGCCCGATCGCCCCGGCATGCGGGCTGGCGCCACTCAGATGCCGCGCGTGTAGTCACTCACCCATTCGATGGCGGCCAGCTGGATCGCGTACAGCGCCGCCGGCGTCAGGCTGAGCTCATGCAGACGCTGCGCCAGATGCCGGCCATCGCGCCCCTGTTCGATCTGCTCGATCAGGCTCAGCATGCCGCCATAATCGCCTGCCCGGTACAGCAATGCCGTGCGCACCTCTTCCAGCACGTGCACGCTATCGAGCACATCACTCATGTGCATCGAGAACAGCGTGTCCATCAGCGACATCACCCCCACCGTAAAACCGATGTCGGCATTGACCCGCTGCCCCGGGCGCAGGTGTTCGACCATCAGTTCCAGCGTTTTACCGCGTGTGGTGGCCAGTTGCAGCAAGGGGGAAGTAAATTCCTGAATCGCCCCGTTCTTCACGTATAGCAGGATCTGCAGCCAGCGCTTGAACTGGCGCCGCCCCAGTACCATCAGCGCGTGTCCTACCGAGTTGACGCGACAGCGTGCCCCGACCGCCGGGGTATTCACCAGCCTGAGCAGATTGAGCGTGATCAGCGCATCATGCTTAACGCTGCGTTCGATTTCCTCGCTGGCAGCGTCGTTATTGAGCAGATCGAGCAGATGCAGCACGCTGCGCTGGGACGGTGAAATCTTTTTACCGCTGAGGATCATGGGACGGGCGAAGTAATAGCCCTGGAAGTACTCGAAGCCGAGATCCATACATTGCTGGAATTCGTCGAAGGTCTCGACTTTTTCCGCCAATAGCTTCTGGCGCGGATTCTTGAACTGGCGCGCCAGTGCCGGCAACTGGTCCGGCCCCATTTCGTGGATATCGATCTTGATCACATCGCACAGATGCTGGAGCTTCTGTACGTCGTCGGACTGGCTGATCACGTCATCGAGCGCAAAGCGGAAGCCAGCCCGTTTCAGCTCACCTATCCGCTCCAGCAATTCCGGTGTGGCCTGCACGGTTTCCAGAATTTCGAGGATGACTTTATCGGGTGGCAGGAAGCGGATGAAATCGCTCATCAGCCCAATGGCATCGACATTGACGAAGGCCATCTGATCACCGACCACCTGCCCCATGCCGAGCTCGGAGGCGTGGGCGATCACGCTGGCGGTGGCCAGCACATCATCGGTCACACAGGCATCGTTGGCTAGCCGTCCGTCGCGGAACAGTAGCTCATAGGCGACCAGCCGCTGTCCCCGGTTGAGGATGGGCTGCCGTGCCAGAAAGAAGTTGTCGTGCGGACTGCTCGCTACGGGTGAAGGCGCTAACATCATGGGCACACCCCATTCTGTAACCTGTTCAGTTACGGCAGAGCGTCTCTGGCGCTCTGCCGCTCACGTTCAGACTATACCCACCATGCATTGCTGACAACTTATTTCTGTCGATTAACAGGTCGACGCGGTCCAGTGTTGCGTCCATCCGTCGCCGGGCGGGCCACGCCGGGACGACCATTGGCGGGTCCACCAGCGCGCGGTGCGCCCGGCCCCGTCGGACGACCGGTTCCGGCCGGCGCGTTGCGTGGCGCACCGAGCGGCGTGTTGCGCGCAGCGCTGAGGGGCGCATTGCGGCTGGTACCGGGCGCCGCAGCACGCGGCGTACGGGTCGATGCCATACCGTTGCCACGCAGTGGCGTCGGCGTACCGGATTCCAGCGTGAAACGCGCGCCACTGTCTTTCGCCAGCGCCTTCACCAGATACGGCATCACCTGCTTGAGCATAGGCTCCAGCGTATAGGGCGGATTCAGGATGAACATGCCGCTGCTATGCAGGCCGAAACCATCGGGCTGCGGGGTGTGGGTGGTCAGCACCACATTCAGCCATTCGCCGCACTGTAACTGTTTCAGCTTATCGGCGAACTGACGCGACTCCATGCGCTGCAGCAGCGGATACCAGACCGCATAGGTGCCGCCAGGGAAACGCACCAGCGCTTCGGCCAGCGTATCTTTGACCTTTTTATAGTCCTGTTTATCTTCATAGGGCGGATCGATCAGCACCAGCGCGCGCCGCGATGGTGGCGGCAGCAAGGCTTTCAGCGACTGGAAGCCATCGCCGCGGGTCACCAGTACGCGCTTGCCGCGCACGGTCGGACGAATGCCCTGTTCGGCCGCATGCTCTTCGAGCTTGCGGAAGTTATCGGCCAGCAGCTTGGAATCAGCCGGGTGCAATTCGAACAGACGCAGACGGTCATGCTCGCGCGCCACCTGATCGGCGATATACGGCGAGCCGGGGTAATAGCGCATCTTGCCGCTCGGATTCATGGCGCGAATCAGATCCACGTATTCCTTCAGCTCCGGCGGCAGATCGGTGCGCTCCCACAGGGGGCCAATACCGGTATCGTACTCGGCATTTTTCGAGGCAAAAGTACCGTCCAGCGCGTACACGCCAGCGCCGGAATGGGTATCGATATAGCTGTAGGCAGTATCTTTCTGGTTCAGATACTGCAGCAACTGGATGGTGACGAAGTGCTTGAGCACATCAGCGTGATTACCCGCGTGAAAGGCGTGACGGTAACTTAACATGAGGGGGACTTTCTATGAAAACAATGCGGCATCCTGCCAGAAAGAGCAGAACTATGCCGCATTATCGCCCAGAACGGGCCGCCCGCCAAAAAAGCCCGAAGTTCAGTCCGAACTTCACGGCGACGGTCAGCGCACACAGCGGCCCAGACCTAAGCGTACACATCGATTACATCAAACCGCGCGCACGGCGGCTCCCTATGATGAACCTACCGCGCTGCATCCGCACGCGAGGTTCATCAACGGAGGAATTTATGGCTTTCAATAATGTAGGTCCGCTGACCTTCCTGGCGCCGGGACAAACGGCATTCTGGAGCTACAGCTATCCCGGCGATCAAGGCACCCAGTTTGCCTCGGCCGACGTGAAGGCGCCCAACCAGGGCGCGGTGCACATGGCAGACCAGCAAGGCAAGCGCAAAGAGAACAACGGCAATGCCACCTACTTTGTGCAGATCCACAATAACGGCGTCGGTGGCGCTTTCCACAATCTGCAAGGCGGAGGCATGTCATGAAGATGACCATCATCACCGACGACCAGGACAACATCCTCGGCGCCGTACAGGGCCACTCGCTCAGCGAGCAGCAGGGTCAGATCGAAGCGACCGTATCATTTGCGCCTGGCCACAAAACCCATCAGCTGGAAGTGGACGACGATCTTGCCACCATCGATGACATCGACAGCTTCCAGGAACGCCTGAAACAGCATCTGTGCCAGCACCTCGGCAAACCCTGAGGCCTTGGCCGTAGCGCCCGTCTGCGCTACGGCCATTCCTCAGCCAGCCTTTACGCCACCCGCGCTTCGAAGAATTGCTCGTCTTCCGTCGAGCCCTGCAGTGCCGTGGTCGACGACAGGCCGCGCTGTATACACTGGGTCACTTCGTCAAAATAGCCGGTGCCGACTTCGCGCTGATGCTTGACGGCAGAGAAGCCCCGCTCGGCGGCAGCAAATTCCGCCTCTTGCAACTCGACGAAGGCCGTCATATGGCGCCGCGCATAGCCATGTGCCAGATGGAACATGCTGTAGTTGAGTGCATGGAAACCGGCTAGCGTGATGAACTGGAATTTATAACCCATTGCCGCCAGCTCGCGCTGGAAGCGGGCAATGGTGGCGTCGTCCAGATTTTTCTTCCAGTTAAACGACGGTGAACAGTTGTAGGCCAGCAGTTTGCCGGGGAACTGGGCATGCACGGCTTCGGCGAAACGCTTGGCATAAGCCAGATCCGGCTTGCCCGTCTCGCACCACACCAGATCGGCAAACGGCGCGTAAGCCAGCGCCCGTGCCAGCGCCTGCTCCAGCCCTTTGCGCACCTTGTAAAAGCCTTCCACAGTGCGCTCGCCGGTGCAGAACGGCCGGTCATACTCGTCGATATCCGAGATCAGCAGATCAGCGCCGTCAGCATCGGTGCGGGCAATCAGCAGCGTCGGCGTGCCCATCACATCGGCCGCCAGACGGGCCGCCGTCAGTTTCTCGATCGCTTCGCGGGTCGGCACCAGCACTTTGCCACCCATATGGCCGCATTTCTTGGCCGAGGCTAGCTGGTCTTCGAAGTGCACGCCGGCAGCGCCCGCCTCTATCATGGCCTTCATCAACTCGTAGGCATTCAGCACGCCGCCGAAGCCGGCTTCCGCATCGGCCACGATGGGTGCAAAATAATCGATCTCGTCGCGCCCTTCCGACCATTGAATCTGATCGGCCCGCTGCAGGGTGTTGTTGATGCGCTTCACCGCCGTCGGCACCGAGTTGACGGGATATAGCGACTGGTCGGGATACATTTCACCGGCCAGATTGGCATCGCCCGCCACCTGCCAGCCGGACAGATAAATCGCTTTCAGCCCGGCTTTGACCTGCTGCAACGCCTGATTACCGGTGACCGCCCCCAGCGCGTGCACTTGCGACTCCTGCTGCAGCAGTCGCCACAGTTTTTCCGCACCCCGTTGCGCCAGCGTATGACTGACCGGCAGCGAGCCACGCAAGCGCACCACGTCGGCCGCGCTATAGGTCCGCCGCACACCTGCCCAGCGCGGATCGGTATCCCATTCCTGCTGAAGTGCGGCAATCTGCTGTTCTCGAGTGGACATCATGTTCTTCCCCTGCAAAATATAAAATTCCTTGAATCCATGATAGACCTTTTGTGCTCCGCACAAATAGTCTTATATAAGACACATGATCGAATTTAAATCATTCAAAATCAATCACTTGGAAACTATTTTTCAGGATATGGAAAACCATTTCTTAAAATGGAAGAAGTACGCTGCAGCGCGAGCGGGGCGATGCCGCAATGTGAAATGAAGATTCCGCCAGATGAAAAAAATCCCCCTGCGTACCAGTACGGAGGGGGATGCTGGCTGCCGCAGGCGGCGCTGCCTGCAGTCTCAATGACGGCGCCGACGCGCGACCAGTCCCAGCATGCCCAGACCTGCCAGCAGCATGCCGTAAGTGGCCGGCTCCGGCACTGCGGCCACGGTGAAGTTGGCCGCGCCGATAAACGCGCCCGACATTTCGAAGTAGCTAATGTTGGCACTGTCCTCGCGGAAAGCATAGAACACGCCCTGATTCACGCTGCCCGGTGGCAGAGTAATCTGCAGCACGGTGGATTCGATCAGCACGTGGTTGGCGTCGTAGACGGCGATGGTCGCGTCGCCCAGATTGGGCGCGTAATTGAACAGCGCGCCGACCGCTGCCACCGGCTTGGCAAAGCTGAGCTGCATACTGCCGGAGTCATTGTTGGCAGCGGCCATCGGCAAGCCGTCCCAGTAGCCATTCAGATTGAAACCGTATTGGCCAGCATAGCCAAACAGTTGATTTCCCGTCTCGCTGAACCAGCTGACACCTTCGGCCAGCGTTTGCGGTCCGGAAACATGCGCTTCAGCGTAAGTTCCTGCCGGCATTGCCAGTACGGTAGCGCCCGGCAAAGACGACACTACGGCAGCCTGCGCCGTCAGCGCGGCACTGGCGCACACCAGTGCAAGTAGGAGTTTTCGCATGGCAATTCCCTCAGAGAAACTTTATTGGCTATTTAATACCAACCAGCTTAGCACGGCAGCGCTTGCTGCGCTACCAGAATTCCGTCCGCATCGGCATAGATCCAGTCCGCCGGACGCACTGTCACCCCCTGAATCCGCACCGTCATCTGACGCGTACCCACGCCGTCTTTATTACTTTTCTGCGGGTGTGCCGCGAGTGCCCGCACACCGATCTGGCAGGCATTGATCTCGTCCGTGTCGCGAATGCAGCCATCCACCACGATCCCTGCCCAACCGTTGTTCTGAGCTAACAGTCCCAGTTGTCCACCGACCAGTGCGCGCCGCAGGCTGGCGCCACCATCGATCACCAGCACCTGCCCCTGCCCCGGCGTTTCCAGCACGCTGCGCACCAGCGCATTGTCTTCGTGAACCTTCAGGGTGTAGGCCGGGCCGGCAAAGCGGCGCAACTGGCCATATGCCTGAAACACGGGCGGCAGCACGGCCAGTCGACCGTCTTCCAGCAGATCGGGGTGGGCATCGCATAAATCGGTGGTGGCAAATTGCATGGGTTCTCCTGAGTAGTTGGTGCAAGTCTATGGGATTCTAAGCCGATCCGGCGAGGACTCCCAGCGATGGGCGTATGCCACACTTATTTACACAACATCTTTTGTCCTGAACAAAAATGCGCTACAGTCAATCTTTCTTTTTCCCACAGCGTGCGCGTATGACTGACGTGTCTCTATTTTCCACCGAGCAAGTCTTCGGCATGCTGGCGGCGCTACCGGATCCGGCCTTCATCTTTACCCGCAGTGGCCGCTACGCGGCCCTGTTTGGCGGGGCCGACAACCGCTACTACCATGACGGCAGTTCACTGGTCGGCAAGACCATTGCCGATGTCCTCAGTGACGAGCGGGCCGAGTGGTTTGTGGAACAAATCGCGATTGCGCTCGAAAAACCCGGCCTGCATGTAGTGGAATACCCGCTGAGCGGACATGACGTACGGGGACTCAGCGGTGAAGGACCGCCCGAAGTACTCTGGTTCGAAGGACGGGTTCAGGCACTCGCTTATCAGGTACAAGGGGAAGATGCGGTACTCTGGGTCGCCAGCAACATCACCGCCAGCAAACGGCTGGAAAAACAGTTGCGCAGTTTCAGTGAAACAGATTCGCTGACCGGTTTGCCCAATCGCCGCAAATTGATGCAGATGATGAACGACCACTTCGAACTGCACATGCGCTATGCCACCCCGAGTGCGGTGCTGATATTCGATATCGACAGATTCAAAAGCATCAATGACCAGTACGGCCATCTGAGCGGCGATCAGGCCCTGCAGACCACCGCCGAAGTGTGTCGCGCCGAATTGCGCAATACCGATCTCCCGGCGCGCATGGGCGGCGATGAATTCGTGGTGCTGATGCCGCATACCAGCCGCGAACTGGCACTGCCGATCGCGGAACGCTTACGCAAGCGGATTGCGGAAGAGCTGCGCCAGCTGGGCACACTGGGGCCAGGCGCCACCATCAGCGGTGGTCTGAGTGACATGCGAGCCAGTGATCACGGCTTCGAAGATGTGCTGAAACGCGCCGATGTCGCGCTCTACAATGCAAAACGGCAGGGACGCAATCGCATCGCCTGCCATCTTGTTGCTACGGCACAGTCAAGCTAGAAACTAGCTTTCAGGCAAAGCGCAGTTCGCCGTCTGCCACCTCCACGTGGATGGTGTCTTTCGGACCGAAACGTCCCTCCAGAATCAGCTTGGAGAGCGGATTTTCGATCTGCTGCTGGATCGCCCGTTTCAGCGGCCGCGCACCATACACGGGATCGTAGCCCGCTTCGGCGATTTTCTGCAGCGCCGCGTCGCTCAGCTGCAGCGTCATATCCATGCGCGCCAGACGCTGTTCCAGTATCGCCAGCTGGATCTTGGCAATCGCACCGATATTCTTTTCATCGAGGCCATGGAACACCACGATTTCATCGATACGGTTGATGAACTCGGGACGGAAATGCGCCCGCACTTCGGCCATCACCGCCAGCTTCACCACCCCGGGATCACTTTCTTCCATGGCCTGGATCTTATGCGAGCCCAGATTCGAGGTCATGATGATCACGGTATTCTTGAAGTCCACCGTACGGCCCTGACCATCGGTCATACGGCCATCGTCGAGCGCCTGCAGCAGCACGTTGAACACGTCCGGATGGGCCTTCTCCACTTCATCGAGCAGAATCACGCTATACGGTTTGCGACGCACCGCTTCGGTCAGATAACCGCCTTCGTCGTAGCCCACATAACCGGGTGGCGCACCGATCAGGCGGGCCACCGAATGCTTTTCCATGAATTCGCTCATATCGATACGGATCAGCGCTTCTTCCGTATCGAACAGGAAGCCGGCCAGTGCCTTGGTCAGTTCGGTTTTACCGACCCCGGTCGGGCCGAGGAACATGAAGGAACCATAGGGACGATTCGGATCGGACAAGCCGGCGCGCGACCGGCGGATCGCATCGGCCACCGCAGTAATGGCTTCATCCTGCCCCACCACGCGCTCATGCAGTTTGGCCTCGATGTGCAGCAGCTTGTCGCGCTCGCCCTGCATCATGCGCGAGACGGGAATCCCGGTAGCGCGCGACACCACTTCGGCGATTTCTTCCGCGCCCACTTCGGTACGCAGCAGTTTCGGCTGGGCCGTACTGGCATTCGCCGCCGCAGAGCTTTCGGCCTGTTTCAGTTGGGCTTCCAGTTCCGGCAGACGGCCGTACTGGAGTTCCGAGACCCGCTGCCAGTTACTGTCACGGGTAGCCTGCTCCATCTGCAGCTTGATGCGGTCGATCTCTTCCTTGATATGGGTACTGCCCTGCACCACGGCTTTTTCCGCCTTGAGAATTTCCTCGAAGTCGTTCAGCTCGCGCTGCAGACGCACAATCTCTTCCTCGATCAGATCGAGGCGACGCCGCGAACCCTCGTCTTTTTCCTTCTTGACGGCTTCCTTCTCGATCTTCAGCTGGATCAGGCGGCGTTCCAGCTTATCCATCACCTCCGGTTTCGAGTCGATCTCGATCTTGATCTTCGACGCGGCTTCATCGATCAGGTCAATCGCCTTATCCGGCAGGAAGCGGTCAGTTATATAGCGGTGCGACAGTTCGGCGGCAGCGATGATGGCCGCATCCGAAATCGCCACTTTGTGATGCAGCTCGTACTTGTCCTGCAAGCCGCGCAGAATCGCAATCGTCGCTTCCACACTGGGCTCGTCGACCAGAATCTTCTGGAAGCGGCGCTCCAGCGCAGCATCTTTCTCGATGTATTTGCGGTATTCGTCCAGCGTGGTGGCGCCTACGCAGTGCAGCTCGCCGCGTGCCAGCGCCGGTTTCAACATATTCCCGGCATCCATCGAGCCTTCGGCTTTACCGGCACCGACCATGGTGTGCATCTCGTCAATGAAGACGATGGTCTGGCCTTCGTCCATGGCCAGCTCTTTCAGCACTGCTTTCAGACGTTCCTCGAACTCGCCACGGAATTTGGCACCGGCCACCAGCGCGGCCATATCCAGTGCCAGCACGCGTTTGCCCTTGAGCGAATCGGGCACTTCGTTATTCACGATGCGCTGCGCCAGCCCTTCCACGATGGCGGTCTTACCGACACCGGGTTCGCCGATCAGTACCGGGTTGTTTTTGGAACGGCGCTGCAGCACCTGGATGGCACGGCGGATTTCATCATCACGCCCGATCACCGGATCGAGTTTGCCGGCGCGGGCGCGCTCGGTCAGATCGAGCGTGTATTTTTTCAGCGCTTCACGCTGGCCTTCGGCTTCCTGGCTATCGACTTTGGCGCCGCCCCGCACGGCATCAATCGCCGCTTCCAGCGACTTGCGCGACAGGCCGTTTTCACGGGCCACTTTACCGGCATCGGATTTATCGTCGGTCAGCGCCAGCAGTACCATTTCACTGGAAATGAACTGGTCATTGCGCTTCTGCGCTTCCCTGTCGGAGAGATTGAGGATAGCAATCAGTTCGCGACTGGCCTGTACATCGCCATTGGTGCCGGAGACTTTCGGCAGACGTTCGAGCGCATTGCCGAGCGCCTTCACCAGACCACCCACATTCACGCCCGCACGCTGTAGCAGCGAGCGCGCACTGGCATCGCTCTGGTTGAGCAGAGCGGTCAGCAGGTGCAGCGGTTCGATGTACTGGTTGTCATTGCCCACGGCCAGACTCTGCGAGTCCGACAGGGCTTCCTGAAGCTTGGTAGTAAGTTTGTCCTGACGCATGGTGGTGCTCCCATCAATTTAACCTGCTACTCAGATAGGGCTGAGTAAGCTAATTTCAAGGATTCACCTTTTTATTTCATGATTCCATGATCTATGTCAAGTTCCACTGAGGCGAGACTTAGTCCTACCTAGTTTTACGTCTAGGACCATTTCTTCAGTGCCACATCATCGCTGACGCGCGCATCAACCCAGCGCGCACCATCCGGGGTCTGTTCCTTTTTCCAGAACGGCGCCTCGGTTTTGAGAAAGTCGATAATGAATTCGCAGGCAGCAAACGCCTCGCCGCGATGCGCCGAGCTCACCGCCACCAGCACGATCTGCTGCATCGGTAGCAAAGGCCCGACACGGTGAATCACTAGCGCGCCGAACAGCTCCCAGCGGGCGCGCGCCTGCGCGATGATGGCCTGGATAGACTGCTCGGTCATGCCCGGATAGTGTTCCAGCGCCATCTCTGCCACGCTGGCGCCTTCATTCAGATCGCGTACCGTGCCGACGAAGGACACGATAGCACCAACGCCGGGCTGGGCAGCGCGCAATTGCGCCAGCTCCGTGCTCAGGTCAAAGTCCGCTTCCTGTATCCTGACCTCGACCTTGCCGGTGCTATTGCCGGCATTGGTGCTATTGCCGATATTGGTGCTAGCACTGGCCGCCATTAGCGCTCGCCCCCGCCGATGCGGCGGAACAGCGCCTCGATGCGCTGCACGGTACGCTCATCGGCCAGCGCCGGCATGGCGCACAGTTGCAGATAGGCGACGCTGGCACTGGCCGGTTTCTGACCGGATTTGAGCGACGATTGCAGCACGGCCACCTGCATTTTCAGGCGTTCGCGGGCAAATTCGGCGCCACTATCAACACCGGCAACAATTTCCAGTCGCAGCACTTCATCGAGCAGGAGGCGACGATTCGCTTCCAGTTGCGTCAGATAGGCATTCCGTGCGCCATCGGCCAGCGTCAGCGCGGCCTGGAAGCGGCTACCGAGTGCCCGCTCGTAGTCACCACCGAGTTTCGGCAATGCCGACCAGCGCGCCTGCCATGCCTCGGGATCGGCCACCCCGGCGGAAGTCTGCACCAGTTGCAGTTCGAGTGCCTGACACAGCCGCAGCTTGTCGCGCAGCGCATGGGCTTGCGCCGCACCGCTACGCCGGCGGATCGCCTCAGCCTGCGCCTGCACCAATGCCTGCGCTGCCTGATAGCGCTCGGCGATGCGGGCTTCGGCCGCGCGTGGCACGGCACCGGCGTGCTGCCAGGCGCTGGCAGTATCGCGCAGCAGCGCCGCGATGGCCGCCAGCTGCGCCTTGTCTTCGCCGGCAAAGGTGGCGTTTTCCAGCTGGGCACAGAGGGCTTCGCGGGCATGCAGATGCGCTTTGCGTTCGTGATCGGCCGCATGGGCCACCACCTTGCGTTGCGCGTAAATGGCATCGCAAGCACTGCGGAAGCGCAACCACAGCGCCTGCTCCGCCTTGCGATCGAGCGGCAGCGCCTTGGCCTGCTCCTGCCAGCGTTCCTGCAAACGCTTCAACTGATCCAGCGTGTGCCGATCCGCTGCTGGCAGCTGCTGCACTTCCTCGATCAACTGCTCGCGCCGCCCTACTTCCAGCTTGCGCTGCTGGGTCAGTGGCGCCAGCAACTGTCCCAGTGCCTGATCGAAGGCCTGTTCCAGCTTGCGCTTTTCCTTGCGCTCCATGGCGCCCAGGCGGCTCCACATCTGCCGCAGACGCTGTCCGGCCGCCGCGACGTTGCGCAGATCAAGCGCTTCGGCTGCCGCGCTGGCCATGGCCCGGGTTTCTTCAATCAGTGCCTGCGCCTTGGCGACGTTGGCATGGCGTTCTTCGGAGAGTTGTTTGAAATGGGCCGCCGCCGGCGCATAGGCAACGCTGCAGGCGCGGTCGAAACGCTCCCACAGCCCGCGCGGCGCGTGACCGGAAACGCCATCCAGCGCCTTCCAGCGTTCGCGCATACTGCCGACTTTCTGCGCCAGTTCGCTCATCGCCAGCTGGAGTGCCGGCAATTCTTCCACGGCCTTCACCAGTTCTTCACGCGAGACATTGCCGCCCCAGCGGGCCCAGTCGGACAGCCGCTTCAGTTCTGCGCGCAAGTGATTCAGGCGCTCCATCTGCGCCGTGCTCAGACGCGCTTTATGTTCTTTCAGCCACTTATCGTGCTCCGCAGCGGCGTGCAGCAAACCTTGCTCGAGCGACTGCTCGAGCGCTTCCAGTGTCGCGAGGAACTGGGGATCGGCACTGGCCTGTTTGGCCGGACGGGAGGGCGCAGCCGGAGCTGCTGCCGGCGCGCTGTCGGCCACACTGGCAACACCTAATGCTGCAGCGGTGGAGGCTGCGGCGGCGGTGGGGCCTGCGGCTGCGGCTGCGGCGCTGGTATCGGCCGCAGCGCTCTGCCCGGCAGCACCAGCCAGCGAGGTCGCGGCTGGCGCAACGGCAAGCGGCGCCGCCAGCGCTGCGCCCACCTGCGCTAGCGCCGCCGCAAAATCACTGAGCAGATGTTTCGGCAAGGCGCCATGTTCCGGTGCAGTGCTGAAACGTTGATAGGCTGCGCCATGCTCCTGCAAAGCCTGCTGCGCGGCCTGCGTCGACCCGCCCGCCGTCGGCAGCTGGCGTAGCGCCGCCAGCGCATCGATGACCTGTCGCTGCAATTGCACCTGCCCCTGCAGACGCCCTGCCAGCGCCGCACGGGAGCTGGCAAACTGCGCGGCCAGTTGCGCCGGCGCCGTCGTAATGGTCCACTGGCGATCCAGTTCGGCCACCTGATTCGGGGTCAGCTTTTCATCGTCGAGCAAGCGCGCCGCCAGTTCCAGACAGGCTTGCGCCTTGCGCTGCTCGGCCTGCTGATAGCGGATCGCATCGAGCCGTCCCTGCATCAGCTTGGCAACGCGCCGGTCGGTATTGCGCATGGCCTGCAGCGCCTGTTCCAGATACGGCGCGCTGTGCACATGTTCGGCCGCCAGCAATCGCACGCTGGCAAACTCGCTGTGCAGAATCAGGGCGAGCGCCGCCGCTTCATCTCCTGCCAGCGCCGCAGCCTGCTGCGACTGTCCTGCGCGCCGTTCGGCAGAGGCTGCGGCTGCAGCGCTCTGGGCGGCATCAGCCGCTGCCACCGGCGTATCGGTGGCGGAATCGGCGTTACGCTTAAAGATGAATTCGAACATGATGCGCTATGAGGGATCTAAAAACACCATCATAGCAAAGCAGGAGAAGTTTTCCCGTTACAGCGCGCTTATTTCAAGCCGCTACTTAAGACCGACGCCGGCTCGGGTGCCGGCGGGCGCACCGGCAACGCCGGCGCCAGCGAATTCTGCGCCGCCCGCGGCAGCTCGATCAGCGGCAATACTTGCAAACCGGGCACGCTGATCGCGGCCGCCGAGAGGTCGCGCTGAGGCGCTGCGGCAGTGCGTCTCAGCTCTTCGACGCGCTTGTCATGCAGCATCAATTGATTCGCAATAGAAAACCATGCGTCGCCGGCGATACTGTTGCGGGCGATGGCAAACAGTTCCAGCTCTTCTATTTCCAGGCGTTTCAGCATGGCGCTGCAGAAGGTTTCGAGTTTCTCGCAAATGCCGTCAACCCGCCCCTCGCGCGTCTCGGCCAGCGTTTCGGCCTGCTCCTGCAGGGCACGCACGGCGGTCAGCGCAGACTGGTTGAGTTGTGCCAGTTCGTCCAGCAACTGATCGGCACGGCCGGTAGCATCACGCAAGGCAGGGATCAGATACATGTCCATCTTGCGCCACTGGCAAGCCTGATACAGGGTGTCCAGGCTGTTGCAGGCATATTCCAACTGGCTGAGCGTGATGCTGTTCTGCTGCATCAGAGTGGCCCGCACATATTGCTGGAACGCCAATAAATTCAGGCGCATGCTGGCCTGTTCAACCGATAAAGCAACCAGCGCATATGTGGCGGTTAACATTCTGACTCCCAAAGCTGTGGTGATGCCAGACCGGACGGCTGGCAAGAGCGGAAGTAAAAGTGTAAATAAAGCCGACAACCACGCTTTGACTTAGAACAAGCCGGCGCGTTCCCCGAATATAGCGCAAACGGGAACGCAGCGCTATCGTAATGGCAACTGCAAGCGCACTAGCCCGGCTTCCGGATGGGGCAGTACACTGCCGCCAAAATGCCGCACTAGTTTCTGCACGCCAAGATTCTCCGCCAGCGCCTCGCCCACGATCTGCGCCGTCCCGTGGCTACGGAAATAATCCACCAGCTTCTGGAACAGAATGTAACCGAGGCGCTGCCCTTTCAGGTCGGAGCGGATGATGATGGCAAATTCGGCCGACTGGTTATCCGCGTCGGCGATCGCGCGTACCACACCGAGCGTTTCCGCCACACCGCCGGCACCGGTGCGGGTGGCGATAAAAGCCATGGCACGGTCGTAATCGATCTGGGTCAGTCGCGCCAGCTGGCCGGGCGGCAGTTCGCGCATGGCTGTGAAGAAGCGCAGCCGCACATCGTCCGGCTCCAGCGCGGCAAAAAACACCTGATGCTGGGGCGCGTCTTCCGGGCGGATCGGGCGCAGCGTAATCATCCCGCCGCCCCACTCCAGTTGCTGCTCGAGCTCCTGAGGATACGGCCGGATCGCCAGCGCCCGCGCGCTGCGCGGCGCGGCCAGCCGGATCTGCGCGGCCAGCGCCACCAGCCGGCCCTCAAGCAGCAGCAAGGGATTCAGATCCAGTGCCGCCAGTTGTGGCAGATCGGCCACCATCTCTGCCACCTGCACCAGCATGCGGCACAGCGCATCGGCATCGGCCGCCGTCTGGGTCTGCTGCAACAGGCGCGCCACCCGGGTACGACTGACCATATCGCGTGCCAGTACCATGTTTAGCGGTGGTAACCCGGCGGCGCGATCGGCCGCCACCTCGGCTGCCAGGCCACCCTGCCCGAAATACAGCACCGGCCCGAACACCGCATCGGTCGCGATTTCGATGCGCGCGGCAGCCAGCGTGCTGCCCGCCAGCGCCGCCTGTTGCGGGGTCGCCAGCGGAATATCATAAGTCGCCAGCAGGCGCCGCAAGGCGTCATCGTCGAGCATGCTCTGGCCGCTGGCCTGGGCCGCTGCCACCAGCGCCTGTGCCGCCGCCCGCTGCGGTGCCGAGGTGGCAGGCAACTGGGCCGGCACCTCCATCAGCAATTCCTGATTGCGGCGGTACTGGGCGATCTGCAGAAAACCATGGACGGCTTTTTCCGGCGTGTCGTAACTGGGCAGGCCGGCTTCGGCAAACACCTGTCGCGCGGCGGCCATGGCACTGCCGCCGAGCCAGCAGCTGAGCACATTCTTGCTGGCCGCCTGCAGCAGCGGCGCAATCGCCGTAGCAATCTGCTGGCTATCCACCATGGCAGTAGGGGCATGCAGAAACAGCAGCGCATCGGCCTGCGCTTCCTGCAGCAGTGCTTCGACCGCCACCTGATAATGCTCTACCGGCACGTCGGCCAGCAGCGCCACCGGATTGCTCTGCGCTGCACCGATACGCTTCAGCAGGCGTTGTGATTCGGGCGACAGCGGCGCCAGCTGCGCGCCACCGGCCGCCAGTGCATCGGCCGCCATCAGGCCCAGCCCCACGCCATTACTCAGCACCGCCAGACGTTCGCCGCGCTGCGGGCGCTGGCGCGCCAGCGTTTCCACCGCATCGAACAGGTCCTCGATGGAGTCGACCCGCAGCATGCCGGCGCGGCGGATCGCCGCATCGAACACCAGATCGGCACCGGGTGCGCTGTCGCGCCCCACTTTCAGCACGATTACCGGTTTGCCGCGTGCGGCCAGCCGCCCGGCCGACATGAATTTGCGGGCGCAGGAGACCTGCTCGATGCATAGCAGGATCGCTTCGGTGGCGCTATCGGCGGCCAGGTAGTCGAGCAGATCGCCGAAATCCACATCGGCCATTTCGCCCATCGTGAGAAAGCGTGAAAAGCCGATGCCGTGCAGACTGGCCCAGTCCAGCATGGCAGTCCCCAGCGCGCCCGATTGCGACACGAATGCCAGCTTGCCGGGACTCGCGGCGATATGGGTAAAACTGGCGTTCAGCCCCAAGGACGGGGTTTGCAGGCCCACACTACCCGGTCCCAGAATCCGCACCTGATGGCGCCTGGCCGCTGCCAGCATGGCTTGCTGCACGCTGCGCCCACCGTAGCGGATCTGCTCCAGCCCGGCCGTCATGACGATCGCCGCGCGGGTGCCGCGGGTGCCCAGTTCCGCAATCAGGTCGGGGATGCTGTTCGGCGGCGTGCACAGAATCGCCAGTTCCGGCACCGCAGGCAAGGCGCTGAGCCGGGCGTAGCACGGCAAACCCTGCAAGCTCTGATGGCGCGGATTGAGTGGCCAGATGCTGCGCCCACTACCGCCCTGTGCAGCATGCGCCTGCAGCAGATTGGCCAGCACGCGGGTACCGATGCGCTGCGGCTTGTCGGACGCGCCAATCACCGCCACCGAGCGGGGCTGGAACATGCGGTCGATATATTTGATGCTCATGGCAGTGACACTCCGTACTTACCAGCGTGACGCATGGTCTTCTGTGACACCAGCCAGCCGCTGCACGGCGCGCCGCGGCTGATCGGGCGCACTTCGCACCCAGCCGCTAAAGGTGCCGATAGGCTGGACATAGCGGCTGGCAGCGACCAGCAGATTCTTGTCGCCACGCCGTTCACCTTCCGGCGTGAATTCCAGCTCCAGCAAACCGTCGTCGGTACTGATCTGCCATGGCGCCTGGCGCGCCTGACGGTCGTAGGCAAAGCGCGCCGCACCGAGCGGATACAGCTGACCGTCCAGCCACAGAGCGTTTTCCTGTGCGCCGAAATAACCGGCTTGCAGATTGAATCCCAGCGTCAGATCATGCGCCGAAGCCCAGCGCCAGTCGGTATTGCGCGCCAGCAGCCCGTTCGAGTAATCAAAGCTGGCAATCCCGCCCGCCAGCGACAGACTGCGCCCGTCTACCCGCAACTGCCCCTGCAGCGCCAGACCGCCGGATTTCTGGGTGGCGTGAACGGCGCCACCGGCCACTGGCCCGGTGGCCAGCAACAGCGGCGCCGGCGCGGCGCCCGGGCCTGCCGGCGGCGCGAATTCGGCATCGATGGCCAGTGCACCGCAGCGCAAGCGCAGGCTGCCCGCACCATCGCTGGCGGTGACGATGCGGATCTGCCGCCCCGGCAGGCGGAACTGACTCAGCCCCGCCATCTGATGCGATAGGCTGGCCGTGCAGCCGGGCAGACCATCGCGCGAAAACTCGGCCAGCATGCGGCCACTGCTGCGCTCGAAGGCATAGGCAAAGGCGGTATTGGTCCAGCCCACATCGACAATCGCCACGGCGCAGAACACCTGTTCGGTATAGAAGGCCACATAATGCCAGCGTTTGTGGTGGAAGCGCCGCCACAGGCGACTGCGCGCATACGGCGCTGCTAGCTGGCGCCAGTCGATGCGCGCAGCCTGACCGGCAAAGCGGCCGAAGATGGGGTGGCCGTCAACGGCGGGCAAACATAGCGGTGCTGCAGGCAAAGTCATGCGGTTTCCTTCATGTGGCCGGCACAGCCAGCCACCTCGAGGCGAGGATGGGTTTCGGGTATCCAGCGATATCAGCGGCTATTCTAATAAAGAAATCAACATTGCCTGTGAACGGCAGGCGGTTTATTTTGCAATCACCGTCACAAACTTAAAATTCCCGTGCAGAATCGTGCAGAATGCTACAGATGGTGTTCTCCTGAGATTTAGTGGACAATACTGCCCCTTGATGAAGACCCCTGCCCTGCACCAACCACAAAGCTACCTGAGCCGCCTGTATCGCGCGATACTGCTGCCGGTGTTCGCCCTGGCGCTACTCGCAGGAATGTGGACGATGGTGCTGTATCAGATCGGCCAGGAACGGGTCAGCGCCCATTACGAAGCGGTGCTGCATAGCCAGCTGCTGGCGCGCACGCTGGCGGAACATACCAACCACCTGTTACGCCAGACCGACCACGCCACCCAGTTATTCAAGCTCAAGTACGAAGAATCGGGCGGCACCCTGCGGCTGGCCGAATTCGTTAAACCGGGTGGCCTGCTCGACTCGCTGCTGCCATCCAAGCTGGAACTGCCCCTGGCGCTGATCGACAGCGACGGCCACCTGATCGATAGCCGCTCCGGCTATTTTGCCCCGCAACTGGCACAACAGGCATTTTTCCGCCATCACGCCACCAATACTTCCGATACGCCACTGGTGACGACCCCGATCGTCGAGCCGCGCACCAAGAAATGGCAGATCCAGATCTCGCGTCGCCTGAACCAGCGCGACGGCCAGTTTGCCGGCGTCATCGTGATGATGATCGACCCGGCAACCTTTGTGGAAGACTACGACCGTCTGAACGTTGACCCCGGTGGCAGCGTCATGCTGATCAGCCGCGAAAATGGCACAGCCACTGCACGCGTCGATGAACAACTGATCATCAGCGACGCGATCGACTTCACGGCCGCCCAGAGTGGCGGGCGCATCGGCACGCTCGACGAACTGCTGCTGGCACGCCCGTTTGATGCCGTGGAGCGCATCTACGGCTATGCCGAGATGCCGCGCTACCTGCTGCTAGCCGTTGCCGGCAATCCCCTGAAAACCGAGATGGCCGGTTTCGAACAACGCCGCCAGCGCTACCTGATCGCCGTTGGCAGCGCCTCGCTGATCGTACTGCTGTTCGCCGGCCTGCTGCTCCAGCAGGCGCGCCGCCTGCGCCGCAGCGCGCTGCAGGTCAGCGAAGCGCAGGAAATGCTGCACGCCGCTGCCGATGCCAGCATGGATGCAGTGTACCTGCTGCGTGCCTGCCGGCTGCGCAGCGCCGATCAGGCGATTGCCGATTTCACCATGGTCGGTCTGAACCAACGCGGTGCCGCGCTACTGGGCACCACTGTGGCACAGGCGCGCGGCAAACGCCTGTTCGAGCTTCTTCCAGCACTGCACAGCCGCGGTTTTATCGAGAAATACAAACAGGTGCTGCTCACCGGCCAGCCCCTCGACGAAGAATTCGAGGTCGATTTCCTGCCCGATGGCGCACATTACTGGATGCAGCATCAGATCGTCGCGATCAAGGAAGGGGTGGCCGTCACCACTCGCGATATCACCCCGCGCAAGAAGAGCGAACTGGCGATCCGCAAGAGTCAGGCGGAACTGGCGGCGGTGAATGACGTGTCACCACTGGGGCTGCTGCGCGCCGACGCCAACGGCCAGTGCACCTACGTCAATCGCACCTTCGAATTCGTCACGGGACTGATGCGCTCCGAAGCGCTCGGCGAAAACTGGCTAAACGCGATTCACCCCAACGATCGCGCCAATCTGAAGGCGGCGCTGAAACAGATGGCGATTACCCGCCTGCCATATCAGGATACGCTGCGCTGTGTGCATCCGGATGGCACGGTGATCTGGGTGATGTTCAAAATTGCCGCGATGATCGTCGACCAGCAGATCTATGGCTACGTTGGCACCGTGGACGACATTACCCACGTACGCAAATCGGTGATGGCGCTACGCGAGAGCGAAGCACGGCTGCGTACCATCGCCGATACGCTGCCGGCCATGGTGGCCTACATCGATAACGAACAGATTTTCCGCTTCCATAACATCGCCTACGAACGCGAGTTCAACCGCAGCGGCACGTCGGTACTCGGCAAGAGCATCATCGAGACCATTGGTGCAGAACGCTATGCGACCCTGTCACCGTATATCGAACGGGCCCTGAATGGCGAAACCCTCAGCTTCGAAGAAGACGACGATAGCGACACCGTGCTGCGCACCTTCGAAGTCGTCTACATTCCGCAAATCGACGAAGATGCCAGCACCGTGATCGGTTTCCACGTGATGCGCCAGGACATCACGGCCCAGAAGCGCGAAAAACAGCGTCTGTTGAAATTGTCGCAGGTCGACGCCCTGACCGGGCTGACCAACCGTGCCGGCTTCCTGCAGAAACTGCACGACAGTATGAGCGCCAGCTACGAAGGCAAGCACCTGATGGCGGTCATGTACATGGACATCGACCACTTCAAACCGGTCAACGACACCTATGGCCACAGCGTCGGCGATGCCCTGCTGCGCGCCTTCTCGGGCCGCCTGACCCACACCATGCGCGCCAGCGACACCATCGCGCGCCTCGGTGGCGACGAATTTACCATCATCATGGAGCGCATCAACCGCAGCGACGACGCAGCCCTGCTGGCGGCAAAAATCGTCACCGCCATGCAAGTACCATTCGATCTGGATGGCACCCAGGTATCGATTTCCGCCAGTATCGGGCTAGCCTTCTACCGTGACGAAGAAATCAGCTGTGCCGAACTGCTGCACCGCGCCGACCTGCTGCTGTATCAGGCCAAACAGAGTGGCCGCAATACCTACCGTGCCGGTCCGCCGCACAACGTGGACGCTAGCGCAGCGGCCTGACCCAGCCCTCAGCATTTTTATCAAGCCGGCCAGCCAGGTCTGGCCCTACACTATCCTGTCTTGCGCTATATTGTGCGCTTCACGGCTGTTCTGATCATTTAAATCCATGCGTCTGCTGCACACCTCCGACTGGCATCTGGGCCAGACCCTGCATAATTTCGAACGGCATTACGAACACCAGCAGTTTCTCGACTGGCTGCTGGAGACACTCGTACAACAGCAGGCCGACGCCTTACTGATCGCGGGCGACATTTTCGACAACGCCAATCCGTCTTCCGCCTCGCAGCGACAGTTCTACCAGTTCCTGCGCCAAGCCAGAGAGCGGGTGCCGCACCTGAATCTGATCGTCATCGCCGGCAACCACGATTCGGCAGGACGCCTGGAAGCCCCCGCGCCCTTGCTTGAGGCGCATGGCACACGGGTAATCGGCAGTGTGCCGCGCAAGGCCGACGGCGACATCGATGTCGCGGCACTGGTGCTGCCGCTTACTGGCCGCAGTGGCGCCGTGGAAGCCTGGTGTCTGGCAGTGCCGTTCCTGCGTCCCGGCGACGTGCCGCGGCTTGCCAGTGACAACCCCGGTGATCCGTATCTGGGTGGCATCGCCCTGCTGTATCAACAGGCGCTGCAGCACGCGCTTGCCCTGCGCAGCCCTGGACAGGCGATTCTGGCCATGGGCCACTGTCACATGGTCGATGGCCAGCTCTCGGAAGATTCCGAGCGCCGTATCGTCATCGGCGGTACAGAAATGCTGCCGGCGGGGATCTTCGGCAGCGACATCGCCTACGCAGCACTAGGTCACCTGCATCTGGCGCAAAGCGTGGGCCAGCATCAGCACATCCGCTATTGCGGCAGCCCGCTGCCACTGTCCTTCGCCGAGGTCAATTATCAGCATCAGGTGCTGCGCATCGATATCGACGCCGACGCGCTTACTGAAGTCATGGCACTGCCGATACCGCGTGCGGTCGAACTGCTGCGCGTGCCGGCCCGTCCGGCACTGCTGCCGCAAGTGCTGGAGCAACTGGCAGCGCTGACACCGGAGGTGCACGACACCCAGCGCCAGCCCTTGCTGGAAGTACGGGTACTACTGGATGCACCGGAGCCGGGCCTGCGCGCCAGAATCGAAGCGGCGCTGGAAGGCAAGCCGGTGCGTCTGGCGAAAATCGAGACCAGCAGCGCTGCACGGGGCAACGCGGAGCAGCCGGCCGCCCTCACGCTGGACCAGCTGGAGCGCATGAAGCCGGACCAGATCTTCCGCCAGCTATACCAGCAACGCTACGACACTGACGCGCCAACGGATCAACTGAGCGCGTTCGCGGAGTTGATGCTGCCATGAGAATTCTGAAAATCGCCGGTAAAAATCTGGCCTCGCTGGCCGACGAATTCTGTGTCGACTTCGAACAGCAGCCGCTCGCTGCCAGCGGCCTGTTCGCCATTAGCGGTCCGACCGGAGCCGGTAAAAGCACCCTGCTCGACGCGCTCTGTCTGGCGCTCTACGACGCCACACCCCGGCTACTGAAAGTCGTCGGGCGCAACTATCTGGCCGACGTCGGCAACGAAACTATCTCGACCCAGGACACCCGCAATCTGCTGCGCCGTGGCTGTGCGGAAGGCTATGCGGAAGTCGATTTCGTCGGCAGCGACGGCACTGCCTACCGTGCCCGCTGGAGCGTACGACGCTCGCGCACCAGAGTCGAAGGGGCCTTACAACCGACCGCCATGTCGCTGCACCGCCTGCCTGGCCTGCAGCCACTGGGGAATACCAAAACCGAAGTCAAGGCGGAGATTGAAAAACGTATCGGCCTGTCGTTCGAACAATTCACCCGCGCCGTGCTGCTGGCGCAGAACGAGTTTTCCGCCTTCCTCAAATCGGAAGATAACGAACGTGGCGAACTGCTGGAAAAGCTCACCGGCAGCACCGTCTACAGCGAAATTTCCATGCGCGCCTACGCGCGTGCAAGAATCGAACAGGAAGCGCTGGCCCGCCTGAACGACAAGCTGGCTGACCAGAAGCCCTGTAGCGCCGAACAACGTCAGGAACTCGAAGCTGCCCACGCCAGTGCGCAGGCGCAGCAGCACCTGCTGGAACAGCGCAGCGAACAGCTCGAAGCACACTTGCGCTGGCACCGGCAGGCCGTCAAACTGGCCGAGGAAGAACAGGTGGCGCAGCAGGCCTGCGCCCGCGCCGCCCAGCAGCTTGCCGATGCCGCACCGCAACGCGCCGCACTGGCCCGCTACGAAGCGATCCAGCCGGCCCGCCCGCTGGCAGTCGAAAGTCAGCGGCTGCGGCGCGAAATCGACAGCACCAGCGCGCAGATTGCCACCCTGGCGCAGCAAGCCAGCGACGCTGGCAGTGCCATGCAGCACAGCGCCAGCGCACAGGAAAGCGCCAGCGCACAGCTACAGCAGGCCGAAACCGCACAGCGCGACGCCGCAGCCCAGCTCGATCAGGCCAAAGCACTCGATGCCCGCATCGCCGCCCTGCTGCCCGTCTTCAAACAGGCCGCCAGCAGCTGCGAACAGGCCGATCTAGCCGATCAGAGCGCCCGCCATGCCCTGCAGACCCGCCTTGAAGAACGCCAGCAGCTGGCTGCACAGCAGGAAGCGGCCACCAGCTGGCTGGCGCAACACCAGCAGTGGCAATCCATGGCGCAAGCCTGGGAACGCTGGGACGTGCTGTTCGTTCAGGCTGGCCAGCAGGCTGCGCAGGCCGACAAACTCAATCACACACTGGCCCAGTTACGCCAGCAGGCGCAGCGCCAGCAGGAAGAGGTCGGGGCCGCACACACCCGCTTAGCCAGTACCACTGCCCAGTTGCAGGAACTGGCCGCGCACCAGCAGACTAGCGCCGCCGCACTGGCACAGCACGCTCCCGAACAGTTACAGAGTGCGCGCCAGCGCCTGACCGCGCGGCGCAACTTGCTGGCCCATGCCGAAAAAATCTGGATCGACCTCGACGCACGGCAGACCCGCCATCAGCACATCGTCCAGCAAAGCGCGCAACTACGGGTCGCGGTGGCAGATGCCGAACGCGAACTGGGCGCCGCCCAGCAGCAGGCCAGCAGCCTGCTGGCGCATTCTGCGCAGGCAGAACGCTCGCTAAAGCTGGCGGAAGCAGCCTGCGGCGAAAGCGTCACCAGCCTGCGCGCCACGCTGGAAGATGGCCAACCCTGCGCCGTTTGCGGCGCGACCGAACACCCCTACCATCACGACGATAGCCGTCTGCACGCCATGCTGGCAGAACTGCAGGCCGAAGTGGCACGCTGGCGCGAACAGGTACAGGCCAATCTCACCCAGCAGGCCAGCCGGCGCGCCACCGAACAGGCCTGCCTCGAACAACTGAATGCGCTGACGCGGGAAGCGGCAAGCTTGGAACAGGGGCTGGCCAGCGCCAGCAGCGCATGGCAGGAGCTTGATCTGGGCGAACTGCCACCCGCAGCCGAGCGCACTGGCTGGTTTGTCGGCCAGCTCGAACAGCTGCGCGATGCCCTGCAAGCGCTCGAAGTCCAGGAACAGGCCTGGCATCAGGCTCGCCATGCGCACGAACAGCTGCTGGCTAGCGCCACCCGCATCGGCAACGAACATCAGCAACTGCAACAGACGCTGGCGGCCCGCCAGAGCGCACTAGCGGAAACCCACACCCAGAGTAAGGCACTGGACCTCCAGCGCGTCGACGTCGCGCTCACGCTGAGCAGCCTGCTGTCCGATCTGGACCCGGCCTTCAGCGGCAGCGAACTGCCCAGCGACGAATGGAAAGACGCGTGGAAAGCTGCTCCCGCACGCTTCCATGCTGCGCGCCAGGCCGAAAGCACACAGTGGCGCAAACAGCGCGCCGGCTTTGACGAACGCCTGAACCAGTTACAAACCAGCGATATCGAACTGCGCGCACTCGGCGATGCACAGGCGAAAGCCAGTCTGGATGCGGTCAACGCGCGGGTCGCCTACAGCAGCACCGACAGCCAGCTACAGGCCATGCAGCAGCAACGTCTGGCACTCTGGGGCGGCGCACCGGTCAGCAGCGTGGAAGCATCGCTGGCGCAGACGATCGTTGCGGCACGCGAGGCGCTGGCAGCGCGCCAGAACCAAGCCCAGCAGGCAGCCCAGGCACGCGCCCGCGCCGAATCGGCACAGGCCCAGGCGCAGCTGCATCTGGCCGGACTACACACAGCGGCCAGCAACGCCAGCGAGGCACTGGCCGACTGGCTGAGCGCCTTCTGCCAGCAGCAGCCCGACCTTGCGCCCACCGATCTGGCCCAGTTACACACACTGCTAGCCACCAGCACGGACCAGATCCAGCAGCAACGCAACGCCTTGCAGGCACTGGAACGCAGTGCCGCCCACGCTGCCACGGTGCTGCAGGAACGCCAGCACCAGCGCCAGCAACATCTGCACAGCGCGCCGCCGGCCGAGGCCGAGGCCGATGCAGATGCCGAGACCGAGGCCGATGCCGAGGCCGGCCCCGAGCAAGCCATCCTGCGCCTGAACGCAGCCCTGGCAGAGCTGAACCGCAGCTTCCAGCGCGCGCGTGAACAGACTGTGGCGGCCCGGCTGGCGCTGGCGCAAGACGATGCGCGCCGCAGCAGTTCGCAGGCGATGCTGGCGCAGATCACCGAGCAGGAGGCCATCGAACAGCGCTGGTCACGCCTGAGTGAACTGATCGGCTCTGCCGATGGCAAGAAATTCCGCAACTACGCCCAGCAATTCACGCTCGACGTCCTGCTCGGCTATGCCAATGCACACCTGCGCCATCTGGCACGCCGCTACCAGCTCGAACGCATCCCGAACCCGGCCAGTCCCTCGCTGGCCCTGCAGGTGCGCGACCGCGACATGGGCGACGAAATGCGCTCGGTACACTCGCTGTCCGGCGGCGAGTCCTTCCTCGTATCGCTGGCACTGGCGCTGGGGCTGGCCTCGCTCTCGTCCAACCGGGTACGGGTCGAATCACTATTCATCGATGAAGGCTTCGGCAGCCTCGACGCCGATACCCTGCGCGTCGCCATGGACGCCCTCGACGGCCTGCAGGCGATGGGACGCAAAGTCGGGGTGATCTCGCACGTACAGGAAATGACCGAGCGCATCGCCACGCGGATTCTGGTCCAACCGGCGGCCGGCGGCAAAAGCAGCGTCACCGTGCAGGGCTGAAGCGGCGACGCGGCGCTATAAATTTGCTATCATTCAGCGTAGTTTAGGCCGCCTCCGCCGGAGCAGATCAGCATGCACATTAGCGCCATGCCACAGAGTTCGAGCAGCCCGCCGGCACCGCGCAATGTCGCTACGGCACAGGCACAGGTGCCGGCAGGCGCTCTGGCCACCTCCGGCGCGGCCTACACCTACCAGCGCGGCCCGAACGGCGTCGACTACGCCATCGGCGGTGAAGTCCAGATCGATACCTCGCCCGGACGCACACCCCAGCAAACCATCGAACGCGCCCGCACCATCCAGGCCGCCGCACTGGCACCGGCCAAGCCGTCCGGCGCCGATCAGGCAGTTGCCGCCCAGGCACAGCAGATGGAACTGCAGGCACGCACCGAACTGGCCGTGCAGCAGGCGCAGGAACTGGCCGAGCGCGACAGCGCCAAACTCCGCCAGACCTACATCCAGCTGCCACTGGTAGCGCCCAAACTCGACCTGTACGCCTGAATGCTAGAATGCCGCCTTTGCCCGTCAACCAGCACACATCATGTTAAAAGCACCACGCACCCTGACCTTCAAATGCGCCAAATGCGCCAAAGCCGTACAGGTACGCCTGCAAAAAGTATCGGCCTGCTCGCACATCCAGCCGTATTTCGGCGTCTGCACCTGCGGTGAGCCACGCCACCACGCGATCGGCCAGAAAGATGCTGTGGCCTCCTACCTGGCCGCACCGGAAGGCTGGACCCACCATCACTGATCACGCCGCCGGGCCAGGCCCGCTGCGGGGCGGCGCTCGCGTCGCAATACGCCCCGCACATCGCCCCGATTCAAGATTCCGGCAAGCCGACCGTTAAAGAAGTATCATCAAACGGAATCTGCTGGAATCTGCCATGTCCACCTTACCTGCCCTCGCCTCACGTACGTTGCCGGCCTCGCTGTATGCCGCCAACCTGCCCCATGACGCCAAAACCAGCGCCAGCACAGCTGCGCGTCAGGTCAAGGCGGGCGATGCCCTGAGCGGTAGCGGCAGCGCCAGTTCCGTCAGCAATAGTCTGGAGCAGCATGTCGCCGCGGTCGGCAATGACACCGTCGATTTTGCCCAGAGCTTCCTGAATAGCTTCGCCCAGTCCCTGTTTGGCGCGGGTGGCAAGGACGCCCAGATCAGTTTTGACTCGGCCAGTCTGGACACCTCGTCCACCGTCTCGGCCGGAGTGCGCCAGAGCGGCGGCCCACAGGGCAGTAGCGCGGCCGCCTTTCAGCTGACCGACAGCTCGCATTTCATTGGCAAGGGCACGATTACCACGGCGGATGGTCGCAAATTCGACTTCGAAGTCGAAGTCCAGTACGACGCCCAGTTGAGCGCCTCCGCCAGCCGGACTGGCGGTAGCGATCGCAGCAGTGGTAGCAGCCTGGCAGCCAGCAATACGGGCAGCGCCGACAGCCGACTGCTCGACAGCCTGCTGCCGGCCGCGACCCGCAATACCCCGTCTGAGCGGGCGGCTAGCAGCACTGCGCTGACCAGCAGCAGCGCCGAACTGCCGACCGTACAACTGCCGAATATCGATTTCCCCGGCACCCTGTCCGACCTGTTCAAACTGATCGGCCTCGACCTGCAATCGGCACTCTCGACGGGCGACACCTCGCCCGCCAAAACCAGCGACGGGATCGACCGCAACACCTTGCGCAGTCTGTCGCTGCGACTGCTGAATCTGGTCAACAGCAAGGACACCAACACCTACAGCGCGCCTACCGCCGCCGATAAAGCCAAAGCGGCCGCCGCCAGCGGTGCCGATGCCAGCGCTACCAGCGCTGCAAGCACTAGCAGTGCCGAGCCTAACGTCAGCGCAAGCAGTAACATTAGCGACGCCAGCAGCAGCCCGGCCCCGGCCAGCGCCGACCCTGATCAGGATGGCGACAGCGGCGCCCGGGCGGCAATCGCCGACATCGACGCCTAGTCGACCAGTATAATAAGCGCTGCACACCGCAAACCGCCGCAGATGGCTACCATCTGCGGCGGTTTGTGCGTCGTACCTTTCGCTAACACCACCTACTGATCGCCCACCATGCCCGTACCCACCACCACCTCCGCCGCAGCACCACAGATCCACTGGGAGGAGAACGGCGTACAGTGCAGCGCCGTCTGGCGCTCGGAAGCGGGCATGCCGCCGCCGAAACGGGTGGTGATCGCCGACGACACCACCAATGCCGACCTGGCCTACCGCATGGCCTGCGAAGGCACCGCGCTGCTGTGGCGCGGCGACTTCCAGAATGCCCGCCAGCTACTGCAGGCACTGGCGCGGCGCGCCGACCACAAGAACAAGCCGGCCAAGAAGGCCAAACCGGCCAAACTGCCAGCCACGCCCACCGAAGCGTTCCACCTGCACCGCCAGGCACAATCGCAACGGGCGCGCACCCTGGCCATGCTGCTGATTCCGTTCGACGAGGGTTACACCATCCCGCTGCGGCGCGCCCCGGACGTCCAGCTCGCCTGCAACGAAGCATATGGCCGCTACACCGCGCCCTTCATCGCCTCGCTGCGCGAATTACTGGGTCTGATTGGCGCCCACGAATGGCGTCGCACCGGCGTCGAAATCGCCGCACTGGACGGGCGGATACACCCCCACTACGGCGTGTTCTCGCCGGTACGCGGTGAATACGTCAGTCTGGTCGCCAACGCCACGCTACCCAAAGACACCTCGCTGGCCTTCGACATCGGCGCCGGCACCGGCGTGCTGTCCGCGGTACTGGCCAGGCGCGGCATCGCCCGCGTCGTCGCCACCGACATGGACCAGCGCGCGCTCAGCTGCGCCCGCGAAAACCTGCAGCGGCTCGCACTCGACCAGCAAGTCGAACTGCTGGAAGCGGACCTGTTCCCGGCAGGGCGCGCGCCACTGGTGGTCTGCAACCCGCCATGGGTACCGGCGCGTCCTAGCTCGGCCATCGAATACGCCGTCTACGATCCGGACAGCCGCATGCTGCGCGGCTTCCTGGCAGGCCTGAGCGCGCACCTCACGCCGGGCGGCGAAGGCTGGCTGATCCTGTCCGACCTGGCCGAACATCTGGGACTGCGGCCGCGCACGGAACTTCTGGGCTGGATCGCCGACGCCGGTCTGAAAGTGCTCGACCGTCAGGACGTACGCCCCGTGCATCCGCGCGCCAGCGACGCCAGCGATCCCTTGCACGCCGCCCGCTCGGCCGAAGTCACCTCGTTGTGGAAGCTCGCCGCGCAGTAAGCCGCGTCGCGTTTTCCCGACATTTTCCGGGCGTCGTCCGACCTCCATGTCAGAAAATATCGGTGCAGCGCATTCAGGCTCTTGCGCAGCACCGGCAAACTGTATATAATTCAGGCCTCAGACGCGGGGTGGAGCAGTCTGGCAGCTCGTCGGGCTCATAACCCGAAGGTCACAGGTTCAAATCCTGTCCCCGCAACCAGATTCAAAAAGTCGCTGATTTCGCAAGAACTCAGCGACTTTTTTCATTTCCGGATCCTAATTTAGAACCGGGGTCAGATCCGACATCCGGACACGAACTGAGCCAATGCCAGCCGTTGCAGCAGGCTGAGGCGAGCAATTCCAGCGCGCCGCGCTGATTCCGCTAGTTGCCCCGTTGCGAAAAATGCTATGCTTGCCATTTCAGTAATACGCAACGCGCCTGAGGCCTATCGCACTCTATGAATACACAGCGCTGCTGCGGTGGCCCTCATCATCGTCGCCGGCCAGCCCGGCGCAACCGGCTACTGGCCTATTTCCGCCGCACGATGGAGAATTGCGGCGTCAACAATTCCGGCGAATCAATCCATGTCTAGCGCTATGGCTTTCCGTACGGCTGGCTAATTTCGTCGCATCCTCAGGAAACTCTCCCCACGTGAAACCACTTAACTATCTGTTTGCACTCGCCTGCCTGTTCGGCGGCGCCCCCATTGCGCACAGCGCCGAAACCGCCAGCTATACGCTCGCGAACACTGAAGTGCGCGACATCCACGCGCACGCCTTGGCGCGCGACTACCAGCTGTATGTCGCGCTGCCGGACTCCTACCGAGAAGGCAGCCAGCGCTATCCGGTACTATTCGTGGTAGACGCCGACTACTCGTTTTCCATCGTACGCAATATCGCTCAGCGCTTGAACAAACACGCCGGCATGGAAGAAGTGGTGGTGGTCGGCCTATCGTATGCCAAAGGCGACGGCGGGATCTACAGCCGGCGCCGCGACTACACGCCCAGCGTCCCGCGCAACAATGACTACCGCTCCGACATGCCTGGGCGGCAACCGGCATTTGGCGAAGCCAGCGCCTACGGCAAGTTCATCGCCGAGGAAGTATTTCCCTTCGTCGCCAGCCAATACCGCGTCAATATGGAACGCAAAGTCTTTATTGGTCACTCCTACGGCAGTTTGCTCGGTTTGCAGATCTTACTCAGCGAACCGCGCACCTTCGAGCATTACATCCTCGGCAGTCCGTCGCTCTGGTACGACGCAGGCATCATGTTCCAGCGGGAGCAGGCATATGCCGCCAGCCACCGTGATCTGCCGGCATCGGTGTTCTTCGGCATCGGCGCACTGGAACGACTGGAACCGGGCAAGCAACGCTCGCGCTCCGAGGAAAACGCCGACATGGTGGCGGACCTGCGTGATTTCGACAGGAAACTGCAATCACATCGCTTCCCGAATCTGAAGACACGCCTGCGCGTATTCGCAGATGAGGACCACGCCAGCGTGTTTCCGTTGGTGCTGACGCATGGACTACGAACTTACCTGAAATCATCGAAGTAACAAACCTGGGTCACAAACCGGGGTCAGATCCGACATCCGGACACAAACTCAACTACAACTAGCCGACAACAGCCTAGCTCGTGTCTGAATGTCGGATCTGACCCCGGTCTTTTCTCTACAACAGCCTAGCTCGTGTCTGAATGTCGGATCTGACCCCGGTTTTTTCTCTGGGCTGGCGGTGGCGTTTTTTGCTGTTCGGACATACCTTTTCGGTCGCAAAACTGTCACAATTATTCTTTTAGCTCAGCTAGGGAGTTCAGTGTGAAAGATAGCACTCACGATCAGGCGCCTGCCTCGCAGGACGCGCCCGCGAACCCGGCGCGCCGCCGTATTTTTCAGGCCGCTGCTGCCACCGGGATGGCCGCGACGCTGCCCGCCACGAACGCGACGGCAGGCACCCGGCCACTGACCGGCTCCTCGCTCGACGCCAAGCTGAAAGCCCACGTGAAGAACGTGGTGGTGATCTATCTGGAAAATCGCAGCTTTAACAATCTGTTCGCGAATTTCCCTGGGACCGCTGCGCCCCTTTCGGCTGCCGCACCCGCTGCCTATCTGCAGCGCGATCGCGATGGCTCGGTGCTGCCAGCGCTGCCGAAATTCTGGGGCGGCATGGTGCCGAACACGCAGGATATCGGCGGTAAGAAATACGCGATCAAGGAAGACGATATCAAGGGCCTGCCAAACGCGCCCTTCAAACTGGTCGATACGGCTGGTCAGCCACTGCCGGAAGCGGTGATTACCCGCGATCTGTGGCACCTGTTCTACCAGAACCAGATGCAGATTAACGGCGGCACCAATGACGGCTTTGCCGCCTGGGGTAATGCCGGCGGCATGGTGATGGGCTATTACAGCGAAACCGATAAAAACCTCGGTCTGTGGAAGATCGCCCAGCAGTACACCCTGTGCGATAACTTCTTCATGGCGGCCTTCGGCGGTTCCTACCTGAACCACCAGTTCCTGATTTCCGGCCGTACGCCGGAATACTTCAACGCGGCGCAAACGGCTGCGCGCAAAAAGATCGCCGTGCTCGATGACGGCCCGACCGGCTTCCGCCTCAGCGTCACCAAAACCAGTCCGGCGTCCGCCATGGATGGCCATCCGGATTTCGTCAACAACGGCGCGATCACCCCGGACGGTTATGCGGTCAACACCATGGCACCACCTTACCAGCCAAGCTATATCCGCCCCGCTCCCGGCGGCGACAAGGATCTCGCCAATCCGGACGACGCGTCCACCCTGCCACCACAGTCCTACGACACGATAGGCGATCTACTGTCGGCCAAAAAGGTCAGCTGGGCGTGGTATGGCGGAGCATGGCAGGCAGCGCTCGATGCACGCGGCGGCGGCGAGAAACCGAACTTCCAGTATCACCATCAGCCCTTTAACTACTTCAAGCAGTTCGCGCCCGGCAGCACCGCGCGCGCCGAACATCTGCGCGATGGCGGGATGGGCGATAGCCCGATCTCCAACAAATTCCTCGCCGATGCCATCGCCGGCAAGCTGCCGGCCGTGAGCTTCTACAAGCCGCAGGGTAATCTCAACCTGCACGCCGGTTACTCGGACATCGAGTCGGGCGATGCCCACATCACCAACGTGATCGAGCACCTGAAGAAGTCGCCGCAGTGGAAAGATATGGTCATCGTGGTCACCTTTGATGAAAACGGCGGCTGGTGGGATCACGTCGCGCCACCGGCCGGCGATCGCTGGGGTCCCGGTTCGCGCATCCCGGCGATGGTGATTTCGCCTTACGCTAAAAAAGGTCAGGTCGATCACAGCTTCTACGACACCACCTCGATCCTGCGCTTCATCACGCGCCTGCACGGCCTGCCGCTGCTACAAGGTCTGCAGACCCGCAACGCGGCCTTTGCAGCCCGCAAAGCACTGCCGCCGGGCGATCTGACCGGTGCGCTAAGCTTCCGATGAGCTTAGCCGGCGCAGTGGCTTTGTGATACACTGCGCCCTTGAATTTCACTGAGCCCGACTGCTGCAGCCGGGCTTTTGTTTTGAGCGGCGCATTTTTGCGCGCCGTGGGCAAGAGATAGAGTATGAGAGATAAAAAAGATAACGCCACGTTCGACCTGCCCGGTTTCAGCCCGGCCGCGCCGCTCGAACCTGAAATCAAGCGTAACAGCGTCGCCCGCAGCAAGCGTTCTACACTCAAGCAGGTGCAACTGGAACTGCTGGAACCGACCGACAATTCCGGCCTACCGGTCTGGGTACGCGACGACAATCTGGACCTCACCGGGCTGCCGGTGTGGGCGCCCAACTAAGTAACCGACACAGCATCGGGCTGTCTGAGAGCCTGTTAGACTGTGCTAACGTCCTTTTTATACAGGTCTGACACCATGACATCCACCGCCTTTAACAGCTTGCCGCTGGCCCCTGAGCTTCTCTCCAATCTGGATACGCTGGGCTACACCGAAATGACCACGATTCAGGCGCAAAGCCTGCCCTCCGTACTGGAAGGCCGGGACCTGATCGCACAGGCCAAAACCGGTAGCGGTAAGACTGCCGCTTTCGGCATCGGCATTCTGGCCAAACTGAATCCGGCCTGGTTTGCCGTACAGGCGCTGGTGCTGTGCCCGACCCGCGAACTGGCCGATCAGGTCGCCAACGAATTACGCCGTCTGGCGCGCGCCACCGGCAACGTCAAGATTCTGGTGCTGACCGGCGGCTCGCCGATGCGTCCGCAAATCGCCTCGCTGGAACACGGCGCCCACATCATCGTCGGCACGCCGGGTCGCGTGCGTGACCATCTGGGCCGCCAGACCCTCGATCTGTCCAAAGTCGAAACGCTGGTACTGGACGAAGCTGACCGCATGACCGACATGGGCTTCTACGACGAGATCGCCAATATCGTCAGCGCCTGCCCGAAACGCCGTCAGACCCTGCTGTTCTCGGCCACCTATCCGGACGATATCCGCCGCGCCACCGACGCTTTCCTGGTCGATCCGGTCGAAGTCACCGTCGAAGCGCAGCACGACAATAGCCAGATCGAACAGATGTTCTTCGAGATCGGTTTCGATCAGCGCAATAGCGCCGTGGCACGGCTACTGGCGCACTACAAGCCGGTATCGGCGATCGCGTTCTGCAATACCAAAGTCCAGTGCCGCGAACTGGTCGACGAACTGCGCGCCAAAGGCTTCTCGGCACTGGCGCTGTATGGCGAACTGGAACAGCGCGAGCGTGACGAAATTCTGGTGCTGTTTGCGAACCGCAGCTGTTCGGTACTGGTTGCCACCGACGTCGCTGCACGCGGCCTCGATATCCAGAATCTGGAAGCCGTGATCAACGTCGACGTATCGAAAGATACCGAAGTCCACATTCACCGCATCGGTCGTACCGGCCGTGGTAACGAACAGGGTCTGGCGCTGTCGCTGTGCGCGCCGAACGAGAAGAAATGGGTCAAGCTGATCGAAGAATACCAGCAGTCGCCAGTGGCGTGGTTTGACCTCGATAGCCTCGACGAAGGCGAATACGGTGTGGATGCTGCGCCGATGATGACGCTGGTGATTTCGGGCGGTAAAAAAGACAAGCTGCGTCCCGGCGACGTACTGGGCGCGCTGACCGGCGATGCCGGTCTGGCGAAAGAACAGGTGGGCAAGATTAACGTTACCGAGTTCCAGACCTATGTGGCAATCGATCGCCGCGTGGCCTATGACGCATTCGAGCGTCTGAGCCACAACAATCCGCTCGGTGGTGATTTCGGCGCCTTCAAGGGCCGTAACTTCAAGATGCGTTTCATCGAGATCTGATCGACCGCGGCGCCGCTAGCAGCGCCGTTCAATTCAGGATGCTGGATTGACGACAGCTTCGTGCTAGTGGAACTCAGCGTACGCTGAGTGACACGCTGGCAGGAAACTGCGGTGCGCGCCGATGGCGGGTTGCCTGTTCATAGGAATAGGCCATGCGGATCAGCAGCGCTTCGCTATAGGCTGCGCCGACAAACGACAAGCCCACCGGCAGTCCCTGTACCTGCCCTGCCGGCACTGTGATGTGCGGATAGCCAGCCACCGCTGCCGGTGACGAGAAGCTGCCACCGTAATGGTCGCCATTGATAAAGTCAGTCAGCCATGCCGGTCCGCCGGTCGGTGCAACCAGCGCATCGAGCTGGTGCGCCTGCATCACCTGATCGATCCCTTCCGCGCGCGCATAGCGGCGGTTATTCAGTAGCGCATCGCGATACGCCGGGGTATCCAGATCGCCCTTGCTCTGCGCCTGTTCCAGATATTCCTGACCAAAGTACTGCAATTCGCGCTGGTGATTTTTCTTGTTGAAGGCAATCACGTCGGCCATATTCGCGACCGGCGCATGCGGCGCATATTTTTTCAGATACGCTTCCAGATCGGCCTTGAATTCATACAGCAGCACCTCGGTTTCCGTCTCGCCGTACTTGCCGGCATTCGGCACTTCGGTATCGACCAGAATCGCGCCCTGCGCCGCCATGTCCTGCAAGGCACGCTCGATCACCATATCGACTTCGACGTTACTGCCGAAGAAGTTACGCGCGACACCAATGCGTTTGCCCTGCAAACCGCCCTTTTCCAGCGCTGCACTGTAATCAGCCGCCCGTCCTTTACCCTCGGTCGTCGCGGCATCGTCCGCATCTACTCCGACCATCGCCGCCAGCATCAGCGCGGCATCCGCCACACTGCGTGCCATCGGCCCTGCGGTATCCTGCGAATGGGCGATGGGAATAATCCCGCTACGACTGACCAGCCCCAGTGTCGGCTTGATGCCCACCACGCCGCAGATCGAGGCCGGCGAAACGATCGAGCCATCAGTCTCCGTACCCACGGCCAGGGTAGCCAGATTGGCGGCAATCGCCGCACCGGAACCGGAACTCGAGCCGCTGCAATTGCGGTCCAGCGAATACGGATTGAGGGTCAGCCCGCCACGTCCACTCCAGCCACTGACGGAATGGGTGGAGCGCATATTGGCCCACTCGCTCAGATTGGTTTTGCCGATAATCACGGCGCCGGCCGCACGCAGCTGCGCCACCACATGCGCATCCTGCGCGGCGCGCACGCCGTTCAGCGCCAGCGACCCGGCAGTGGTACTCATTCTGTCTGCCGTTGCAATATTATCTTTGAGTAGCACCGGTATGCCATGCAGCGGACCACGCACACGCTTGAGCATGCGCTCGCGATCCATTTCCAGGGCGATCTTCAGTGCTTCGGGATTGATTTCGATAATGGCATTGAGGCGCGGACCGGATTTATCGATATTCCGGATGCGCGCCAGATACTGCGAGGTCAGCGAATGCGAGGTCAGCTTGCCGGCCTCCATCATCTGTTGCTGCTCGCGCACGCCCGCTTCGAGTATGCCGCCCGAACCGAACTTGAAAGCAGCGCCCGACGGTGCGGCAAGCACCCGACTGCTACCCGCGGCAGCACCTGCCGTCAAGCCGATTCGTACGAATTCCCTGCGATCCATGCCATCCTCGTGTGGTGAATATCCGACTTTTTGTGCGCCATTAACACGTGCACTACTTATTGCATATTATAAATATAGCAGCGTGTTGACACCTACACCACAAAAATTATTACGATTCGGCAAATAATTTCCATTTTCCAATGAAAAAAGCACGCTAGCGGTCTGCTAGCGTGCTTTTTAGGGGTCAAAAGGCCGCTTTTGCGGCCTTTTTGACGCAGTCTTACAACAGACTGACAGCTTAGTCGCGCACGATACGCTTGTATTCGTTGGTGCGGGTGTCGATTTCGATCACGTCGTCCTGGCTCACGAACAGTGGCACCTGAACGCTGTGGCTGTGCGCTTCGATGGCGTTTTCGATTTTGGCTTCTTTCAGGACGTTGCCCGAAGTGTTGCCCTTAACTGCAGGCTCCGAGTACACCACTTTACGTGCGATGGTGGTTGGCAGTTCGACCGAAATTGCTTTGCCATCATAGAACACGGCTTCGCATTCCATGCTGTCTTTCAGGTAGTGCAGTGCATCGCCCAGGTTTTCTTCTTCGATTTCGTACTGTTCGTAGTCAGCATCCATGAAGACGTACAGTGGATCAGCGAAGTACGAGTAAGTTACTGGCTTTTTGTCCAGAACTACCACGTCGAACTTGTCGTCGCCGCGGAACACGTTTTCCATCGGAGCGTTGGTCAGAAGATTTTTCATCTTCCATTTGTAGGTGAAGCCCGTGCGGCTCGAACCGTTAACGTCGGAACGCAGAACGATCATAGGCTTGCTGTCAACCATGATGATGTTGCCAACACGAATTTCTTTTGCAGGTTTCATAGTAAATATACGATTTAAGTAGGTTGCGTAAAAATCATCTGTTGCCAGGCATAGCGCCTAAAGCTCACGGTTGATCAGGTAAAAATGCGCGAGAGATTAACCCAGCATTATACCCTGCTTTTGGCGCCCCGCCTATCTCAGCGTAGCGGCAAAGCGCAGCAGATTCCCGGCCAGATCACCGAGCGCCAGCATTTGCTGCTGCCACGCCCCGGCGTGCGCTCTCATGGCAGGCATTTGCGCGCTGTAGGCCGCCCATAAGGCAGGCCAGTCGGCCGGCTGCGCAGCGGCGCCATTCCAGTGCAGACTGAGTTCGGCGAGGGCCGGCAGGTCGCCCGCATAGCGCTGCAGGAAAGCGCGCAGCTTCTTGTGGTGCAGTTGCTCGTCTTGCGGATAGATATGCCAGACAAAGGGTCGCCCTGCCCACTGGGCGCGCACAAAGGAATCCTCGCCGCGCACAAAATTCAGATCGCAGCTCCACAGCAGACGATCGTAATCATCCTGTGGCACAAACGGCAGCACCCGCAGCGTCAGTGCGCCGTGCGTCGCGCTGGCGCCGGCCAGCGCCGCACCGCCCAGCCAGCTCTGCAGCACGTCGCTCGCCACCCCCTCCGGCACCAGACAGGTGACCGGCTCGCTAGCGTGCTGCCATGCAGCGAACAGCTCGGCCACCGGCGCGTGCGGATAACAGAACAGACTCACCGTACGGGCCGCGATCTCGCTAGCACTCAGGCCGAGCCGCGTCAGGAAGGCACTGCGTGCGGCAGGGTCGGACTGGAAGGCTAGCCGCTGTGCGGCAAGGTCCGCCTCCACCAGCAGGCCGCCGGTCTTTGCCGTAAAGCCGGGGAAAAAGAAATGCTTGATCAGGCGCAGACGCGGGTGTGGCGAGGTCAGGCAATGACAGCCCTCGACCCACTCCTCGGCCGTCAGCCCTTCCAGATTGAACCAGACCGGCCGCGGCTCGCACTGCGCCATCGCCTCGATATAGCCGGGCGGGATATCGACCGCAAAAAATTCGATCACGATGTCGGCCACATCGCCGGCACTGAACGCGCCATCCATGCTATCCCAGTGACGCACCGTGACGCCGGCCCGGGTCTGCTGCGCGGCCAGCACATCGAGTTCCGGACAGATGCGCCGGAAGCTCACCAGATCGTCCACCCACAGCGTCACGTCGATGCCGTGCTCGCGCTGCAGCTGCCGGGCCAGCCGCCAGCAAATACCGATATCGCCGTAGTTATCCACTACACGACAGAACAGAGCGAGGCGGGTCGGACGAGTACTGGGACTGAACATAGGTATCGGCAAAATGGGTGAGGCTGGATGATACCCGATCCGTCGTGACGCATCTTCACAAAGCATGAAACTTCCGCCAGCGCGCGCAGTCCAAGTTCCTCCAGCTTCAGTCACACGCATACCCCGTGCTCTGCAAATACTCGGCATCAGGCATGCACTGCGTGGGACTGACTGGTTCCCGTCATGACAACTCAAGGAGATACCATGAATGAGCTTCAACAGTACTATGCATCGGCTTTACAACCGCAGCAGCTGGGCGGCCTTGCCCCGCAAGGTTTTCTCGGTGGTCTGTTCGGCGCACCACTAGGTGGACTGATCGGCCGCGGTATCGGCGGCCTGTTTGGTAACGCGCAGCTGGGAAATCAGATCGGCCAGGCTGCGGGCGGCATTGGTGGCGCTTTTCTGCCGCTGGGGCTTGACCCCGTCAGCGCCGCCTATGCACAACAGGCGCAGCAACAGCAGCTGCTGCAACAGCAAGCGCAGCTCGCACCTCAGGGGTGGCTCGGCAATATCATCAAACACGTCGCGCAACCGCTTGGACAAACCATCGGCAATGCCTTCGGTCACGGCCAACTGGGCGGCACGATTGGCGGCTATGCCGGACAGCTGGGCGGCATGCTGCCGTTTGCAGTCGATCCTATGCAGCAGGCCTACGCACAGCAGGCCGCACAACAGCAACAGCAACAGCAACAACAGCAACAGCTACAGCAAATCCAGCAGCTACAACAGCTCCAGCAACTGCAGCAGCAACTCCAGCAACAGCAACAACTGCAGCAGCTACAAGGACAAGGCATGGCGCCGCAAGGCTGGCTAGGCAACATCATCAAGAACGTCGCGCAGCCACTGGGACAAACCATCGGCAACGCCTTCGGCCACGGTCAGCTGGGTAGCACCATCGGCAGCTATGCCGGACAACTAGGCGGCATGCTGCCGTTCGCCGTTGATCCGATCAGCGCTGCCTACGCCCAGCAACTGCAGCAAGCACAGTTGGCGCAACTGGCCGGCACGGGCAATAGTGCCCTGTATGGCGGCCAGCAAACCCTGCACTAATCGCAGCCGGCATCGTGCTGCGCCGGGCACTCTGGCGCAGCACGATGCCACCCCACCAAGGAGCTAGCTATGTTAGATGCGCAAACCGCCCCCGCCAACGGCCAGTATCTGATCCACACTCGCGACAGCCGGCTGCTGCAGGAGTTTCTCGCGCATGCCGAACGCGATCCCGAGATCCGCATTCTGGACCGGATTGGACCAGCCGGACAACTCCACACGCTCGTGCTTGAACTAAGCGATGCGAAAGCCCGCGCGCTGGCACAGCAATTCCAGAGCAGCACCCCACAAATCACCATCGAACCGGACCAGCCGCTCACCATGTTCGACATGCTCTCGGCAGGCCCACTGTGAAAGGAAATCCCATGGCCAAGTCTCCCCCTCATGACAGCGCCAGTATGGCGCCAGATCCCGCCCCATCCGACGCGACCGACACCGCGTCGCTGCCGGGCGAAAGCAGCCTGCGTGGCGCACACACCAGTAGCGCCAGCGGCAACAGCAGCGGCGCAACGGACACCCCGCTGCGCAGCAGCGGCAACAGCAGCGGCAACAGCAGCGGCCGGACCATCGCGGCACGCAAGAAACAGTACGTCATCGCTGCGCGTCAGAGCGAGGGACTGCAGACACTGGGGCTGGGGCTGCAGCCGCTGCAACTCTCCGCACTGGAACAGGCACTGCGCAATAACGCCGATATCGAAGTCGTCGACAAAGTCGGACCCAAGTCGGTACTGGGCGCACTGGCCGATGGCATGGGTGGCGCGCAAGGCGTGCTCGTGGCCCGCATGACGGAACAGAAAGCTGCGGTACTGCACCAGCAGGGACAGGGGCGCCTACTGGTCGAACCCGATCAGCACCTGAACCTGCTGGACGCTGCACCGCACTTGCCTGCCATGGTCAGCGGGGTCATACCCAGCAGCGCTGGCACGGTGCTCAATGCCGCGATACGCGTCACCGGGCAGGATGGTGCGCCCATCGCAGAAGCGGAAGTGTCGCTGTTCGGCAGCATGCTGCCGGCCAGCGGCATCACCAACGCCGCGGGTGAAGTCACGCTCTCACTGTATGGTGAAACCGCGCAAACCGTACGCGGCCTGTACGTCAAACCGAAAGCCGACTACTGGAGCTTCTACCAGCGCGATCCCGATATCCGCAGCGATGAAGCCAATCTGGTGGCACTGCGCGCACTGTGCGATTTGCCCGCCATGGCGGGCTTCCCCCGTCAGCGCACCTACTGCTGGGGACAGAAAGCCATGCGCCTCGATCAACTACCCGGCAATTACCGGGGACAGGGCATCAGGATCGCCATCATCGATTCCGGTGCCGCGACCAGCCACGATAATCTGCACGCCATCCGCGCTGGCTTCGATGTGCTCAACAAGAAGACCAATCCCGATGGCTGGGAACAGGACACGCTCGGTCATGGCACCCACTGCGCGGGCATCATCGCGGCTGCCGAGATCACCTCCGGCATCCGCGGCTTTGCGCCGGATGCCGAAGTCCACGCCTGCAAGCTATTCCCCGGTGGCCAGATCAGCCAGCTGATCGACGCCCTCGAATACTGCATCGAGCAACAGATCGACGTGGTCAATCTCAGCCTGGGTGGCACGGAAGTGTCGGAAGCGCTTGAACAGCAGATCATACGCGCCAAGCGGGCCGGGATAGCCTGCATCGTCGCAGCAGGGAACTCGGGTGGCGCCGTCCAGTATCCGGCCTCCTCGCCGAATGTGCTGGCGGTGGGCGCCATCGGCAAGCTCGATGAATTCCCGGCCGACAGCTACCATGCGCAGACGCTCAGCCAGAATGTCGATGCGTATGGCTACTTCACGGCCAGCTTCAGCTGCTTTGGCCCACAGCTGGCGGTCTGCGCGCCGGGAGTGGCCATCACTTCCTGCGTGCCGCCGAATAACTTCGCCGCATGGGATGGCACCTCGATGGCGACACCGCACGTTACCGGACTGGCGGCACTGACGCTGGCACACCACCCCGACTTCCAGGCGCCGCAATACCAGACACGCGGCGCAGAAAGAGTCGAACGGCTGTTCCAGATCATCCGCGCCAGCGCACGCCGCGTCACGCTTGCGGACCAGAGCCGCACCGGCTTCGGCATGCCGGATGCACTGGTCGCGGTCGGACTGCAAGCACAAACCACCACGCAAGCGATCGCGCCCCAGCAAGCCGGACTGATCGCACCGCTGGGCGCCAGTCCTGTCGCGGCACTGCTCGCCAATCAGGCTGCTGCAATGGCGGCAAATCAGGCCGCCACCCTCGCCTATCTGGGCGGCGCTGGCAATCTGTACGACCCGGTGGCACGTGATGCCGCACGGGCAGCGCTCGCGGCCTATCACGGCAACTGGTTCCACCACGCCGGCAATCCGCCCTACCACCCGATTCTGTGGTGAGCGCACAGCAAACGGCGCGCAACAATGCAAAAAGCCGCACTAGGCGGCTTTTTGCATTAACTGGCGTCCCCAGGGGGATTCGAACCCCCGTACTCACCGTGAAAGGGTGATGTCCTAGGCCTCTAGACGA
>JAIXXN010000043.1 GCA_027490725.1 Oxalobacteraceae bacterium
CTCCTGGCTCAACGTCACTACCTCGATTGTTTGCTTGTTCCTAGTCATATGCACAGTCCTATTCCTATCCGTAAGAATAACGCATAGGCTGTGTCCGGTGAATCAGGGGGCTATCTCATAGACAAGAGTCAGCTCCTGGCCGAACTCAGTCCTCGAAGGCTGATGAGCATAGCAGTTCACGGGCGCGAAAAATCCTCAGATTGTCACACGACCAAATGCTACAAAATTCACTAAGTTCGCATAAGCAGATGGTGGCATCTCTAAATCGCCTACCTATTTACCATAGGCGACGGAAATGCCTAGTACAGAATCACTTTGCTTGAATATCTTCGCACTACTGACATTTTGAATGGTGAGGCCGGAATTTCCTAACCAAGTGACTTTAAGAGGAATGTTCTCGCCAAGAATGAGGATGTTTCCCCCATCGTTTGGCAATGTATCTGAAGAGCGCAAAACAGAAACCTGAGTGTTAAATCCCACAGTCGTGCCGCAACTACGACTGAATACAACCGCCTTATACTCTCCTGAAGGAGAGAAGATGCTTCGAGCCACTTCGTTCTCGCACGGACTGCAGCCAACCAAGACGTTTCCAAATACAAGCCAGGCGCAATATTTCAGTGTGCGGAACATGAGGAGGGCTATAGAGTATTTGGGAGTTCGTCGGCAAATTGTTGACTGTCAGCTATTGGCCGATTGTACTCGGTCGCGCCTGCAGTTTCCGACGCCTGTCGCCCCTAAACAGTCTGCGGGACACTGGGCGATCGACTCTATCGTTTTGCCAAGCGGCTCGCGCTTGGTACTGAACGAAGTCATTTCGTTTTTGGCGAATAGTAACTGAAACACCAGGTAATAAGGCGCTCTGCTTTTTCAATAATGTCGTCTAAACTAGGACTACTGTGGCGGTGGCAATTCTTCGGCACCCCCCTTATAAGCATTGGCGATTCTGTCAGCGACCTGATTCATCAAGGCCATTCCGTTCTCGCCGTTCACCATGATGACATATCCGTATCCCTTTCGAATATGGCCGATCATGAATGCACGATATCCCCAATTGTCGCCCGCGTGAGAAAAATGCCAGCCATCATCACGCTGATCGATCGCAAGGCCGATGGCATAGCGCCCGACTCCGACCGGCGCAATCATTTCTTTAGCGGATTGTTGGGTCAGAATCTTGTTCCCGGAATTGCGCAATGCGCTCTGTATCTCGATGATGAAGTGCGCCAGGTCGGTTGGTGTTGTCCACAAGCCGGCGGCGGCCAGTTCCGGATAGACGCGCCAAGGCAAATCACTTCGCAGACCGGCCTTATCATGTCCGAGCGCCGCATTGGATGCGGCATCGGTGGAATTCGGGACGCGAAACGAGCTATTCGACATCCGTAACGGGCCCAATACTGCCTTTTCCATAAATGAATCGAACGGCTGCCGACTAATATCCATTATTGCCTGCTGCATGATCATTAAGCCACCACCCGAATATTTCGAAGAGACAAATGGCGCGCGCGCAAACAAGATCTTCTTATTGTTTGCGGGCGGCTTCCCATCGATTATTTGCGTGATCGAAGGCAGCCTGGCTGACGGATCGTATCCATCAAACCCAAGCCCGTCGACTGCGCCGGATGTATGACTAAAAAGCGCGCGGGGAGTGACCGCCTGCTTACGTGTATGTTCCGAGACAGGCACCTGCCACGACCTGAGTACTTTGTTCACGTCGACATCGAGATCGAGCTGCTTGGTCTGCACCAAGTGCATGGCCGCCAAAGCGGTAACAGGTTTACTGATCGATGCAGCCTGAAAACGTGTGCTGGTGTTCACCTGGCGGCCCATAGAAGCGTCGGCCACGCCATACCCCTTCGCCCAGTGAATAGTGAAATTATCCACTACTGCGACGCTCATCCCGGGCACACGTAACTGCTTCATTAATTCGGTCAGAGTCAGGCCAGCAAGCTCATCGGAGGCGGGCGATTGGGCCGCTTCGACGCGCGACATGATGGCGTCGGCATTCATCTGTGCCTTGGCAATTCCCCCAGCCATGAGCGCGTACGTCGCGAAAAGCAGCCTTGCAAACATGCTGCACGCCGGCACGGTTCGATGTTGATCTCTTAGTGGTATCAGCGTCGTCGGGCGCATTGTGGTTAGCGTCGCAAAAATGGGGCAGCTTGATGAGTGCTCAGTTTGTAACATGTGGCTGCCTTATCTTTTAAAGTTTGTTCCTGACTAGGGGTAGCAATGGTTTGAAACCGATGCAACCGGCCCGCAGATTTTTAGGGTGCAACACTCAGCCGCTTGCTCATTAAGGTCACTTCTTTGACGCCGAATGAATCTATACGTTCCTCCATAACACTCCATCCAAGCTGAACATAAAAGCCGACGGCGCTCCCGACCGATAAATACATCGTATGGACGCCGAGGTCACGCGCCGTGGCCTCTAGTGTGCGAACAATCTGCGCGCCCACACCACGGGCGCGGTATGGCTCCTTGACATATATTCCCGCCAGCCAGGGCGACAGCCCAATTTTAGTTCCCGGCTCTTCCAGTTTAATGCTGCCGGTGCCAAGCAGTTCGCCATCCAGCACGGCTACTAAGGTAATTGGTAGGCGCTCGGTGTTGGCCCGAACTTCCAAGATCGACAGCAGTTGATCCTTGCCAATACTATCAGCGAGGAAAAGGTCAGACCATTGGTTAAAGATGAGGTCTGCAATCTCGGGGATGAAGTGTTTTTGGTTGGCGAGATAATCGATAATCATGCGTTCATTTGGTCAAGGGAGTTTTCTATGCTAGGGGGAATACCCGTCCGCTGCTGGCCGGTTGTTGTCGCCCCGAAGCGGCCATACCCCGTCAGTTTTGCTTAGGGGCTCTCTGGAAACGATCACCATCCGGATCCAGATCTCTGTGTTCGCGAACAACTGGTAGCTGAAGCTTGAACCAGAGATGTCCCATCATGTCGCCAAGGCCACGCAAGTGCTCACTCTGTTCGTCTTCCGGTAGTGTGCGAATAATGTTATCTGCTTCGTTGATAGCCTCGCCTACGCGTTTATAGGCATCCATAAGTTTCTGCGCGGTTGAATGATCCATTTTTCCCAAGCAATATTCCTAGTAGACTTATTGAAATGATCCGGTATTCCAAGGGCCGGTTTTGGCCGCTCGCAGTCCATGGCGCACCCCGTTGATGCAGTTTCCTGCGGTCCCGCTTACCCGCGCTATTCGAGTGTGCCCAGATTACGGTCGAGGATCTCGGCCGCGGATATAAGCAGGCGCGTCACCTCTGCATAAAACACCGGGTTGATTTTTTCAAAAGAATCGCCTGGCTTGTGATAATCGGCATGGTCTTCGACTCCAAAATACAGGAAGGGAATACCCCGCTCGTGAAACTTGACGTGATCCGACTGGGTCGTCCAGTCGTAATCGGGCGCTGCACCGGCTGGCTTGCTGTCGTGCCCCAGCCGGACCTTGACACTGCTGGTCGCCGCCGCCATTGCCACGACTTGCTTGAGTGCAGGTGTGTAGCTGGTGCCAGCAGCGAAAATCTCATTGTTGTCGTTGCGGCTGACCATATCGAAGTTCAGGTTTACCGCCACTTGCTTTATTGGAATTGGCGCCGAATTGATGAAATAGCTCGCGCCATCGGAGCCCCCCTCCTCGGCGTCGAAAGCAGCGAACACGATGGTATTGTGCGGCGGATGCTTCTTGAAATGCGCGGCAACCGCCAGCATCGCCGCCACACCCGATGCGTTGTCGTCGGCGCCCGGATAAACCTTACCGTCTCGGACACCCAGATGGTCGTAATGCGCCGACACTACCATGTAGCGCTCGGGATTGACGCTGCCGCGGATATGACCGATCAGGTTGGCCGCAGATGGATACGTCTTGGCTGCCTCGCCATTCCGAGCGGGGCGGGTGAAGGCGAACGGCGTCAGGTAGCTTGCGCCGAAGGGCGCGAGGTCGATCTCGGCGAAGCGGCGTTTGATGTATTCCTGCGCGAGGCGGTTGCCGTCGCTGCCGACATCCCGGCCAGCGAACGCCGGCGAAGACAAGGTGCGCAAATCGGAAATCAGCGCTGCGCTGTCGAGCGCAGGCGTGCCGGCAGGGACCGCTGAGCTCATGTTGATAGCAGGCTGGTGTAATCCGCAAGCGGCCAGAAGCAATGGGACAAGGGCTAGCTGTTGAAGACATTCGTTCTGCTCGAAAACACGCTTATCTCCGGCGATCTTTTCAATGCAGGAAATTGCAGAACGAATTTGGAGAAGGCGAGACTGCGTATGTTTTACCTCGCATTCCGCAGCCCAGACTGACGGCCAAGAACCTCCTGCACCGGTGAGTGAACCGATTAACTCGCACTCCTCAGCGCGGTATTTTAGCCAAGCAAGCTGCTGGGTCTTCAGTGCCGCAAGTAATCTGCTATCAGCGGTAACACCATCCATCGAAGATGTGGCGACGAGTTTAAGCAACTCTCCATGCTTCGCTGCCAAGGCCCGCTCAGTAATCTCTTGCTTTTCACTCAGCAGAAACATGGTGCGCATTGCACTGTCTTCCGGCCAGCATTCAGCTTTGTCGGTGCACTGAACTTGAGCAGACGTGACGCCAGATACCAGCGATAAAATGGCGAGGAGAAGGTGGATTTTTTTCATCACAAGGTTGGTCTATTTGCGTATCAAGAGTGGCTTCGAACGCCAGGGATTGGCCGCCCCGCCCCCATAGCAGCCCGCCAAAATCAGGCACTGCGGCCAGCATGCCGCGTCAAATCGACACCGAGTGCCGCTTTGCGAAGGCGGCGATTACGCAGTAAAAAAAGCGCCGATGAGGAAGTGTCATACATGAGCTGATAATGGTAATAGTTCACATGTTCGAGTACGGCGAACAGAAAAATCCCAAGAGGCCACGCCAATTGGATAGTCCAGCCGGTGCTCATCACCTGCACGATGAATCCCAGCGCGATTGCGCCGAACAACACAAGATTGGATGCCTTGAATCCGCTGAACAAGCGACCAAAGTAGCGTGGCAGTCGCGCCGACGCCAACAGGGCACGGTGCTTCAGCTGCCAATACAGGGCTCCTTGCACTAGCAGATAGCTGACGGCGAACAAGGCTGACAGCCCGAGCGGCCAATGGACACCCGTTATAGACTTTCGCCAGTACACGACAAAAATAAGCGGTAGCAGGACGGCAAACATTGCCTCCACTTTGCGGAGGTAACTGAAGCGATTGCTGAGTTTATGCATGGTATTTACTAAGGTAGGCAGTTTTTTAAACGAGAGGCTTCTGCTACGGACCGGATGCGGCCAAATGTGCCTAGGGTAGCATTTCGCTGGCGTGCAAAGTTCACGGTTTGTCACGACAAGACCCAAACCGCCCGAAGCAACGGCCAGCTATTCGCTGCTCTGATAGGCTAGGTGATTTACAAGTCGCAGCTCCGCCCTAGCGCAGTACCTTGTCAGAGGACAGGATACGCACATCGTGCATCTGGTTCAGGTAGTGTTCGAGATACCACTTGTGACTGGCACCGACGATGACCAGGGTACGGCTCCCCGGCGCCACGCCGATGGTTTCCCGGATGTTGGAGGCCATGCGCAGGTTGCGGGTCTCCCAATAGGTCACGTAACTGCGGCCAAATTGCTGGGGCGAGCCTTCCTCGAGCGCAGCACCGAAGTCGCTGTCAAAGATGAGTCTGGCCTTGGACGGATCATTCAGGGCGCGATACAGCGCCAAAACCCCATCGGCATCGCCGATCCGGTCATACAGTAAGTCGTCCATTTGCTTGCGCTGTGCGTTGGCCGGATTGTTCCAGGCCTTGGTGATCGCATCGCCGTAGGCTTTCTGCTCCGCATCGGACAGATCTGCCGCACTCGCGGTCTGGTCGTCCATGCTCACCACGCGTTCGAGTCCCAGCGCCGCTGCAAGGGGCGCGGCGATCAGCGTATCCTCGCTGCGCCGCTTGCGCAGTATCTCGAGCGCCGCGACCAGTGGGGCATCGAGGCCGTCGCCAGCGCGCTGCTCCGCTTCCGGCAGACGCAGCCACTGCACTAGCCCGGAAACCGGTTCGCCGCCAGCCAGGAACACAGCGGCAAGATGGCGCCGCTGGGATGCGCTCGGGGCAGCGGGCCAGCTTGCAAGTAGCCGGTCGATTTCGGCGGTCGCGGCGGGCACGTCGAGGCCAGTGGCAGCGCGCGCCGGTGCCGGATCCCATCTGCAATACGACTCCACCGTGTCTTTATAGCGACTCGGAAACTGGCGCATGAAGGCGCACTGCGGACCAGAACGGCTTTCGATGGCGATGATGCGGGGATTCCATGCCAGCAGACGCTGGTTCAGAAGCCGCACACCGCTGGACTGGAAGCTTGCAGACAGTTGCGACAAATGGGGCGTACCGAGCACCAGTACCTCGTTTGGCATTCCCTTGGCCGGTCCTTTCAGTGTGCTCGGGTCGAAAGTTCGCGCAGGCTCCCGGGCGCTCGCGCTGGTAAGGCAAAGCATAGTGGCAGCCAGCAGGCCAGTCACGCGTGTCAGCATCTAGCATTCCTCTCAAGACAAATTGAATGGCATCCCGATGGATGGCGTTCGTGATCGAGAGGCTACTGTAGCCAAATTCGCCGGCTCAATCTGGACGCTTGCGATAGTCGGTAAATTTGGTGGTATGGAATGCGGGAAGCTATCTATTGCCCCCGTCAACAACTGTGCTGTATCGCCGGGCTAGCGAAACGGGTTTGCCGGCGATAGTTCCCCCTCCCAGCGACAGCCTGGAACTATCATCCCGACAATGTTGTCATATTTGTATATAATTAAATAATTACAACTGCCGGGGCTACGCCTCTCAACGATCATGAAAACCCAATTACACAGGCTGGGCATGGCATTGGCAGCATCGGTCTTGCTCGGCGCATGCAGCGGCGGTGCCTCCAGCCCCAGCGCAGGAGTCAGCCCAGCGCCAGCACCGCCCCCCGCGACGACACAGGAGATCACACTACTCGCCGGCCACATCGGCGGTGAAGGCAATATCGATGGCAATGGTGCTGCCGCCCGTTTCAACCAGCCGCTTGACCTTGCCGTTGATCCGGCTGGCAATGTCTACGTAGCGGACACGCTCAACTTCACCGTTCGCAAGATTTCCTCGGCAGGACTAGTGAGCACACTGGCCGGCAAACCGGGCATTGCAGAAAGCACCGATGGCGATTTGGCTTCTGCGCGTTTCAGCGCGCCCCGCAGCGTTGCCGTCGATACTACCGGCAATGTCTATGTCGCGGACGGCAGCACCGTGCGCCGCATTACTCCCGCCGGGCAGGTCAGTACGGTCGCCCGTGGTCAAGACGGCACGCTCAACGAGGCACTTCTGAGCGGCCCCATTGTGCTGACAACGGATGCTGGCGGTAACTTGTATGTGGGGGACGTCTACACCCGCAACATCCGCAAAATGAGCCCCGCTGGAGTAATGAGCACACTGGCAGGACAAGCCTACGGACACTGCAACTATCTTTTCGGCCAGCCGAACTGCGTTGCCGTCGATGGTAGCGCTGCGCAGGCGGGATTCGTCAAGCCAGCAGGTCTGGCGATCGATACGGCCGGCAATGTTTATGTCGCCGACGCGAAAGCCATCCGGAAAATCAGCACCAACGGTCAGGTCAGCACCCTGAGCAGTGCCAGCGATAGCGCGACCATCTCGGAACTGTCCGGCCTCACCATCGATAGCGGCGGCAACCTATACACCTTAGACGTCGGCCTAAACAGCCGCTTACTGAAATTCACGCCTGCAGGGGTGATGTCGATCGTCACCGCTGCGAATACCAGCGATTTCACCGGCTATAAGCGGCTGATCATCAACCCGGCTGGTACCCTGTATCTGGTGGACAGCATGGGCGTCATCTCGACCCTGACGCCCGGCAGCTCACTACAGACGCTGGCCGGCACCAGGTCCAGCACCGGCACAACGGATGCCAATGGCGCGGCAGCCCGCTTTAATCTGACACTCTCGCGAGTATCGAGCTCGGCACTGGACGGGGCCGGCAATCTGTACATCGCCGACCAGAACAACTACACCATTCGCAAAATCAGTGCGGGCGGCGACGTCACCACGCTGGCCGGTAGCGCAGGGCAAGCCGGCTATGCCGACGGCATGGCCAGCGCCGCACGCTTTACCGCCCCGCGCGGCATCGTCGCCGATGCCAGCGGCAATCTGTTCGTCGCTGATGGCGTGCTGGTGCGTAAGATCACGCCGGCCGGCAATGTCACTACGCTGGCCGGCAACGCCGGAAAATGGGGCGACACGGACGGCGTAGGGAGTGCCGCCAGCTTCTACGATCTGAACGGCATCAGCCTCGATGGCCAGGGTAATCTACTGGTCACGACCAGCACGGCAATCCGTAAAATCACGCCCGACCTGCGCGTCAGTACGCTGGCAGGTATGGCGATGCCTGGCTATAGTGACAGCGCCTTCGGTCACGTTGACGGCAACGCTAGTCAGGCCCGCTTCAACCATCCGCGCGGTATTGTGGCGGATCCGGCCGGGAACATCTATGTGGCGGACAGCGACAACCATACCATCCGTAAGATCACGGCAGCAGGCAGTGTGACCACGCTGGCCGGTGTCGCCACGCAAGCCGGCGCAGCTGACGGCTCAGGCAACGCCGCCCGCTTCAACCTGCCGATCGGACTCAGCCTCGATGCCAGGGGTAATCTGTTTGTGACCGATAGTGGTAATCACAGCGTACGCCAGCTCAGCTCGGACGGCCGGGTCAGCACCGTCGCAGGTCAGGCGGGAAAAATCGGCGTCAGCCTTGGCGGCCTGCCCGGCACGCTCGCCGCCCCAAGCGCACTGGCGAGCGGCAATGGCGTGCTGTATGTCAGCACGGCGAACGGCATCGTGAAAATCCAGCTGTAAGCCAGCGCCGCGTCAGCGCAGGCAAGGTGCAGGGGAAGTCCTGCACCGCGTCTGGCTACTGTGGATGCTGAAGAGGGTAAAGAACGCCCACCGCGGGCGAAGCGCCATAAATCGCAGCCGCAACGAAAAAGCCGCTGACCCCTTACGGAATCAACGGCTTCGAATTTGGTTGCGGGGACAGGATGAGTGTCTCGCCGAAGCGCGGTTCAGGCCAAGCCATTGAACCTAAAGGGGGATCGCGGATTGTGGCTTCCGGGAGCTGGGTTCAAGGGTGTGGCACGAAGTGTATCACTTTTTGGTCTACTTGCCAAACCGGCACATGCTATATTGGTAATTTTAATACGGCAATAGGATATACAATATGGGTGAAATTTCACAAGTTCTCCCGCTCATTTGGGCGGCAGGTGGGGTCTTCTATTCTCTCTATAAACGTCTTAAAAACGCAAACACGCCGGCAAAGAAAAACATTTACACCGGCTATGCAATTGCCTCATTCCTCTTTATTGTTGTTCAGATTGCAGCAATCCACTTTGGCTGGTCGCTTCCTTGGAAGTGACTCTAGCGTGCACATGGATCGCCAGCCAACCCAATAAAAAGCCAACATTTATCGCCGACAGAATGAGTTGAAGCATTGCGATCTCCTCAAGGATGGTTAGGAGCGCAAAATCTCTTAGCCACCTTAGCTTGTCAATGCCATTCGTCGGCAGGTGGCAATTCAATGGAGTTGCCGCAGCATGTCGATTACTCTCTTGCCAATCTTTGGAGCGAGCCTTTGTCAGAAGGAATCGGACGGAGGTTATTTGAACGGACGGGACTTGTCCTTTCAATTGGAAAAACTCATTCCTGACGTGGATGATTTGACCGATGACGAGCGGCGCGGATGCGTGGCCGAGATCGTCGGCCACCGCTTCATGACCACGACTCCCGCCGACCGTGGACCTTGGGACTCCTACTTCGGGCCGGTGTCGTCGGGCGTTGACCACGCCGGCAACGAAGTCCACTTTCCCGACGCCACGCAGATCGAGCGCGAGGTCATCGAATACTGGAAGCTCCGCGCCGAGCAGACGCCGCACCCGATCCTCCGCGCGCGCTACGCCGACCTGGCATGGGAGATCGGCAGGATTTGGAACAAGGGTCATCCCAGCGAGACGCAGATCGAGTTGCCGCGCGAGCTCGCGCAATGCGCCGTCGGCGCCTACTTGGACTCGGTCAAGCTGCACGATCCGGCCGAGCCCTTGAAGCTGCTCCAAGCGTGGTGGTTCTTGAACCGGGCGGTGGGCCTCGCGATCTCCATCAAGGACCAAGCGCTGATCGACCGCGCCAAGGCCGCCGCCTTCGACTTCAACCGCGCGAACCGCGCCGCCGGGCATGCGTCCCAGTGGTGGCTGATCGACGACCTCGCCTTCGACCGCAAGGGCTTGTCCTTGACTGACGCCGAGCGCGCCGAGCTCCTCGGATGGCTTGGAGAGTCCCTCGACGCCTGCGCCGACATCGCCGACCCGCAGCGCTTCGATCCGCACCAGGCGTTGCAAGCCGCCGACCGGATCGCCCGCTGGGGAGCCAAGGTCCGCAAGCCCGAGCTGGGCATCGCCGCGTTGAGGAAAGCAGGCGGCGCGTTCGAGGCGTTCTCGACGCAGGCCAACGCGATGACGGCCATCGCTTGGCTAGAAGACCTCAGCGCGCGATACCGCGACAACAATCTTGCCGAGGACGCCTCCCGCGTGGACGCGGCCATCCTCGCGCGCGGCGACGAGGCGCAGAAGTCGATGAAGTTGGTCTCGACCACGATCAAGGTGACGGCCGAGGAGATGGAGGGTTGGCTCAACGCGCTGACAGCCGACTCGCCGAAGCTTGCGGTTGGCAGGATCGCCTTCCACCTGATATCAAAGCCCGAGGAATTGCGCCGCGAAATCGAGGAGATGGCCGCCAACGCGCCATTGCACGCGATGATATCCATTACGCTGACGGACGACAACGGCTTCACGGCGGCGACCATCGGCTCGGTCAAGGACGACATGCCCGGCCGAATCGTCAACGCGGCGGCCAACCACATTGGAGCCGGCGCGCCCTGGCTGCACCAAGCGTTGGAGCGGCTCAAAGCGCGCTGGGGAGTGGATGCGGACGCGCTGCTTGAATTGCTGGCCCAAAGCCACCTGTTCCCTCCACGGTCGCATGGGCTGCTCCGCGCGGGCATCGAGGCGTGGTTCGCGGGCGACCACGTGAAGGCCGTCCATGTCCTTGTGCCACAGGTCGAGGCTGGCTTGCGTGAAATGCTGCGCGCCTATGGCGAGTCGCCCATGCGGCACAACAAACACGAGGGAGGCTTCGAGACGCTTGGCATGGGAACGGTGCTGATGAACCCGGTGTTCAAGGATAAGGCGCACCCGGCGTTCAGGCTGCATCTGCGCGCGCTCTACACCAGTCCGAAGGGGATGAACCTGCGTAACAAGGTAGCCCATGGACTCGCCAGCCCCAACGCCTTTGGCTTGGGCACGGCGAACTGGGTCGTGCACTCGCTGCTCGCCATCAGGACCTTCGGCCATTTGAACGAGTGATGGAAAGCGTCCATTGCGCAGCGCCCCCGCGTTCGGAGTCCCGATATAATCCGGCTCCAATCCTCAAAGCCGTTCCCCATGAGCCGACGACCCTACGCCGACCAGCGAAAATCCTATGTGTTGGCGCTGACTGAATTTTGACCCGCTGGGTCAATTTTCGATCAGCCGCAACAGCGCATGCGGTTTTATGCAGAGGATCGACGCCAGCGCGGTGTCGCTGACGGTTCCCATTTTGTTGGACAAGTGGCGGAGAAGTTCAGTTGATTTCATGATCGCGTCGGCCTTCCATTGGTCTCGTATTATTTAAGGATGCTCGAAGTATTTCGGCTTCATCGTCGGTGATGTCGAACGGAACATCTCGCTGGGCGTGCCGTGCATTGCCGGCGCGTCAATTCAATCTTCGAGAAGGTGCGGCGGCGGCGCTCGGCCTAACAGGAATGAGTCGCTCTTCCAGTCGCTGTCCAGAGTGGTGATTCGATGGAGCAGGCCATTGCTGGTCTCGTCAGAAATGTCGATCATGGTCGCAAATAACTTCAAGGTGCTTGATTGCGTTTTAGTGAGAGCCTTGCGCTTGCTGAGCAGCACCGACATGGGCGTCTTCTCTATGAACGTAAAATATTTTCCAAGAAATCCGACTACAATGTCTGACAGTTGGACTTCGGCAGACGACTTCGAATCGACGAAGGAGAAGTCCACTTCGCGGTCTCCATTCATCAACTGGAATTTCTCTATCGCATCCTGTATCTCATACTCCTCGTCCAGCACATGCCGAGCGTTTCTGAACGTGCAGATCCTGTCGAGAAAAAAGCCACTGAATCCATCAATGAGTTCGTTTGGGGTCTCGTCAACCAAGAAGGCCAGCTTGGGCAACGATCGCGCGCGCCCCAATAGATCATTCAGCATCCTAGTTGCGTTATTCGGCCGGAGCGGCCAATGCCTTTGGGCGACTGCTCGTATCTCGGTCATGAACTCGTTTGTTTTGCTCCGGTCGATGTCGGGAAAGCCGTAGCTTCTGAGCATCGCCAAGAAGGCGGGGAGGTCGGCGATAGCCATTCGATGAAATTCGTTCTTGATCTCGCGATGAAAAGGCAGAAAATCCTCGAACCGGTCATCGGCCACCAAAGATTCGATGATGTCCAAGATGAACCAATTCAAAATATTGACGTTGACGTAGTGGATGCCGATGCCGCGCGCCACAAGCCATTCAAACACCTTGTTCAACTTGGTCGAATCCAGCACCTTTTCGAAGTCGCCCTTTGCCACCAAATCAAATTTGATTTCCTCGGCGGTCTTTTGAATCCATAGGAGCTTTCTAAGCTCTTCGATGTCTCCGACTGATTGCCCTGGCTTCAGGACGATCCCTCCAAGCACGAAGTTGTCATGCTTCGCCACATTCAAGCCATTTTCCGTCAACCGCAGTTTCCTGATATTGTTCGTCTCATCGTAATAGAGCGCCAATTGGGCCTCGGTCCCATACAGAGTGGGGTTATCATTGCCAAACGTTGCCGCTTCAATTTTGATTTTCATAATAGTCTTCAAGTAGTGCTTGGGAGCGATAGAACGCGCGCGCTTCCCCGGCGAGGAAATGCCAGGTTCATAACCGAGTCACTATTTCGCCAACAGTCGCCCATCGATTTATCAAAGCGGACAGGATGCTGGGCGATACGGCCGCCAAGCTTCATCCCTGCCAGTGCTGATCGCGCCTTTCGCGTCGTCGCCTGCAAGAACAAAATTCACTTCCTGAGCCAAAGTTTTTTTAGCGAAGCCAGATTGAAACTAAGTTGTTCCGCTGCAACCTCTTCGCCTATGTCTTCTGGCGATACCACCTCGTTTCCCCTAAGGTATTCTCCGATCCACTTGTCCGCAGCCTCCGCTGGACCGTGGAGCACCTAGGCTTGTTGGAGCCAGCGTCCATTGCCCACCATTCTAAGCGCGAGCATGAGCTCTTCGACTGAGGTCCCGCCCGTCGCCCAATGTGGAACTTCAATTCCATCCAAGTGCCCTCGATCTGCAAATATGACAGCAATTGCGCAATGGTGTAAATAGGGTCCACAGCGGATTTTCGGGTCATCGGCATAGAGTCTCCATGGTCAAATCAAGAAGGGTTGGAAGTCGTTCAACGTCGTCATGTTTATTTTTTCTTATTGAGCCGATCCGAGGCGGCTTTGCGCCAATCATCCAAGACCTTGATGTCTTGCTCAATCTCCGGTGGAAGGGGGATGGCGAGATTGGCTTGGATCGCCCCGTCATGTCCGGTGTAGTTGGAGCACTTGCCCATGTTCTTCGTGATGGTTTCCACGTCGCCCGGCTCGACCGTCACCTTGTTGAGCCTGTTCGTCTCCACGCCCTTGCGGAATCGCAGCACCACGCCATTGAACAGCAGCTCTTCAACGGCGCGCTCCCAGGACATGCGAAGGTGAGCGTATATGTCGCGCGCCTCACGCTTGTATGCCTTGTCATCGCCCTCCTTGCGCAGCTTGGTTGCTTCGACCAGCATCACGCGCAAGATGCCGACCCTGTCCTTGGTCGAGGCACCCTCGAATGGCATGGACTCGTCTGCGACGCCATAGCCGGCGGGAGCCCTACGCAGGCTCCGGCATGCCGGCTCCATTTCCAGCGCGCGGGCCTCGTGGACCAGCACGTTCAGGAAGAACAAATCATGGGTGAAGACGATGACTTGGCGTGACAGCGCTTCTTTCGCGATGCGACGGGCGACGTATTCGCGTCGGGAATGGTCGAGCGAGGATACGGGATCGTCGAACACCATGCCACCCAGTCCCTTGCCCAAGCCGACTTCCGCCAAGAATGAGGCGATCGCGATGGCCCGTTGTTCGCCTTCGCTAAGAATCTCGGTGGCGTCGCGCTTGCTGAGCATTTCCAAGGCAAGCTTGAATTGGATTTTGCCTTTGGCCGAGGCCGGCTTCATCACCACTTTCAGCTCATGGACATTCAGGCTCTCCAATTCAGCGTTGAGCGCGGCGACGACCTCCTTGGTGGCCATCGTGTCGGAAAGCGTCGTTGCCTTCTTGGAGATGGGCATGGTGCCGCCAGCCGCTGTCACGCATGAATTGAGCTTGCCGGTCAGGACATGCTTTTCAATCGCGAGCAGGACGGCAGCCTTCAGCTCGGACAGGCGGCGGCAGGCATCAAGCTCGTCGCGATCCGCGATCATTTTCGCGCGTCCGGCCTCGTCCAGCGTCGCCTCCAAGGCGATGGCATCGGCGATGAGTTGGTCCTTCAAAAGAACGAGCGCGGGCGCAGGGCTTCCGATCAACTGAACCAAGTTTGCCCAGTCGCCGGTTGGCAGGCATGCGGCCAACATTGAAGAGCGCCGGTCAGTCAGCCATTTTTGTATGCCGGCGCACCCTTCGGCCAGCGCTTGATCCCGGGCGGCGATCTCATTGTTCAAGGTCTCGTCGATCAACAGGTCCAAGTTGGCGAGCTTGATGGCCGAGATGGCGGCGTCGGCTGCATCTTTCGCCGTCTTGGCCTCTTGCTCAGTTTTACGTTCGACAAACTCGTCGAACATGACGAGTCGCGCGGCGCCTTCCGCGCCGAGAGTGTTTTGACACAATGGGCACGCTGACCCGGGTCCCAGATGCGGAAACTCCTTGCCTGGATGCGACTCGGCGGCGAACGACCGCGCCGCCTTGAACAGCTTCTTCCAAGCCTCTTCGCCGGTGCCTGGCAATTGGCCCGGCGTCTCCCTGAACGCCTTGCTTGCGAGCTCAGCCGCTTCCTTCGCGACGCTCGCGGTGTGGACCGCCGCGACCAGCGCGACGAGGGGCGTGTCATCGACTAGGGCGATGGCCGTGTCAATTCTGGTGGACAAGCCTTCGAATCGAGTGGCTTGGTTCCTGAGCGTCTGAGCTTTAAGCTTGGGATCAGCTTCGCTAAGCGCGGCCACAATCTTTGCGTGCTCTGCTTTCTTCTCCTCCGACCATATCGCGAGAGCCTCGACATCAGCGGGCTTGGTCTTGGCGGAGAGGGCCGACAGCAAGGTTCCCACTTTGGTCTTGGTTTGGCCCAGGTCGGCGAACAGGGCAGAATCTGGCGTGTTCTGCCCGTGCTCCTTGGTAGCCATCGCCTTCAACGTCCCGAGGGCATCCACCAATTTTTTGAGGATGTCCAATCCATAGGGCACATAGGCGAAATCGCCGTGGTTGTCCAAGTAGGCGCGAGCGCAGTGTGAATCAAAGATGGCGATGGACGACAACTCCGCTGGGGACACTTGCCCCGACTCCCATTGGACTTCCTGCTCGACGTCGTCCACGCGCAGTTCGAAGGTCGCTTGCGGAGGACCGGCCTTTCCAGGCTCCTCGTTGGCGTTTTGCAGGATGGGCTCGCGGCGATCGCGAGCGCGGCAAGCATGCTTGAAGACGCGGGAATATCCCGACTTGCCCGAGCCGTTCTCCCCATAGATGACTGTGAGCCCCTTCACCGCCAGAGAGAGGCGCTGGTCGCCCGCCAACGCATTCACGTTGTTCAGATTTTTGATCGCCGCGATTTGGATGAGCTGCCCGACTACTGGCTCGACCGCGACTTCGCCGGCCGCGAGCTTGCTCGCGACTCGGTTTTCAGGATCTGCAATTTTATTGGCCGCTTTGAGCAGCGCATACACATCGTCATAGTCTTTCGCGGTGAGTTCGTCTTGCGCGTATATCTTCGCAATGGCGTGCTGCTGCCAAGCAGGAAGTTCCTCGGACCACTTCTGAATCTCTTGCAGTATCGTTGCCATGCGCGCCTTGGACGGTGGAAATATGATTTTGTCTTTTGGATAATGGTATTCCATTTCAACAACGTCGGGAGACAAACATGCAATAAGCTGAAAGCCGCGCCAAAAATAGCTGCGCCTGCCACTCCTTTCCTATGGAGAGCCGTTGCGAGACAAGGGATCTGATGACGCCTAAAAGCTTTCACCCAGCAAGCTTCTTCCAAAATTCCTGGCGCCTAGATATGAGCGCGACGTTCAAAAATCTAAGCCGGAGCGCCGAATGCTTCTCTCTCGCATCTTGGCTGCCTAGGACATTGACGGCCTTGGACTAAAAGACTTTGGTCTTGCTGCACTGGACGGGCTTGTGAAAGAATAGGTCTTCGCCCACGCAAAGCTGAACAGGATCAAGAATGTCGCTAGCGATCACCAAGACCAATTTTGAGCAGTTGATTGACGACAGGGACAACGGCGTGATCGCGTTGTCTGGCAAGTGGGGATCGGGCAAAAGCCACATGTGGCGAGAGGTGCAGAAGGATTCAACCAACGATGCGATCAAGAACGCTCTTTACGTGTCGTTGTTTGGGGTCAAGGACATCCTGCAATTGAAAATGAAGATTGTTCAAAGCGCGGTGCCGAACAGCAAGACCGGCCACGTCGCGCGCGAAGTCATCACGAGCGCTTGGCGGGAATCGTCCAAATTCTTGAAGACCTTGCACCCAGGCTTCGCTGCCATCGACGAAATTGCATTGTTGGCTGTGCCGGCTATTCTGCGCAACCGGGTGATCGTCATCGACGATATCGAGCGCAAGCACGTCGCCCTCAGCATCGACGAGGTGATGGGCTTCATCGACGAATTCACGCAGGTCTACGACTCGCGCATCTTGCTGATTCTGAACTCCGACCAGCTTGATGACAAAGCCATGTGGGACAAGCTGCGCGAGAAGGTGATCGACCATGAGATCGCCTTGGAGACGACCCCGGCGGAGGCTTTTGGCATCGCCATCGGCGAGGAGCCGTCGCCCTACGCGTCCCACATCCAAGGCGCCGTCGAGACATGCAAGATATCCAACATCCGCATCATCCAGAAGATCATTCGCTCGGTGAACCGCTTGTTTGACGGCCGTGCGGACTTGGACGACGAAGTCTTGCAACGCGCGGTGCCCTCGACGGTGCTTATGTGCGCCATCCACTATCGCGGCTTGGAGGACGGCCCATCGGTCGATTTCGTGTTGAACTTCAACGGCGTTATCCATGCCATGGAGGAGCGCCAGCGCCCACCTGACGCCAATGACGAAGAGGTGGCGAAAGAGAAACGCTGGGCGGAACTGCTCGAATCACTAAGCATCCGCGTTTGCGACGAATACGAGCACATGGTGGTCGCGTTCTTAAAGTCCGGGCTGCGCATCGAAGCAGAGGTCAAAGCCATCTTGGACCGATACGTCGCGGAGAAGGATACCTTCGGTGCCGAGGAGCTCTGCCGACGCTTCCACGAGTTGAACATGTGGCATCCTTCACTCACGGTAGCGGAACTGTTGGTGGAGGCAACGGCCGTGGCGCAAGTAGCGCGGACGCTCGATGGCTACACTGTGTCTAGCCTGCACGAAACTATCAGCGAGTTGCCCGGCGGCGCGCCCATCGCCGACGCCATGCTTGCCGATTGGCTGCGCGCGTTCAACGCAGTGGCTCGTGCTGAGTTCCGGCATGACTCGTTCTTCCGCCGGCCTCTGCATCCCGAGATCATGGCCGCCTTCATCGCGACCGAGCGCCGTGTGCATCCCACTCCGTCGCTGGTGGATGCCTGTCTAAAAATTGCAAGCGATAGCTGGGGTGGCGGGGAGCGGGCAGCCTTGCAGGAGGCAACGCCAGAATCCTACGAAAACGCGATCAAGTCGCTGGCGGGGGAAGACCTGAGGAAATTCATGCGGGAGAATCTGGATCTATATGTCCGGCGCTCGGGATATGAGACGGACTTCGGCGACGCGATGGAAAACTTCGCCAAGGCCTGCCGCTCGATTTGCCGCCAAGACGAGTCCTCGCGGCTAAGCCGATTGATTCGTGTGCTCTTTGTTCACGCCAAAGTTGCATCCGTGCTGGATGTCCATGACTGGCCTCGCCCGATGGAAGCGGAGCCGGCGGCGGCAACGCCTCCGGTCGCCTGACCAATCAAGCTGCTTTTGCCTTGCGCCCCGATTTGGCCTTTGTGGCCGTGGCAGGTGCAGGAGGTTTCTTATCAGGAGCCCAATTGTTCCGATTCGCCAAAAAACTGGCGAACCGGCCGTTGTATCGCAAAGCCCGCGCGTCTATCGGCCATTCCAGCTTGTCCACGATGGGCTTCAAATCGGGAAGGTCTCGGACATAGCCCCAGTGCACCGCGTGGCCACCGCCGTCGTCGTGCCCCACAATCTTCATGACCTTTGCGGTGTTCGAGTCGTTGTTGTGCATCTGTGTGATGACGTTGACCCGGAACGAGTGGAAGCTCGTCTGCGGCGCCTTGATGCTCCGCGCGCGCTGGTATTCCAGCATGCCGGCCGACAGCTCCTTGGAATAGCTATGATTGATGAGGGCGCGGTGCGGGAACAGCCGATCCGCGCCGGCCGCCCGGCACTCTCCGACATAGTCCAAGAAGCCCAGCTCGATCAGGGCGTCGCTGATGGGGACGTTGCGGATGCCTCCGGGCGTCTTGCTTTTGTAGACGTGGATGTAATGCAGGCCGCTGCCAGGCGCTTGGTGGACATCGGCGCAGCGGATTTGCGTGGCCTCGCCGATCCTCATGCCGGTGTGGATACCCAGCAGCGGTCCCCAGAACAAATCGGGCGAGTCCATCGCGGCGAGGTATGCCTCGGGTTCGAATAGGATCGCGAGCGCCTCCGCCGTGAATGGCTGATAGGGGTTCGTGGTCTTTTTGCGCGACTTCTTCGTCTGGATGAACATGCCCTCGACCGGATTCGTTTCGAGCGCCGTGTGCAGGCCGTGGCCGATCATGTATTTGAAGAAGTCGTGCAGGCTGTTGAGCTTGTTGTCGATGGTCTTCGGCGTCTGCGGTATAGCAAGCAGGGCGTCCTTGTATTCCGCCAGCGTTTGCTTGCCGATGGCGTTGACTTCCATGTCGGCGCTGGCGTGGCGGCCGGCGGCCTTGTTTTCTTCCAATGCGCGCAGCGCCCGCTTCTTGTTGAACACGACCTTCTCATGCTCCGCGAGCCAGCGCTCGACGGATTCGACCAACGGGAACGAGCGTTCGAGGAAGTCCTTGATGTGATAGACGTTGGTGTCAACGGTGCGCTCGCCGTTCTTGCCCGCGCAGTTGGCGATCCACTTGTCAACGGCCAAGGTGATCGGCTCGGACTTGGCTGGACGACGCTGTGGACGGTCCTCGGGATCGATCATGCCGATCCGCTCGATCTGGACCATCATTTCCATGGCGCGCGCATGCTCCTCGGCGGAGCCGTCGGTGCGGATGGTGGTTCCGTTTTTGAGCGCGATCTCGTAGCGGCGCAGCGCCTCGACATCAAAGTTGAAATCCGACAGCTTGGGTGCGCCCATGTCCCGCCTCCGCTCCAAATCAAGGTTGAGTTGCAGAGCGAGAATGTTAGCAGTTTTGGAACACTTGGTGCGGAGGCTGATCCGCTTTTCTTTTCCGCCGGACTTGACGCGGAAGTAGTAGACGCCGCAACGGTTGCGGTAGAGGCGTGGGGCTTTGATTTGCACAGGTGGCTCACTGGGTGGCGCACCCGGAAAAGCGAAAGCCGCTGATTCCTTTAAAAGAATCAACGGCTTGCTGTGTTCTGGTTGCGGGGACAGGATTTGAACCTGTGACCTTCGGGTTATGAGCCCGACGAGCTGCCAGACTGCTCCACCCCGCGTCTGTTGAATGTATTATAGGGCAGATCGCCAACTTAGGCAATATTAATCCCAAATTAGATTACGATAGACCGAATAAATGCTGTCCAGCCCCGCAGAAGCCCATGCCCTAGCGGCCCCAATCAGTGTAAAGTAACTGGCATGAGCATCCCTGACCTCCCCGGCTATACCCTATGAAATTCTGTTCCGAATGCGCCTCTCCTGTCAGCCTGAAGATTCCGGCTGGTGACAACCGTCCCCGCTACGTTTGCGACAGCTGCGCCGCGATCCACTACCAGAACCCGAAAATGGTGCTGGGCACGATCCCTGTTTGGGAACAGGATGGCGAACTGAAGGTGCTGCTGTGCAAGCGCGCCATCGAACCCCGTTACGGATACTGGACTCTGCCTGCCGGTTTCATGGAAAACGATGAAACCACCGGCGCAGCGGCGCTGCGCGAAACCCGCGAGGAAGCCGGTGCCAACGTGGCCATGGGCCCGCTGTACGCACTGCTCAACGTGGCCCGCGTGCATCAGGTGCATATGTTCTATCTGGCCACCCTGCTCGATCTGGACTTTGCCCCGGGCGAAGAAAGCCTCGAGGTCCAGCTGTTCAGCGAGTCCGAGATTCCCTGGGACGATCTGGCCTTCCCCACCATTCAGAGCACGCTGGAACTGTTCTTCGCCGACCGCGTCAAAATTCGCGAGGGTGGCGATTACGGTTTCCACACACTGGATCTGAGCCGCCCCATGCGCACGGACACGCACCCCAAGTGATTCCCTGGCTCGAACACGACACGCCGTTTCCGGAGGTGAGCACGGCGCTGACGCAGGATGCCCCCGGCCTGCTGGCGGCCGGTGCCGACCTGTCGCCCGAGCGTTTGCTGCAAGCCTACCGGCACGGCATCTTCCCGTGGTTTTCCGAAGGCCAGCCCATCCTCTGGTGGAGCACAGACCCGCGCATGGTGCTGATGACGGCGCAATTCCGCATCAGCGACAGCCTGAAAAAGACCCTGCGCAAAGTCGAACGCGAGCGCCTCACCGGTGGTCGCTGGCAGGTGCGCTTCGATAGCGCTTTCGAGCAGGTGATGCGCGCCTGCGCAGCGCCGCGCAAGGATGGCCCGGGCACGTGGATCTCGGAAGAGATCATCGCCGGCTACTGCGGCCTGCACCGGCTCGGCTACGCCCACTCGTCGGAAGTCTGGCTCGATGGCCAGCTGGTCGGTGGCGCCTACGGCGTCTCGATCGGCCAGATGTTCTATGGCGAGTCGATGTTTGCGCGCGTTACCGATGCTTCCAAGATTGCGCTGGCCTATCTGGTGCAGTTCCTGCGCCAGCACGGCGTGCAGATGATCGACTGTCAGCAGGAAACCGGCCACCTCGCCTCGCTGGGCGCTGCGCCGATCAGCCGCGCCGCGTTTCTGGCACATCTACACCACAGCATCCACGCCGATCAAATCTCCACGTGGCAAGTGATTGCGCCACTGCCTGAGGCCGCTTAAGTGAACTTAAGTGCGCTAAACTAAGCTAAGCTCAGCTCACTTCAGCGCTACGACGCCGCTTGCGCTATCATCGACCTTATCCGAAACGTGCCCGATAGGATGCGCATGACGCAACTTCACGAATTGCCCTTTGCGACGCTGCAGTTTTACACCACGGCACCCTATCCGTGCAGCTATCTCGATGCACGGCAGGCACGCTCGCAGGTGGCCACGCCTTCGCACCTGATCAATGCCGATGTGTATTCGGAGCTGGTACGCAACGGCTTCCGGCGTAGCGGCATCTTCACCTACCGGCCATATTGCGACGGTTGCCAGTCCTGCATTCCGGTGCGCGTGGTCAGCCTGCAATTTCAGCCCAACCGCAACCAGCGCCGTGCCTGGGCGCGTCACAACGACCTGATCACCTCGGTGGCGGCACTGGCCTTCTCGGACGAACACTACGCCCTGTATCTGCGCTACCAGAACCGTCGTCACGCCGGTGGTGGCATGGATCAGGACAGCCGCGACCAGTACGCCCAGTTCCTGCTGCAAAGCCGCGTCAATACGCGACTGGTGGAATTCCGCGAGCCGGACGGCACGCTGCGCATGGTCAGCATCATCGACGTGTTGTCCGATGGTCTGTCCTCGGTCTACACCTTCTTCGACCCCGATGTGGCCGGTGCTTCCTACGGCACCTACAACATCCTGTGGCAGATCGCCCAGACCCAGGAATTGCAACTGCCCTATGTGTATCTGGGCTACTGGATACGCGAAAGTCAGAAAATGTCCTACAAAACCAACTTCCGGCCACTGGAAGCGCGCATTAAGGGGCACTGGAGCGTCCTCGACGCCTGATAAAATACGGGCATCCATCAACCGAGCCCCGCCCATGTCCTCTAACTCCCTGTATTCGCTGACCCGTCCCCTGCTGTTCTCCATGGATCCGGAAGCAGCCCACAACTTCACCCTGCCCGCCCTGAAACACGCCCACGCGCTGGGCCTGACCAAGCTGGTCGGCAAAGCAGCGGACGATCCGCGTACCGTGATGGGCATTACCTTCAAGAACCCGGTCGGCCTCGCTGCCGGTCTGGACAAGGACGGCGCCTACATCGACGCTCTGGCCGCGCTGGGCTTCGGCTCGATCGAAGTAGGTACCGTCACGCCGCGCGCCCAGCCGGGCAATCCCAAGCCACGTATCTTCCGCCTGCCCGCAGCGCAAGGCATCATCAACCGCATGGGTTTCAATAATGGCGGTGTGGATGCCTTTGTGGCCAATGTGCAGTCCTCGCGCTTCTATCAGGACAAGCTGGGCGTACTGGGTCTGAACATCGGCAAAAATGCCGCTACCCCGATCGAACAGGCCGCCGACGATTACCTGCACTGCCTGGAAAAAGTCTATCCCTACGCCAGCTACGTGACGGTGAATATTTCCTCGCCGAACACCAAGAATCTGCGCCAGCTGCAAGGCGGTTCGGAACTCGACGACCTGCTGTCGCAACTGAAAACGGCGCAGGCGCGCCTCGCTGACCAGCACAAACGCTATGTGCCGCTGGCCCTGAAAATCGCCCCGGACATGGATGGCGAGCAGGTAAAGAACATTGCCGACGCGCTGATCCGGCACCGTATCGATGGCGTGATCGCCACCAACACCACCCTCAACCGCGACGCCGTCACTGGCATGCTGCACGGCGCGGAAGCGGGCGGTCTATCCGGTGCACCGGTGTTCGAGTTCTCGAACACCGTGATCCGTCTGCTCAAAGCGGAGCTCGGTGACGCGCTGCCGATTATCGGCGTGGGCGGCATCATGCGCGGTGCTGATGCACAGGCGAAAATCGCCTGTGGCGCCCAGCTGGTGCAACTGTACAGCGGCCTGATCTACGCTGGCCCGGCGCTGGTGCGCGATTGCGTCGACGCTCTGCGGTCCCGCTAAGGAATCCTATGGAAAAAGTACAACTCGGCCAGAGCACACTGGAAGTCAGCCGCATCTGCCTCGGCACCATGACCTTCGGCGAACAGAACACGGAAGCCGAAGCCCACAGCCAGCTCGACTATGCACTCGAGCGCGGCATCAACTTCATCGACACGGCCGAAATGTATCCGGTCATGCCGAGCGCCGCCACGCAAGGGTCGACCGAGCGCTACATTGGCAGCTGGCTGAAGAAGACCGGCGCGCGCAGCAAGATTGTGCTGGCCACCAAGGCAGCCGGCCCGAACAAGCAGATGACCTGGGTGCGCGGCGGCAAGCAGAACTTCGACGCGGCCAATCTGCGCGCGGCCGTGGAAACCAGCTTGCAGCGCCTGCAAACCGACCATATCGATCTGTATCAGTTGCACTGGCCTAGCCGTAACGTGCCCATCTTCGGTGCCAGCGTGTTCAAGCCGGATCACGAGCGCAAACACGTCGCCATCGAAGAAACGCTGGCCGTGCTCGGCGAGCTGATCAAGGAAGGCAAGCTCGGCGCGATTGGCGTTTCGAACGAATCGTGCTGGGGCGTGAGCGAATTCATCAAGCAGTCCGAGATGCGAGGCTTGCCGCGCATTGCCACCATCCAGAATCTGTACAACCTGACGGCGCGTCATTTCGAAACCAGCTTGCTCGACGAAACCTGTTTCCGCGAACAGGTCAGTCTGCTGGCCTACAGCCCGCTGGCGTTTGGCCAGCTGACCGGCAAATACCACGACGATCCCCAAGCACATGGCCGGCTCACCATCTTCCCGCCGACCTGGAGTCCACGCTATCTGCGTCCGGCCGTGCTGGAAGCCGTCGGCCGCTACACCCGTCTGGCACGCGACGCGGGTCTGACGCCCACCCAGCTGGCACTGGCATGGTGTTACTCGCGCTGGTTCGTGGCCTCGACCATCATCGGCGCCACCAGTCTGGCTCAGCTCAAGGACAACATCGACGCCTTCGACATCAAATTGTCACCCGAGCTGATCGCCGCCGTGGACGCCATCCACGCCAGCATCACCAACCCGGGCCAATAATACCTGCCGGGCTGCATGCCTGCAGCCCGGCCAGTATCCGGAACTGGTATATGCTTAGACAGAAGCATTCGTGGTCAGTCTGCGTGAGCGATGATAAGATTTTTTCATCGTCAACGTAGAAAGCACGTCTCATGCGCACCATTGCCCGTCCCCTGCTGTTAAGCACACTGATTTCCACCATTGTCCTGCCCGCCTTCGCCCAGCAAGTGGCCGCTGACGGCGAACTGCAATCGGTGTTAGTCACCGGCACGTATGCCAAAAATCGCCGTACCGTCGATTCCGAATCGCCGGTCGATATCATCAGCGCCCGCGAACTGCAAGCCAGCGGCTCGACCGAACTGGCGACCGTGCTGGGTCGCTTGCTGCCCTCGATTAATTTCCCGCGTCCCTCCGGCGCTGACGCCAGCGATGCGGTGCGTCCGGCGCAGCTGCGCGGCCTGTCGCCCGATCAGACGCTGGTACTGATCAACGGCAAACGCCGTCATAGCTCGGCCGTGGTCAACGTTAATGGCACGCAAGGCCGTGGCTCGGCGCCAGTCGATCTGAACGCAATTCCCCTGTCGGCTATCGATCACATCGAAGTGCTGCGCGATGGCGCTGCAGCCCAGTACGGTTCGGATGCGATTGCCGGCGTGATCAACGTCATCCTGAAAAAAGGCGCAGGCGGTGGCGATGCCGAAGTCGGCGTGGGCGAATACCAGCAACGCGACGGCAAGCAACGTAACCTGCGTGGTTCGACCGGCTTTAATCTCGGCGATCAGGGCTGGGTCCGGGTAGCACTGGAAGCCGCCGACCGCGATCCGACCAACCGTGCCGGCGCCGATTTGCGCAATCCGGCCGAGCCACGCTACGGTAAAGTCAACCAGCGTTTCGGTGATCCGGAAACCCGTCCGCGCAGCGTCTTCGTGAACAGCCAGTACCGTATCAACGACGATATCGACTGGTACGCCTTCGCCAACTACGGCCAGCGCAATACCTCGGCAGCGGCCACCTGGCGCACCGCCCTGAACGGCACCGCCCAGCGCACCCCGCTGTATCCGGAAGGTTTCCTGCCGCTGGAAAACAGCGAATCGCAAGACACCTCGCTGGTCACCGGCCTGCGCGGCGAAGCCGCTGGCTGGCGCTGGGACGCCAGCCTGAACTACGGCAAGAATGAATTCCAGATCGACCTCGATCACACCGTCAACCAGTCGCTGGGCGCTGCCAGCCCGACCCACTTCTACGCCGGTAAGCTGATCAACACCCAGCAACTGTTCAATCTGGATCTGGCGCGCGAGTACCCGATGGCAGCGTTCAGCGGCCCGCTGACAGTCGCCGTCGGTGCCGAAGCCCGTCACGAGAACTATGAAATCGGTGCCGGTACCGAGGCATCGTACAGCGGCAGCGGCGCGCAAGGCTTCTCCGGTTTCCGTCCCGTCAATGCCGGTAGCAACAGCCGCCACAATGAATCGGTCTACCTGAATCTGGAAGCCGATATCACCCGCCAGTTCTCGGCCTCGACAGCCGTGCGTCACGAGCGCTATAGCGACTTCGGCAGCACCACCTCGGCCAAAGGTTCGGCACGCTATGCTTTCAGCGAAGGCTTCTCGCTGCGCGGTACGGCCTCGTCGGGCTTCCGTGCTCCCTCGCTGGCACAGCAGTTCTACACCATCACCACCACCAATTTCTCGGTCGTGAATGGCGTCAACACCCCGATCGAAACCGGCACCTTTGCCGTCGGCAGTGCCGCCGCAGCGGCACTCGGCGCAACCCCGCTGAAAGCCGAGAAAGCCCGTAACTACAGCCTCGGCATCCAGCTGGCACCGCTCGCCAACTGGACCACCACCTTTGATGCCTACCGCATCGACATCGACGACCGGATTGCCCTGTCGGCCAATATGACCTTGTCACCTGCCCTGCAGGCAGCACTGGCCAAACAGAGCATTCTGGTCGGTGCGGGACGCTACTTCACCAACGCCATCGATACCCGCACCACCGGCGTCGATGTGGTCAGCACCTACCGTCTGGATCTGGCCAGTGCCGGCCGCTACGACTTCACGCTGGCCTACAACCACAATAAGAACTCGCTGGAACATGTGAACGCCAATCCGGCGATTCTGACGGCGAATAATCTGACCCTGATCGACCGTCAGACCATCAACCGTCTGACGGTGGGTTCGCCGAAAGATAAGCTGAGTCTGGCGGCTGATGCCAACTGGGGCAACTGGTCGGCCCGCAGTGTGGTGACCCGCTACGGCAGCTTCACCGTGCCGCAGAACAATGCCACGCTGGATCAGGTCTACGATCCGCAATGGGTGCTGGATCTGTCGGCCAGCGTCAAGCTGGGCAGCAACTGGCGTCTGAGTGCTGGGGTCGACAACGCCACCAACCGCTATCCGGATCAGGTCACCTCCGCAGGCAACCTGAACAACAATGGCATCAACCCGTATAGCGGCTTTGCACCGAACGGCTTCAGCGGTCGCTACTACTACGCCAAAGCCGCCTACAACTGGTAACACGCTCCCGCCAAATCAGTGCGGCGTTCCGTCCGCACTGATGAAGCCTGTGCGAAACCACGCCCACCGTGCGGCTGGAACGCTCCCGATGGCCCATGGCAATCCAATGCCATCGCGTGACGATGCTAAGTGTCGGCCTGCATCTGCACCACCAGAACAGACCGGTGCGCAATCATCTTGAGCCGGGCGCCTAGCTGCCAGCCCATATCCTCATTGATACATCACTACTTCCAAGGGATAGCGCCCCCACTACGCCTTGTGCCATAGCCACCGCTCGGTCGACTGGCAAGAAATTATCAATCGAATAACAAAATTAAAGCAAAATGCGCATCTTCAGATGCTTGTAGTCAATATGTGGTAACTTTTGCCTCTGAGAATTTTTTGCACCTCCGCCCAGCGCTTGAACACGGCGTTTTCACTTTTGACTGGCCCCTTCCACCGTGAGTTCGTCGATCCCCTCCTCGCTTGCCGCACCGATAGACATCGTCTATCTGTGGGTCAATGGCGCCGATCCGGCCTGGAATGACAAGCGCCAGCAGGCCTTGCGAAGTGCCGCGTCCACCCATCAGGACGAACTGGCCCGCTACGGCGACGTCGCCGGACGTTACCGCGACAATGGCGAATTGCGTTTCAATTTACGGGCGCTGGAGAAGTTCTTTCCCGAGCATGGCCATATCTATCTGGTCACCGATGGCCAGCGGCCCAGCTGGCTGAAAGACCATGCCCGCCTGACCCTGATCGACCATGCCGATCTGATGCCCGCCGCCGCGCTGCCAGTCTTCGATTCCGGCCATATCGAATCCTATCTGCACCACATCCCGGGGCTGGCCGAACGCTTCATCTACCTGAATGACGATGTATTCTTCGGCGCTGCCGTCGATCCCGCACTGTGGTTTGGCGACGCTGGTGTGGCAGTCTTTTTCGACACCGATATCGTGCCGGAAGACCAGCAACTGGTGGCGCACGAGACGGCGCTGGTGAATGCCTCGGTACTGTCGCGTAGCTGGTTGTCCGAGCGCTATCCGCACTATCGCCATGCCAGCAGCATTTTTGCCCACTCGCCAAGACCAATGTTCAAGAGTTTGCTGCAGGAGCTGGAACAGAGCGCACCGGAACTGTTCGCGCAGGCGCGTCAGACCGTGTTCCGTTCATGGAAGGTGCCGCCGCTGCTACCGGATCTGGTGCCGCGCTGGATGCTGCATACCGGGTATGCGGCGTTGCAGGATATCGAACCGATCTATATCTGCAGTGGCGCCGCAGACGCCCAGCAGCAATTCGAACACCTGATGCAGCAGTTCGGTCAGGTGCCATTTTTCTGCATCAACGACACCAGCGATGACGCACACAGCGATGCGCCGCAATTGCGTTCCATCGCCAGCACGCTCGGTGCGCTATTACCCGAACCCTCCTCGTTCGAGTGTGACGCAGCAGCGTGCTAGCCAGCAGCCTTAGTTCAGCTCACCGCCATTGAGCGCGGCGTCGATGTCGGCGCGCGTTAAGTCCGGCGCGAACTGCTGGATGAAGTGGTAGGCGTAGGAGCGCAGATAGGCGCCGCGCCGCACTGCCAGCCGGGTAGTGTTCTGGGCAAACAGATGCGACGCTTCCACCGCGCGCATGCCCTTGTCACGACCATGATCGAAGGCCATCGAGGCGACGATACCCACACCGAGGCCCAGCGCCACATACTGCTTGATCACGTCCGAGTCCATTGCCGTCAGCACGATGTCCGGTTTCACGCCAGCCTGTGCAAAGGCGGCATCAATATGGCCGCGCCCCGTGAAGCCCACATCGTAGGTAATCAGCGGGAACTCGGCCAGGTCTTCCAGCCGGATCGGGCTGCGGCTCAGCAGCGGGTGGCCGTCCGGTACCACGATCAGGTGGCTCCAGCGGTAGCACGGGAACGACACCAGATCGGGGAACTGCGACAAGCCTTCGGTAGCAATGCCGATATCGGTCTTGCCTGACAAAATCCATTCGGCGATGTGTTCCGGCGCGCTCTGCTGCAGGGCGATGCGCACATCCGGATAGGCCGTACGGAAACCCTGCACCACCTTCGGCAAGGCATAACGCGCCTGCGTGTGGGTCGCTGCCACACTGAGCGTGCCGCTTTGCTGGCCGGTGTATTCGAGACTGGCCTGTTGCAGATTTTCCGCTTCGATCAGCAAGCGCTCAATAATTTTCAGGATACCTTTGCCCGGCTCTGTCATGCCGGTCAGGCGCTTGCCATTACGTTCGAAAATCACCACGCCGAGCTCATCTTCGAGCTCGCGGATCTGGCGACTCACCCCCGGTTGCGAGGTGAACAGTGCGTTCGCCACTTCCGTCAGGTTATAGCCGCGCCGGGCCGCTTCGCGGATCGAGCGTAATTGCTGGAAATTCATATCGCCACTCCTGCGTCGACAAACACATGCAGGCGTTTAGGCCGCACCACCAGCGTTTCACCTTCGCGCAGTTGCAGCGCGCTGTAGCGTTCGTTACCCATTACCGCTTCGATCAGTTCGCCCGTGTCGGCACGTTCGAGATCGAGTTGCGCCAGCGGGCCTATCGAATGACCACGACGCAGCTTAACGACGATGCCTTCCGCGCCGGGCGTGTAACGTTCGATTTCCAGATCATGCGGCCGCACATAGGCCGTGCCCTGCCCCGTATTACCCACCTGCTCCGGCACGGCAAAGCTGGCGTCACCACTGGCCAGCACGCCATCCTGCACGCGGCCATGGAACATATTCACATTGCCCAGGAAGCTGTAGACAAACGGCGACGCGGGGTGGTTGTACACCTCGTCAGGCGCACCGATCTGCTCGACCTGACCTTTATTCATCAGCACCACCTGATCAGCCACTTCCAGCGCCTCTTCCTGATCGTGGGTCACGAAGATCGAGGTCACATGCAGCTCGTCATGCAGACGGCGCAGCCAGCGACGCAATTCCTTGCGCACTTTGGCGTCGAGTGCGCCGAACGGTTCATCGAGCAGCAGCACGCGCGGTTCGACGGCCAGTGCACGGGCCAGCGCAATACGCTGACGCTGACCACCGGACAACTGCGGCGGATAGCGGTCGGCCAGCCAGTCCAGCTGCACCAGTTCCAGCAGCTGCTTGACCTTGGCGCGAATCTGCGCTTCCGACGGACGCTGGGCACGCGGCTTGACGCGCAGACCAAAGGCGACGTTCTCGAACACCGTCATGTGCTTGAACAGCGCATAGTGCTGGAACACGAAACCGACCTGACGCTCGCGCACATGGCGCTGCGACGCATCTTCCGCATCGAGCAGCACCTGCCCCGAGTCCGGATGTTCGAGACCGGCGATGATGCGCAGCAGCGTGGTCTTGCCGCAACCGGAAGGCCCCAGCAAGGCGGTCAGTTCACCGGACGGGAAATCCAGCGAGACATTATTCAGGGCGTTGAAATCGCCAAAACGTTTGTGGATATTTTTAACTTCGATCGTCATGATTACTCCGTAGGACGTACATCGTCAGCGCGGTTTTCGTTGAGGCGCCAGGCGACAAAAGATTTCAGCGCCAGCGTCACCAGTGCTAGCAGAGCCAGCAGCGAGGCCACGGCAAAGGCGGCGGCAAAGTTGTATTCGTTGTAGAGAATTTCCACCTGCAGCGGCACGGTGTTGGTTTCGCCACGGATATGGCCGGACACCACCGAGACGGCGCCGAACTCGCCCATGGCGCGGGCATTACACAGAATCACGCCGTACAGCAGACCCCATTTGATATTCGGCAGCGTCACGCGGCGGAAGGTGTCCCAGCCGGAAGCGCCCAGCACAATCGCCGCTTCCTCTTCTTCGCTACCCTGGGCCTGCATCAGCGGAATCAGCTCGCGGGCCACAAACGGGAAGGTCACGAAGACGGTCGCCAGCACGATGCCCGGCACCGCAAACAGAATCTTGATTTCATGGGCCTGCAGCCATGGCCCGAACCAGCCTTGCGCGCCAAACAGCAGCACGTAGATCAGGCCGGAAATCACGGGCGAGACAGAGAACGGCAGATCGATCAGGGTCAGCAGAATGCTCTTGCCGCGGAACTCGAACTTGGCGATACACCACGAAGCGGCGATACCGAAGACCAGATTCAGCGGTACCGCAATCACGGCGGTAATCAGGGTCAGCTTGATCGCAGCCAGCGCATCTTCTTCGATAATGGCCGCCACATAGGCTTCCCAGCCCTTGCGGAACGCTTCCGCAAACACTGCTACCAGCGGTACGAACAGGAACAGCGTCAGGAAGGTCAGCGCGATCGCGATCAGCACCGCGCGCACCCAGCGCGGCTCCAGAATTTGCGGTGGCGCCGGCAGTTCGCCGCGCTGGATAGGATTACTCGGCAAGGCGCTCATGCTTTCCCCGACTTTCCGCGAGCCCAGGCTTGCAACAGGTTAATCGTCAACAGCATCAGGAAGGACACCACCAGCATCACCACGGCAATCGCAGTGGCACCGGCATAGTCGTACTGCTCCAGTTTGGTGATGATGAACAGTGGCGTGATTTCCGAAATCATCGGCATATTGCCGGCAATGAAAATGACCGAACCGTACTCGCCGGTGGCGCGCGCAAAGGCCAGCGCAAAGCCGGTCATCAGCGATGGCAGAATGGTCGGGAACACCACCCGGCTAAAGGTCTGCCAGGCACTGGCACCGAGACTGGCGGCCGCTTCTTCGAGCTCGCGTTCGGCATCTTCCAGCACTGGCTGCACGGTACGCACCACGAAAGGCAAACCGATAAAAGTCAGCGCAATCACCACACCGATCGGCGTGAACGCCACTTTCAGACCAAACGTGCCTTCGATGACGCGGCCAAACCAGCCATTCGCCGAATACAGCGCCGTCAGGGTAATGCCAGCCACCGCAGTCGGTAGCGCAAACGGCAGATCAACCAGCGCGTCGACGATGCGCTTGCCGGGGAATTCGTAACGTACCAGCACCCACGCCACCACCAGCCCGAACACGGCGTTGATGGATGCGCCCAGCAGCGAGGCACCGAAGGTCAGGCGGTAGGAGGCCATCACCCGGTCACTGGTCACGGCGTGCCAGAAGGCTTCCCAGGTCAGTGTGAAAGTTTTCAGGAAGACCGCTGACAACGGGATCAGGACGATCAGGGTCAGGTAGAAAATCGTGAACCCCAGCGACAGCCGGAAGCCCGGCATGACGCGGTATGGTGCGCCCTGCCTGACTGCTGCGGGCGCAGTGAGAACTGCAGACATAAATGCTCCCTTATTACAAATTCTTCTATAAGGGCGTCATATTCTCACTGAAGCTTCATATTCCAAACGAAGCTTTTTCTATTTGGTTAGATGTTTCTGCTATATAGCGTTCAGAGCGGCATTCTGCGCGGCGCCCTCAGAACACCAGCTTGGCGGCCACCGCCACCAGCGTGCAGGCCAGCAGGCCGCGTAGCAAGCGCTCCGGCACGGCACGGGCGGCATAGGAGCCGATGGTGATGCCCGGCAGCGAACCGACCAGCAGGGTCAGCAGCAAGGTCCAGTTGATCGAGCCCAGCCACCAGTGCCCCACCGCCGCAATCGCCGTCAGCGGCACGGCATAGGCGATGTCGGTACCCGCCACTTCGGCTGGTGTCAGCCGCGGATACAGCATCACCAGCAGGGTGGCACCGATGGCGCCGGCGCCGATCGAGGAAATGGTTACCAGCGTACCGAGCACGGCACCGGAAATAATCGTCGCCCACACCAGCCGGTCGCCTTGCAACTGGCGTTCCGGATGCGTGTTTATCCACGCCAGCATTTTGCTACGGAACAGAATCGCTACCACGGTCAGCAACACCGAACCGGCAATCATATACTTGATGAGCTGGCCGATATCCTTGTTGAGCGTGCCGAAATGCTTGAGCGAGAAACTGGCCAGCAAGGCTGCCGGGAGCGCGCCCAAACACAGGCGGCGCACAATTTCCCAGTGCACCGTACCGCGCAGGCGGTGCGTGAAGGTACCCACGCCTTTGGTGAGCGAAGCAAACGCCAGATCGGTCCCCACCGCAACGGCAGGCGAGACCCCGAACAGCAGCGTCAACAGCGGCGTCATCAGCGATCCGCCGCCCACGCCGGTCATCCCGACCAGCAAACCTACGGCAAACCCTGATGCGACAAACGACAAATCCATAACCATCCCCCAAGAGTAGACGGCAGAGTACCGACTCTTGGGGGAGATCCCAACAACGCAATCTTTATTTGCTTATGCGTTATTTATTGGGTTGCGGCGTGACGCGCAGGTAAGGACGGGCCGCGGTATAGCCTTTCGGATACTTCTGCTTGAGCACTTCCGGATCCTGTACCGTCAGCGGAATGATGACATCGTCGCCATCTTTCCAGTTGCCCGGGGTGGCCACGGTGTAGGCATCGGTCAGTTGTAGCGCATCGATGACGCGTAGTACTTCGTCGAAATTACGGCCCGTGCTCATCGGATAAGTAATGCTCAGGCGCACCTTCTTGGCCGGATCGATCACGAACAGGGTCCGCACGGTAGCCGTGGCGGAAGCGTTCGGGTGGATCATGTCGTACAGGCCAGACACCTTACGATCCGCATCGGCAATAATCGGGAACCCGACCACGGTGTTCTGGGTGGCTTCGATATCGCCTATCCATTCCAGATGGGAAGCTGCCGGATCGACCGACAGGGCAATCGCTTTCACATTGCGCTTGTCAAATTCCGGTTTCAGTTTGGCCGTCAGGCCCAGTTCAGTGGTGCAGACCGGCGTAAAGTCGGCCGGGTGCGAGAACAGCACCACCCACGAATCACCGGCCCACTCGTGGAAATGCAGCGGTCCGATGGAAGAGTCTTGTTCGAAATCAGGGGCAATATCGCCCAGTCGTATGGTCATTTCAGCTCCAGATTGTCGTAATTAGCAGTGTTAATACACACAAAGTCATCCTCAAAGGCGAGACTATTCTGCGCCTTTTCTACTAAAAAATATAATGTTTCCAGACCTTGCCGCCAGTCACCGAGTTTCGGCGCGGCATTCCTGCGCTATTCCGCGCCCTCCAGCCATGTTTATTTTGGCTGGTAGATCTGGTCGAACAGGCCACCGTCGGCGAAGTGGGTCTTCTGCGCCCTGGTCCAGTCACCGGCCACCTGTGCCAGCGTGAACAGTTTCACGTTGGGGAACTGGGCAGCGTACTTCTTGGCTTCTTTCTCGACGGCTGGACGGTAGTAGTTCTTGGCGATGATTTCCTGCGCTGCATCGGTGTACAGGAATTTCAGGTAGGCTTCCGCGACCTGACGGGTACCGCGCTTGTCGACTACTTTATCCACCACGGCCACTGGTGGCTCGGCCAGAATCGACACGGAAGGCGCGATGATGTCGAACTTGGTAGGGCCCAGTTCCTTAATTGCCAGCAGCGCTTCGTTTTCCCACGCAATCAGCACGTCACCGATGCCGCGTTCGACGAAGGTGGTGGTGGCGCCACGGGCACCGGAATCAAGTACCGGCACGTTTTTGTACAGTTTGCTCAGGAATTCCTTGGCCGACGCTTCCGTACCGCCCGGCTGACGCAAGGCGTAACCGTAGGCTGCCAGGTGATTCCAGCGTGCACCTCCGGAGGTTTTCGGATTCGGGGTAATCACGGCCACGCCCGGTTTGACCAGATCATTCCAGTCCTTGATACCTTTCGGATTACCTTTGCGTACCAGGAACACGATGGTCGAGGTGTACGGGGTGCTGTTGTGCTGCAGCTTTTTCTGCCAGTCGGCGCCCAGCAGTTTGTGTTCGGCAATTGCGTCGATGTCATAGGCCAGCGCCAGCGACACCACATCGGCTTCCAGACCGTCGATCACGGCACGGCCCTGCTTGCCCGAACCACCGTGCGACTGCTTGATTTTCAGCGTGTCGCCGGTTTTAGCTTTCCATTGTTTGGCGAATTCGGTGTTGATGTCCTGATACAGCTCGCGGGTCGGATCATAGGAAACATTCAACAGAGAAATTTCTGCTGCCAGCGCTGGTGCGGCGGCGGTAATGGCAAAAATGGCGGCGGCGATAATTTTCTTGGACAACATCGGATTCCCCTAAAAATGAAGGTCTCCAGATTACTGCGGTCCTTTATAGATGAAAACGAAGCTTTTAGCAGTTCAATATATCAAAACCACATATAGCACCCATACCGGGCGCTGCAGCCGTCAGTAAAAACGGTTCACCAACACCACCGCCCATGCGGCGACGGCCAGCAGACAGGCCAGCAACACGGCGGCGCTACCGAAATCCTTGGCGTTCTTGGACAAGGGGTGCCGCTCGAGCGAGACCCGGTCGACCACCGCTTCAATCGAGGAATTAATCAGCTCGACGATCAGAATCAGCACCAGCACCGCGATCAACATCAATTTCTCGAAAGCCGAGATGCGCAGCGCCAGTGCGATCGCACTGCCAACCACCAGTACCCCGATTTCCTGCCGGAATGCTGCCTCGAAACGCCATGCAGCGCGCAGCCCGTCGCGCGAATAGCGCAGCGCAGCGAACACCCGTTTCAGGCCTGATTTACTTTTGAACTCACTGGTCGATTGCATGTTGTGCCACATTAGAAGGATGCCTCATTATGCATCATTTCACATTGTTTTCACATTGTGGTATAAAGAAGTCATCGCTTACCGCACTGCACCAACCACATCATGAAAATCGAAACCGTTCCCGAACAAAAAACCACCATCCAGGTCATTGAACGGATGGTGGCTTTACTCGATGCGCTGGCCAAGTATCCCGACCCGGTCAGCCTCAAGGAACTGTCCAAGGTTTCCGGGCTTCACCCCTCTACGGCGCACCGGATTTTGAACGATCTGGTGCTCACCCGCTTCGTCGACCGGATCGAACCGGGCACTTACCGGCTCGGTATGCGCCTGCTGGAACTGGGGAATGTCGTCAAGAGCCGCCTGTCGGTGCGCGAAGCGGCAGTCGATTTTATGCGTGCACTGCACAAAAGAACCCAGCAGACCATCAACCTGTCGGTGCGTCAGGGCGACGAGATCGTGTATATCGACCGTTCCTTCTCGGAACGCTCGGGCATGCAGGTGGTGCGCGCGATTGGTGGCCGGGCACCGCTGCACCTGACCTCGACGGGCAAACTGTTCCTGTCGGTGGACGAGCCGAAAGCCATCCGCGCCTACGCCACGCGTACCGGACTGGCCGGACACAACAAGAATTCGATTACCGATCTGCCCAAGCTGGAACGCGAGCTGAATCTGGTCAAATCGCGCGGCTATGCGCGTGACAACGAGGAACTGGAACTGGGCGTGCGCTGCATGGCCGCCGGCATCCACGACGATAGTGGCAAGCTGATTGCCGGGCTGTCGATCTCGGCGCCGGCCGACCGTCTGCAGGAAGAGTGGCTGGAAGATCTGGTCGCCACGGCAGACCAGATCTCGGCCACGCTCGGTTACATCCCCGTCGAGTAAGTTGGCGAGTTGAGCGCTGCAGGTTTCAGCGCTTCCAGCCACTTGCGCATGCGACCGGCATCGGCAGCACGCGCCTGCTTCCCTTTGGAATCAAGGAACACCATGATCACGGCGCGTCCTTCGATGACGGCCTGCATCATCAGGCAGCGCCCTGCTTCATTGATAAAGCCGGTCTTCTGCAAGCCGATCGACCAGCCCGGACTGGCCACCAGGTGGTTGGTGGTGCCAAACTGCATCGGCCGACCACTCGCTTCCACAATCGCCTTGGCATCCGTCGAATACTGGCGCAGCAGCGGTTGCTGGTAGGCCGCCATGGCCAGTTTGGCCAGATCGCGGGCCGACGCCACATTCATCTTCGACAGGCCGCTGGAATCGACATAGTGGGTATCGGTCATGCCCAGTTCGCGCGCTTTGGCATTCATCGCCTCCACGAAGGCCGGCTTGCCGCCCGGATAATGGCGACCCAGTGCCGAGGCGGCACGGTTTTCCGAGCTCATCAGGGCGATATGCAGCATATTGGCGCGGGTCAGCTTGCTGCCCACTTTCAGGCGTGAACTGCTGAATTTCTCGCGATCCACATCCTCATCCGTCACGGTGAGGACTTCATCCATATCGAGATTGGCTTCCACCACCACCAGTCCCGTCATCATTTTAGTGATCGAGGCGATCGGCAGGGCCACTTCGGAATTCTTTTCGAACAGCACCTCGGAATTTTCCTGATCCAGTACCAGTGCCACATTCGACTTCAGATCGAGCGGATCGTGGGTCTGGCTCAGTCCGGCCAGATCACCCATGGTCGGCACGGCGGGCGCCGCCACCATCATGCGCTGGTAGACCACCTTGCGGCGGCCATTCACCATCATCACACGTTTCACCATGCGCTCGCCGGAAGGCGCCGCCACCACTTTGGCGCTCTGCGCCTTGGCTTTTTTGCCATGTTTCTTGGTATTGCCCCCTGATGCGGCATGTGCCGATCCCGCCAACAGCATCAGCGTCACCAGCGCACTGACGGCTTTCAAACTGACAGTTTTTTTCAGCATTCCTATCCCCACTCAAACATTGCAAGCACAGGCAGCCCAGCGGCTACCCGGTAAAAATCTATTCGACAAAATTCACGAATTCTTGAAGCCCGATACGCTCCGTCTGCAAGCTATTTTCGATCTTGCTATGATCAGCATAGCCCAGTGCCATCCCGCACACCACAGTTTCCTGAGCTGGCAGCTGTAATTGTTCACTAATGATGCGGTGATACTGGGTAAATGCCGCTTGCGGGCAGGTATCGAGCCCCCTTCCACGCGCCGCCACCATGATGTTTTGCAAAAACATGCCATAGTCCAGCCACGAACCTTGTCCCATCACACGATCTATCGTAAAGATCAGGCCCACCGGCGCGCCGAAAAACTCATAATTCTTACCGTGCTGGGCCGCCATACCGGCCTTGTTTTCACGCCCCAGTCCCAGTAAGGCATACAGATCTAGGCCAACTTTACGACGCCGTTCAATGTACGGCGACACCCACTGGGCCGGATAGTAGGCATATTCTTCCGTGTGCTGGGCTGCCAGCGCCGGATCCTGATGGGCGGCCAGAATCGCCGCCGACAACTGGGCCTTGCGCTGCCCCGTCAGTACATACACTTTCCATGGCTGGGTATTGGTACCGGACGGTGCTCGCCCTGCCACCTGCAGGATCTGTTCGAGATCAGCGCGCGCCACCGCCTGCGGCAAATAGGCGCGGATTGAACGGCGGCTGGTAATGGCGGCGTCAACCGCCTGCTGCTCGGGACTGGACTTCATGCACTCTGGCTCCAACGGAAAACATTAACGGGGTTTCTTAACGACAAATATAACACCAGTCACGGCCAATCCCATCCCCAGAATACCGAGGACATTAAAGGCTTCACCGAACATCAGCCAGGCCATCAGGGCGGTGGTGGGTGGCGTCAGGTACATCAGACTGGTCACTTCGGTGGCATGGCTGCGCCGGATCAGCGCAAACAGCAGGAAAATCGCGCCGATCGACAGACCCAGCACCGACCATAGCAAAGCACCGATCATATGTGTCGTCCACTGCACGGCCGCGAAATCGGGCCGCAGTCCTTCCAGCCAGACTGCCAGTGGCAGCACCACCAGCAGCGATGCGCCGAACTGGATTACGGTGCCGGTGCGCAAATCGAATTGCGGGCAAAAGCGCTTCTGGTACAGCGTGCCCGCCGTGATGGACAGCAGCGCCATCAGGCACAGCAGAATTGCCTGCGGCGCCAGTCCCACCAGTCGGATCTTGGCGGCCACCACCAGCGCCACCCCGGCCAGCCCGAATAGCAGCCCCAGCCACTGGCGCGGCCGCACCACCTCGCCGATCAGGCGTGCCGACAGCGCCGTCAGAATCGGCTGCATGCCCACGATCAGGGCCGACAGTCCGGCCGGCATGCCCTGCTTGATCGCGCACCACACACCGATCAGGTAACCCGCCTGCAGCAGCAACCCAGCCAGCGCCATGTGCAGAATGCGTCCATGCGGCCACGGCGCACGCAGGATCAGCACGGCGGGCAGTAACAGCAGTAGCACGCCGAGAAAGCGCAGCACCAGAAACGTCAGCGGTGGCGCGTAGGGCAGGCCGAACTTGGCGACAATGAAGCCACTACTCCATAGCAGCACAAAAAACAGCGGCAGCGGCGAGAGGAAAGCGGCGCGTGCTGCACTGCGTATAGGCTGGGCGGGAGAGGTCATACGACCAGTCTACCATGCGCCTGCCAGCCTTGCGGCGCAGGCAATAAATGGCCAATTTGACACGCTTTGGTGCAACGCACAAAAAGTGCTTGACTTAATTCTGAAAGGCCGTAAAATCCGATTTGTTGCGTTGCACAATATGTTGTTCGGTCTGAAACGTGGATAGTCTGTTTCGCACCGGCTGTAGAAACAGCAGTACCTAACCAATACCCCTAAAACTGGAGAGTAAAATGTTTTCGATCCCTGAGCAATTTTCCAATGCGACCAAAGCTAACTTTGAATCGCAATTCGCGATCTTCACCGCGCTGACCACCAAAGCCTTCGAAGGCGTGGAAAAATTCGTCGACCTGAACCTGAACGCTGCCAAAGCATCGCTGGAAGAGTCGTCGGCCACCACCAAACAACTGCTGTCGGCTAAAGACCCACAGGAATTCTTCTCGCTGGCTTCGGCTCAGGCTCAACCAGCTGCAGAAAAAACCCTGGCCTACGGCCGTCATCTGGCCAGCATCGCTTCGAGCACCAGTGCCGAGTTCAGCAAAGCCGCTGAAACCCAGATCGCCGAAACCAACCGCAAAGTCATCTCGCTGGTTGACGAAGTCAGCAAAAACGCACCAGCTGGCAGCGAAAACGCTGTTGCTCTGCTGAAATCGGCAATCGGCAATGCCAACGCCGGCTACGAGCAGTTCACCAAGACCGCCAAGCAAGCTGCTGAATCGCTGGAATCGAACGTGAACTCGGCAGTAAGCCAGTTCACCGCCGCCGCTAGCAAAGCTGCTGCAAAAAAATAATCAACCGCTAGCATGGTTGACGGCCCCGGCTCTGCCGGGGCTTTTTTTTGTCCGGAGAAATATCAACAGAATTGCCCATAAAATAGGGACGCAACGCCAATGCGAAGCATAAGCGTTGCGTCCCTATTTTTGGAGCAATAAACTTGTCGGCTTATTCGCCCAGGTAGGCAGCTTTGACGCGCGGGTCGTCGAGCATGTCGGCAGCGTTGCCGGTCATGGTGATCAGTCCGGAATCCATCACGTAGCCGCGGTGCGCGGCCTGCAGCGCGAGCTTGGCGTTCTGCTCGACCAGCAAGATGGTGACGCCTTGCTGCGAAACACTACGGATCACTTCGAAAATCTTTTCGACCATAATCGGCGACAGCCCCATCGACGGCTCATCCAGCAGCAGCAATTCGGGATGCGACATCAGTGCGCGCGCCATCGCCAGCATCTGCTGTTCGCCACCGGACAGCGTGCCAGCCAGCTGCGTCGAGCGCTCTTTCAGACGCGGGAAAGTGTCATACCACTTGGCAATGTCGGCGTCGATCCCGGCCTGATCATTGCGTGTGTAAGCGCCCATCATCAAGTTTTCGTGGATCGTCATGCGGGTAAAGACGCCCCGCCCTTCCGGTACCATGGCGAGCTTTTTCTCGACCAGATGGAAGGATTTGCTGCCTTTCAGCGACGTGCCCTGATAGCTGACCGTGCCTTCAACCTTGCAGTCCGGCAGGGTGCCGGTGATGGCTTTCAGGGTGGTGGTCTTGCCGGCGCCATTGGCACCGATCAGGGCGACCAGTTCGCCACGGTTGACTTCCAGATCGATGCCTTTGACGGCCTTGATGCCGCCGTACGCGACTTTCAGTCCCGATACTTTAAGAACGTTGTCGCTCATTAGTGCGATCCTCCCAGATAGGCGTCAATGACGGCCTGATTGCTCTGTATTTCCGCGGGCAAGCCTTCGGCGATCGGTTTGCCGTATTCCAGCACCATCAGCCGGTCGCACAAGCCCATCATCATTTTGACGTCGTGCTCGATCAGCAGCACCGTCTTGCCTTCGTTTTTGATTTTGACCAGCAGTTCGCGCAGCGCCAGTTTTTCCGTGGCGTTCATGCCGGCCGCCGGTTCGTCCAGCGCCAGCAGCTGCGGGTCGGTCGCCAGTGCACGGGCGATTTCGAGACGGCGCTGATCACCATACGACAGGAATTTCGAGGTGCGGCTGGCAAACTGGCCGATGCCGACGAAGTCCAGCAATTCCTGGGCACGGCGACGGATCGCCGCTTCTTCGGCACGCGCCGCCTTGTGGCGGAACACGGCGCCGAACACACCCTGCTTGCTGCGGACATGGCAACCGACCATGACGTTTTCCAGCGCCGTCATCTCGCCAAACAGGCGGATGTTCTGGAAGGTACGGGCGATCCCGGCCTTGGCCACTTCGTGCGGTGCCGACGGCGAGTACGGTTTGCCGGCCAGTTCGAAGGTGCCGGTGTCCGGCTGGTACAGCCCGGTAATGACGTTAAAGAAAGTGGTCTTACCGGCACCGTTCGGGCCGATCAGGCCGTAAATCTGGCCGCGCAAAATGGTGATGCCGACATCGGTAAGTGCCTGCAGGCCGCCGAAACGTTTATTCACGCCGGCGATATGGAGAATGACTGGTTCGCTCATGCTTCTTTCCTCAGGCTGCCATGGTGCCGGATGATTGTTGTTTGCTATCGGAGTCGCCATCCGGGCGGTCCTCATGCTTGGGTGCCGGCCACAGACCAGACGGACGGTTCAGCATGATCAGTACCATCGCCAGACCGTACAGCAACTGGCGCAGCACTTCCGCTTCGATCAGCACGTGACCGAACAGGCGTTCCTGCAGCGGCTCTACCACGTGACGCAGCACTTCCGGCAGCGCCGCCAGCAGTGCGCCACCCATGATCACGCCGGGGATGTGGCCGATGCCGCCCAGCACCACCATCGCCAGCACGGCAATCGATTCCGTCAGCGAGAACGATTCCGGCGAAACAAAGCCCTGGAACGAGGCAAACATCGACCCGGCGATGCCGCCGAACGACGCGCCCATCGTGAAGGCCAGCAGTTTCACGTTGCGGGTGTTGATGCCCATCGCCTTGGCGGCAATTTCATCTTCGCGGATCGCTACCCAGGCACGGCCCAGACGCGAGTCCTGCAGACGCGAGGTGACGAACACCACGGCCACGCACAGGAACAGGAATAGGAAGTAATAGGCGTTCACGGAAGGCATCGAGAAGCCCCCCACCACCACGTTGGCGCGCGAACCCGCCTCACCGGCCAGATTCACACCGAACACGCGGATCGGGTCGATCAGATTGATACCCTGTGGACCATTGGTGAAGTTGATCGGCTCGTTCAGATTGTTCATGAAGATGCGGATGATCTCGCCGAAGCCCAGCGTCACGATGGCCAGATAGTCACCGCGCAATTTCAGCGTCGGCGCACCCAGCAAGGCACCGAACAGGCCAGCCAGTGCGGCCGCCAGCGGCACGATCAGCCATACCGACAGGTGGATACCGTTCTGCTGGATCTCCGGACCCAGCACGGCGACCAGCGAATTGCCGATCACCGGATATTCATTGATTAACGATTCCAGCAGCGTGGCGAACTGGGGCGAGGCCAGCAGCCCCGTCATGTAGGCCCCCACCGCGTAGAAGGCGATATAGCCCAGGTCGAGCAGGCCGGCAAAGCCGACCACGATGTTCAGCCCCAGCGCCAGCATGATGTACAGCAGCGCCATATCGACGATGCGCACCCAGGAGTTACCGAACGGTGCAGCGAGGAAGGGGAAGATCAGCAAGCCGATCAGCACCACCGCCATGCTGGCGTAGGCCTTGCGGGGGTTGCGGGTAGTGTCGAAATTCAAAATAGCCATGGTCGTCCTTAATTCTGCTCTGTCTATTTTTAAGCGCGGTCGGCCACGCGCTCGCCCATGATGCCGGATGGCCGCACGGTCAGCACGATGATCAGTACCACGAAGGCGAAGATGTCCTGATAGTGGCTACCAAGGAAGCCGCCCGTCAGATCGCCGATGTATCCGGCGCCCAGACTTTCGATAATCCCCAGTACGATGCCACCGATCATGGCGCCATAGATATTGCCGATACCGCCCAGCACGGCGGCCGAGAAGGCTTTCAGGCCCGGTACAAAGCCCATCGCAAACTGGATCGAGGCATAGTTGGCGCCCCACATGACCCCGGCGACAGCAGCCAGTGCCGCGCCCAGCGCGAAGGTCGCCACAATGACGCGGTTGGAATCGACCCCCATCAGACCGGCCACACGGGGATTTTCAGCGGTGGCACGCATGGCGCGTCCCATCTTGGTTTTTTCCACCAGCAGCACCAGCCCCACCATCGACAGTGCCGCCAGCACCAGCAGCAGAATCTGGGTTTGCGAAATCAGTGCGCCGCCTATCGTGATCGGTTCGGCCGACAGTAATTGCGGGAAGGCCAGCGGGTTGCGCGACCAGATCATCATCGCCACGGTCTGCAGCAGGATCGAGACACCGATGGCGGTAATCAGCGGCGCCAGCCGTGGCGCATTGCGCAGGCGGCGGTAAGCGACCCGTTCGATCAGCACATTCACCAGTATGCAGACGGGAATTGCGCCGCCGATGGCAATCGCCAGCTTCACGTAGCCGGGCAGATCGGGGGCGTATTCGTTCAGGTATTTGAGGATGGTCAGGCCGGTCATGGCACCGATCATCAGCACATCGCCGTGGGCGAAGTTAATCAGATTGAGCACGCCGTACACCATGGTGTAACCGAGCGCGACCAGTGCATACATACTGCCGAGCACCAGACCGTTGATAATTTGTTGGATAAAAGTATCCATAAAGAGTGCCTTTACTATTTGTTGTGCCTGCACAGCCGGTTCAAGTAACAAAAACGGCACCCGGAGAGATGGTCTCCGTAGTGCCGCCGTTGACTACGCTTTACGTTGCAAGTTCTATGCCTGAATCGGCACCTCGCTGCGAGCCGCGTCCTCTCTGCGTTGATGGCGCGAAGCCAACTCAACTTTTTAAGGGCGAGGCAATGATAGCGAGATTCTAGGAAAACGAACGGCGGAATAATCCACTAAGTACTAAATATTATTCCGCCGCCCCACTCGCCACACTTACGCCGCGCTATCGCTTGCCACTGTGGCTTTATTGCCATCGAGGCCACGGGGCAGCGGGAAAGTGACCGATTCCTCGACACCGTCCAGCGTGCGGACACTGCGCGCACCGAGTTCTTTGAGGCGGTCGATCACTGCCTGCACCAGCACTTCCGGCGCCGATGCACCGGCCGTCACGCCGACGCGCTGCGTGCCTTCCAGCCAGCCAGGCTGGATCAGGCTGGCATTGTCGACCATATACGCCGGCGTGCCTTTTTTCTCGGCCACTTCGCGCAGACGGTTAGAGTTCGAGCTGTTCGGACTGCCCACCACGATCACCACATCCACCTGTGGCGCCATGAATTTCACGGCATCCTGACGGTTGGTGGTGGCGTAGCAGATATCGCCCTTCTTCGGCTCGATAATTGCCGGGTAGCGCGCTTTCAGTGCCGCAATGATGTCGGCCGTATCATCGACCGACAAGGTGGTTTGCGACACATAGGCCAGTTGCTCAGGCTTGCTAACGTTGAGGCGGGCCACATCATCCACCGTTTCCACCAGATACATGCCGGCGTCGGTCTGGCCCATGGTGCCTTCCACTTCCGGATGGCCCTGATGGCCGATCATGATGATTTCGCAGCCCTGCTTGCGCATCTTGGCGACTTCCACGTGCACCTTGGTCACCAGCGGACAGGTCGCATCAAAAATGCTCAGACCGCGCGCTTCCGCTTCGGCCCGCACGGCGCGCGACACGCCATGGGCGGAGAACACCAGGGTATTCCCGGCCGGCACATCGTCGAGCTCTTCGATGAAGATGGCGCCCTTGGCGCGCAAGTCTTCCACCACATAGGCGTTGTGCACGATTTCGTGGCGTACATAGATGGGTGCACCAAACTGGACCAGCGCACGCTCGACGATTTCGATGGCACGGTCTACCCCGGCGCAAAAGCCGCGCGGCTGGGCCAGCAGAATTTCTTTATCGCTCATACAGGCCTCACAGCACGGAAATGATCTGGACTTCGAATTTCAGCGGCTGGCCGGCCAGCGGGTGATTGAAGTCGAACAGGCAGACTTCCTCGCCCAGCTCGCGCAGGATGCCGGCAAAACGGCCACCGCCAGGGGCGGCGAAATCGACCAGATCGCCGATTTTATAGTCGGCATCCGGGCTGGAGTTTTCGTCCAGCGTGGCGCGCGTGACTTCGCGCACCAGTTCCGGATTGCGCGGGCCGAAACCGGCACCCGGTTCCAGCTCGAAAGTCTGGTGCGTGCCTTCCGGCAGACCCAGCAGCAATTCTTCCAGCACCGGCGCCAGCTGGCCCTGCCCCAGCATCAGCGTGGCAGGATTGGCGTGGAAGGTGGTGACAATGTCCGTACCATCGAGCGAAGCCAGACGGTAATGCAGAGTGAGATAAGCCGATTTAGTGACGACAGCAGGTTGCGCGTTTGACATGACGTGAGCTTGGTTAGACTGGGAAAGGCTATATTGTAAGCCAGCTTGCACCCTACCCGCCCAATCCGCACCGAATTCACTCCCCAGCGCGCCGGCATCGGCCATTTTTTGACAACTGCTCAAAAAAACGACATTTGCAAAATACTATTGGTTGATGCATTTAGAGCAATGATAGTATTAATTTTGCATTACTTTCTTAAGCCTTACTTACAGGAGTTCTTATGTCACTTGTCAAATCTCTGGCTCTGTCTTCACTGTTGATGGCCGCAACCTCGGCTCACGCACTGGCTCCGGTCGCCAGCGCCAGTTTCGGCGGCCACCAGTACGTTCAATTCGAAGCAAGCAACTGGGCGGATGCAGAAGCTGCCGCCATCGCGCTGGGCGGCCATCTGGTTGCCGTCAATAGCGCTGCGGAAAACACCTTCCTGATCAACACTTTCGGTAGCGTCAGCTCCCTGTGGCTGGGTCTGCAACGTACGGGCCCGGGTGCAGGCGACTTCTCCTGGACCAACGGCGACGCTCTGACTTACACCAACTGGGCTGGCGGCGAGCCGAACAACGCAGGCGGCAATGAGAACTATGTGCATACCTACACCAACGGCACCTGGAACGACCTCCCTGGCGACAGCAGCTATTCCGGTGCGAAATACGGCGTAATGGAAGCAGTACCTGAGCCAAGCACCTATGCCATGCTGGGTGCCGGTCTGGCCCTGCTGGGTTTCGCTACCCGCCGCAAAACCGCTCGCAAATAACTCCGCCACAGCGCGCCCACGCTGCCCCCCCCAAGGGGCGCCAGCGCGGGGCGCTCCACAGGTAGACAGCGGGCTTGATCCAACTCATGCTCCGCTGCGCCTGTTACCCCGCACCCCTTCCACCCTCGGATAATACACAGCACGGCTCACGCCCGAGCTAACGCATTTTTTCGGGGACCGCTATGGCAATTTCAGATTGGCCGATTGAGCGCCGCCCACGCGAACGTCTGATACGGCATGGTGCAAACACGCTGGCGGACGCCGAATTACTAGCCGTCTTCCTGCGCGTCGGCGTCAAAGGCAAAGACGCCGTTCAACTCGGGCATGATCTACTCTGCCATTTTGGTTCGCTACAAACCCTGTTCGGCGCGCGATTGGAAGAGTTTTCCGCTTTACACGGACTGGGTACAGCCAAGTATGCCCAATTGCAAGCAGTGCTGGAACTGGCACGGCGCGCCATGCTGGAGGAACTAAGGGCCGGACAACTGCTCTCTACACCCCAGACCGTGAAAGATTTTCTGCGCCTGCAATATCATCACGCGGCCAGCGAAGCCTTCCACGTACTGTTTCTCGATGTGAAGAATCGCCTGATAGAAGTGCGCGAAATGTTTCGCGGCACCCTGACCCATACCAGCGTCTACCCGCGCGAAGTGGTCAAAGCGGCACTGGCCAGCAATGCCGCCAGCCTGATGCTGGCGCACAACCACCCGTCCGGCACACCCGAACCTAGCGAATCGGATTTGCTGCTGACGCACGCGCTGGTGCAGGCGCTGGCACTGGTCGATATCCGCATCCTCGACCATTTCATCGTCGCCGGACAACAGGTTTACTCTTTTGCCGAACACGGCCAACTATGAGTTTACCCCTATGGGCTCAAGGGTTTACGGGTGATTTTACAATTGTTAAATTTAATCACAATAGCGAGACACAATTGTTTTTCACAAGTCATTGAAAAAGCTCAGGTTTTTAGATATACTCTTGTTTTTCCAATTCTGGAATGTCTTTTAAGGAGTGCGTTATGGCACGTGTTTGCCAAGTTACTGGGAAGAAGCCGATGGTCGGCAACAATGTTTCCCACGCAAACAACAAAACCAAACGTCGTTTCCTGCCTA
>JAIXXN010000033.1 GCA_027490725.1 Oxalobacteraceae bacterium
GCTCCTGGCTCAACGTCACTACCTCGATTGTTTGCTTGTTCCTAGTCATATGCACAGTCCTATTCCTATCCGTAAGAATAACGCATAGGCTGTGTCCGGTGAATCAGGGGGCTATCTCAGTCGCCCCGATAGCAGCTACCTTGGATTCGATCTCGATCATGTGCATCATTGACCGTGCAGCACGCGATAGGTTTGTGAACACAAGCACATCGCCACGCCGAAGCGCAGCGATGACTTTGGTGAATTCGATGCGATCTTCCATTTTGACGCTGCTGACTTGCTCACGGAAGATAGTCTGATCTGTGCATCCCGCATCCTTAAGCTTTGCTACTTGATCCGCTAACCCGGCAATTTGTTCAACTGTGCTGGTACGGGCGTAGCCGTATGTTGTCATTTTGTATCCTTTTATCAATAGGGTTTAGGTGTTGCGAGGAATTATCAAAAGGGTGCCTGGGGGACACCTAATGATAGGTTGAGTGGGGGTGATGCTGGGTCTATCACTAGGCCCTGCCCTACTGGTACTAGCTCCCGCGTAGATTCCCCTCGTTGCTGGGCGCGGACGAAGTTCCCCCCCCCAATCTCATGGAGAGAGACGTCTAGGCAGACCTTGCTCAGTTCGTCAATTTGCCCGTAATATCGAAGGCCTTCTGACGAAACACAAATACACTGTGTTTTTGTACAGTATAATTGCTACATTCATAGCGCATCGTCCGCGCATATTTTGACTAGTTACACACAAAGTTACTTCTGCTGGCGTTGCAAGATTGCATCGTCAAGGGGATATAATGGAAGGTTAAATTCACGTGCAGGGCGTTCTGCCTAGCGTTGACTTAGAAGAGAGCAAATGGACTACGATTCACTACCCCGATCCACCTTGATACGGTTGCTGCAAGAGCAAGAGGCAGCGGCTCGTGACGCTGGCAAGGATGGCATTGTCATGAACTACAGTGGGCGTACTGCTCCGTGGCAGATCATTCGCATGGTCAAGCCGAAGCTCAGCAAAATCGTCAAGAAATTCTCCGTTGGCGACGAGGTCCATCAGGCGGCAAACGAGATCTGGGATGGAGAAAACCTCTCGACGATGGTCACGCTCTACAAGCATCGCGGACAAGTCGATCTGATCCTAACAGATCCACCATACAACACGGGCGAAGACTTCCGATACAACGACAAATGGGACAAGGATCCCAACGATCCTGACCTCGGCGACTTGGTCCCGAAGGACGACGGGTCGCGCCATAGCAAGTGGCTCAAGTTCATGACTCCCCGCATATGGATGATGCGAGAAATGCTTAAACCGGGCGGAGTTATCGCGATTTGCATTGACCATCGCGAACTCTATCGCTTGGGTATGCTCATGGACGAGATATTCAAAGAAGAGAATCGCATCGGCATCATCAATTGGCAGAAGAGCTACGCCCCAAGGTCTAAGAAACATGTATCGACAGCGACAGAATATGTCTTGGTCTATGCGAAGGACTCGGAGCGGGCTAAGACAGCGTTGACTGAGCGGACCGAGGCGATGAATGCCCGCTACAAGAACCAAGACGAAGACCCTTACTCCGACTGGAAATCAACCGATTCATCCGCGTCCGAGGTTCGTGAAACTGGAACTTACGCAATCCAATCGCCATTCACGGGCGCGCTTTATTATCCACGCGACGGCCGTGGACACTGGGCTAATGATGCGCCGGTGATGAAGAAATGGCTTGAACAATGGGGCTCTGCCTACTCACGTAAAGACCTTGGTGATGGATGTGCAAAAGCCATGGTACTCAAAGGCGCACAATTTGTAGACGGCTCCCCGGTGGAAGACGACCCTGTCGTCGCGCAGGCACGGACCCGTGCGACTGAGGTTTTGAAGCGCGGCACGTGGCCTGTTCTCTACTTCGGCATGGATGGGCAAACCGGGCCTCAATTGAAGAGCTACCTTCGCGATGTTAAGAAGGGCAAGGTGCCTATGACATACTGGGCCAACGAAGAATATGAAATTCCGCTGGACATCGAGAGCCAATCGTGGGACCACGAAGAGTCGGGTCATAGCCAGACTGGCATCAACGAACTCGATGCAGTCGTCGGAAAGGGCCACGATTTCCGGACGGTGAAACCGTTGCGTTTGATCAAGAAGATCATCCAGATTTGGTGCCGCCCAGACGGCTTGGTACTGGATCCATTCGCTGGTTCTGGGACGACCGGCCACGCTGTGGTTGAACTCAACGCCGAAGCGTCCGCCAACCGCAACTTCATTCTGATTGAGCAAGGCAATACTGAGAAGGGTGATCACTACGCTCGTTCGTTGACGGCTGAGCGCGTTAAGCGTGTGATTACAGGAGATTTCGTTGGCGGTAAGCGCGATCCAATAGCCGGAGGTTTCCGCTTTATCGAGTTAAAGAAAGAAAAAATCGACGCCGAGGCAGTCAACGCGCTGGCTCGCGAGGAAATGATCGACCTTCTCCTCAACAGTTATTGGAATAAGGCAGAAAAGGCAAAGTCGTATTTGCAACGCTTCGCGACGGGATCGTACCGCCATCTATTTGCCTTCAACTCGAAAAACGAGGGATTCTTCCTCATTTGGGAATCTTCCGGCGAACCGTCCACGTTAAACCGAGAGGCGTTCAAACGGATTGTCGATGAGGCGAAGCAGGCGGGTTTGTCAGCACGCTATCATGTCTACGCGACCATCGCCCCATATACCGGCGCAGGTATCGAGTTTTACAAGATTCCAGATTCAGTTTTAGAGCATATCGGATTCAACTCTCGCTCAGACGCTTACAACAACGAGAACGTAGAGGAAGCAGTGGATGCTTGAGCTTAAAGTATTTCAGTCCAAAGCCGCAAAGTCGATTTCTGATCGTTTCGCATTTTTCGCAAACCACGAGGACCGCCCAAGGAAAGGAAAGAAGGCTCGCCCATTTTTTCAAGCCTTATCTGCCCTTACCGGCGCAGGCAAGACACCGATCCTCGCGGAGTCGGTCGCGCAGATGCGTTCCCATTTTGGATGTGAACCTATCGTATTCTGGATGTCGAAGGCAAAGTCGGTGGTCGCTCAGACCCTCACAAACTTCTCGGGTGGGGGCAAGTATTCGGAGATCATTGACGGCTTCAGCGTAATCAACATGTCGCAGCTAAATCCGAACCTGATCAAAGACAGCTCGACACCACTGCTCGTGATGGCGACGACTGGTCTCTTTAACAACAAGGACCAGTCCGCAGGGGCTCTGAACATCTACAAGCAGGATGCTGACCTGTTTGGTAATCAGTCGCCATGGCAACGACTCGTAGAGCGATTTGACGGCGAAAAAAGACGTCCGTTGATCATCGTCTACGATGAGGGGCACAACCTCTCCGAGCAACAGGCTGACATACTCAACGAGTTAGAACCTGATGCTTATTTGCTTGCGTCGGCCACTTTGAAGCTGCCGGACAATTTCAATAAGTCGATTGTCCAGCCGATCAAGCTGTGGGTTGAAGAGGCCGAGGATTTCGAAGCATTCCAATCGTTGAGGGCCGTTAATGTGGATGGTACGCCTGACGCTAGGCTATTTATTACAACGGCGGTGGACAGTCAATCCGTCGTCGATGCTCAGCTCGTCAAGAAAGCCATCCAGTTCGACGGTACTACTTCCACGATGGAGACTTGCCTCGATGACCTTATCGACCGCCTGGGTACGCTCGAGGAGGAAATCGCAACCCGCCGACTTGGCTTCAAGCCAAAGGCGATTTACGTTTGCAAAACGAATATGACAGACGATGGCGGCAAGGATGACCATGCCAAGCCATTCGAGCAGCGAAGCGCTCCGCCAATCAAAATTTGGCGTCACTTGGTAGAAGAACGGAAGATAGATCCGAAGACTATTGCGATTTACGCCAATCTCTCCTTCCTCGACGGCAACAAGCCGGACGAGGTAAATTTGTTTTCCAAAGGCGAAACCGACTTCGACGACTTCACAGCCGGCGATTATCAGCACATCATCTTCAACCTCGCACTGCAAGAGGGATGGGACGATCCTGCATGTTATCTTGCCTATATTGACAAGAGCATGGGCTCATCAATCCAGGTGGAACAAATCATCGGTCGCGTACTGCGGCAACCTCGGGCTGAACATTACGATAATCCTCTGCTAAATTCAGCCCATTTCTTCATTCGTGTGGATAAGAAATCTGTCTTCGAGGATGCAATCAACGCCGTCAAAGAAAAGCTTCAAAATGAGGGTGCGCCGATTGAGATCATCGGAAACTTCGGCAGCTCTGGTGGCGGTGCAGAAGAGCTGCGGCCAAAAGAGGGCATCAGCGTTGAGCTGTGTTATGTCAACGCCAATGCCGAGGCGGCGTGCGAACGCATCGCCGATATTGTCGCCGAGTTCCCGACATTCTCCGAAGGCGGTGTCGATGCGATAGGACAAGCTCACACTGCGAAAGAGCTGATTGATCTAACCAAACTTGAAACCGAAGCAGGCCAGACGCAGTGGGTTGCGGCGGGCAACACCAATCCGGTGCGGCTTCGTTGGTTTCTCAACACTGCCCTACGTTCGCGCTCAAGCCGAGCTCTGGCTGTTTCCGATCTACAACATAGGAAGTTCGATGTTCGCGTTCAAGTACAAAGCAACGCGCATCGGGCGGCTGATAAGGTCGCGGCGGAAATCGTGGATGCCTATTACGACTTAACCGAGCTGATCTACGAGAGTATCCACCCATTTTCGTTTGGGACGATTCGCGTACCGAAGAATGCCACCCCGTTCAACAACGCACTTTACGAACGCTACGCCGGACTCAATAAGTTTGAACTGACGTTCGCGCAGGGCGTTGATGATACTGGCCTGATTTGGCACCGTAACCCAAGCAATGGCGGTTTCCACATTCCATTGTTGACCGATGGAGACACTGCCTCGTTCTTCCCAGATTTCATCGTCTGGAAAGACAAAAAAATCTTTTGCCTCGACACAAAAGGTTCTCACCTGCTGACGGACGCCGTGGCTCGAAAGCTCTTCGATATTCAAGAGGATGGCAAGACAAAAATCCAAGTCAGGTTCATCACCGAGGGGAAGCAAACCGAGCTGCGTGGCAAGATCATCAAAGGTGGGTACACGATTTGGAAGATGAAGAATGGCAGCCCTATTGCCATTCACTTCGAAGATCTCCAGAGGGCGATCATGGAGTGCATCAAGTAACCGAAATGCTCGTGGTGTTCACAACAGCTCGACCTACTAACGTAACGTAAAATAACGGCCCAACCGACCGCCCTCTGGACGGTTGGGCCTTTTATGCATGCCGTTCGCGACATACTCAGGCAATCATCATCAGCGCCTGCTCAAGCGCCTTTTCCTTCAGTGCAGCACCTTGCCCGAACCATGCCGATTCCAGCCGGTGATCGGAGCTACGTGCACGCCGCTCATGGTCAATAAATTCCGTCACGGAGTTAAGCAAGCCGAAGGCCGTTCCCTTTGACGACGCCAGTTCGGCCCCACGACCATGCCCATCAAACAATGCCATGACCTTCGCCATGGTACGATCACTAGCGCTGCCGCTGTCGGCTTTGCTTTCGTCAGAAAACACCCGCGAAAGATAATTCATGGCCTCGTGCGTTTTCACCTTCCGTTCGCTCAGCTCCTTCATCTGGCACATGAAGGAACTCCAAGTGGAAACAGAAATGCCAAGCTGGCGCTTTACGGATTGCGCATCAAACGACGTGCTGTGCCGAACCTTCACAGCACCGTTGTCAGCACCCAGGGCCACCGCCAGCGTATTGTTGCAGACGACACGAATGCTCGTAAACTGCGCGGTCGTCGCCAGCGTGCCATCGCATGCCGTGGCGAGAAGTACGTAGGCGTTGCTTACATCGTTGCCCTTGAGCGTTGACGACTGCCCCGTGCGGGCCAGCGCCCACATTTTCCGCCCGCCCTTCAATACGCCAGCGGTTTCCAGTTCAAAGCCGGACACTTCGGTAAGGTCGCGGTAGAACTCAAGTATTTCATTGGGCTGCACGACCTTGAAGCGTTGGCTGACGACCGAAAGCGGCTCATTGGTATCGGAACGGAACAGGACTTTGTTTTCGGGAAACAATGCGATTGTGCCAGGGCCGCCAGCATGCACCGTCGAAAAGCATACGGGCGTTTCGCGAATCTGCCAGTCCATGCCAGCTTGCTTTGCCCAGACTTCAATCGGCTGGCGCGCAGTGAGTTGAGTTCCAAGCCCGTGCCAGGGCGTCTCATTGACGTAAGCCATGGTTTCGATGAGATGTGACATACAGTGATTCCTTTCTTTGCTTTTGTAGGGACGTGCACCGGCATCGATCCGCATCGGGATCGAAAGGCTACGCGTCAGGGGAAGGTGTTACTAAGGAAGAGCGCCGCAGCCAGAAAGCCGCTGTGCACTTGGGGATGCGTTAGCGCGGCGTGGTAACTACCACGTCCACATTTCCGACGTAGCAGCTGGTTCCGGGTCTTCGGTACGTTCAGCATTGGCCCGCTTGTAGTAGTCACGTACAGCGTTCCGCCGCACACGCTCCATGTAGCCGATAAAGCTGGCCGTCGATATGACGCCTGCCGCGAACACGATGACAAATGCAGTAAGATGCTCCAGAGGTGATGAGAATGGTCGCATGATGAATCCTTTAAAAATGATGATTGAGATGATCCGGACAACTTCGTCCGCAGAAACGCAAAGAGGGCATACATCCCGCAGCCAACCTGGCTGCGGGATGTATGCCCTCAATGGGTGAGCTTGCCTTGCTAAGCTAGGCCAGACACGTCGATCGACAGTGCCTTAACTTGCCGTTCTCCTTTCAACAATATATTCCTGAGATTTTCTAACTCGATCCGTGGAGGGGCACACTGTGTCGACGAAGCAACATGTCCACACTGTCGCCGCCTCGTCTAAGCGCGGCCAATGGAGTCCTAAGTCAGCAGAAACATCTGGGGGTATTTCTGGGGGTATAGCAGAAAGTGAACTAGCACAAAATAACCCTAACGAATTGACTTAAAAAGGCTTTTCAACTTGAGTCCGATTGCCGCCGACGCAGCTAGCAAGTGCTCTATGTTTGTCGGTAAATAGTTAATTCATCTGCCTTTGCATGGAAATTACCTGAGCACCGACTCTTAAACTATCTAAATAGTCGGCCCAGCGTTGCATCATTTCTCGACGTGCTGGAAGATGGCTCGTTCGATTATAGGCGCGGCCGTTTACGTCTTTTACGGCATGGGCAAGTTGGTGCTCGATCAGATCGACACGTTCGCCTAGTACCTCGTCCATGATCGTTCTAGCCAATGCACGGAAGCCGTGGGCCGTCATAATTTCCTTGCTATAACCCAACCCTCTAAGCGCAGCATTGACGGTATTCTCGCTCATGCAACGTTCGGCAGTTCGGATGCTAGGAAAAACAAAACGCCCATGGCCTGACATGGGCTGAACCGTTCGCAAAATTTCCAATGCCTGCATCGACAACGGCACGATGTGATCGTTGTCCATTTTCATTTTGTGTCCCGGTATCCGCCACTCCGCAGCATCTAGGTCAATCTCCGTCCATTCAGCAGAACGTAACTCACCCGGTCGCACGAATACCAGCGGAGAAAGCTTCAAAGCGGCTAAGGCATACGGATGGCCGCCGTAGCCGTGAATTGAGCGTAGCAAGGCCCCAACCTGCTTTGGCTCCGTGATCGCAGCGTAATGACCCTTTTCCGGCGTTGCTAGCGCCCCTTTGAGATCGGCCGTCACGTCACGCTCCGCAAATCCACTGGCCACCGCAAAGCGGAATACTTGACCGCATATCTGCTTGACGCGGTGCGCTGAATCGACCGCGCCGCGATCCTCCATTTTCTGCACGGTCACCAACACATCACGAGGACCAATTGCGGAAATCGGCCTCGTTCCGATGAACGGGAAGACATCGTGATTTAACCAGTTCGTTACCTTTTCCTGCGTACTGGTTGCGCGGTCGCTGGCGGTTTTCGCTAACCATTGTCTAGCTACGATTTCAAAAGTGTGCGCTTCTGCCAACACCTTCGTTTTCCTATCATCCTGTTTAGCCTGACTAGGATCGATGCCATCAGCAAGTAGCTCACGCGCAGCCTCGCGCCGCTTACGCGCTTTGGCTAAGCTGACCTCTGGGTAGACGCCGAGTGCCAGTGTTTTTTGTTTTTCAGCATATCGATAATTCATACGCCAGTACTTGCCTGCTGCTTTCACCAGCAAGAACATGCCTTGCCCATCGGTGTATTTGTCACCGGCTGGTGCCCCGGTATGCTTGACTTGGCGAACGAAAGTGTCGGTCAAGGCCATAGTGCCTCCTTGTTGGTACTTTGTTTTTTGGTTCGGGAAAGTACCAACAAAAATACCATAAAAATGTTGGTATCTGATGCTACCCCTTTGGATTGCTTTAGACAACAAAAAACCCGCTCCCCTATAAGGGGGCGGGTTTTTTGGATTGCTTTAGACTTCTTTGTATGTGTTCTGGTGCTCCGAGCCGGAATCGAACCGGCACGCCTTACGGCGGGAGATTTTAAGTCTCCAGTGTCTACCAATTTCACCATCGGAGCAACATAGCCCGGCATTATGCCACGAAGCTCGAATAACTGCCATACCGGCAACCTTTATCCCTAAACCGGGGTCAGATCCGACATCCGGACACGAGCTGAACACTCGCTACTCAATTCCCCTCCCGCTCCACGCGTATTCAATCCTCGACGAGCGCTCCATTCCCAAAACAATTGGAAACACTCGCCCCCGCTTGCCACCGGCCGGAAGCAGGCCAGTGACAAGCAGCAATCCCGGCAAGGTCGTGGTGACAAACTGTGAACTTTTCATTTATGCAAACTGGTATGATTGATCACACATTGCCCGCGCCGCACCCGTGCCCCATCCGCATGCCCCGGCTTGCATGCAACACCACGAACCGATAGCCCAGACATGCTCACCAACATTACACGCTACATCTTTGCCGGACTGATGTGCTTCGCCACCATGCACAGTGCCGGCGCGGAAGACTGGATCAGCCACTACTACGAAAAGCCTACCCCCGAGCGCTTTGTCGCCGAGGTACTAGCTCTGAGCAAAGCTGGCATACTCGCCAATCCCAAGGCGAACGGCGCAGTGACGGTCTTCCTCGGCCGCGTAATGGCAGCGAACCCAGCACAGGTCAGCGACTGGCTGGACCAGCTTAGCGATCTGCAGGGAACTGATCGCCAGATGCTCTTGCAGGCAGCAAATCTCTCAGCCACCCCGGCGGCGCAAGCCTTTCTTGCGCGGCAAGCCGATGCCCAGAAATACCGCGGCAAGCCGGTCGATATCCGCGCACTTGAACCGGATAATCCGACCGTCCTCGATATGTTGTGGGCGGACTTCTTTGCCACGGGTGAATCGGCCCCGATCCGGCGCATTGTTCGAGCATTAGATTACGGCAAATATACCGACGCGCTGGAACGCTATGCAAGCTCGACCAAGACCAAAAAAGAGACGGACGAGGCCAGACTTGGGGCGGTCTTCAAAGTCGCCTTCTGGTCACTCGAGTCCAATACGCGACAGCATCAACGGGTCGGCGCGTTCCTCGAGCAACTTTATTTTTCCGAAGGCGTGACCGAGTCGGAACAACTGGGGCTAGCGGTAATACTGAGCAAGACCATGCCGGAAAAGTATGCCTTTACACGTCTCGATAACGGCCGCTGGAGCTTCCAACGCAAAGGCAGTAACGGACAAACAGCCGGTGCGCCCGCCGCGAGCAAACCACTCGGTGCAGACAGCGCGCTACAGTCCAGCAATGACTTCACCGGTGCCCTGCTGGCAACCACCGATGTAGACTGGCGGGAAAAATGGGATACCCCTCCCGAAACAGTACCCGGCTTCACCCAGGCAGGAAAAGTCCCGATCGGCAAGCCGGTCACCATCCTGACATTCTTTGCTAATCCGCAGCTAGATGCCGAAGGAAAAGCGCAGGTCCGCTGCGACCTGCGCATCATCGCGCCGGACGGCAAGCTCGCCCATGAACAGAAAGATGTGACTTGCTATGCCGGCGCAATAAAGGGCAACCCCTACGCGATGCGACTGGCAGCGCCCACCATCACATTCTCGGGTGACGATGATGATCAGCCCGGCAATTGGAGCATCGAAGTCATGCTGCGGGACGCCATCCGCAAAGTCGAACTATCGCTCAAAACCAGCTTTGAACTACACAAGCCTTAGCGCTCGGTCAAGGAAGCAAACACGATGAACGGAACGCTATGCTAAGCGCCACTAAGCGGCGCAAGCTGACGCTGATTGGCTACGTCTTGAGCGTAGCGCTTGCCGCCTATGCAGGCCTATCCTTTTCTGCGCACCTGCTCAACGTCGCCGCCACCTTGGGCGCAGTGTTATCGCTAGGTCTGCTGGCCTTGCCGGCTTTTGACATCAGGCCGAAATTTGTCGGCATCGTTGTCGGCTGTTGCGCATTCTTTCTCTGGCTATTGCTGATACTTACCTTAGGCTCCGTAGCGCTGTTTGAAGGAAACTCCGCGCTAACCGTCGCACTCGGAGACGGACAATACTGTGAAGAATCGATATACGGATTTGTGGCGGGCGACTCAGGCGAAGAACTCACAATTTATCAGCGTTACCTCTTCGTTGACCGACAACTCTATCGTCAGAGAAATTCCCAGTTTTCTCCGAACCCGGAGGCAAAAAATGCCGCACGCTGGCGCGCAGTCGCCGCCCACTGCCAGAAAAAAATCAACCAAACCCGGGGTCAGATCCGACATCCGGACACGAACTGAGCAGGTATTGATCAACTCACGCAGGCCCTTTATCCAAAATCCGGATTGGCGCATACCACTCTTTTTAACAAGCTGTTTACATTTCCGGGCAACTGCCCTCACCTGCCGCATCAACATTCAAAAAATAGGAGATCTATGTCTAAGGTTCGAACTTTCCTCAGTGGCGCTACGGCCATGGCCGCAGCGATTACTGCAGTCGTCACGTTGAGCGGCGCAAAAAGTCCCCCGCGCAACGAAACGTTCGATGAAATCACTGTAGGCCGCATCAATATCGTTGAGCCTGATGGAACGCGGCGCATTATTCTCTCCAATAAAGCGCAGTTCCCGGGTGACTTTAGAGAGGGCAAAGAGGGTGCACGCACAGACCGCCGTGAATTTGCCGGCATGTTGTTCATTAACGAGGAAGGAACCGAGAACGGCGGACTGATTCAGAAGGGCGGCATTGACGCGGGCGGAAAAATTTCGTCTGGCCTTTCGCTGACCTTTGATCGATTCCGTCAGGATCAAACCCTACAATTAATCAGCGAAGACAATGCCAATCGCCATATGAGCGGCCTGCGCGTCAATGATGTGCCGAGTTATGTCATCACCTCAATGGAGGACCTGAATCGCTTTAGTGAAGAAAGCAAAAAACTACCGGATGCCGAGCAGCGCCAATACTGGAAAAACCTCAGTGATGCTGGTCGTCTCAGTCAAAACCGTATCTGGCTCGGAAATACCGGAAGTAAAGGTGCTTCTCTTCAACTGAAGGACGCCAAAGGACGCACGCGTATGCAGCTACTGGTCGCCGCCGACGGCAAAGCAGAAATCCAGATGCTTGATGAACAGGGCAAAGTAATGAAGTCCATCACGCCGGACTCTAAAGAATAAAGGTAAACCGGGGTCAGATCCGACATCCGGACACGCGCTGTAGCGATTTCAAAAAGAGCTCTAGCTGTCAGTCTGTTGGACCTTCGGAACTGACCCTGCCGTCCAGCAAAATGGTCTTTCACGACTCCCACATCGAGCAAGCCAGTCTGGCTGCGAGCAGAAAAAAGCGCAACGCAACAATGAAATTTGGAATCGGTATGACTTCCGGCGGCGGCCGCGCAGCAAATCCTTCGTATCGGTGGGCCAGCTGGAGTGGAACGAGGTCAAAGAACTCTGCGCCGCAGCACAATAGCAGGCTTTCGGCAAGGTGCTCGTCGCAGCGGTAGAAGGCATCGCCGACGCCAAGCACAAACCTAAAGACTTCGACTATGCGGCCCTGGCGCTTGCCTTACGCATCATCTTTATCAGCTGCGATGTGTCGCAAGTGACCGATAACGACTAGGCTTCCGGCGGCGCCACCTTATGCTTAGGCACCGCCACCGTCTGCGCGCGATAAATGCCGCGATGCCCTGAACACAGATACGCCACCACACAGGCCAGCGCAGCAAACGGCCCGATCTGCGGACCGAACAGTTCGATCGCCATGATGGTTGAGGCCAGCGGCGTATTCGCGGCCCCGGCAAACACCGCCACAAAGCCCAGCGCAGCCAGCATGCCGAATGGCAGTTGCAACAGCGACGCCAGCGCATTGCCCAGCGTCGCACCGATGAAGAACAGCGGCGTCACCTCGCCGCCTTTAAATCCGCTGCCCAGGGAAACCACCGTGAACACCAGCTTGCCCAGACTATCCCACCACGGCAAGGGTTGCTGGAACGCCTCCAGCATCACCGGAATACCTAGCCCGATATAGCGCTGACCAAGCAGCGCCACGGCCCACGCGATCAGTACGCCGCCGAACAGCGCACGCAGGGGCGCATATGGCAGATACTGTTTCAAGCGCGCCGTCAGCGCATGTGTGCTGCTGGCAAACAGCAACGCCGTCAGCCCGAACACCAGCCCTGCCAGCATCACCGCCAGCAGGCTCCACAGATTAATCGCTGCGATCGCCCCTGCCAGATAATGGCTGTGATGTATGCCCAGCGCCATGCCGACCTGATCGGCCAGGATCGCTGCGACCATGCAGGGAAAAATCGCGTCGTAGCGCAAACGGCCAATCGCCAACACTTCCAGCCCGAAGATGGCACCTGCCAGAGGCGTACCAAACACGGAAGCGAAGCCGGCACTGATCCCTGCCATCAGCACAATGCGGCGTTCGGCATGCTGCAAACGGAACAGATGGGTGAGCTGATCGGCGAGCGAACCGCCCATCTGCACGGCCGTCCCCTCCCGCCCCACCGAGGCGCCGAACAGATGCGAGATCACCGTGGCCACCAGCACCAGCGGCGCCATGCGCAGCGGCACCACCTTGCGGGGATCATGGATTTCGTCGATCAACAGATTATTGCCGGCCTCGACTTCCTTGCCGACCTTCAGATACACCCAGCTCACGCACCAGCCAGCTAGCGGCAAGAGCCAGATCAGCCAGCCATGGTCCAGACGGGCGGCGGTCGCCGCATCGAGCGCCCACAGAAACAGCGCCGAAGCGCTGCCACTGGCCAACGCTACCAGCGCGGCGATCAAGGTCCACTTGCCCAGATAGGGCAACAGTCGAAGGGCAGCGAGGGGATGGTGGGATCTCATGGATTTTGCATACTAGCAAAATCCCCAGAGCACGACAATTGTATCGACCAAACCGGCCTGAGCTGCGGCCTGGGCTACAGGCTGGCGTCAGGCCAGCCGCGCCAGCGGATTGGCGATGATGTTATCGATCTGACGGATGGCTTCGTCACAGGCAGCGCTGATGGCTTCCTCTTCCGTGGGGCGCACGAACTGCATGGTGACGCCTTCGAACACTTGCAGACCGTCCGCATCCATCCGGGCGATGTCACAACTGGCGGTCCACTGCCCTGCCGTGGTGGGCAAGGCAGTCGGCAGGATGTCCCACCCTTTGTAGTGAATTTTGTCCATGCAGCGCTCCCGGCTAGTTGTCATCAGCCTAGCATGAAGCGCTGCCGCCCCGCGCACGAATGCCGGGGCCAAGGAATCATCAGTCCTCGTTGCCGTGCACACCGACGCGGCCGATAGGCTGTTCCATATTGGCCAGGAACCAGGTCAGCGAGGTCAGCACTGCAACATGGCGCTTCAGTTCCAGCGTACTCACCTTGTCCAGCGTGTCCGCCGCCGTGTGGTGATAATTGAAGTAGGCCGATGAGTCGACCAGTGGCTCGAACACCGGCACACCGGCACGCTCCAGCGGTCCGGTATCGGCAGCCCCGGCAATGTCACGCCGTTCGAACACGCCAGCACCGATCGGCGTCAGCGCCGTGCGCAGCGGTGCAAAATACTTCACCATCGGCGGCGTAATGCTGCTGATCAGACCGAACGGACGACCGCCGCCGCTATCCGATTCGATGGCAGCGAAATGCTTGTCGAGCAGATTCTTGTTCGCTTCGAAGTAAGCCTTGCCGCCGCGCGTACCGTTTTCCTCGTTGGCCCACGCGATCATGCGGATGGTGCGGCGCGGATGCAGATCCAGCTTGCGCAGCGTTTCAATCACGCCCATCGCGCCGGCCACGCCGGTACCGTCATCATTGGCGCCGGTCGCCAGATCCCAGGAATCGAGGTGACCGGAAACGATCACCACTTCGTCCGCCTTGTCGCTACCCGGCCAGTCGGCGATCACATTAAAGCTATCGGCATCCGGCAGGTTCTGCGGCGTCAGCGTCAGATGCATTTTGACGGGGCCACGCGCCAGCAAGCGATCCAGCAGCAGCACATCTTCCGTGGTGATGGCAGCGGCAGGAATCCGCTTACCATCGACCAGCCCCGTTGCACCGGTATGCGGAATACGGAAATTGGCACCACCCACCGAACGCACTAACGCAGCGGCTGCGCCCATTTCGGCGGCGAATTTCGGACCCGCATAACGGAAACCGGCACCGGGACCGTAGGCTTCACCGGCGTGACCGCGATCAGCCAGTTCCTGATCAAACGCCACATCCAGCAGCACGATCGCGCCTTTGACCTGCGCCGCTTTGGCCTTGAGTTCTTCGAAGCTGCGCACCACCAGCACCGGCGCCGTCAGGCCTTGCGCCGGCGTAGCGCCCGAACCGCCCAGTGCCGTCAGCACGATCTTCTGGGTGATGCCGGCCGGGCGACCGGTGTAATCCACCAGCTCCGCCGTTTCGATGCCACGCACCCAGTGTGGCACTTTGACTGGCTGCAGCGTGACCTTGGCACCGAGCTTACGCATCGCCGCTGCCACCTGCTCGACCGCTGCCGCCGCACCGGGCGAACCGGACAGACGAGGCCCTACCAGATCGGTCAGATCAGCCAGTCGCTCGTAGGCCCAGTCGCTTTGCATCGCACTGTTGCGGATACTGGCCAGCGTGGCAGGATCGTTGGGCGTGCCCGCCATGGCGGCGCCGGCGGCAAACAGGCAGCTGGCCAGAACAGTCAGTGCAAAAGGGGTCTTGAAAGCAGAGGTCATGGTTTTCAGTGAGGACGGAATACAGTGAATGGGTACCGGGAAAGACGGTAAAGAACACAAAATGATCTAAACGATAACCCATCATGAGATTCTTGTCATCAATGTTGATTTGTCATCGGCTCTGCACTACCATGAATCTTCAACCGGTTGAAGAAAGCTACTATGCTCAAGGGTTCACTGTGCACTGTTCGCCACCTGCTCACGGCCGATCTGAACACCTTCATTGCACTGGTCAATGATCTGCCCTCGCGCGGCGACTACTTCTCCAGCTACTTCAAATCGCCGGAAATCCTGCGCAAGGAATTCGCCCAGAGCAGCTTCGTCACGGAAGACAACGAGATGTTCGTGATCGAAGACCGCGCGCACCACGTGATCGGCGTGATCAGCCACTTCAAAAGCCGCACCCCGATCTGCCGCGAAATCGGTTACCGCCTGTTCGATCGCGCGCTGGCCGGGCGCGGCTATGTCACCCAGGCCTGCCAGTTACTGGTCGATCACCTGTTCAAAACCCATCCCTATCACCGGCTCGAAGTGCTGATGGCGCCCGAAAACGTCGCTTCGGTGCGGGTCGCGCAAAAGTGTGGTTTTACTGCCGAAGGCATCCTGCGCGAGAGTTTTTTCATCAATGGCCACTACCAGAGCGTGCAGCTATTTAGCCTGCTACGCCCCGAATGGCAGGCTGCCCAGCGCCAGTTGTAACAAGCCTTTACCGCGCCAGCGAGTTTGTAAGCAGGTGTATTAGGTATGGCAGATCGCTGGCAACGCGCTATAGTGCAGTGACTGGCTTCGTGATCTTTCCGGTCCGGCCTACGCAAGGGGAATACCATGTTGAACAAAAAATCGATGATGCTGGCGTTACTGACCGCAGCGGCGGTATCGTCCTCGGCTTACGCAGGTGAGCGCGAGTTCAACACGCTGGCCGGTGCCGTCGTTGGCGCTGCCATCGGCAACAATAACGGTGGCCGCGATGGCGCCATCGTCGGTGGCCTGATCGGCGCAGCAGTCGGTAACAGCCTGCATAGCGATGGGCGCTATTACGACCGTGGTCACGGCGGTCGCTATGTCGAAACCCGGATCTACAGCCGTCCGGAACCAGTCTACTATCAGCCGGCACCGGTGTACTACGCTCCTGCGCCACGCGTCGTGTACGTCGAACCCGCCCGTCCCTCCTACCGTGAAATACGGGAGTACCGCGAATATCGTGAAGACCGTCGCGAAGACCGTCGTGAATATCGCGAAGAGCGCCGCGAATACCGTCATCACCACGACCGTGATCGCTGGGAGCGTTAAACCGCTATCCAGCGCTAGCCCCCTAGTCCGATTTGCGCCAGCCCCGTGCTCATCCCACGGGGCTTTTTCATGGCTTTTTCCATTCCCCCCGCTAGCCCAGCGTATCTGAGCTCGTACCGGGGAACCCCATGCATACCGCGCACACCGCCAATACCGTGATCACACTGGAGCTGGGTCACTACCGCTTACTCGAACAGATCGGCACTTCCGCCTATGGCATGATCTGGCGTGCCGCCGGCCCGGCCAACACCCGCGACGTCGCGCTGAAGTTCATCAACCAGCAGCAGATGGCGCGCGCCGAAGCGCCGTTGCGCGAACACTGGGTCCGTAGCGCCCGCAACGAGATCGCCTTTCTGCAGGCGCTAGAGCCATGGGACGAGCGCCACATCGTGCGCCTGCTCGATAGTGGCGAACATCAGGGCTTGCCGGTGCTGGCACTGGAACTGCTGGCCACCGATCTGGGCAAACACATGGTCGCGCTCAAAAGCCGCAGCGAGACCATCCCCCTGCCACGCCTGCTCGGCTGGATCAGCCAGATCAATCAGGCGCTGGCCAAGGTCCACCAGTACGGTTGGCGCTATCTCGACCTGAAACCGGCCAATGTGCTGCTCGACTGGGGGCTGCAGAACGTCAAACTGGCCGACTTCGGCACCAATCGCTACGGCATACAGGGCCAGACCCACTCCTACGCCGGCACGGCCAACTGGCAGGCGCCCGAGCAGTTTTTCCCCGCAGCGCAAGGGCTGTATCAGTCGGATGCCAGTAGCGACTATTTTTCACTCGGGGCGATGTTCTATTTCCTGGTCACGGGCGGCTTGCCCTTACGCTTCTGCAGTGCCTGCGGCAACGCGTTTCGCAGCCACCAGGCGGCCGGTGCGGAATGGCTGCGACAAGCCGAAGGCGGCCGCATACCGGCGACTCTGCACGAAGATGAAGCCGCGCGCTTTGCCGCCGCGCTGCCCGTCAGCGCACGCGATGCGGCACTGGCGCTGCTGCGCGCCCTGCTGCAGGCCGATCCGGCGCAGCGCCCGCGCCACGCGATCCAGATCAGCCGCATGCTGCACGCAATACTGGGCACGCCGCCGGAACGCCACTACTTCGATGTGACGGATCCGGTGCGCGGCATGCAGCGGCCCAGCGTGAACAATGGCTGGGCCGGTGGCCGGGTCAGCGCAGCAGTTACTAGCCGGAGCGCCTGAGTATGCGACTTCCCTTCCGATTCGCTGCAGTGCTGCTGATTCCCGCGACCCTGTTCGCGCTGCAGGCACTGGCCATATGGCGCGCACCGGCCGCATGGCAAGCCGCCAGTATCGATGTACGACTGGCGCAAGGTGAGAGTATCGAACTCGGCGCGCAGCAACTGGCTGCGCCGCAGGCCGACCGGCGCCATCTGCGCCTGCGCCGCGATCCGCAGCAAGGCTGGCTAGTACAAAATCTGAGCAGCACCCATCAGCTACTGCTACAGGGGCCGAATACCGAACAACGCAGCGGCAGCATCGCACTGCAAGCAGGTCAGACCTTCCAGATCAGCGATCAGGTGTTCACGGTCGAGGCGACCGGCGCGCGGCAACTGGCGCTGCGCGGCGCAGGCTCACGCTGGGATTACGACGGCGCTACCCTGTACCGCGACGGCCAGCGTCTGACCACCTGCCCGCAGACCCACTGGCCGCTGCGCTTGCTGGGAGCCTGGAACGCAGCTGTGCCACAGTGGCTCACGCTGGCCCGCCCGCTCATGCTGGGCGGCAATCTGTATTGCGATAACCGGCTAGGGCTACCCGCCATTGCAGCAGGCAGTGCCGTCGTCCGCAAAGAACGCCATGGCTTTCAGCTCAGTGCTGGCAATCCCGATGACGAACCAGTGGCGCTACTGGTGCCGATGCAATCGCCGTTGCAATCGCCGTTGCAGTTAGCACGGCCAATCCAGGGCGCCGCAGCGCCGCATCCGGACAGTCAGCCGGCACAGGATGTGCGCCAGCAGGAACTCGCACTGGCAGGCGCCACGGCACTGATCGTCGGTCACACCCGCTTCCAGCTAAGTCAGCAAGGTGACACGCTGTCGCTGCGTCCCGAGCGCCACGTCCGTCTATATGCCGCGCCGGATCTAGCACTACCCGCCAACCTCAGCTGGCAATGGCAACAGCGCCACCTATGGCACTTCAGCCCCGTCCCACCCTTGCTGTGGGGCCTGGCCGCGAGTCTGGTCTGTCTGCTGCTGGCACTTCCTGCGACGCGCTTGCGCAACGCCAGCGCGGTCATGGCGACCATACTGCTCGGCGTTTGCGGCCTGGCGGCGCTGATCCTGCAGCGTCTTGGCCAGCCGCCCGACGCCGCGACCTCGCTCGCGCTGGCAGCCAGCGCGCTGCTACTCTGGCTGGCCGCACCAGCGCGCCAGACGCCGCTCAATCTGCTGGCGGCCAGCCTGCTGGCCATAGGTTTGCTATCGCAACTGGAACTGGGACTCGGTGCCGCCGAATCATCATGGTTGCGCTATTACCAGAAGAGCGCTGCCATGCTGGCAATCGGCAGCGCTGGCGGCGCACTCTGGCATCTGTGGGCACAGCAGCGCGCAGCACTGCGCCTGCACCTTGCGCAGCAGCGCACCGAATGGCTGCTCGCCAGCTTCGCCGCCGTGGCCTTGGGCGGTCTGGCGCTGCAGGTGCTGCTGGGCGATGAAACGGGCGTGTTCGATCTGCAGCCGGTGGAACTGGCGAAACTGGCGCTGACGGCGCTCACCGCCCACTGTCTGGCGCTGCGCTTCAACTGGCGCCACGCACAGCTCAGCCTTGCAGCACACGGCAGTCGCTGGCTGCAACTGAGCGCCCCGGCCCTGCTATTTATTGCCCTGCTCGGCCTCGCACTGGTGCAAGTCGACGATTTCTCGCCACTGATCCTGCTGCTGGTCTGGAGCGTCTGTATGGCACTGGCCTATGCAATGGCCAGCGCTCATCGCGGCTTGAGCATCGCACTGGTCTGCACCGGCCTAGGCGCGGTCACCGCCATCGCCACGCTGCGCCTGATGGGCAGCGATGAACTGATCCGCTGGGGCTTCTATGCCGAGCGGTTTCTGGTCTGGCTCCATCCAGACCAGCACCCCCACACCGGCCAGCAGTTGCTGGCCGGAGCGCAGGCGATTGCCGAAGGTGGCTGGTGGGGTGCCGATCAGCGTCTCGGGCTGACCAGCCTGGGCCACGCGGCAGGTCAGGCACTGCGCATACCGGCCGTCCAGGATGACTTTGCCGTCAGCTTTTTCCTCAACCGTCATGGTCTGCTGGCCGGACTCGGGCTGTGGGTATTGCAGGCACTCTTTCTACTGGCACTGCTGCAGGCTGCGCGCAGCAGTCTGGGCATGGCGAACCAGGCGCGCAATTTCCGGCATGCCTGGCGTGGCCGCTTCCGCTACTTTGCCCTGTGCGGTGGTGCCGCCTTCGTGCTGGGCCACTTTCTGCTCTCGTGGGGCACAAATCTGGCGATCTTCCCCATCATGGGTCAACCCATGAGTTTCCTCTCTGCCGGTGGCAGCCACCTGCTGTTTTTCCTCTGCCCCCTGCTAGCATTCAGTGCCATCAGTGCGCCCTCTACCGAAGGAGAATGAATCATGCCAGTCTATGTCCAACACGAGATTTTGCGTCGCATCCCCGACGTCTTTAACGCCGAAGCCCTCTGGCAGGCGCCAGGGCTGGCGCTGTTTTCACGCCGCCCCCTGCTGCGCGATCTGCTCGAGCGCAGCCCCCGCGAACACCGTGGTCGCGCCGCAACGCGCTGTTTTACCCATGTCACGCTGATGCTGCCGCAGGACGATGTCGACGACGATTACCACCTGAGTCGCGGCGCACGCGCGCGCGATCTGGCGCAGTCGCTGGCCAGTTTGCACCAGAAGGATTTTGGTGACCTGCTCGGTGGTGATCCGGTACGCTACAACGTGGTCGGTACGGAAGCGCTGGCCGCTGGCGAAGTGGAGGTGCGCTTCGGGCATGCCGTCTACCTGCCGGAGGCTGGCGAAAAAGTGCTCTACAACGTCAGCATCTCGCGCGACAGCGCGGTCTGGCATCCGGTATGCCCGATCTATCCGGCGCAGCGGCTGGTCTTGCTCGGCGCCGCCGGTAGCGAAGCCAGTCACATCGCCGCAGGCTGGCCGTTCGGTCCGGACAGCACGCTGCTGATCCTCAACGATGGCCCCGATAGCGCGCCACTAGTCCAGATGCGTCCCAAAGACGGCTATCAGTGCAGTTTCGATCCGCGCAGCGGCTACTACACCATCAAAACCCTGCCCGACATGCCCGGTACCGGCACCCGCTTGCTGGTAAAGATCAGTCGTAGCAACGCTGCTGCGGGCATCGCCTCAACAGCGGCAGCGGCTGTGCTATCGGCACCGGCCACGGCATCGGCATCGGCATCGGCTATAGCGACAGTAGCAGCATTAGCTACACCAGCGGGCAAACCTGCTGTCTGGCAGGGGCGTCACGGCGGCAATCAAGACCGCAGCAGCAGTATCGCAGGCGGCGATGCCACGGCGCTACCCGCCAGCCAGCGCCCTGCCAGCGCTGCCAGCGAGACTGATGCCACTTATGCGCCCACCAGCACCCAGCGTATCAGCCTGGTTGCACTGGCTTTACCGCGCCTGAGCCGCTATCGCGACACCGGGGCTCTGGCACTGGCGCTGCCTTTCAACCGCCAGATGGCGCTTGCTGCCGGCCCGCAACCGGTGATCAGCTTCATGGTCGACGCCAATGACGAACTCAGTGCCGCCAGCGCAGATGGCAGGCAACGCATCAGCGCACCCGCCACCTTCACGCCACTGGAGGGCTATAGCATGCAGCTATTGGCCGCTCCAGCCGCGATGAGCGACCGCTACTGCGCCTTACTGAGTCTGCCCCGCCCGCTCAGCGTTGCAGCGCCGCTCGGTGCGCGCTTCAACTTTGGCCGCAATACACCGGTACTGGCAGCGCTACGGGTGCTCGCCAGTGCGCAATTTCTGCAACGCTCAGGCGCGCATCCTGAGGCCAGCGCAGACCGCATCGGTCTGTCGCGCAATGCCTTCAGCTTTGAAGCGAGCGCGCGCGGCTATCTGATCGGGCGCCTCAGTGCCTCGCAAGCCTTGTATCACCTCGATGACAAGCTGGCGCTGGTCGCCAGTATCGACGCCAGCGACAAGCAGACGCCATATCTGCTACCGCGCGGTCACCATCTGGTCGCCGGTCCGTATGTACTGCGCTTTGATGCCTGAAGCAGGAGCTGCCATGCACACCGTCTCGCTCGTGAACCTCGCCAGCAGCGCTGCCATCTACCTTGCGGCACTGGCACTCACGCTGCTAATAGCCGCTTACTGCACACCGCGCCACTGGTGGCGCCGTCTGAATCTGCGTGCGCTGGCCGTGACACTGGGCGGTACGCTGCTGCTCGGCCACCTGCTCGCTGGCTGGACTGGCCTAACGCCAGCCTTAGCGGCACGCGCCGAATCAGTTGCCGGCGCCGCTGCCGGAGCTGGTGCAGGTGCGGGGGACGGAGCAAACGCCAGGGCTGATCGCACTGGCGCACTGCAGGCATTTTCCGTGCATCGCGACCTGAACCTGCGCCTTGCCGCCAGCGTCGACGCGCCGCGCATGTTGACCGTGCCCGCCGGTGCACTGGTCACGCCGACCGGCATGCGCCATGGCGACTGGTGGCAGATCAGCGCCTGCGTCCACGGCCAGTGCAGCACCGGCTGGGCCAGCAGCCTGTGGCTGCGTCGCAGCGGTGAATAGCATGCGCGCGGCCGCTCCGCCATCGCCTCCATCACCACCATCCCCGGCGCGGCGCTTTTCGGCTAAGCTGTGGCCTTTCACCTCCCGACGCCAGCATGCCCCGATGACAAGCCTGACCGATCAGCTGGATTTTGGCAGCACCCTCGAAGTGGCCGCGCGCTGCGAAGCGAGCATCAGCAAACTACAGGTACCGGAAAATCAGGATAATCTGCTGATGATCGATGCCCGCGGTCAGGCGCGCCTGCTGCATCACCAGATACCGCAGCAGGCGCTCGTGGCAGACTGGCCGACCGGTCACGTACGTCTAGCGGTACTCGATGGCATGGGCGGCCACGGTCATGGCCGCGAAGCCGCCGAAACAGTCGCTCAGGCACTCCTCGCGATCCCCGCCTGCTACACGCTGACAGAGCTGGGCCAGCGACTCGACGCCCTGCACCTGCAATTGCAGCAGCAGTTCCGCCAGCAGCACGATGCCGATAGCTTCCGCCGTCCCGGCACCACCCTGACCCTGCTGGAAATTCCGGCCGGCGCAGCGCCGATGCTGTACCACGTCGGCGATTCGCGCCTTTACGAAATCAGCGCCGAGGGTGCCTGTCCGCTGACCGTCGATCACGTACCAGCCACCGCCTTCGCCATGCACGGCCTGCTCGATGAACAGCAATGGTGGCAGCAGGTGCACGGCGAGCACCGCGCCCAGATTGCCCAGGCCTACCTGCTTGGCAACGCCTTCGCCAATCCGCAAGTGCTGGCCGACGCGCTGCAGCCGCTCGACCAGACCAATCTGCCTGCCTTCCTGCGCCAGTTGCCGGACCGCCGCTTGCTGGCAGTGCGCCCCGATGCCACCTATCTGCTGGCGACCGACGGCTTCTGGTCGTGTGCCCGGCCGGATCACTGGGTGGCGCGCTGGCCGCAATTGCTGACGCGTCCCGGGCAAACGGCCAGCGCCGCACTCGACGCGCTGTATCACGATTACGCCAGCGACCCGCCGCCGGCCCTGCACATCGATAATCTGAGCGCCATCGTGCTGCGTTTTCGCGCCCCGCCCGACGCCAGCAAGCGCCACAACATTGACGAAACGGCACTACCGCACAGTGCCAACGGCCACGATTGATGCGCGCGTAGCAAAAGCGTCAGCCATGCCGCGAAAAAGCAGGGTTACACACGGCTGTTTGATTGCCAAAGCAGTGTAAAAAGGCCTACACTGAGGGTTATCCTAGCCTCGGTTCATCATGAAAAAATGCAGTAATGCTCAGCATCCGCATTGCACCTACTGGGTCATGCCGGGAGCACAGACGTGCGAGGGCGGTCACGCCCAGTCTGTGCCAACCAGCTTCGACCTGCTGAGTGCTGTGCGCAGTGCCCGTACCGGCAGCTCCGGCACGGCGCTCGATGTTGCGCCCGAAGCTTCTGCAAGCGCAGCATACGCCCGTCCCGTCCAGCGTGCCCAGTCGGCCCGCCCGCAGCTGCACATTAGCGGTTTCGACCCGCGCGCTGCCGGTGGACGGCAGGCGCTGAAAATGAGCTTGCGCGGCATGCCGGAGGCCTGCGCCCCCGAACTCCAGCTGAAACTGCAATCGGATCTGATCCCCCACGGCGCCTCGCAACAGTCGTTTGTGCGCGCCACCGGCGGTGACTGGCGCCCCGTGTTCGTCGAGTTCTCCTCGCGCGGCAAGGAGCATGGCCAGTACCAGATCAGCATCGAACTCATCAGCCGCCACGCCGGCATGGCGACCCGCCACTGGGTCTGCACCTTCGTGATTCTGGTACCGCGCGCCGATGCCACGCTGACGGAAATTCACCGCATCTTCCTGAGCACCCACAAAAACGTGCGGGTGATGGCCGATGATGGCTCGATCGCCCGGGTGAGTGCGCCCGCCGGCGAGCATCTCGAGATCGACGTCACGGCACGCAATGCCGGCATCGCCCACCTCGACCTGAGCGCACCGGCCGGCAAAGTCGATCTGGGCTTCCCCACCATTGCCTGGGACGAGGATCTGATCGAAATCGATATGCCGCAAGCTGCGGCCATCCACCCGCACCCGAGCCGCGCCGCCAGTTTCGTGAATGCGGCGCCGGAGTCGGGCGCGCAGCGTCAGGTACGCCTGTTCGCCATGGAAGAATGTGTGCTGGGACGCTTTGAACTGGTTGATCCGGAAGCACATGTGCTGCTCACACATTACAGCGCCGATGGTCAGGACACCAATGGTCTGACGCGCCGCCTGTCCGGACGCCACGCGGTGATCCGTCGTGCCGGCGCCGGTTTCGAGATCGAAGACGTGTCGCGCTACGGCATACTGCTGGACGGGGTCTGGCCCGGCAAACACAAACCGACCATGCTGCGGCTCGGCATGCGCATCGAATTCAGTGCCAGCATCAAAGGCATTGTGCTGCTGACGGTATCGGCCATCATGCCGCATGGGGTGATCCTGCATCGCCTCGATCACGGCGCGCGGGCCGAATGCTATTACCTGCTGATGCCGGACACCCATCCCGGCTATCCGCTGAAAGCCTATCCTGCCAGCCAGCAGGCAGCGGCGCTACCGGTGCTGCTGCATCGCGACGGCGGCTTCTGGCATCTGGACCAGATCACCGGCAAGGAAACCGCACTGGCACCCACTACGCCCCTCGATAAACTGAGCCGCATCGCCCAGCCTAGCCGCTTTGCCAGCGATCCGTATCCGGAACACTGGATCATCCGTACCAGCGCTGCCGACCTGTATAGCACCGTGGCGGCCAGCGCCCTGTCGACTGCCTGACAGCCTGCCTGACGACCCGGCGGCCTGAACGCGCCGAGCGCCAGCCACCCTTGGCGGCCAGCCAGCCAGCGAGCCAATCACCTCACTTCGGCAAGCGTGCCGGCAAAGGAATGAACTCGGTCTCGCCCGGTACCGGCTCGAAACGCTGCGCCTCCCAGTCAGCACTGGCCTGCACGATGCGCTCCTTGCGTGAGGACACGAAATTCCACGACATAAAGCGGTGGCCGTCGAGTGGCTCGCCACCGATCAGCACCAGTTGCGCATCACTGCTAGCCGTCAGGGTCAGCGGCTGACTGGTATCGAGTAAGGCCATCGCATGCAGATCGAGCGTCTCGCCATTGACCTGTACCGTTCCGCTAATCGGATACAGCGCCGCTTCCGGCGGCAGTTGTTCCAGCACCAGCGAACTATCAGCCTGCAACTGGATATCCAGATACAGCGTCGGGCTGAACGTCTGCACCGGCGACGTCAGGCCGAAGGCCGATCCCACCAGCACCCGCACCCGGATACCTTGCGCGTCATATTCGGGGATCGCCGCGGCGGGCGTGTGACAGAAACCGGGCGCCGTTTCCTCATGCGCCACCGGCAGCGCCGCCCACAATTGCAGACCATGGGTGCGATGCGGCACCCCTACCAGATCGGCCGGGGTACGCTCCGAGTGCACGATGCCGCGACCTGCCGTCATCCAGTTAATCGCACCGGGTTCGATACGCTGCACGCTGCCGACGCTATCGCGGTGATCCATCGCCCCTTCGAACAGATAGGTGACGGTGGCCAGCCCGATATGCGGATGCGGGCGCACATCATGGTTGGCATCGAGTGGGACGTCGACCGGACCGAAATGGTCAAAAAAGATAAACGGTCCGACCGCCTGTTTCAGTGCAGCGGGCAAATAGCGGCGCACCACGAAGCCGCCGCCGAGATCCTTCTCGTGGCCCTTGAGCAGAGTAGTAATGGTCATCAGTCTAGCCCAGCGAGGTAGTAATCTCGGTGGTCACCGATGCCATCAGTTTGTGGATCGGGCATTTCTGGGCGGCAGCCAGCAGTTCGCCGCGCTGCACGTCACTCAGTTCGCCGGTCAGATGCAGAGTCACTGCCAGCCGGTAGACGCCCTGCCGCTCTTCACTGGCGTCACGGTCAATCATCACTTCGACGTGTTCGAGGGGGATGTTTTTGCGTTTGGCATACCACACCACGGTCAGCGCCTTGCAGGAACTGAGGGCAGCGTCATACAGATCATGTGGCGAAGGACCGGCATCGCTGCCGCCCTCTTCTACCGAGCCGTCGGTCGAAACGATGTGATTGCGCACATGGACGATGTGGCGCATAGGCAGCGACTGGTCGCGCAATACCCGGATAGTCATACGGCGGTCCTTCAGAAAAAGGGAAAGAACCGCTAATTTACACCGTTTGGCGCGCGCTCGCAGAACGCAGCGCACGCCCCGGCCGAGGTGGCGCGTTTAGACGACTTTCTTGACGAATTCGGTCTTCAGGCTCATCGCGCCAAAACCGTCGATTTTGCAATCGATATCGTGGTCGCTATCGACCAGACGGATATTTTTGACCTTGGTGCCTACTTTAACGGTGCCGCCACCGCCTTTCAGTTTCAGATCCTTGATCACGGTCACAGTGTCGCCGTCCTGCAAAATGTTACCAACGGAGTCACGGTACACGCGGGCGCCTTCATCAGCGGCTTCCGTCGCGGTAGCGCTCCATTCGTGCGCGCATTCCGGGCACACCAGCTGGGCGCCATCTTCATAAGTGTATTCGGAATGGCATTTAGGGCATGGTGGCAAAGCGCTCATGGTGGGAGTCCAGTAAATTAGTGAAGGCGGCAGTATACACCCCGCCGCCCGCTACACCAATTTTCTGGCGACCCGGAAACCTACGATATCATTCGCCAGCACCGCAGAATAGCCGTTACGCACGGCCGAACGCAGATAACGCGGGTTGTACAGCCAGGAACCGCCACGCAGCACACGGCGTGCCGTATCACCGCCCTGCTCCCACGCGCTGCCGTCGGCCGGCGCACCGAGATAGTTTTCATGCACCACATCCTGGGTCCATTCCCAGACATTGCCGTGCATGTCGAACAGTCCCCACGGATTGGGCTGGAATAGACCGAACTTGCTGGTTCCCTGTAAAAATGCGCCGCGCGGACCATCGTTAAAGGTGAAATTGCCGTCGTAATTGGCTTGTTCGGTGCTGATCGTGTCGCCCATGCTGAAGGCCGTGCGGGTACCGGCACGGCAGGCATATTCCCATTCCGCCTCGCTCGGCAGACGATACAACTGACCGGTTTTTTCGGACAGCCAGCGCACATAGCTCTGCGCATCGACCCAGCTCACGCCAACCACCGGGTGCTCGTCATTCTGCGCAAACCCGGGCGCGCGCCAGTCAGTGTCGGACAGCGACTCCCAGCCGGTGGCACGCACAAACACGCGCCACTGGCCTACCGTCACAGGGAAACGCGCCAGCGCGAACGATTGCTCGATGCCTACCCAGTGCTGCGGCAGTTCCCGGTCCAGCCAGTTTTTCTGCGCACCAGCCTTGACTGCCGCCGCCCGTTCCAGCTCGTGTGAGCCCATCTGGAAGCGTCCGGTAGGAATCAGTACCAGCTCCGGCCCGACACCGCTACCGTCGAGAAAACGGTCACGCAACACGCCGCTGGGATCCGCCACCGGACTCTGCGCCGTTGGCAGCAGCGCCGCCAATTCGGCCGCGTGCCGTTCGGCCTGCTGCTTGCGATGGCGTTCCTGCTCGGCGCGATATGCCGCTTCCGCCTTCAACTGATTCGCTTTGCGCAGTTGTTCGGCGCGCTCCTCGCGAGCCTTTTGCGCATCGGCTTCGCGGCGCGCCAGCAACTGCTCGCGCAACACCTGCTTGCGTGCCTGCGCTGCCGCTTCCGCCTCGGCGCGCTGGCGTGCTTCCAGCGCCTTCCGCTGCTGTTGCTGCTGCTGTTCCAGCCGGGCTTTTTCCGCCGCTGCGGCGCGCGCTTCGGCCTGACGTTGCTGCGCCAGTTCTGCGGCCCGGGCCTGGCGCTGCGCTTCGGCGGCGCGTTCCTGCTCCTGCCTGAGCGCCAGCGCGGCCTGTTCTGCCTGACGTTGCTGCTCGCGCTGTTGCGCCTGTTCTTCCTGTTGTGCCTGTTGTAGGGCGCGCTGTTCCTCGCGCTCGCGCGCCTGTTGCGCCTGCGCCGCGAGTTCCTCGGCGCTGGGACTGGCGGCGTCACGCAAGGCCTGCAGCAAAGTCGCCACCGACGCTGGCCGCAGCTCGGCCAGATAGGCGAAGCCCTGCTGCAGCACTTGCCATTGCGCCGGGTTCAAATGCTGTGGCGGTGCCGGATGAAAATCTGCAGAGCGCATCGCCTCGAACGGCATCCGTCCTTCCAGCAGTTGATAGATCATCACCGCCACCGCATACACATCCAGCCGGCTACTCGGCTGCCGTTGATGGGTCCCCGCTTCCGGCGCACGATAGCCGACCGTGCCGGCATTCGGGGTTTGCAGCCCGAGACTACTGCCAGCGTTGCGCACCCGCGAAGCAATCCCGAAATCGAGCAGCTTGATGTCACCGTGGCGGGTCAGGAACACATTGCCCGGCTTGATATCGCGATGTACCAGCTTGTGCTTGTCCCACGCATAGTCAAGCGCCTCGCCCACCGGCGCCAGCAGGCGGTAGATTGCCTCCATCGACAAGCTGCCCTGCGCGGCCAGATAGGCATCCAGATCCTCGCCTTCGAGATACTCCATGATGATGAAATAGCTCGCCGTCGCCGGATCCTGCGCCCACTCGTAGACGCGCACGATGTTCTCATGCGCCAGTTTGCGGGCCTGCGTGGCTTCCTCGATCAGCAATTTGGCGTGGGTAGCGCTCTGGGTCAGTTGCGGCGGCAGAATTTTCAGCGCCACCATTTCGCTATGGCCCAGCTCCGCATGGGTCGCCAGATCGGTAGCCTGCCACACCTGCCCCATGCCACCCATCGCAATCAGGCGCTCCAGCCGGTAGCGCCGGTTTTGCGGGCCGATCTCCTGACCGGACATGAAACCCAGTTCCGTTCCCTGCCGCTCCGGCACCGGCACCGGCAGCGCCCCCGCCATGATCGCAGCCCCCGGCGGTGCGTATTCCGCATCCAGGATAGCGTTCTTGCGACGGTCGAACTCCTGCAGGCTGAGTAGCCCGTCGTCATGTAAGGCCCGCAGTTCGCGGATCCGGTCTCTTGCTGTCTGCATCATGATTCGAAATCCAAGCCTTTATGCCTTGCCGGCCTCGCCTGCCACATCCAGGGTCACGCCACAGCTGGCGCAAAATCTATCCTCCGGATGCGCCGCGCGTAGCGCGTGACCGTTGCTACAACGGGCCGCCGCAGGCTGGGCCGCCCCCACCACCTGCGCCAGCGCTTCGATCTGTGCTGCCCCCATCCCCGCCTGAATCTGCAAGCCCAGTAACTGTGCCAGTGCCTGCGCATTCGGTAGCGCCGCAGTGGCCACCTTGGCAGTATCACTGAGACGGTTGATGGTCTCCATGCGGGCAATTTCATGACTCTGCTGCGCTAGCAGCACATCGTAATCGCCTTTCCAGCGCGCGTAACGCTCTTCCCGCTCCTTATCGAGCCGGCGCAACTCCTGCTGCCATTGCAGCTCCTGTTCCTTCTGGCGCAACAACTGGCGCTGCTCATCGACTGCCAGCTGGTCCAGCATAGCCTGTTTGGCATGTGCCTGCTGCTGACGCGTGTGCAGCTGATCCGCTTCGATGGTGCGCAACAGTTTCTCGTGCTGGGCCAGTTGCTCCGCCGTTGCACCTTCGCGCTGCAAAGCCTCGAGTTTCTGGCGCACGCTCGCCACTTCGACCGCGTTACTGGCATCCTTGACGGCATCGCTGCGTAACAGCTCGCGCTGACGTGCCAGCTGCAACTGGTCTTCCCACTCCTGCACCCGTTGCGCCTCGCGCTGGCGCGCTGCGCTGGCCAAAGTCAGACTCTGCAACTGCAGCTGGTGCGCTTCCGCCTCGATGGCCAGTTCGCGCTGCTTCTCGGCTTTTTCCTGCGCGCGCAAGGCCATCAATTCCTCACGGCGCCGCGACGCATCGTCGATAAACAGCGCCTCGCTAATGCGGTTTTCGATCGCCTGCTGGCGCAACTGGTGCGATAAGCGCTGCTGCGCCAACTGGCGCTGTTCGGCGGCAGTCTGCTGGAGTACTTCCATTTCCGTCTGCATGCGGATGCGCGCCAGCTGACGTACCTGTTCCCATTCGGCCTGTTCACCGTCGCGCTGCGACTTCTGCTTGGCCAGTTCATGTTCCAGATCTGCCAGCACCGTGCCGGCCCCCTTATCCAGCGCAACCTTGCGGGTTTTTGCATCCATGATGCGGCTATACAGATCCACCTCGCGGGCCCGCAAAGCCTGCAGGCGCTCGGATTCTTTCAGCGTCAGCTCGGCCTTTTCGAGGCTGGCATCCTGCCGCAATTCGGCGCGCCGCAAGTCGCTATGCAGCTTGCGTTCTTCGCGCGCAATCGCCGCCCACTCCTCGGCGTCATACAGCTGATCGAGCTGCCTGGCATGTTCCAGCTGCACCTGTCGCTCATCCGCGACCAGCCACAGGCTTCCCACCCGGTCGCGGTTATGGTCATATTTATCGTGGCGGACGGCCACTGTTTCCACCCGTTCCACCGCCAGCCCGAAACTGGCCAGACGCAGTTTCAGACCGGCCTGCAGCCGTTCATCGAGTTGCTGGCGCAAATCGACGTTGTCGGCCAGATCGCGGATCGAACGACTGGCGATAAATTCTGCCGCCAACTGCCGTACCGATGGTTCAATCAGCTCCTGCAACTGGCGCGTGGTGACCACCCCGGGCGCCGTCATGAAATGGCGCGCAAACGCCGCTACCTGATCCACCGCCAGACTGATAGTAAAGCTGGCGGCCACTTTGAGCTGTTCGGCCGTCACCAGTTTTTCGAATTCGAAGCTGACCGGCAGCGCCACACTGCGGGTAATCAGGATTTCAGCGTGCTGGTTACGCAGCAAATGATTCAGACGGGTGAAAAAGCCTTCGATCTCGTATTCGCCCTGCGGTACTTCGGTGGCTTTGTCAGCCTGCAAAATATAGGCACGCGCCAGCGCCGGTACCCGCAACGTTTTGGTGAACACGCCGGACAAGGCATTCACGCCAAAATACACCGCCAGTTGGTCGTCGCCGGGGATCCAGCGGTTATCGCGCAGCAGCGGCGTGTTACGGGGCGCACCCAGCGTCAGACCGCAGTGCTTGCAATAGCCCGACTGGTCGTCGTTCTTCTGCTCGCAACGCGGGCATTTCACGCCACCCAACCCCAAACTCTGGAACATGTCAGACTCCTCAATAATTCATCTTCCGGACTGCTTTGCCATCTACCGATTCTAGCAGGGCAATTTAAATCATACCTATCCGTTCAATACAGGCCAGACTGGCGCCCCGCTGGCGTAGCCCGGCCACATAGCCGGCAGGCAGCGCTGCCGCCCAGCCAGCCGGTAGCAGGATCCGGTCGCCCGCCCCCGCCTGCCGGGCGATCAGGGCCAGTTTGGCCTGCTGGCCGTCGACTGCCTCGACCAGTCCCGCATGCCAGGCACTCGACTGGCCAGTGGCGATCAGGCGGCCACGCGGCAAAAATTCACGGCCGCGCGCCATCCGGTCCGCCATTACCAGCGCCAGTTCATAGGAGTTGCCCTGAAACTCAGGCTGACTGAAACGCACCAGCGTGCGCCAGCGTCCCAGCCCATGGCCATCGAAATGGCGCGCCGCACACAGGGTCTGGCGCAGCGCCTGCAGGCGCGCCGGATCGAGCTGTGGCGCCGCGATGCTGTCTTCCTCGCTGGCCGGCACGGTCCCCGCCGCGAGCGGAAACACACTGACTTCCAGCCACGCCAGACTATCGTGGCTACCGCCGCAGTAAAGGGGAAACCAGCTGCGCACCGAGGCCACACAGTCGGCCAGATCAGCGTGGCCATGCAAAGCCCCGAGATGGCCGATGACGCTGCAGCGCGCTCCCGCAAGGTCGGGTTCGCCGGCGTCACTGCGCACTTGCCCACCCAGCACCAGCACGCCGTCAGGCGCCAGATGCGCCATGGCGATGCGCTGCGCCTGTAGCGGCTCACCCTCGACCCGCCCCAGATGCCACGCATCGGACCAGCCCAGCGCCAACAGCGCTTGCTCGGCACCAGGCGCTGCTGCATACAGACCACGCACCATGCGGTCAGCCAGCACTGCGGCCAGTTCCCAGTCACGCTCCTTGGCATTCGGCGCCGGATCCATGCTCAGTAGCACCTGATCGCGGCTATCCAGCAGCGCTTCGGTCAGACGCGCCATGCGTACTACCTGCTGCATGCGCAGAGCCAGTGCCGGCGCGGCCGCGACATGGCATTTAACGTCGGCACGATTGCCACGCGCACGGCGGCTGGCGGTAATCGTCAGCAGCCTTCCGTCCGCGAGCACACTGCGGCACACGGCATAGTCAGGCAGTCGTGGATGAGAAATACCGCTCATGCGCCATCCTCCTGATCAGGTGGATAAGGCTGACGGCGTCCGGCTAGTCCCGTTTCGAGATTGGCACAGACCCGGTCAGCCTGATCGTGCAGCAGCCGCCATGCGCTGGTCTCGTTGCCGGAGCGCTGCCATTGCGCCAGCAAGGACCAGCCTTCATCCAGTGCCTGCAGGGACAGCAGCGTGTGCCCGATACGTCGCTGTTGCTGCACTAAGGGCAAAGCGTGATCGGGTGCAGCCCAGCCCAGCGTGGGCATGCTCTGCACGTTCAGGCTGGCCATGCCGAGTCGCAGCAACAGCGCCTGATGCGCTGCAAAAGCATCGGCACCTGCCGGCACTTCCAGTAGGCGCAAGCCACTACTCAATGCGGGCAGTTCCAGGAACAGGCGTCGTAAGCCAAGCGCGTCGGCCTGCGCGTCCGGCCTGACATGGCTCGCTGCTATGGCAGATACGGCAGATACTGCAGATACTGCAGATGCGGCCGCTGCGACATGGGGCGGCGCCTCCGCTGGCATGCCAGCGATGGGGGTGAAGGTGGGGACGGGGACGGGAACGGCGCGGGCGCGCAGCTGCGCGGCATAATCCGCCTGCGGTGCCAGATCGATCGGTACGCAGTCATCCACCGTGAGGCCGAAACGGGTATAGAGCAACTGATTGAATCCGGCACGAAACGCATGCCATTCTTCCAGCGTGGTGCAAGGCGCTAGCTCCAGCACACCCTGCGTCAGCGCCAGTTGCAAGGCTGCCTGCAGGCGCTCCTGCAACTGTACCAGTGCAAGACCCTGCGCCACTTCGCTATACAGAAACAGATCAAAACGTTGCTGCGCGACGCGCGGATTAGCCGCATCGACCACCACTTTTAACTGCAAGCCCCATTCCGGTGCCGCGGCAAAGGGCAGCAGCGTCAGCGTGTAGGGGCCGGGATGAAAGCACCACGCCCGTTCAGCGTCGGCCAGCGCCACTTTTCCCGCAAGCTGCCGGCGGGCCTGACCATTGGCGCCAACTACCAGCAGCGTGGTTCCGGCCGGCGCCACATCGCCCGTCTCGCAAGCATGGGCGACCAGCGTGTCACCCAGCCCTGCCAGATCGGTGCGCGGCGCACGGCGGCGCAAGAAGAAGCCCATCGCTAGCCCTGTTCCGGCAATACCGTAAAGGTCGCACCGGTTTGCTGGAAGTGCTGGGCCGGTGCCTCGGCAAACGGCCATGCTGCTTCACATTCGCCATCGCCATCCAGTCGTCCCTGCAGGATCAGCTTGCCCTGTCCATCCTGCACACGCAGGGCCAGCGCCTGCTGCATGGCAGGCGTGGCGAACGGCGCATCGGCCAGCAGCGCGAGGATCACCCGCCAGCCTGCCGTGCTGGCGACAAAGTCCAGCGTCCAGTAGCCATCGTCCGTGCGCAAAGTGCTCAGCGGCGTATCCGTTGCGGCCGCGCGCAGCAGGCCCTGACTACCGGACCAGCCAGACAGTGGCGCCGGCATGCTTGCCCGGGCCTGCGCCAGATGGCGCAAGCGACGCAAGGTCAGCGGCGACGCCTGCAAGGCCTGGCGCTCCGCCGTCGTCAAAGGACGGCTGCCATCCAGTGCCATCTGCAACGTCGTATCGGCCAGCATCAGCCGGTCGCCGGGTACGGCGCGGCCCAGCAGCAGGCGCTCCTGCAGTCTGGCTTCCAGCTCGGTGAGTCTCGGTTTCACAGCATACTCCTTCATAGTGCCGCACTGCGCGGGGCAGCATACAGCTTGTCGATCGCTTGATTGCGGCGCTTACGCAGGGTCGGCATCGAGATTTCCGCCAGCGCAGCCAGTTGCTGCAGCGTCGGCAGTTCACCCGTTGCCGGATCCAGCCACACGTCAGGATAACTGTCATCGGCGACACCAAGCAGTTTGTGATACACGGCCAGCCGGATCGGCAACGCCTCCTGCGCCAGCACCCGCACGATCCAGCTGCCTTCCTGTTGCGCCAGCCGCGCTAGTTTCAGATAGCCGGGGGGCAGGGAAACGGCCACCGCAAGCGCCTGTTCCTGTGCCTGTTCCTGCGCCTGTTCCAGCGCCTGGGTCGCCTGGTCTGGCGCATCGGCGGCATCTGGCGGCCATGTCAGGCTAGCCTCGCCATCCCCAAGCTGATCACATTCCCCATCCTGATCACTTGCCCCGTCCGCAGCGTCGCCGTCGCGTTCCGGCTCGGGCAGCAACTGATCCGGATAATCACAGGTCCCGTGCGCCGCAGCTTGCTCCGAGTCGTGCAATACCCGCCAGTAGTCTTCCAGCCACGCGCCCGCTTCCCCGGCATCACCGAGGAAGTCATCGGCCCGGTCACCATTGGCCGACAGTTGTTCGTATTCGCCGATCTCGCACAGCATCGCAGCAATCTTCCCGGGGCTATTTTTCAGGCTGGCGAAGCGCTTGGAACGGGTGTGCAGGGGGCCGACTGCCCCCGTGAACTGCTCCAGCGTTGCGCTCCACGCGATGATCCACTCGGCCTTGCAGCCGGCGACGGACTTCATCTGGCGCACTTCGATCGGGCTGCCGTGCAGGGTACGCCCCAGGATCGCGCCGACCTGCCCCGTATGCGACTGCCAGTCGGCAAACAGCGCGGCGATATCGCGGTAGGCCGTATCGAGCATGCGATAGGTGTAAATGCGGTTCGGCGAGCAATCGCGCCCGGTGGCAACCGTATAGGCATCGGCGTCGATACGGTCACGCAGACCGGCATACATATCGTTGACTTTTTTGCGCAGCATGGCTTCCGAGGCCGCCTGCTGCCAGAAGGCGCCACACCGCGCATATTCGCTCTGCAAGGCGGTCAGCAGCCCTTGCCAGAACGCTGGCTGGGCGGGCAATTCGTACAGCAGGCCGACCGCCAGTTCGCCCACACTATCGCCATAGCTATTGCCTTCGGCGCTGGCACGTGCGGTACGCGCGCACGCCTGCAGCAGCGCTCCCGCCGCCTCGACGTAGCGTTCCAGCAGTGCCGGGTCCTGCAAATCCTGGGGCGCAAGCTGACGTAATACCTGCACGCTGGCCTGTCCCAGCAATTTACGCACTTGTTCCCAGCCGTGCTCCTGATAGCGGGTTCCTGGCAGGCGCATACTTTCCTGTTCTGTGATGGATAAAAGTTCCGCACAGGGCGGACGCCTCAAGATCATGACACAGTGCTTCACCTCGCAATTGCGCAGTCACAGGTCTATTTCTCCTTCTGTTCCGGCTTCTGCGCCGCTGGCTGGCCGGCCAGCGCCGCCAGCAGGCTAGCCAGCACCGGTGCCGCATGTTCACCCCCGGTCGCCGCGGAATGGCTGACAAAGACCGCCATCGCCAGCCGGTGCTGCTGGCCCGGCAAACTGCCCGGCTCCAGCCAGCCCGTGAACCAGACGGTGGCAGTATGCTCGCCGCTCGGTGCCGTGCCGGTTTTGCCATACAGGCCACCCCGCAGCGGCGCCAGTGCCGCGGCCCGGAATGCCCCGGCACCGGTGCCGACCTCGACCACGCCCTTCATGCCGGCACGGATGCGATCGAGCCGGATATCCAGCGGCGCCTGCCGCACCACGCGACTGCTGCTGCCATCCAGCGCCAGCAGCAGTCGCGGCGTAACCACGCTGCCCTGCCCGATTGCCGCCGAGGCCAGTGCCATCTGCAGCGGGGTTACCTGCATGCGCAGGCCGATACTCATCTGACGCAATTCGTGACGGGTATGGATGGGATCGATGTGCGCCGGGGTCGCCTGCAAAGCGTCCCAGTTGCGCCAGTCAAAGTCCGGCGGCAGCAGGCCGCCATCAAGACGCAGCGGCTGCTCAAAGCCCAGCCGGTGGGCTGCGGCGACGATAGGACGCACAGGATCCAGCGCATCAGCATCGAGCGCCTGCAGATCCGGTGCACCGCCTTCAGCGCGGCCAAACAGGGAACGGTCGCTCAATTCGCCCGACCATGCAAACCAGGTATTCAGGCTATACGTGAGCGCCTGCGACAGCCCCAGGCGGCCATCCTGTGCGCGCCGGTCCAGGCTCTGTTCGCGGAAATTGGTAATATGCGCCAGCCGTGGATTGAGTGGATAACTGGCCGCATCGGTCTGGAAGCCAAAGCCGCGCTGCTGCGCCAGCCGGTTGATCGCGGCCAGCGGCATTCCTGCCAACAGGGCGTCGATTTGCGGGTCGTGCTGCGCGGCCAGCTCCAGCCCCAGCGCGCTGACCACCTTGAAAGTCGAACCGGGACTCTGGTGTGCGCCGCCATCATGCTGCCATGCGGGCAGGCGCAAGGGACTGCGCGCCGGGCTAGTACGATCGAAGTCACGCACCTCCGCCCAGTTGGCGGGGTTGACCGTCCCCGCACCGGCGCCGGCTGCCGCCAGAATGTCGCCCGTTTCGGCATCGAGTATCACCAGCCCTGCATGGCGACCTTCCGGCACGGTTTGCGCAGCGACGCAGGCGCCGCCCTCCCAGCGGCCGTGGCGCAAGCCCACGCAGTCCAGCAGCCGCTGGCTCAGTTGCTGCAAGGGTAAATCCAGTGTCAGGCGGGCTGCTTGCGGCTGCTGCGGCAAGCGCGCCAGCATACCGCTAACACTGCTCGCGTGCTCACGACCCAGCCCGAGCAGCGGCCCCAGTCCCGCCTGCATCGCTGCCGGGCTTGCAACACCGTCGCGCCACAAAGGCGTGGCATGACGGTCGGTCAGTTGCATCGTCGTCGAGAGTGCCGCCGATTGTAGCGCTGCGCCACCGCGTGCAGGCGGCGTCACTGGCAAAGCCTGCCAGCGGATGTGTCCCTGATCCAGCCACAGATGCCGGTACTTCTGGTCTTCCGGCGAATGGAAGGCCAGCGCTGCGACATCCAGCTGCACGGCGCGGACGCCGGGGTTCAGGGTCAGAAGTAGCTGCTGCACATCGGCCGGGCTGCGGCAGGCGCGCCCGCTGCAGACAGGTGCCATGCGTGCTGTGGCGCCGTGCACCCCCGCCACCCGTCCCAGCAGCATGAGTTGCAGCGTTTCGCCCCCTTGCGCGGCGCGCGGCAACGCCAGTTGCAAGCGCACCGGTACGGCACCGGCGCGGGCGGCCTGTGGCCAGCGCGCCAGCCGGGTCCAGCCCTGCCAACCTTGCGGTAAGGATGCAAACAGACGCGAGGCCGCCAGCGGCATCTGCCCGCTGCTGGTCAGCGGCACCGCAGCCAGCGCTACCGTCCTGGCAAGCGCACCCGCCTGTGAGGACGCCATGTCCGGTGCGCCGGCCTGCGCCACGCTAGTCGCCTGCCATGCCTGCGTCGTGCCAGCGCTGGCAGGCACCCGCCATGCCAGCAGCCAGCGTTCGCTATTAAACAGCTCGACCTGCTGGCGCACATATGCCCCGTCGGCCTGATAGTAGAGGCGCTTGATGAGTTTCTGCGTCAGCGCGCCCGGGGCGACCGCTTTCCAGCTATCGGCCGGTCCCGGCGCCACCCGCTGCTCCGGCCGCAGCGCCTGCCACTGGGGCAGATCGCGCGGCGCCAGTTCCAGCGCGCCCTGCGCGCTCAGTCTCACCATGCCCTGCGCCTGCAGCGCTGCGAACAGCGTCTCGTCTTCCATCACCGCTGCAGGACTGGCCGGCACCTGATAGCGCCCGCTGGCCAGCAGCGTCGCGAGCGGCCGGCCGCGTGCCGGAAAGGCGCTGACCAGCGCCGCCGAAGGCGTGGCGGCGGCCGCCGGACGATACAGTTGCAGCACGAGTTCGCCGGCCTGCGGACAGGTCACATTGGTGCGCCGTTCAATCCGCAGCGCCGCCTGATCGCCCCACATCAGCCAGCCTTGCTGGCGTAGCGCCACGCGCCCCTGTGCGCCCTGTTCGATCTGGCCAAGACTGGCGTCGCTCAGCCAGCGCACCCTGTCGTTCTGCGCCTGCCAGCTCAGTTGCAAAGGCTCGCTATAAGGATCGTTGAAATCGGCCCGCGCCACGCCACTCATCTGCACCTGTGGCATACCTGCCGCTGCGCCATGCTGCGCCACCAGCAGCACATTTCGCAAAGCAATCTGCACACTGGCCGCCTCGTTCTGGCGCACCCAGCGTTGCACGTCCTCGAAGCGATAGCCTAAGCGCAGGGGCACCAGTTGCGATGCAGCAGCACCGGTCGCCCCAGCACGCAACTGACTACACAGGTCGATTCGTACGGCTGGTGCTGCCTGCATGCCAGCCAGTACCAGCAGCGCGGCATCGGCATGCAAGCTGAGGGAAATTCCCGATTGTTGCGGCACGTCGAACTGCACACCGGGCAGCACGCCTTGAAAGAGCTGCGCTGCGCGCAAGCTCTGTGCCGTTTGCGGTGTGCTAGCCGTGCTGCGCACCAGTTGCCGGGCGTGCAGCACCAGCAGCCCGCCCCCGGCTAGCAGCAGCGCCAGCGTGGCGTACAGCGAGCCGCGCCGCCAGCAGGTCCACGCTGGCCGCAGCGCCCCCCCCCGGGCAGCGTGCTCACGCTGGCCGCGCTGCCCGGCCAGCAGATTGGCCGCGCGGCGCCGTTGCCGCAGTCGTTCGGACAGGCTTTGCAATACGCTGCGGATATACGTCGGCATCAGGTCCTCGCTGGTCTCATCTGGCTATGCAGCAGACTAGCGGGGGGCGGCAGAAAGAAGAGCGCGCCTCAGCGCCGATTTATCGCGCCGTTCTGCATTTCGCGCCGCCTAACCGGCACTTCGTCGCAATCCGCTGGAGCGCGCCATGGCTTCGGCCTAAAGTGAACACATCGCAGCACCAACCCCACCACTGAAAGGAAGCAAAATGAACATCCTGCGCAACTTCGAAGCCGTATTTGTCGTCGCCCTGGGCCTGGCATGCGCCACCAGCTACACGCTGGAACGCACGAGCGAAACCAGCGCCGCACCCGCAATGTCTGCAGCCAGCACGATGCAAGTCGTGGTAGTCAGCGCCAAGCGCCTGAGCGCCGAACAGAAACAGGCAGCACTGCAGAGCGTGCCAGCATCGGCACTGGCAAGCCGCACCGCCTCAGCGAGCAAAATGTGACGCCCCGCAGCAGTACGCCTGAAGTGCAGCCCCAGCCTCCTTCAGGCGTCCTCGCTGACATCCCACCGTGCGTTAGCGCACCTTACTCTGCATCAATTCTGCATCACATGTAAGCAGTTGCATCATCGCGCATCAGCGCCGCTATCGCTTGCTATAGTGTTTCCATGTACCCGCGCACTTGCGCGCCACATGGAGAAACATCATGCTGCCACGCCTTAAACTGCTCTGCACTGCCAGCGTTCTGGCCTGTGCCACATTAGCCGCTCTGCCTGCCCATGCCCAGACCGAACTCAGCATTGTCATCAGCAATGCACCACCGCCCTTACGCTATGAAAGCCTGCCTGCAGCGCGCCCCGGTTACGTGTGGGCGCCCGGCTACTGGCGCTGGAATGGCCACCGTCATCTGTGGCGTGCCGGCCACTGGGAACGCCTGCATCGCGGTGCGCAATATCACGCGCCCGCATGGCGCGAGGAACGCGGTAACTGGCGCTTCGAACCGGGCGGCTGGATCAGCCAGCCGCCGGTGTATGTGGCGCCGCCCGCACCGCGCCGGATAGAGCCTGAGCACACGGAGCGCAACCATGGGCGCGATAATGGCCGTGGCCATGGCCGCAGCGACCGCGATCACGACGGTGTGCCGGATCGCCATGATCGCGACCGGGATGGCGACGGCGTGCCAAACAGGTATGATCATCGTCCCGACAACCCGCGACGTGACTAAACCGGATGAGCGACACCCCGTTAGAACAATTACAGCAACTGGCCTATAAAAGTGAGCGCGCGCAGGCCGTCCGGCTGGCGCAGCGTTTGCAACTGGATCCGGCCAGCGCGCTGACACAGGTGCTGACGCAGGTGGCCGGTGTGGCAGGACTGGCGCAGTTACTGGCGCAACGCGCGGCTGTGCATTTGCGCGAAGTGCAGCGCCAGCAGGCGCGCGCAGCGACGCTGGCCCAGCGTCAGGCGACGCGTCAGGCACAGGGCGTCGCGCTCTCGGAACAGGGCTGGCAGGGCTGGTTTGATGGTTCGGCGCTACCCAATCCGGGCCGGCTCGGCATCGGCGCGCTGTTGCGCGGTCCGCAGGGTCAAATTATTCAGATCAGCCAGGCGGCCGGCTACGGTAATAGCAGCGAAGCCGAATATCTGGCCTTGACGGCCTTATTGGAGGCGGCGCTACAGGCCGGCGTGCGCGAGCTGCATATTCGCGGCGACAGTCAGGTGGTGGTGAATGATGTCAATCTGCCGGAAGCGGCCATCACGGCCGGTCAGGGGGCAAGCGCGCTGGCCAGCCATCGGGCGCAGGTGCATGCCCTGATGGCACAACTGAGCACCGTTCACTTGCGCTGGCTGCCCCGGCATCGCAATGCGGCAGCAGACCAGCTTGCCCAGCAAGCGCTAAAATCCGCGCCGCCTGGTGAGGACCAGCAGGGCATAGCGAAAAATAGCGAAAAATAGCGCTAACCAGCACAGAATAGCGCGAAGCCGCGCAAACTGGTCGCGCTGCGTGGTGTCAAGACTTAGGCTGCCATTGCGGGCGTCTCGACCAGCCCCATATCGGCGCTGGCCATCAGTTTATCGATATCAACCAGAATCAGCATGCGCTCATCCACGGTACCAAGACCGATAATGTGGTCGGTATTCATATTCCCGCCAATATCCGGTGCCGCCTTCATCTGCTCTGGCAGCAGCGTGGTCACGTCGGAGACCCGGTCCACCACCATGCCGACCACGCGCTGGCCGATGTTCAGAATGATCACCACCGTAAACTGGTCGTAGGTCGGCGTGCCCAGATTGAATTTGATGCGCATGTCGACGATCGGCACAATGATGCCGCGCAGATTGACCACGCCCTTGACGAAATCCGGCGCATTGGCAATCCGGGTCGGCGCTTCGTAGCTACGGATTTCGCTGACTTTCTGGATGTCGATGCCGTATTCTTCCTGACCCAGCGTAAAAGCGAGGTACTCGGCAGCAGGAGTGGCGTGCAGTTCGGTGACGTTGGACATGGGCTTGACCTTGGAAAGGAAGTTGACTGTCTGGAATATTACCGCAAGTCAACAAATAAAGCACCAAAAAAAATGCGTCTCAGCAATAAATTCCGGCACTCACCTGCTGCCGTACGCGCTTCCGTCAGATTACAAAGGTTTGGCAGGTAATTTGCCACTGCCGCCATGGCTGTCGGCGGGCAGTACGCGGGTCAGTGGCAGTGGCTGGGGGCGCTGCGGCATGCTGCGCAAGGCGCCGGGAGCCGCCTCACTATCGGTGGCGGCGGTGCGCGCTGCGTTGCTGAGCGCAGCACTCGTTAAGGCGACCGGCACGCCGCGATTCAGGGTGCGCCCCTCTTCGGGACGTGGCGTGAAGCGCGGTGCCAGCGTCGGCGTGTCATCCAGCGCCCATGCCATGGACGTGCCCAGGGTGTAAAGCACCGCAGCCAGCGTAACAGTGATGCGCATAGGATTCGCCATTAATTGTCAGTTATGAATGCATTTTGCACAATCCCGCAGCAATAAGCAAGCCTGTGATCGATTTCCACAAAAAATGCACAACTGCACAACACTCACGCCAGCCTGTATGATTTAAAACATCTTTTTGTAGCCGACCCGGAGAACCATGAATAGCTTGCTGAATCACTGGCACCCGCTGCTGGTGCAACTGGCCGAGAGCGCTAGCGGCGGTGACGCGGCACACGACAGCAACCATCTGCACCGAGTCTGGCGCAATGCCAGCCAGCTGCTCGAAGACTACCCCGAAGCCGATGCACTGGTCGTGATGGCGGCCTGCTATCTGCATGATCTGGTGAACTTACCGAAGCACCATCCCGAGCGCAGCATGGCCTCGCGTCAGGCCGCGCTGCTGGCCAGCCGCCAGCTGGCCGCGCTGGACTTCCCGGCCCGTTTGCTCTCTGGCGTCGCGCACGCCATTGAGAGCCACAGTTTTTCCGCCGGCATCCACGCGGAAAGTATCGAAGCCAAAATTGTCCAGGATGCTGACCGCCTCGACGCGCTCGGCGCCGTCGGTCTGGCGCGACTGTTCTATACGGCCGGGCGCATGGGCAGCGGACTGGCACACGCCGACGACCCGATGGCACTGCACCGCGAACTCGATGAAAAAGCCTATGCCATCGATCACATCGACACCAAGCTGGTCGCCATCCCCGCTAAAATGCAGACCGACGCGGGACGCCGTCTGGCCAACCAGCGCCTGCTGGCACTGACCAGCTTCCGCGACGACTTTATCGCCGAGTGGGCCGCCAGTCCGGCCACTCCCTGAAACCTCACCAGCACACCCATGTCCAGCTCTCCCCATGATTCCACCCCGGCCAGCCAGCCGCGCCGTTTCGGCGCCAGCGCACCGGCCAGTCTGAATTTCATCCTCGTCAGTGTCTTCATAGACATGCTGGGTATCGGCCTGATCGTGCCGGTGCTGCCCATGCTGGTGGGCGAATTCACCAGCGACCGCGAACAGCAGGCACACTGGTTCGCCATCATGAGCGCCGTATTCGGCCTGATGCAGTTTATCTGCATGCCGATGCTGGGCGCCATCAGCGACCGTATCGGCCGCCGCCCTGTGCTCCTGTATTCGATGGCCGGCATGTGCCTGAATTTTCTCGCCACCGCGTGGGCGCCCAATCTGGCCTGCCTGTTTATCGGCCGCGTGGTGGGTGGCCTGTCGTCGGCCAGCATGTCGGTGGCCTCCGCCTATGCCTCCGATATTTCAACACCCGACAACCGCGCCAAGAGCTTCGGCAAAGTCGGTGCCGCCTTCGGCCTAGGCTTTATCTGCGGCCCCATGCTGGGCGGTCTGCTGGGCAGCGTCAATCTGCACCTGCCGTTCTACGTTGCGGCCGGCCTGTCGGCACTGAATTTCATCTACGGTTATCTGGTCGTACCGGAATCGCTCCCTGCCGGGAAGCGCGCACCATTCAGTCTGGCACGCATCAATCCCCTCAGCGCCCTGCTGCGACTGGTGCAGCGCAAGGATATCCGCGGCCTGGTGATCACCTTCGCACTGGTTACCTGTGCCCAGATGATGTTGCAGACCACCTGGGTGCTGTACACGCATTTCCGCTTCGACTGGACGCCGGGCCAGAACGGCGCCGCGCTATTTTGCGTCGGTCTGACGGCCGCCGTGGTGCAGGCAGGTCTGCTGGGCGTACTGATTCAGCGCTTTGGCGAAATGCGCCTGTCGCTGATCGGCATGAGTTCGGGCGCGCTGGCCTTCCTGCTATACGGGCTGGCGACGCAAGGCTGGATGATGTACGTACTCATTCTGTGCAATGTGCTGTCGTTCGCCGTCGGCCCTGCACTGCAGGCCATCACCTCCAAGACAACGCCACCGGCCGAACAGGGTGAATTAATGGGATCGCTGCAATCGGTGAGCAGTCTGGGCATCATCTTCATGCCCTTACTGGGCGCGCAGATTCTGGGACGGGTTAGCCACCTGCCCTCCAGCGACTGGCGCATGGGCGCTACCTTCTACTTCTGCGCGGCCCTGCAGTTAATGGCGATCCTAGTGGCGCGCCATTATTTCAAGCACCATACGCAGGCAACCAATGGCCCGCATTCCTGAGCTGTGCAGTCCGGGTTTCGGCTGCCATGCAGCGTGGCTTGACAGACCGCGCCCGAACTGCAACCATACGGCCATGAATTTTCTGACCACACTACGCCCCTGCCTGAATTGGCGCCGCTGCTAAACTGCGGCCCTGAATCACCCCTAGTGATGTGATATTTTTATCAATGCCGCCCTTGTCTGGTGGCGTCGACACGACTGTGCACCAAGCTCAGGGGCTAGCGTAAGCAACCTGAAAGAAGCCCGATGAGCCAGTCCCCAACGTCCGAAGTCATTGCCAACCCGGCCGCTGCATGCAGCGGCCCACGCATCATCCTCACCGGCGACCGCCCGACCGGCCCGCTGCACCTGGGTCACTTTGTGGGCAGCCTGCGCAACCGCGTCGCCTACCAGCACGAATACCAGCAGTTCATCATGCTGGCTGATGCCCAGGCCCTGACCGACAATATGGATGACACCAACAAGGTGCACCGTAACGTGGTGGAAGTGGCGCTCGACTATCTGGCCGTGGGCATCGACCCGGCCAAGTCGACCATCCTGATCCAGTCGCAGATTCCGGAACTGGCCGAACTGACCTTTTACTACCTGAATATGGTCACCGTGGCGCGTCTCGAACGCAACCCGACCGTGAAGACGGAAATCGCCCTGCGCGGCTTCGAACGCGATATTCCGGCCGGCTTCCTCACCTACCCTGCCTCGCAGGCGGCCGACATCTCGGCCTTCAAAGCGTCGCTGGTGCCAGTTGGCGAAGACCAGATTCCAATGATCGAACAGACCAACGAAATCGTGCGTCGCTTCAACCGCATCGCCAACCGCGAGATTCTGGTGGAGTGCAAGGCGCTGGTACCGGAAATCGGTCGTCTGCCGGGCACCGATGGCAAAGCCAAAATGAGTAAATCGCTGGGCAACACCATCAATCTGGGCGCCAGCGCAGCCGAAATTAGCGCCGCCGTGAAAAAAGTCTACACCGATCCGCTGCACCTGCGCGTAGAAGATCCCGGCCATCTGGAAGGTAACGTCGCCTTCATCTATCTGGATGCCTTTGATCCCGAGCAGGACCGGCTGGCCGAAATGAAAGCGCATTATGTGCGCGGTGGCCTGGGCGACTCGATCGTCAAGAAGCGTCTGGAACTGGTGCTGCAGGAAATGCTGGCACCGATCCGCGCGCGTCGTGAAGAACTGGCGCAGGACCGTGGCTACATCATGCAGATGCTCAAAGAGGGCACCAGCCGGGCCCGCGAAGTCGCCGCAAAAACCACCGACGAAGTCAAAGCGGCCCTCGGCCTGAGCTACTTCTGATGCTCGCTACTGGCGACCTCCTGCTCGGCCTCGCGGGCGTGTACGGGGTCGCCAGTCTGATCTGCTATCTGCTGTACGCGCTGGACAAGCACGCCGCCCGTCAGCAGACCCGGCGCATCGCCGAACGCACCCTGCTACTGTGGGGTTTGTGCGGCGGCTGGCCCGGTGCATGGCTGGCGCAGCAGCGCCTGCGCCACAAAACCCGCAAAACCTCGTTCCGCATCGCCTACTGGCTCAGCGTGCTGCTCAATCTGGGCGCGCTATACGGACTACTGCACTATTACCTCACCGGGCAAGGATCACTATGATGTGGCGTGGCGTGTTATGCGGCTTGCTGGCTGGCGCCATGTGGGGCATGGTGTTCGTCGCGCCGGTCTATCTGGGCGCATTTACGCCGCTGGAACTGGCCTGCGGGCGCTACATCGCCTACGGCCTGATCGCCGCCAGCCTGATGTTCAATCGGCTGCCTGCGCTGCTGCGCCGGCTCGACCGCGCTGATGTTGTGGCGCTGCTCAAGCATGCGCTGGCCGGTAATATCGTCTACTACATGCTGCTGGCACTGGGCGTGAAGCTGGCGGGCGTGGCGGCCACCTCGCTGATTATCGGCGTGCTGCCGATCAGCGTCACCCTGCTGGGAAAAAACGATCATGGCTCGGTGCCGCTGCGCCAGCTAGCGCTGCCGCTGCTGCTGGTGGCCGCCGGCATCGCCTGTATCAATGTCGATGTGTTCAGCCACCACGCGGCGACGGCCATCCCGCTTGGCCAGCAAATCCTGGGGGTACTGTGCGCGGTCGGCGCGCTGCTGTGCTGGACCTGGTATTCGGTCGATAATGCCCGCTACCTGAAGCGCAATCCCCATTTCAGCAGCGGTGAGTGGTCGACCCTGTACGGCGTCTCGAGTGGCCTGATTGCACTGGTGATCGCCTTACTGGCACTGGCTATGTTCCACAGCGACGTCACCGGTGCCGCAGCCATCGCCAGTGGCCGCGACTGGCGCGTGTTCTGGATCGCGAATGGTGTGCTAGCACTGGGCGCCTCGGTGATCGGCAATCACCTGTGGAATGTCGCCAGCCGCAGCGTGCCAGTCACCCTGTCCGGCCAGCTGATTCTGTTCGAAACCCTGTTCGCCCTGCTGTACGGCTTTATCTACAAGCAACAACTACCACGCCCGCTGGAAGTGGCGGCGATGCTGCTGCTATCGGTCGGGGTCTTGTGGTCGTTACGGGTGCATGCACTGGATCAGGACAGCGAAGCCCACGCAGGCTGAATCCCGACTAATCGAGCAGGCCGTTCTCGCACAGCACGTCCTGAATCAGCTCCAGCCGCAACAGGGGATTTTCCTGCACCAGCAGGCGCTGTTTCTCGGCCATATCGAGGCGCAGCAGTTCGCACCAGCGGTTGGCTACCCAGCCGGCGTCGTCGAGCCGGTACGGCGGCGCAAGCTGCACGCGGCTGCTGGGGATCTGTTTTTTCTGCAGTGAACTGATCAGCGTGGCCAGCGCCTTCGCGACATTCTGCTGCTCGCTCGGCACGGGCACCTCGCGGTCATCATGCAAGGCCACCACTTCACCCAGCCACAAGCCGTTCTTCTGCTGCTCGGCCGAGAGGATGCGGAAGCGCGTGGTACCGATGCAGTTGATTCTGAGTAGACCCGGTTCGGGCGAACTCCAGTCGATAATCCGTGCCATGGTGCCGGCGCAGCCCAGCTTCTGCTGCTGTTCGGGCACGCGCACTTCGCTGCCCTCGAGCAGCGACACCACCCCGAAAGCCTCACCGCGCTCGATACAGCGCTTGATCAGATCGAGGTAACGCACTTCGAAGATCTGCAGCGGCAGATGGCCACCGGGGAACAGGACCGTATTCAGCGGAAATAATGGAAGCGTTAGCATAGCGCTATCATCGCATGAAATTTGCCGGACGGAATGAGTGAATCCCTTATATCGGGTATTTTTCTGAGATGCGTACTGAGCTAGGTGCTGCCCTAGGGGCGGCGCACGATCTGGCCATTCTTCACGACCAGCGCCACCTCGCGCAACGCGGCAATGTCACGGGTCGGATCACCGCGCACGGCCACCAGATCGGCCAGATAGCCGCGCCGGATCTGCCCCAGTACCTGAGCGCGGTCCAGCACTGCGGCGTTGACCACCGTCGCCGCCTGCAACGCTTCCAGCGGTGTCATCCCCAGACGCACCAGCCACTCGAGTTCGCGCACATTGCTACCATGGGCAAACACCCCGACGTCGCTACCGTTGCCGATGATGACGCCGGCCTGCCGCGCCAGCCGGAACGCCCGTGCGGCCGCCTGCATGGACGGCGTCGGCGCCGCACCGCGCTGGTGCTTCTGGAAGTATTCGCTGCTCGCCTCGACGGCAGTCAGGGTGGGAAAGAAGGCCACATGACGCTCGGCCATCAGGCGGAAAGTCACCTCGCTCCCGCCATAACCATGTTCGATACTATCGACGCCGGCCAGTACCGCGCGCCGCATGCCCTCATCGGTACTGGCATGGGCTGCCACCTTGCGCCCCGATTCGTGTGCCGTGCTCACCAGTGCATTGAGTTCGGCCTGGGTGAAGGTGGCATGGGCGCTGCCATCCGGACCATTGCGGTAATCGGCATACACCTTGATCCAGTCCGCGCCGCGCGCACTCTGCTCGCGCACGGCCCGCACCACCTCGTCGACGCCGCTCGCTTCCTGCGCGCCTTTGGGTAATTCGACATCGGCGCGATAACTACGCGGCGAGGGCCCGTAACTGCCGGTGGCGACAATCGCGCGGGTGGTCACGAACAGACGCGGCCCCGGTATCACCCCCGCTTCGATCGCCTGTTTAATTGCTACATCGGCGTATAGCGCTCCTTCACTACCCAGATCACGTAGTGTGGTAAAACCGGCCTGCAATGTCATCGCGGCGTGGCGGGTGGCCAGCAGCGTCCGGTATTCCACCGATTCTTTTAAAACCTGATCATCCCACGAGGTTTCGTTATAAGGATGCAGCAATACATGGGCATGCAAATCCATTAATCCGGGAATCAATGTCATGCCCGGCAGAACTATCCGTTCGACTGCGCCATTCACGGGAATGGTATCGCGGGGACCTACTGCAATTATTTTGTCCTGGGCAATTAAAACTACCCAGTCCGTATGGCTAGTCCCTTCACCGGTCCAGACCCGTTCCGGGCTAATTAATATGTTTGCAGGGGGAAACGACGATACTGGCGCAGCCAATTCGCCAGCCAGAGCGCGGGGGGCCAGAATGACAAAATGCGCGAGATTGGCGAATATGGCCAGCAGAACGGAACACAGCAAGACGCGAGGATAAGACATCATGAATGACTTCCGGTGGCAGAAATGACAATAGCGGGTTTATAACAACTATAAACCCGCCACATTTAACGCCGGAATACGCTTACTTAATCAGATACTGCTCTTTATTTTTACCTTCCAGCCATTTTGGTGCACGGCCACGACCCGTCCAGGTCTGTCCGGTCGCATCATCACGGTATTTGGTCGGCACTGGTGCACGGGGCTTGGTGGATTTGGCCTTACCGGCAGGACCCAGATCGGCAACGGTCAGACCATACTCGCGCATGATGGCAAGAACTCTTTCCTTGGCTTCGGCAATTTCATTACGGCGCGCGGTTTCAGCCAGAGTTTCCAGTTCAGCAATCTTTGCTTTGTATTCCTGATAGCTTGTCATCTTATTTCCTTCTTATTGGCAGGATGGATTAATAAAAATACAGTAGATTTCCATAAGAAAATCAACAGGCGAAATTTACCATATTCAGGATACACAAAGTACATCACGATTCGATAAATATCAATATAAACCCTGATTGGGTAAAATTCCCGTAGCGTCATCGATGTATGCCAATACCGCCTATTAAATCGAGTTTAATACCGGGTCACTTGCATGCATTAACTACCGGTGACGATATTTGCATAACACGCAGCGTCACGCTGCACGCCAGCCGCCTGTTCGGCAATAGCGCAAGCCCCCGTACTATTCACCGCGATAAAAACAAACTTAAACGGCGCCGTCCCCAATCTGCCACGCAGGCAGCCCAGAATGCTGCGCCAGCTGATGCCGGTGGCAATTCTGCCACGCATCGCGGCGCATTTCAGACGCTATAATGCGCGATCATTATTTGTAGGGATTCCATCGTGTCCGACCGTCTTGCCGTGCTGCCGCAATATCTGCTTCCCAAGGGAGCATTGACCAATTTCGCTGGCCGCGTGGCCAATGCCCGCTGCGGCAGTCGCACCACGGCACTGATCCGCTGGTTCGTCGCTCGCTACAACGTCAACATGGCGGAGGCGCTCGATCCCGATATCAGCCACTACCAGAGTTTTAACGAATTCTTTACCCGCGCTTTGCGTCCGGACGCCCGCCCGCTGGCTGCTGCCGACTTCATCTGCCCTGTCGATGGCCGCATCAGCCAGTTTGGCGCCATCCACGATGACCAGATTTTCCAGGCCAAGGGGCACAACTTCAGCACCACCGCGCTGGTGGGCGGCGACGCCGAACTGGCCGAACAGTTCCGCAACGGCAGCTACGCCAATCTCTACCTGAGCCCGCGCGATTACCACCGCATCCACATGCCCTGCGACGGCCGTCTGACCCGCATGATCTACGTGCCGGGCGAGCTATTCTCCGTGAATCCGACCACGGCACGCGGCATTCCCGGCCTGTTCGCCCGCAACGAGCGGGTGGTATGCGTGTTCGACACGGCACACGGCCCCTTCGTCATGACACTGGTGGGCGCCACCATCGTTGGCAGTATGGCGACGGTCTGGCACGGCGTGGTCAACCCGCCGCGCTCCAGCCATGTGCGCGAATGGCAGTATGACGACCAGCAGATCGTGCTGAAACAGGGCGAGGAACTGGGCCGCTTCCTGCTCGGTTCGACCGTGGTGATGCTGTTCCCGAAAGACGTGCTGAACTTCAATGCCGGCTGGCAGCCAGCGGCGGCCGTGCAACTGGGCGCAAGCATGGCCAACTGCCGCTAAACAGTTGCCGCTGCGCCCCGGCACACTATGGCCTGAAAAATAGGGACGCAAGGCGTTTGCGACGCATTTGCATTCAATCGCGCTGACGTCCCTTATACCGTTCAGACCGTGTCCGGATGTCGGATCTGACCCCGGGTCACGGCTCACTAGACGCCCGCAAGGGGCTGATCGGCGTAGGCTTCTTGTAGCAGATCGAGAAATACCCGGGTTTTGGCGGGCATCAGGCGCCGCCCCGGGAACACCGCCCAGCCCGTCACGCGCGGGAACGCCCACTCGGGCAGCACCCGCACCAGCTTGCCTGTCCTGACCAGTTCCCGCGCAATCATTTCCGTCGAGGTCGCAATCCCGCTACCGATGCTGGCCATGCGCACCAGTAGCTCCGGCGAATTCGCCTGCAGCCGTACCGGCAAGTCACGCTCCCAGCGCGTTTTGCCGCGCAACAGCGTCCAGCGCACCATGCCATGCTGGCGTGGCGGCAAACTCAGTAAGTCATGCTGGAACAATTCGTCCGGATGCTCGGGCAAGCCACGCAGGCTGGCATAGGCCGGCGCCGCATACAGCGCAATCGAACTGAAGGTCAGCGGGCGCGCCGCCAGCGACGCATCGTCGGGCAGATTGCCCATGCGGATGGCCAGATCGAAATTCTCCGCCAGAATATCCACCCGCCGTGGCGACAGATCGAGTTCCAGAGAAATCGCCGGATAGTCGCGCAGCAAACGCGCCATCACCGTGCCCATCGCCAGATTGGCAAAATCGGCCGGCATCGACACCCGCAGCAAACCACTCGGTGCGCCCTGCCGGTGCTGCGCCAGCGCGGCCGCCAGCGCGGTTTCATCGGCCACCCGGCGGGCATGCTCAAGCAGACTGGCGCCCAGCTCCGTCAAGGTCAGCTTGCGGGTGGTCCGTTGCAACAAACGCTCGCCCAGTTGCGCTTCAAGCTGGGTAATCCGGCGCGACACCGTGGACTTGGGCAATTCCATACGCTGCGCGGCCAGACTGAAGCTGCCGCATTCGACGATGCGGGCAAATAACAGCAGGTCACCGGGATCGAGATCCATGATTGTTCCATATATGGACTAATACTATCCATTTTAACGTCTTCTGGAACGAATTTGGAACTGCTAAAGTAACTCCATCGCAGCACTCAACCCCAACCACGAGGCTCTATGAATATCCTGCAAATCAATTCCAGCGCCCGCAGCAACGGTTCCGAATCCACCCGACTGGCCGATGCACTGGTCGCCAAAATCCGTGTCGCCAATCCGCAAGCGAGCCTGTTGCGCCGCGATCTGGCCAGCCAACCGCATCCGGTACTGGACGAAGCGGCACTGGGCGCCCTGTTCACCCCGGCCGACCAGCGCAGCGCCGAACAGGCTGCCCGCGTGGCCCTCGACGACGCCCTGATCGCTCAGGTGCAAGCGGCGGACGTAATCGTGATCGGTGCACCGACCTACAACTTCGGTATCACCGCACAACTGAAAAGCTGGTTCGACGCGATTGCCCGCGCTGGCGTTACCTTCCGCTACACGGCCAACGGCCCTGAAGGTCTGCTGACCGGCAAAAAAGTCTATGTCGCCCTGTCGCGTGGCGGTCAGCACCGCGACGGCCCGACCGACACCCAACTGGCGCACATCAAGATGTTCCTGAATTTTGTCGGTCTGACCGAGGTACAGTACGTCTTCGCCGAAGGTATGGGCATGGGTCCGGAAGCGGTCGCCAAAGCGCAAGCGCAGGCCGAAGCCGAAATCAACGCCATTCTGGTTTAACGCAGGTCTAACAAGGAGCACAGCATGAGGCAAGCACTTACCCGGACACGCAGTGTCGAACGCATCATCACCGGCCAGGCCGTCATGGACGGTGCCGGCGTCAAGATCAACCGCATCCTGACCCAGCCGCTGCAACGTCGCCTCGATCCTTTCCTGATGCTGGATAACTTCGGCAGCGATCAGGCCAACGATTACATCGCCGGTTTTCCTAGCCACCCGCACCGCGGCTTCGAGACGGTGACGTATATGCTGGAAGGTCGCATGCGCCACAAGGACAGCGCCGGCAACGAAGGCTTGCTGACCAATGGCGGCGTGCAATGGATGACCGCCGGACGCGGGGTGATTCACTCGGAAATGCCGGAGCAGGAAGCTGGCCTGATGTCGGGCTTCCAGCTGTGGCTCAACCTGCCGGCCAAGGATAAAATGTGCGCGCCGTGGTATCGCGATTTCAACGGCGCCGCCGTGCCGGCCTACACCACCGAGGCTGGCGTCGCGGTCAAAGTCATTGCCGGTCGCAGCAACGGTGTCGACGGTGCCGTACAGCGTCCAGTCACCGAGCCACTGTATCTCGATATACACCTGCCAGCCGGCGCCAATTTCGAGCAGGCCATCCCGCCCGGACACAATGCCTTCCTGTTCACCTACGAAGGCAGCGTCAGCGTCGGTGACAAGGAGGTCGCGGCCGGTCGCATGGCAATTCTGGCCAACAGTCCTGACGCCGATGGCGTACAGCTGCATGCTGCGCAAGCGACCCGCCTGATACTGGTGGCCGGTGCACCGCTCAATGAGCCGATTGCCCAGTATGGTCCATTCGTGATGAATACCCAGGCCGAGTTGCATACGGCGGTGGAAGACTTCCGCGCCGGTCGACTGGGCGAAAGCGCGCCGCAGTAATTGCCCGCTTCGGTGGAGCGCCGCGTTTTGCGGGGCGCTCCCGCAGGCTTGCAGATCTCACGCTACAATGCCGGCATGATGCCCACCCTACTTCGCTTGCTGCGCCGGCTTAGCCATCTGCTCGGCTTTGAAACGGCCGACGCTTTCCCCGCCGGCCACCGCTACGAACGCACCCGCTGGCAAGGCGGCTACTTCGATATTGCATCGGACGTCAAACCGGAGCAGATCGAGCAGCGCCTGTGCGACGCCATCAGCAACACCCCGCTGGTATTCGGCTATATCACCAATCCTACGCCGCGCATGCAGCGCACTTTACTGGCGATACTGGAACAGCGCATGCGCAATAACCGCGGTCGCGCCAGCGAACTGGCGGCGCTGCTGGTGGCCGCTTATGACAGCCCGCACATCATGGAAGTGCTGCCCGGACTGCGTGCTGCAATTGTCGCCACGCGTCACGCCGACCTGCAGGAACGCGCCCTGAATCTGATGGCCTTCCTCAGCGACATGCAGTCACCGTTCGACGTGATCGATCTGAATTAAGCCGCCAGCTTGTGCGGCGCGGTGCTGATGGCCACCTCGTGGGATGGCACATAGCGGTCGCGCAGCGCCATAAAGGGCCGCTCGACCAGCTGATACAGCAGCCAGCCACCAAGCACACTAACGGCCGCCATCAGCAGCACGGTCGCCCAGTGGTCAGGCTGCCAGCCCTGCGCTGCCAGTGGCGCCCGCAACAGCATGCACAGCGTCTTGTGCAGCAGATAGATGGCGTAGGACCACAAGGCCAGTGACGCTGCCCCAGGCACCGCCACCCTTTGCAGCCATGCGCCGGGGCTGAGCGCGGCCAGCAACAGCAGCGCGTAGCTGAAGCCGAGTACGGGATAACCGTAGACCGTCATGCTGTAACCGTAATGGTCGTTGAAAAATCCCGTCCACACCAGCGCCAGCAAGGCAGTACCAGCCAGCAGCAGCCAGTTGCCGTGCGCCGTCAGGCGTGTCCACAGGGTGGTGTGGTAATTCTTCAGCAGTGCCAGCGCAACGCCAATCACCAGTTCATCGAAACGGCACAGCGAGGAATAATAAATCTCGGTGTAAAACACCCGGCTGCCCTCGGGTTCGGATGCCACGTAGGTCAGCCAGAGATGGCTGCGTATCAGCATTCCGGCCACCAGCATGGCGCCGACCGTCAGCCAGGCCATGCGCAGCGACTTGCGGCAGGCGGCAATCAGCAGCGCGGCAGCGGGCAGCAGGAAATAGAACTGTTCTTCCACGCAGAGTGACCACGCATGGGAAAACGCTGTCCCCGGCTGCAAGCCGAGATTCTGGGTAAAAGTGAGGAACTGCCAGAGCGGCGGCAGCACCAGCTCCATGCGGAAATAAGGCCAGCAGGCAAACAGCGCCAGCACCACATAGTAATTGGGCAGCGTCCGCAATAGGCGGCGGGCGTAAAAGCGCACTAGCGACAAGCGGCTCTGGCCCTGCTGGCTACGGCGGATGGCTGCCAGAATCTGATTGCCGATCAGGTAGCCGCTGAGGGTAAAGAACAGATCCACCCCGCTCCAGCCGATTTCGCCGAACCAGCCCAACGTCGGCGCCCCGCTAATAAACAGGGTGTAATGATTGGCAAACACCAGCGCTATGGCCAGTGCCCGGAGAGTATCGAGTCCGGCATTACGCACGGTGCGGGTAGATGTCATTCCGGCATGATAGCAAACTGCCCTCAGCCGGGATAGGGCGCAGCGCGCCACGCGGCCTGCGCTGCATGGGTTAAAATCGCCACGATTGAACACTCTTGCTAACGCCCTCAGTATGACGACCAGCGACGCTCTGCAATTCATCTCCCACCAGTACAGCGGCCAGCTGCCCGGCCCGCGCCTGATCATTACGGGTGCTGTGCACGGCAATGAAACCTGCGGTACCCGGGCGATCCGGCGTGTCCTGCAACAGCTAGATACGGGCAGTTTGCTGATCCGGCGCGGTAGCCTGACGCTGGTACCGGTGACCAATCCACTGGCGTACGCACGCGGCGAACGGGCTGGCGAACGCAATCTGAACCGCAACCTGTTCCCGCAGGCGGCACCACAGGATTTCGAGGACCGCATCGCCAACTGGCTGTGTCCGCTGCTGGCGCAGCACGATGTGCTGCTCGATCTGCACTCGTTCAATGCCCACAGCGAACCGTTCGTGATGGTCGGCCCGGGCAATAACGACGGCCCGCTGGAACCGTTCCGCCATCAGCACGCCGAGCGCGCACTGGCACGGCGGCTCGGGGTGCGCCGCTTTGTCGATGGCTGGTTACGCACCTATGGCGCTGGCGTACAACGCCGCTTACGCGAACCGAGCACCTTGCAGATGGAACTGCGCTACGGCGTCGGCACCACCGAATACATGCGCAGCACCGGCGGCTATGCACTGACACTGGAATGCGGGCAGCACGACGATCCGCAAGCACCCGAGGTGGCGTATCGCGCCATCCTGAATACCCTGGCCTTCCTGGGACTGATAGATGCGGCAGCCCCCGAAGCCATCGCGCTCACCGAGATGGAAGCGCTGAGCATGGCCGTGGTGGTCGACCGTCTGCATGCCGACGACCACTTCAGCCGCCCGTGGGCCAGTTTTGACCCGGTACGCGCAGGTGAACAGATCGGCGTACGTGCCGATGGCAGCGCAGAACTGGCGGCCTTTGACGGGCGCATCCTGTTTCCCGATGCGGCCGCCGGCGTCAACTGCGAATGGTATTACCTGTGTCGCAGTAATCCGGCATTCTGACGGCGCTGACTGGGCACCTGAGGCGGCGCGCCAAGGCGGTGCGCCAAGGCGGTGCGCCTAGGCGGTACTCAGCTTCAGACCGATGATGCCGCCCACAATCATGGCGATGCAGCCCAGCCGCAAGGCGCTGGCCGGTTCGTTCAGCACCACGATGCCGAAAATGACGGTACCGACCGTGCCGATACCGGTCCAGATCGCATAGGCAGTGCCGAGTGGCAGGCCACGCAGCGCTAGCCCCAGCAATCCGACACTGCCGGCCATCGCCGCCAGCGTCAGCGCGGTTGCCAGTGGACGGGTAAACCCTTCCGTGTATTTCAGGCCGACCGCCCACACCACCTCGAGCAAGCCCGCCACTATCAGTGCTATCCATGTCATGCTGCTGCGCTGCCTTTGCTAGAACGTTAGACCTGTGTTTGTTGCGTAAACTATAGCACTGTCAGAAAAACCGGACAGGTAGCTTCCCGATCCGCCCGCCAGCAGTGATAATCATCGCTCAATATTATCTGCGGAGACAGCATGCAATTCCTAGCAAGCGGCGTGGCAAACAGCCTGGCACACATCGTTACGGCGCTGGTTGCGCTGATTCACGTGTATATCGTTCTGATCGAAACTGTGCTGTTCCAGAGCCGCGGCCGTCGCGTGTTCGGACTGTCGCAGGAAAAAGCCGAGATGATGCGAGCATCCATGTCAAATCAGGGTTGTTACAACGGTTTTCTGGTCGCTGCGCTGGTGGTCGGCTGGCTGCACCCCGATGCCGCCACCGGCACTGCCTTCACCGTGTTCGGTCTGTGCTGCGTGGCCGTCGCCGGCGTGTGGGGTGCCGTGACCGTCAAGCGCAGCATTCTGTATATCCAGACGCTACCGGCGGCGCTCGCCCTCGCCCTGACTTTGCTGGCCCACTGAAGCCGCTGAGCCTGCCGTATTCGGCGGCGCGGCACCGGCCGGTCGCAGGCTCGGCAGCGATGCCGGTTCGGCGACCAGCATGGCGTGGGTGCTCGGCCGCCCGCCCGTTTCCCGCAAGCCCAGCAACCAGCCCAGCCCGTCAAACCAGAATGGCGCACCGAGCGACGCGGCAAAGCCCGTCAGCGTCCACCCCAGCAGCACCAGTAACAGTGCCAGCAATGCGGCTCCGATTGGCGCTTCACTGAGCCCCGCCAGTCGCGCCGATGGCCAGCCGATAGGGAGTGTGCCTAGCAGTTGCGTCGCACTACCCAGCGCCGCGCCCGCATTCCCGGCAGCCGGACTCGCCTCATCCGTTAGCGCTAGCGTAACGCTGGCAGCCGCCACGTTTTGATCCTGCGCTGCGGCATCGAGTGGCGGCTGGATCGACTGCATCACCCCTGCCAGACTGGCCGAGGCAGCATGCTGTTGCGCCATCAGCTCGCCACTTTGCTGCGCCAGCTGTGCCGCCAGACTCTGGTCGCGCCACAGCCGCTGGCTCAGCGTGATCGCATCGATATTCATGGCCACCGCATAGCCCAGCGCCAGCATGAACAGCAGCAGCTGGGAGCGCCGTTTGTACCAGCCGCTGGTGCGTGCCATCACGGTGTCATACCAGCAACGCAGCGCCTGTTCCAGCGCGTCCAGATCATCGGCACTGCCGAGCAAAGCGAGCAGACTGCGCTGTAATGGCGGATTGCCTATGCGCTCCAGCAAAGCCCGTGCACTACTTTGCGGCCCATGGCGCTGCATCAGGGTAGCAAGCAAGGCGCGCGCAAAAATACTGGAGGGAATATAGGACGGCATGCGTCCGGGCTGGGCCAGTCCCGTAATCAGCGGATGGGCCAGCACGGCAGCTGCCAGTGAGGTGGGGCCCAGCGCGCGCAGGTCAAAGCCACCGTCACGTCGCAACAGACGGCGCAGTGATGGTAGGATGCCACGCAACAAGGGCAAGCCGGCCGGTTCATACAGCAGCGTCAATATGCCATCGAGCAGCATTTTGGCGCGGCTCTGGAACAGCGAAGCAAGCGCTTCGCGGCTGGCACTACAGAGCAGGCTCAGCGACAGAAAGGTCGCCGCCAGGCCCAGTGCAACATCGAGATAATGGGTCGACATGATGGAGTTAGTTTTTGATTAATGTAGTCGTAAACTAAACCATTTTGGCGACCCCGGCAGGATTTTTTTATATATCGTAGAATTCCGATATTGAAATCGGAAAAATGCGATGCATATACCGAGGTATGAAGATGGACATAGACGCTATCCACAAAGCCCTAGCCAACCCGACGCGGCGCCAGATTCTGGCGTGGCTGAAGGAGCCAGAGGTGTATTTCGCGGCGCAGCAGCATCCGCTCAGCATGGGCGTATGTGCCGGTCTGATTGACCAGCGCGCCGAACTATCGCAATCCACCGTGTCGGCGCATCTGGCCATCCTGCTCAAGGCGGGCCTGATTACCCGCCACCGGGTGGGGCAATGGATTTACTTTAAACGCGATGAGGCCACGATTGCGGCCTTCATCGCTCAAATGACACTTTAGGAACCCTGCACATGGCTAACCTGTTCTCCCCGCTCACCGTTGGTGACCTGACCCTGAAAAACCGTATCGTGATGGCCCCCCTGACGCGCGCCCGCGCCGTTGGCGGTAAGCGCGTTCCGAACGCGCTGATGGCCGAATACTATGCCCAGCGCGCGAGCGCCGGCCTGATCCTCAGCGAAGCGACCGCCGTGACCCCGCAAGGCGTTGGGTATGCCGACACGCCGGGCCTGTGGTCGGATGAGCAGGTCGAGGGCTGGAAGCTGGTCACGGCCGCCGTCCACGCCGCCGGTGGCCGCATCTTCGCCCAGCTGTGGCACGTCGGCCGGATTTCCGATCCGAGCTTCTTCAACGGCGATGCGCCGGTTGCACCAAGCGCGATTGCCGCGCAAGGCCACGTCAGCCTGCTGCGCCCGGAGCGTCCATACCCCGTGCCACGCGCGCTCGATACGGCGGAACTGGCGGGTGTCGTCGCGGCCTACAAACTGGGCGCCGAAAATGCCAAGAAAGCTGGCTTCGATGGCGTGGAAATCCACGGCGCCAACGGCTACCTGCTCGACCAGTTCCTGCAGGACAAAACCAACCAGCGCAGCGATAACTACGGTGGCAGCATTGAAAACCGTGCCCGCCTGATGCTGGAAGTCACCGATGCCTGCATCGAAGTCTGGGGCGCCGGCCGGGTCGGCATGCATCTGGCACCGCGCCGCGATGCCCACGATATGGGCGACAGCCAGCCAGCCGCGACCTTTGGCTACGTGGCGCGCGAACTGGGCAAACGCAAGATCGCCTTTATCTGCGCACGGGAAGCAGTCGGCGAAGACAGTCTGGGTCCATTGCTGAAACAGGCATTCGGCGGCGTCTACATCGCCAATGAAAAACTCGACAAGGCCGGCGCCCAGCAATTGCTGGATGCCGGCACGGCCGACGCCGTCGCTTTCGGCAAGGACTATATCTCCAACCCGGATCTGGTGCGTCGTCTGCAGGAAGATGCCGCGCTCAATGCCTGGCAGCCAGCGACCTTCTACGGCGCCACGGCCGAAGGCTATACCGACTATCCGGCACTGGCCTGATAGCAGCCGCGCTGGCTAGCACGGCGCGGGCTGGGTCACGCTATGCGGCGTGCCCGGGCAAAATACGCAAAGGGGATGCTCGGCATCCCCTTTGCGGTTTGATGCCCGCGGATCCACACTGCTAGGCGCGCCGCCATCCCCCCTGCGCAGCAGGCCTCAGCTAGCTAGCGCAGCGCTACAACAGTGATCGCCTAGCGTGGCTGGACGTAATTCACCGGCACAAACTGGTAAGCCTTGCCGGCAGTACGGACATGGCCCAGTCCCGGGAACGCCAGGTGCGTCGCACCAATCAGATAGCCACCCTTGGCAGCGGCTGCGAACGCTTCCTTACGTTCGGCAATGGCAATTTTGCTGTCCGTATCAAATTGGATGCCCACGCCCGGATTGGCAAACTGCACTGCTTCGACGTGCAGCAGATCTCCCAGCAGTACCAGCTTCTGGCCCTTGCTCTCCACCACATAGGTGATATGGCCGGGCGTATGTCCGCCGTTGAAGTAGGAACGCACACCGGGCACCAGTTCGGTGTTGGCGACAATCGGCTGGAACTTGCCTGCCTTCACATACGGGTTGATCGAGACCATCGGGCCAAGGAAATTATCTTTGGCGTCGGCAGGCGCCTTCTCGAGGTTGGCCTGACTCAGATAATAATCGGCATCGAGCTTACCGGCACGCACCACGGCATTCGGGAAAACCCGCTGCTCGTTGGCGGCCAGACCACCGACGTGATCACCATGCATGTGGGAAATGTAGATCTCATCGACCTGCTCCGGCTTGTAGCCGGACGCCTTCAGATTGCCCAGCAACTGCCCCAGCGTCGGCCCGAACAGGCTGGCAGCACCGGTATCGATCAGTACCAGCTTGCTGCCGGTGTTAATCAGGAAAGCATTCACCGAGGTTTGCAGCGGGCTGTGTTCGAACACTCTGGCCAGCGCCGCATCGGTCTTCTGCGCAGGCTGCTTGAGCAATTTATTGACCGGCAGATCAAGCGTGCCATCGTTTAACACCGTGACTTCGAAGTCACCCAGGGTCGTGCGATAGAAGCCCGGGGCCTGGAATTTTGCCATCGGAGCTGCAGCCTGTGCCAGTGTGGTGGCAGCAGCCATGGCAGCAAACAGCGCCAGCGAACCACGCAACTTGAAGGGGATCATAGCGTTCCTTATTGTGTTGAAAAGATAGGAAAAGATACAGAGCGCTACGATACCGCAAAATTCCTTGCGCTGTTTAACCGCCTGAATAAGCACCCCAAAAACCTCATGGGCATACCCAAGCCGCGTTTTTCGAAATGCTAGTTGGAATGGCACAAAGAACAACAGTTCATGCTTGTTAATTAATGCAAAACAAGTTGCTTGCCGCCTCAGCGGCGCCAATATAGAATGCCAGCGCAGTTTTTATGACTAGGGATGTGCCAGCCTGTCAATAGTGAAAATAAGTTAAAACATAGACGGGGGTCAAACAAATGAGTAATTACCAAGTAAATCCGGCCGATCTGCCGACGCGGGGCCAGCGCTTTTCCTTGCGCGTACTGCAATTCTTCGGCTGGAAGCTACTGTTCCGCCCCCTGCCCGGCCCGCGCGGGATCTGCGTGATCTATCCGCACACCTCGAACTGGGATTTCATGGTGGGGCTGTTCGGCAAATGGGCGCTGGATCTGCCATTCCGCTGGCTCGCCAAAGATTCGCTGTTCAAATCGCCACTGGGTAAATGGTTCCGCGCCATGGGCGGCGAACCGGTCGAGCGTGGTACCCCGAGCGGCACCATCCGCACCCAGGCGGCGCGCATGAATGCGGCCGACTGGTACTGGGTCGGCATCACGCCGGAAGGCACGCGCAGCTACCGTCCGCACTGGAAAAGCGGCTTTTACCATCTGGCACTGGAAGCCAAAGTGCCCTTGGTACTGGTCTACATCGATTACCCGAACAAGACCCTGAGTCTGGTCGATCACGTCGAACTGAGCGGCGATCAGGAAACCGATCTGGCCCAGATCCGCGCCGGCTTCGAAGGCCACCTCGGTCTGTATCCGGAAAAAGCCGCACCGATCATTCTGCAGGAGCGCCGTACCGACGAAGACCGCCCGGCCGATTCGAAACGGGCCTAGGCCAGCGTCACCAGCATGGCACCGGTAGCGGCAATCGCCGCGCCGGTCCATTTCAGCAGGGCTGCCGGAACGGCCTGCCCCAGCTGACGACCCGCATAGATTAGCACCGCACTGCTCAGCATCAGACCGGCCGTACTGGCCACCTCGGGCAACTCATGACCATGGGCATTGCCATGCAGGACAGCAAACGTTGCCAGCATCAGGCCAGCGGCAAAGTCCGGCAGGCGCACTGCCGCCGCGACCAGCACGCCCAGCAGCGCTACCGTCACGGCCAGACCGGTTTCCAGTCCCGCAATCCATAGTCCCGCCACGCCACTCAGCACACCGATCAGCATGGTCGCGAGGAAGCACGCTGGCAGCCAGCGAGCGCTATCCTGGCGCACACTCCAGATACCCACGGCCAGCATCGCCAGCAGATGGTCTAAGCCGGTGAGCGGATGCAGCAAGCCATCGCGCAAACCATGGGTGTGCCAGGCGCCGCCCTGCACGTGTGCTTGCGCGCAGCTGCTGGCCAGCATCAGGGCCGCCAGTGCGGCCAGTCGTATCATCGTCATTGCAGTACTCCCGGATTAGTGTTGGCGCTTACTGGAGGCGGGCTGCCGGTGCGCTCTTCCATCAAGCCCTGCAGACGGATGAAATCAATCACCGCCTGCACGCCCACGCCGCTACGCAGGTTGGTAAACACGAAGGGACGCGCGCCGCGCTGCTGCTTGGCGTCGCGCGCCATCACTTCCAGATCAGCGCCAACATGGGGCGCCAAATCGGTTTTATTGATGATCAGCAGATCCGAACGGGTAATCCCCGGGCCACCCTTGCGGGGAATTTTTTCGCCGCCGGCCACGTCGATCACGTAGATGGTCAGGTCGGACAATTCCGGGCTGAAGGTCGCCGCCAGATTATCGCCGCCCGATTCCACCAGAATCAGGTCGAGCGCAGGAAAGTCAGCCTGCATGCGCGAGATGGCTTCCAGATTGATCGAGGCATCTTCGCGGATCGCCGTATGCGGGCAGCCGCCTGTCTCGACCCCCATCAGACGCTCTGCCGGCAGCGCACCGGCGCGCAGCAGAATCTCCATGTCTTCCTTGGTGTAGATGTCATTGGTGATGACGGCCATGTCGTAGTGATCGCGCATGCCCTTGCAGAGCATTTCGCACAGGGCGGTTTTGCCGGAACCAACCGGCCCGCCAATGCCTACCCGCAGTGGATTGGATGTGACACTCATAAAAACTCTCTCTTTAAGATCGGTATAAACGGCTGTACTGCACTTCATGCTGGGCCGACAACAGCGACAGGCCGGGCGCCCAGTTACTCATATCGTCATCATCCACGCGCTGCGCGTGACGCGCTGCCGCCTCCAGTTCCTCGCGCAGCGACAGCAGAATGCGCTGCCCGGCCACCTGCCCCAGCGGCACCGATTTGACGCACACCAGCACCTGATTTTCGGCCCATGCAAACAGCATCGCCAGCAGCGCCGCCTCGTGAGGAATCCCCAGCGCCGCCACCGCGCAGGAATAGGCCGTCGGCAGCGCTACTTCGCTTTGTCCCTGCAACTGCGCCAGCATTTCATCGTCGACAAAGCCCAGTTCGGCCACCAGTCGCGTCAGCGAATAGCCCATCTGGATGGTCTCGGCACGGAACTCGGCACTGTCGCGCGAGGCGATGAAGCGTTCGCTCCACAGCGCCGCGTCGACCCAGTCACGCCGGGTGTAGGCCTGCATCAGGCGCCAGCACACCGGCGCCTCCCAGCGCGCGACCACTTCCCGCAAATGGTCGACAATCCAGCTGCGCGCTGTCGCCGCGTCATGCACCAGCCCACGTTCCAGCGCCGCCTCCAGCCCTTGCGAATAGCTGTACGCGCCGATCGGCAAGGCCGGACTGGCAAACTGCAGCAGGTTGAGTAAGGCGGCGGCCTGCATTATTGAGAGTCGCCGGGACGGTGAATTTTCTGGCGCAGCGGAATCGGCGCCAGTGCATGGCCGCCGCCGTCATGGTGGTGACCATGGCCACCACCATAAGCACCGGCTTCCGGCTCGAACGCGGCCATTTCTTCCGCTACGCTGGCGCCCAGTCCGAGCAGCATTTCCTTCAGCACGGCATCGGCGCGGATGCGCAGGAAGCCGTCACCCACCTGCGCCTGCGTATGCCGATTACCCAGATGGAAAGCACAGCGCAGCAGCGTGTGGGCATCGGCACAGCGCACCAGATAGGTCGGTTCCGGCGCCGCCACTACACGGATCACGCGACGCTCTTCACCGGTCAGCAGATCACCGTCGCGCAGCACCGTGCCACGCACCGTGAACACGGCCACTTCTTCGCCGCTTTCGAGGCTGGCGCGCAGGCGACACTTTTCGCGCAATTCGTAAGGTAGCACCAGCGTCCCGGCAATGCTGTCGGCGCTGTTCAACTTAGTATGTAATGTGAGCATAATTAGGTCAGCATGATGGTTCAGAACAGGAAGTAGCGCTGCGCCATCGGCAACACGCTCGCTGGCTGACACACCAGCAGCTCGCCATCGGCGCGCACTTCATAGGTTTCGGGATCGACATGCATCTGTGGCGTGGCGCCGTTGTGGATCATGTCGGACTTGCGCAGGGTGCGCATATTGCGCGCCACAATCAGGGTTTTATTCAGCTGCAGCTGTGCGCCGATGCCGGCGTCATAGGCTGCTTGCGACACAAAGGTGAACGACTTTTTCAGCCCACCGCCAAAGGCGCCGAACATCATCCGGTAGTGCACCGGCTGCGGCGTCGGAATCGACGCGTTCGGGTCGCCCATCTGCGCCGCCGCGATCATGCCACCCTTCAGAATCATCGACGGTTTCACGCCGAAGAAGGCCGGCTTCCACAGCACCAGATCGGCGATCTTGCCCGTTTCCAGCGAGCCCACTGCATGCGCGATGCCATGCGTGATGGCGGGATTGATGGTGTATTTGGCGATGTAGCGCTTGACCCGGAAGTTATCGTTACGGGACGAATCCGGTGCCAGCGGGCCACGCTGCACCTTCATCTTGTGCGCCGTCTGCCAGGTACGCATCACTACTTCGCCGACCCTGCCCATGGCTTGCGAGTCGGACGACATCATCGAGATGGCGCCCAGATCGTGCAGAATATCTTCCGCTGCGATGGTTTCGCGGCGGATGCGCGATTCGGCAAACGCCACATCTTCCGCTATCGCGGCATCCAGGTGGTGACATACCATCAGCATATCGAGATGCTCGTCCAGCGTGTTCACCGTGTACGGGCGGGTCGGATTGGTAGACGATGGCAGCACATTGCTCTCGCCTACCGCCGCAATAATGTCGGGAGCATGGCCACCGCCCGCGCCTTCCGTGTGGAAGGTATGGATGGTGCGGTCCTTGAACGCCGCCAGCGTGTCGGCCAGATAGCCCGCTTCGTTAAGCGTATCGCTATGGATCGCCACCTGCACGTCATAACGGTCGGCCACACTCAGGCAGTTGTCGATGGCCGCTGGCGTACTGCCCCAGTCTTCGTGCAGCTTCAGGCCGATGGCACCGGCCAGTACCTGTTCTTCCAGCGGCTGCGGCAGGCTGACATTGCCTTTACCGAGAAAACCGAGATTCATCGGGAAGGCATCGGCCGCCGACAGCATGGCATGCAGATGCCACGGTCCCGGCGTGCAGGTGGTAGCCGAGGTCCCTGCCGAGGGGCCGGTGCCGCCACCGATCATGGTGGTCACGCCGCTCATCAGCGCTTCTTCGATCTGCTGCGGGCAGATAAAGTGAATGTGGGTATCCACCCCGCCGGCCGTGACGATCATGCCTTCGGCTGCGATGATCTCGGTGGCAGCACCGATCGCCATCGTCACACCGGGCTGGATGTCCGGATTGCCGGCCTTGCCGATGCCGGCAATCAGGCCGTTTTTCAGCCCGATATCGGCCTTGACGATGCCCCAGTGATCGATGATCACCGCATTCGTCAGCACCGTGTCCATTACCTCGGCTGCCAGCCGCTGCGACTGGCCCATGCCGTCGCGGATCACTTTACCGCCGCCGAATTTCACCTCTTCGCCATAGATGGCGTAATCGTGTTCGATTTCGATAAACAGTTCCGTGTCGGCCAGCCGGATACGATCGCCTTTGGTCGGGCCGAACATCTCCGCATACGCGCGCCGCGTCATCGTTACCATGGATGTCCCTATGTCCTGTTAGCGCTTACTTGCGCGGTGGCTCGGCGTCGAGCTTGCCCATCACCTTGCCGTTGAAGCCATACACCTTCTGTTCGCCGCCCAGCTTCACCAGTTCGATGGTGCGCTGCTGGCCCGGTTCGAAACGCACAGCAGTACCGGCAGCGATGTTGAGGCGCATGCCGTAGGCTTTCCAGCGTTCGAATTTCAGCTCGGTGTTGACTTCGAAAAAATGAAAATGCGAGCCGACCTGCACTGGCCGGTCACCCTGATTGGTGACCACCACAGTGGCCGTGGCACGACCCTGATTCAGTCCGAGTTCGCCCTCTTCGAGTACATATTCGCCGGGTATCATCGTGAGCTCCTTGTCATACACTGACTGGTCATTGGTTGCGTTCTGAATTGTGTTCTTATTTGCGTTCTTATTTGCGTTCTGTACTGCACTGGCATACTGTTTGAATCACTTCTCGAATCGTTGTTTGTTCTGTTGAATGCGTTGTTCAGGGAATCGGCTGATGCACCGTCACCAGCTTGCTACCGTCGGGGAAAGTCGCTTCCACCTGAATATCGGGAATCATCTCCGGCACGCCTACCATCACCTGTGCGCGCGACAGAATGCGGGCGCCATCGGACATCAGTTGTGCCACGCTCTTGCCATCGCGAGCGCCTTCCATGATGGCGCAGGTAATCAGCGCCACCGCTTCCGGATAATTGAGTTTCAGGCCGCGCGCAAGGCGGCGCTCCGCCACAATGCCGGCGGTGAAAATCAACAGTTTGTCTTTTTCTCTCGGGGTCAGGTCCATGCTGCTTCTCGTAAATCAGGTTTGCCAGATGCGCGGCGTCACGGCCACGCGATCCAGCAGGAAAGGACGCAGGCGGCGCCACACCGCGAGCATCAGACGGCGCGCGGTCTCGCTGTCATCGCCCAGATGTCTGGCCACCAGTACGCCACGGGTTTGGCTAATGCCGAATAGATGTTCGCCATCGGCAGCGATGTCGCTGCGGATTTCTGCCAGCAGGGGCGCAGGGACCGGCTTGCCGGCTGCCAGGAAGGTGGCGCACACTGTGTGGCCATGCAGTGCCAGCGGGCTCTCGAACTGCCCGCCGCGCAGGGCGCCCTGCTCCCACCAGATTAATTTTCCATCGAGGTAGATGCTGCTGCGCTGGCTCACGGTGCCGCTGCGGAACACTTCACCGGAGCCGCGCCGTCCCATGCAGAGAATTTCGCAGCCCAGATACTGGGCGTCTGCTGCCAGGCGGATTTCCTGCTCGAGGCGGACGTGGGCGGTATCGAAGAAAATCGCTTCCTGCGGCAGCCACTCCAACACCGCACCGGCTTCCACCGTGAGTTGCACCTGCTGACGCGAGACTTTGCCGTTGGCCTTATACCACTTGGCCGCACCGGGAGTGGTCAGCAAGGCGTGCGCCTGCGCGCCCACGCTTGCGGTAATGCCCAGCTGATCGCCACCGACGACACCGCCCGGCGGATGGACCACGATCGCGTGACAGACCTTGCCACCTTCCGGATACAGGGCCTTCTGCACGCGCAGCGGGCCGTGGTGGAGATTATCGAACAGGCGGGTGGTACCGGCATCATCGCCAAAGCCGAGCGTGAGACTGGCCTGCCAGTGACTACTGGCGGCTGGGGATTCACGGAAGGCGGTGGTATCAGGCATAGGCATAGCTATGCAATCGCCATGCCAGCTTAATTGATCGCGCTCACACCATGCGGGCGCATTTCGACGCACCAAAGCGACACCGGCGCACTCAAATGGTGCGCCGGTGTCGAATCAGTTCGGAGTGCGGCGCAGTCAGGAACCGCGCTGAGGATCACCCATCAGTCAAGACTCGAATAGGGACTCTTGCCACCGTCCGCGATGAAACGGTCAATGCGCGCTTCCAGCACCGGCAGCGGCACCGAACCGAGTTGCAACACCGTGTCGTGGAAGGCGCGGATATCGAACTTGCTGCCCAGCGCCGCTTCGGCCTTGCGGCGCGCGCCGATGATGCTCATCTCGCCCAGATAGTAGGACAGCGCCTGCCCCGGCCAGGAGATGTAGCGATCTACTTCCGTTTCGATTTCATGCGCCGACAGCGCGGTATTGTCATGCAGGTAGTCCTGCGCCTGCTTGCGGGTCCAGCCCTTGCTGTGGATGCCCGTATCGACCACCAGCCGCGAGGCACGCCAGGCCTGATAACTGAGCATGCCGAACATTTCATACGGCGTCTCGTAAATCCCCATCTCCACCCCGAGCCGCTCCGAATACAGCGCCCAGCCCTCGCCAAAGGCGGAGATATACGCATTGCGGAAGGCCGGACGGCCCTTCTGCTCCATCGCCACCGGCATCTGGAAAGCATGGCCCGGCGCCGATTCGTGCAGCGTCAGCGCCGGCATGGAATACAGCGCCCGCGATGGCAGATTATAGGTATTCACCAGATACACCCCGGGTCCGCCACGGCCAGAAGTGTAGAACGGCGCCTGATCGTCCGGTACCGGAATCACGGCAAAACGGCGGCGTGGCAGATAGCCGAAATACTGACTGACTTTGGCGTCGAATTTTTTTGCCACCCACGCCGAACGCATCAGCAGTTCTTCCGGCGTCTTGGCGTAAAAGCGCGGATCGCTGCGCAGGAATTGCAGGAAGGCGGGCAGATCGCCTTCAAAACCGGTCTGCTTGATCACCTGGTGCATCTCGGCGCGGATTTTGGCCATCTCGGATAAACCGATCTGGTGAATCTGGTCGGCACTCATGGCAGTGGTGGTGAATTCCACGATCTTCGACTGGTAATAGGCTTTACCGTCGGGCAGGCTCTCGGCCGCCAGCGCTTCACGCGCCTTCGGCACATATTCTTCGCGCATAAACTGCAGCAGCTTGCGGTAGGCCGGCAGCACCGAGGACTCGATGGTCTGCACAGCCTGGGCCCGCAATGCAGCCTGTTCGGCAGCCGGTATCGTCGCCGGCAAGGCCTTGAATGGCAGGTAGTAGATGGTGTCCTGCGCCGTCTTGGCGTCCGTCACGGAGGTAATCGAACTGTCCCGACCGATCAGCGTCACCTTTGGCGGCGTGAAGCCGCGTGCCAGACCGGCGCGCATATTATCGATTTCGTCGTTGAAGTAGCGCGGCATATCGGCCAGCTGCTTCAGGTAATCACGCAACTGTTTTTCCGTGCTCATCACGCGGCGTGCACCACCGGCAGTATTCGACCAGAAGGCGGAATCGGCATTGAGCGGTTTCTCGTATTCGCGGAACTGCTGACCGGCGATCAGCGCGGCAATCTGCGCCTTGTAGACCTGATAGTTGACCTGCTCTGGCGCCGACAGCTGCGCTTCGCGTATGCCGTCGAGCTGCTTCATCACCCCCTGCCAGTAGGCCAGCCGCTGCTTCTGGGTGGCGGCATCGATGCGCGGCAGCGAGGCCGAAACCCCGCTGTCATCGTCATCTTCGCCCTCTTCCTGCTTCTGGCTCAGGCGCCACTTCCACTCGGCGGTATAAATTGCCTTGAAACGTGCATCGGCTGGGCCGGGCCGCTCGGCCTTGCCAGCAGTCGCGCGCGCTGGCGCAGCCTGCGCGGCTGGCGCCGTGATCATCAGCGGCGTGGCGAACAAGGCCCCCATCAGACTTGCGCCGGTCAAGGCGGCAGTGAACTTCTTATCCATAACACTCCTGTGGCATCGGTTTAAACCAGATCCTGCAAACAACGCCGCTCACGCAGCAAAGCGGTAAAGGCCGCCACGTCGACGGGGCGGCTGAAATAATAGCCCTGCATCTCGTCGCAGCCATGACGGGTCAGAAACTCCATCTGCTCGCGGGTTTCCACGCCTTCCGCGATCACCCGCATATTCAGATTGTGCGCCAGCGACACCACCGACAGGGCAATTGCCGCATCGGCCTGATTGCTGGTCACGTCATCGACGAATGATTTATCGATCTTCAGCACGTCAATGGGGAAACGCTTCAGATAACTGAGACTGGAGTAACCGGTGCCGAAATCGTCGAGCGAAATGCTCACGCCGATGGCTTTCAGGCGACGCAGCGCTGCTACTGCTTTGTCCGGATCCCCCATCACCGTACCTTCGGTAATTTCCAGTCCCAGACATTGCGGGTCCACCTCGAAGTGGCGCAGCGTGCTTTCCACATACGGCACCGTGCCGTCGTTGCCAAACTGGCCGGCCGACAGATTCACGCCGACCTTGATGTCACCCAGTCCCGCGTCATGCCAGCGGCGGATCTGGGCGCACACGCTGGCCAGCACCCACTCGCCGATCTGGGTCACCAGCCCGTATTCTTCGGCCAGCGGAATGAACCGGTCCGGCGGCACACGTCCCAGTACCGCGCTATCCCAGCGCAGCAGTGCTTCGGCGCCGACAATGGCGCCGCTGCGCAGGCACATTTGCGGCTGATAGTAGACTGCGAATTCATCGCGCGCGATCGCACCCCGCAGCTGGTTCTGGATCGCCAGCCGGTCACGCACCTCGGCATCCATGCGTTCGGTGAAGAAGGCATAGTTATCGCGGCCGACTTCCTTGGCGCGGAATAGCGCCGTATCGCCATTGCGCACCAGTTCGTCAAAACTGTCGCCATCGGTCAGGCTCACGGCAATCCCGATACTCGAGGTGATACTGATTGCCCGCCCGTCGATCTGGCGTTCCATGCGCAGGCCAGCGAGTATGCGCTGCGCCAGCGCCATGGTGTGCGCCAGCTGACGCTCGTCGGCAATAATGATCTGGAATTCGTCGCCGCCCTGGCGGGTTACGGTATTGCCCTCACCGACGCACTCGCCAAGGAATTTGGCCACCGCCTGCAAGGCCTGATCGCCCACATGGTGACCATACGAATCGTTAATGCTCTTGAAGTGATCCAGGTCGAGACACATCACCGCGACGCAGCGTCCTTCGCGCCGCGCCGTCGCCAGCGTCTGCTCGAAACGCTGACGCGCCAGCATCCGGTTCGGCAGCCCGGTCAGCGCATCGTGGTGCGACAGGAAGTCGATCAGATGCTGCTCGGCCTTGCGTTCGGTGATATCCATGAACACCGCGACGTGGTTGCAAATCTCGCCCTGCGCGTCGCGCACCACCGAAACACTGAGCAAGCCGGGAAAGGTGTCGCCGTTCTTGCGGCGCGCCATGATTTCACCCGACCAGTGGCCGGTCTGGACGATGGCCTGCGACATGGCCTCGTAGGTGTGCTGGTCGGTTTCCCCGGCATGCAGCATGATCACGCCCTGCCCGATCGCTTCCTCGCCTGCATAGCCGGAAATGCGGGTGAACGCCGGATTCGACGCAACAATGCAGCCGCGCCGATCAGACACCACAATCGCATCCTGCGTCGCTTCGAAAACCTGACTGGCAAGGCGCATGAACTCTTCGTTCGCACGGCGCTGCTGGACTTCCTGTTCCAGCGATGCGGCCAGCGCCGATAGCTGCGCGGTACGCTCGCTGACCCGCTGCTCGAGCATGGCCCGTTCCGCCGCCAGCGCCTTCTGTGCGCGGGCTAGCCGCACATGGGCATCGGTACGGGCCAGAATCTCTTCGGCCTGAAACGGCTTGGCGATAAAGTCCACCGCGCCCAGCGCAAAGCCGCGTACCCTGTCGTCGGTGTCGTGCTGCGCCGACAGGAAAATCACGGGAATCTGGCACAGCTCCGGCGTGGCTTTCAGGCGCTGGCAGACTTCGAAACCATCTATGCCGGGCATGCGGATATCGAGCAGAATCAGTTCCGGTGGACGCGATTGGACGGTCCATAGCGCCAGCTCGCCATTCGGCGCCTGTCGCACGTAATAACCTGCTTCCGTCAGCAGATCGCTGAGCAGCTTGAGCGAGGCTGGCGTGTCTTCCACGATCAGCACTTCACCTTTACCTGCCTGTTCCGAATATTCCCGCACCATGTAAACACTTTCTCACGCTGTCTGCCGCTGCCGGGCAGCACTATGATATACCGATCAGCTTACGCTGGCTGTGCCGTTTTCCGCATCGTCCAGCAGACCACACAGCTGTGGATACTGGTGCTGGCGCAGCATATGTTCGACGGCCGCCACCAGCGGTGCCGGCAAGGGTGCCAGCAACTGCGCCACCCGTCCCAGATTCAGTTCCAGCAGCGCCTTCATCAGAGCCCGCCGCAGCGCCGGATCGAGCGCGGCCAGATCGTCTCGCGACAGACCGGGAGGCGGCGCTGCGCGCGCCTCGCCGAGCGCTGCCACACTGACGCTAACTTCATTGCCGCCGGGCGCCGGCGCGGCGCCGTCGCGTGGCAGTAACAGACTGAAACGGAAGCTCGCCCCGGCACCCGCTTGCGATTCCAGCGTCAGTTCTCCGCCCATCAGTTGCACGAACTCGCGCGAAATCGTCAGCCCCAGCCCGGTGCCTTCATGCGCGCCCGGCGTGTCGGCCTGTATGAACGGTTCGAAGATGCGCTGCTGATCCTCGGCGGCGATACCCGGACCGTTGTCGCGTACGGTGAATACCAGCGCATACTGTTCGCCCGCCGCATCAGCCACGGACTGCCCCTGTACCGCCAGTGTGACCTGTCCGTGCGGTGCAAATTTGATCGCATTCGACAGCAGGTTGATCAGCACCTGGCGCAGCCGGGTACCATCCACACAGGCGTCGGGTGGCAAGCCTTCCGCCTCCAGCAATAATTGCACGCCATTCTGCTCGGCCTTCATGCTGACCATATCGATTACTTCCTGCAGCATATCGGCCAGCACCACCACCTCGGTCTGCAGGACGGTGCGTCCGGCCTCGATTTTCGACAGCTCCAGAATATCGTTAATCAGGGTCAGCAGATGCTGGCCGGAGCGGTGAATAATCGCCAGATTGCGCTTTTCCTCCGGCAACATGTTTTTCGAATCCGCCATCAGGCGCGAAAAACCGATCACGGAATGCAGCGGCGTACGCAACTCATGGCTCATGTTGGCCAGGAAGGTGCTCTTGGCCCGGTTGGCCGCCTGCGCCTGCAGCACCGCCACCGACAGCGCATTGGTACGCTGCGTCACCAGATCCTCCAGATGGATGCGGTGACGCCGCAATTCCTGCGCCGCTTCGCGGCTTTCCGTAACATCGTAATTCACCCCCACCATGCGTGCCGGCTTGCCATCGGCACTGCGGAAGATCATGGCATCAGCCTTGATATGACGCACCGAACCATCGGCCCAGACGATCCGGAATTCCACATCGAATTCTGCCCTGCCATCGAGGGCCTGCTGCAGCAACGCTTCGGTGGGTATCGCATCATCGGGGTGCATCATGCTGCGCCAATGCTGCATCGGCCGGGCCAGGGTACCGCCTTCGATACCGAACAGCCGGTACATCTGCTCGTCCCATACCACCACATCGTCGGCGATATTCCAGTCCCAGATCCCGATTGCTGCCGCACTGGTCGCGATCTGCAGGCGCTCCTCGCTGGCATGCATGGCCACATAACGGCTATCCATCACCCGCACCATCGCACGGATCGAACTATTCAGCGTTTTCAGTTCGCCAAGGAACAGGTCCTTGGGCGGTGCCGCGCCGGGATTCTGGCCCGCTTTCACATTCGCGGCATAGCGCTCGATGCTGGTCAACGGTTTGAGTACCAGATGCCACAGCAGCACGTACAAGGCCAGCACCAGCGTCAGCACCATCACGAAGATCATCCCGATGATGGTGTACAGGCGTTTGCGTAACTGTTCGACCAGTTCGGTCGGCGTGGCATACACGGTGATGGTACCGATCTGCTGACCGCCAACGATGATAGGCCGCCAGGCCGACAGCAGATCGGCACGTTGCGGTAGCTGGCTGCTGCTCACCAACTGGCCGGCCTGGCTGCGCATCAGAATAAAGGGCTGGCTATTCGAAACGGGCGCCACGCTGCTGCCATACAGATTGCGGTTACTCAGACCGCTTTTCATGATGGTGATGATCTGGGTTTCATCAAAATTCCAGGCTGGCAGCGCCACTGCCACCGCCAGTTCCTCGGCACTTTCGGCCAGCGTCCGATGCAGCTGTTCCCAGCGCTGGGCGCGTTCCACCTGATAGAAATACAGGGCAAAGGTAGTCAGTACCAGTGTCACGACGGCGGTCAGCGTTACGCTGACGTACACGCCAATCGAGATCCGGCCAGCGCGGCGGGCAAAACGCTCTAACATCGGCTCACCATGGTTTGGGGTTGGTCTGATGACAACGCCTGAAATCATAGGTTCAAAGCGCGCCGAAGTCCACGCATTTCAACGCAGCGCATCGCAAGCCATCGCGGTACTCAGATACAGCTGGCCATTGAGTTCGCGTAGCAAGGCACTCTGGCGCAGCCGGTCCAGCACCGGACCTTTGACTTCGGCCAGATGCAGGCCCAGTCCGCGCCGTGCCATACGCTGATTCAGTTCCGACAGTGCATACAGGGCGCTGGTATCGATCGAGCTGACAGCACTCATTACCAGCACCAGATTGCGCGCTGTCGGGTGGCTCGCCAGTTCGCTCTCGATACGCTCGGTGACCGCTTCCATATTGCCGAAGAACAGATTGGCGTCGATGCGCAGCACCAGCAATTCCGGGCGGGTTTGCGCCGGATAGCGCTCGATATTCCGGAAATGCTCGCTGCCCGCGATACGTCCCAGCACCGCGATATGGGGCCGGCTGGCACGCCAGATCAGGGTGCCCATCGAGAGTGCCACCCCGACCACCACACCGTCTTCCACGCCGAGCAGCACCACGCCGAGGCAGGTCGCCCCCCAGGCCAGCACATCGCCACGGTCGTATTCCCAGGCGGTACGCAGGATGCCCAGATCCAGCAGACCGAGTACCGCAACGATGATGGTGGCCGCCAGCACCGGCAGCGGTAGCAGCGCCAGCCAGCCGGTCGGCAGTAGCAAGGCAGCGGCCAGCAAAGCGGCCGTGACCAGACTGGCCAGCGGAGTATGCGCGCCTGCGGCGAAGTTCACCGCGGAGCGCGACAGGCTGCCCGTGACGGGCAAGCCGCCGGTCAGTGCGCTGGCGAGATTGGCTGCGCCCAGCCCGATCAGCTCATGGTTGCTGACCAGCTTTTCATTGCGTTTCAGCGCCAGTGACTGGGCCGCCGACATCGACATCAGGAACACGATAAAGCCGATCAGCAGCCCCGGTTGCAGCAAGCTACGCCAGTGCTGCGCCGAGGTGGCCAGATTCAGCTGCGGCAGACCGCCAGGTATCAGGCCGGTGGTACGTACGCCCTGCTGCGCCAGATCCGTGCCGGCCATCAGCGCGATCCCGCCCAGCACTACCAGCATCGGCGCCAGCTTGGCAGCGATATCGGCCACGCCGGCCGACACACCGCAGCGTCCCAGCAACCGCGCCAGATACAGGCGCGCCAGCACCAGCAGCAGCAAGGCACCCAGCCCCAGCGCGGCACTCGGGGTGTGCCAGTGCGGCAGCGCGGCACCGAGCAGCGTGTGCAACTGGTCGTAGGCGATCAGCAGCGCCGAGCCGACGGTAAAGCCGTTCATCACAGGACGGGAGAAGAAATTGGCGAGAAAGCCCAGTCGCAGCAGGCCGCAAAGTAACAGCACTACGCCGGAAACCAGCGCCAGTTGCGCCGCCAGCACCACTGCCAGCGTGGAGCCGGGGGCTGCCAGAGGGGCAATCACGGTCGCCGTCATCAGCGAAATAATCGCCATCGGCCCGACCGACTGGGTCATGCTGCTGCCGAACAGCGCATAGATAATCGGAGGGAGAATGCTGGCGTAGATCCCGACCACTGGCGGCAGACCGGCCACCAGCGCATACGCGGTGCCCTGCGGGATCATCATCATGGCCACCACCAGACCGGCAGATAGATCGCCAGCGAGGTAAGCGCGCCGGTAGTGCCTTAGCCAATACAGCATAAATTATCCACGGTACCGAAAAAATACCGCAAGACTACGCCATCGGCCGCCGCAGGTCTAGCCTCGCCTGCGCTGGCAGCGTTTAATCTGCCAGTTCGATACAGCAGCGCCCCACCCGCTTGGCGCGTTGCAACGCCACATCGAGACGCTCGAGTACTGCAGCGACGCCATCGTCAGTACGGGTCTGGCTCACGCTCAGACTGATCACCACCGTCGCCTCGCTCGGCAGATCGGCTTCCATGATGGCCTTGCGCAGCTTCTCGGCCAGTCGCATCGCGTCGACCGCATTGGTATGGGTGGCGATCACGATAAATTGCTCGCCCTGCATACGCGCCAGCAGATCGGAGGTACGCAGGCGTTCCTTGACGATCGCCGCCACGCTGCGCAGCACCGCGTCGCCCACGTTGGAGCCATAGATATCATTGTCGGACTGGAAGCCCACCACATCGAAGGACAGCACCGCCAGGGCAATCCCGTAACGGCGCGCACGGCGCAGTTCATGGTCGAGCATTTCCTCGCCGGCACGTCGGTTGGCCGCACCGGTCAGGGTGTCAACGGTGCTCATTTGCGACAGCTGGCCGTTCAGTTCTTCGTTCTGGTGCTGCAGCGCGCTCATGCCCATCGCAAAGCTGATGATCTGGGCCAGACCGCTAAAGCAGGCAAACTGCTCGCGCGAGAACATGATGTGGCGATCGAACATCAGGCAGATTGCGCCAATTTCCGGGCCGCCCGGTGCCGCGCGCAGCGGCAGCGACAGCACCATGCGTACACCGCGATCATGCAGCGCCATAGCGAATTCGGGGTTGCCGGCTTTTTCCGGCGCATCGAGCAGCATCAGTTCACCGCGCGCTACCGACAGCAAGGGCGGGAAAATCTCGCGCAGTGGCGATTGCAGCAGACGGTCACGACGTTGCAGCAGGCGCGCCAGATCCAGATGGTTGCGCGATTCCTGCGCCAGCAACTGCAGATCGCCGCGTTCCTTCATATGCAGCACGGCGGTATGTCGCACACCGGGGAAATTGCAGAGTGCCAGACAGATATGGGCCGCCATGGTTTCAACCGGCTCGATACTGGCCAGTGCCCGTTGCAGACTACGCTGCACGCCCAGCACATCGCGCAGTTCTTTTTCCTTGTCCAGCAATTGCTGCTGCAGCGCCGCTGCCGCATCCACCGGCTGGGTCAGTGCCTGTGCCACAGACTGGCGCAGCTCATCGTCGATCAGCGGGCAGATACGGTAGTCAAAATGGCCGAAAGTCATCAACTCCGGCAGCCAGGCCGTGTGATCGTAGGGACACAGCACCAGCACCGGCGCACCGGCGCGGCTGCGGATCAGTGTGCCGATACCCGCCAGTTCATTGAGATACTGGTAGCCATTCAGATCGAGAATCAGCAGATCGGGTTGACGCTGGCCCAGTTGCGCGACGACCTGTTCGAGCTGCTCGGCCAGATGCAACTGGGCGAACATTTCGCCGCAGAGCGCCTGAAAAGCCATGCGCTGGACGCCATCGGTACTGAAAAATACGCCCGCACTTACGCTACGACCCGCCATCTTGCACTCCTGCATCAACCAAAAGAATTAAAAAAAACCGATTCGCATAAGTTTGACACAACATTCACGAATAGCAACTTTTTTTGTCATTTAGATCAAAATATTTCCTATGAAACTTATTTTGAGCCGTTTTTGAGCCGTAAACTGTTGCTTTTTTGTGAACTGATTTGCGCCAGACGTGATGCTGCACACCGGGCGGCACACAGCAAGATAGGCAGGGAAAGTCAGGCGCTCGGCTCGGCAGCGAGCGCGCGGGGATTAGCGCTGCTGACGACGGCGGGCGGTCCAGCCCAGCAGACCCAGACCAGCCAGCAGCATGGCGTAGGTTTCTGGTTCCGGTACCGGGGTAATGCTATTCCCGCCGCCGGACACCGGGCTCACCGTCAGCGAGGTCAGCATACCGTTAGCGCCCATCATGGCGTGGGTAGCCGTCGACGAGTAGGTGTAATAGAAGCTCGAGCTATTGAACGCTGCGAAATCCAGACTGGCAGGCAGCGCATTCGTGCTGAACGCGGTGCCGCTGCTGTCGAACAGGCTGAGCGCCATCATTTGCGAAGCGACCTGATTGGCGCTGACATTGGCGATCCCGAAACTGTCGGCACCATGCAGATTCGCGGCATTATTTGCCACCTGAACATTGGTGCTGCTGCTCAGCGGCGCATCGAGCGCCATTGCCTGCTGGCCGATGGCGGCGCTCAGCGCATTCTGCGCCGCAGGTGCAGCATACATTGCCATACCGCTGAAACTACCGAACTGGCCGGTCGTCGTATCGTAGCTGAAGTGGCCACGGATCACATCGCCCACCGACACGGTGGAGCCGGACAGACTGCTGCTATTGACCAATCCGCCGCTAAAGCTCAGCGGCGAAAACTCCACCATCTCCTGAATTTTTGCAGTGAAATCGAACTGCAGCACAGTAGCGTTGGCAGTGCCGGTCAGCGCCAGAGCGGCCAGAAACAGAGGCAATTTTTTCATCACTAAAACTCCAGAAATCGTGTAGATGCGTCATTAAAACATTCACAACAACTGTTGTCAAGCGATAATATAAGTTATCTTAAAGCAATTACTCTAAAGACGATAAAAAGCGGGGTTAGATCGGGCAAAGTGCAGGCTCAAGCGGTACTTCCGCTGAGATTACAACTTGCCCGGCCCGACCCCGCCCGGTACGCTGGTACTGCCGCCACTTAATGTGCGCCGCTTAATGTGCGCCGCTTACTGTGCGCCGCTTACTGACGCGCTAACTGCTGGCCAGTCGGCGCAGGTCCCCAGCCGCCACCCAATGCACGGATCAGCGCAACGGTGGTAATGGCGCGGCTGCCGCGCAATTGCACCACGCTGCGCTCGGCGGCAGCCTGATTGCGCTGCGCATCAAGCAGATCGAGGTAACTGGAACGACCGGCGTTATACAGTTTCTGCGCCAGTTCGGCCGAACGGCGTGCCGACACCAGTGCCTGCTCCAGTTGAATCATCTGATCCGACTGTATCCGCAAACCGGCCAGATTATCTTCCACTTCGGCGAAGGCCTGCAGCACGCTCTGGCGGTAACTACCCACCGATTCTTCCAGCGCCGCTTCGGCACGGCTGATATTCGCCTGATTACGGCCACCGTCCAGCAAAGGCATCGACATCATGGCACCCAGCACCCACGAGCGGCTACTCCATTTGAACACCTCCGCCACCGTGCCGCCGGAAGCACCGGCGGCAGCGGCATTCAGGGTCAGCGCCGGGAACATGGCCGAACGGGCCACGCCGATACGGGCGTTGGCCGCCTCCATGCTGCGCTGTGCCGCGGCGATGTCTGGACGACGCTCCAGCAAGCTCGATGGCAGACCGAGTGGCACTTCCGGTAACAGCGCGCTATCACTGAGCGGACTGGCGCCAGCCGAATAACTGGCCGCCGGCTTGCCCAGCAAGACTGCCAGCGCATGCTCGGTGCTGGCGCGCTGGCGTTGCAGGCCAATCGCTTCGGCACGGGCATTCGCCAGTTCGGTTCTGGCGCGTGCCAGATCGAATTCGCCAATATCACCCAGATCGAAGCGGCGCTGATTGACTTTAACGTTCTCTTCACGGGTCTGCACGGTACGGTTCAGCGTTTCCAGTTCGGCGTCGGTCGACCGCAGCCGGAAATAGGTCTGCGCCACGTCAGCCTGCACCGCCAACAGCACCGAGCGGTAAGTCGCTTCCACCGAGGCAGCATCGCTACGCGCCGCACTGACATTGCTCGACACCCGCCCGAACAGATCGACTTCGTAACTGGCCGTCAGGCTGGCATTAAAGCCATTGGCCGGCGCCACCGGGGTGCCGGCTGGCAGACCGAGCGACAGGTCGGAGGCACGCTGACGCTGGGCGCCGGCACTCACGCCCACCTGCGGGATGCGATCCGCTGCAGCGATGCCGGCCACGGCACGCGCCTGCTTGACGCGCGCCGCCGCCACCGCCAGATTGGCATTGGCGCGGGTGGCATCGGCAATCAGCTCGTTGAGGGCCGGGTCCTGAAACGCCAGCCACCATTCACCGCGCGGCTGCGCTTCGGCCGGCTGCGCCGCTTGCCAGGTACTGCCGTCAGCGGCGGTACGTACGCCATGGCTTTCCTTGTAGGCGGCGGGCACCTCGATAGCCGGCTGGCGGAATTCCGGTGCAGCGCAGGCCGTCATCAGCAAGGCCGCCAGCACTGGCGCAACGCCCCGGGCAATCATGTTCAATTTAGTCATTTCAATGCTTCCCTTCCAGTTGTTGCGCAGCCGCAGGCGGCACGGCAAGGTCTTTTTTCTTCTCGAGACGCACCGCCAGTTGACGCAGCAGCACATAGAACACCGGCGTCAGGAACAGACCAAAGAAGGTCACGCCCAGCATCCCGGAAAACACCGCCACCCCCATGGCATGGCGCATTTCGGCACCGGCACCGTGCGAGAACACCAGCGGCAGCACACCCATGATGAAGGCGATCGAGGTCATCAGAATCGGACGCAGACGCAGACGGCAGGCTTCCAGTGCCGCTTCGACGATGCTGCGCCCATGGTGTTCCAGCTCGCGGGCAAATTCGACGATCAGAATCGCGTTCTTCGAGGCCAGCCCCACCAGCACAAACAGCGCGATCTGGGTGAACACATTGTTATCACCGTGGGTCAGCTTCACGCCGATCAGGGCGCACAGAATAGACATCGGTACGATCAGAATCACCGCCAGTGGCAAAGTCCAGCTTTCATACTGGGCCGCCAGCACCAGGAACACCAGCAGCACGCACAGCGGGAACACATAGATCATGGTGTTACCCGACAGGATGTCCTGATATACCAGCTCGGTCCATTCGTAGCCTATGCCTTTCGGCAGCACTTCATTAACGATCTTGGTCATTTCCGCCTGCGCTTCACCGGACGAAATACCGGGCGCCGGTGCACCATTGATCTCGGCAGCCACGTAGGCGTTGTAACGCTGCACCCGGTCCGGACCATAGCTGTCGGTAACCCGCATCAGCGAAGACAGCGGAATCATCTCGCCTTTGTCGTTACGCACTTTCAGCTGGGCGATATCTTCGGCACGCGAACGGAACTGCTGGTCAGCCTGCACCCGCACCTGATAGGTACGACCGAACTGATTGAAGTCATTCACATACAGCGAACCGAGATTGATCTGCAAGGTCTGGTAAATGGTATTCAGCGGCACGCCCAGTTGCTTGGCTTTGACACGGTCAATGTCGGCAAACAGCTGCGGCACATTGATCTGATAGCTCGAGAACACGCCAGCCAGTTTCGGGTTCTGCCACGCTTTCATCTGCACCGCCTGCACGGCTTTATACAGTGCGTCGTAACCGAGGTTGTCGCGGTCTTCCAGCATCAGTTTGAAACCACCGGTCGTACCCAGACCATTCACTGGCGGCGGTGGCAGTACCATCACGAACGCACCTTCAATCGCCCCCATGCGCTTGTTGATTTCCGCGGCAATCGCTTCGGCCGTCTCGCCAGGCTTGGTGCGCTGGTCGAACGGCTTCAGACCCGTAAACACGATGCCGGCGTTCGGTGCATTGGTAAAGCCGTTGATCGACAGACCCGGGAAAGAAATCGAATTTTCCACGCCGGGGATTTCCTTGGCGATGTCCGACATCTGGCGAATCACGGCATCGGTGCGGTCCAGCGACGCTGCATCGGGCAACTGGGCGAAGCCGATCAGGTACTGCTTATCCTGCGCCGGCACAAAGCCCGGTGGCACCAGCTTGAACATGAAGCCTGCAGCCACTGCCAGCACGGCGTACACCACCAGCGACGAACCCTTGCGCTTCAACACGCCCGTCACGCCGGTTTCATAGCGCTGCGAAGCGCGGTTGAAGAAGCGGTTGAACCACTTGAAGAAGCCGCCGAACACGCCATCCATGGCGCGGGTCAGTGCATCTTTCGGCGCATCGTGGGGCTTCAGCAGCGCAGCGGCCAGCGCTGGCGCCAGCGTCAGCGAACTGAAAGCGGAAATCACGGTCGAAATCGCGATGGTCAGCGCAAACTGTTTGTAGAACTGGCCGGACAGACCCGAGACAAACGCGATCGGCACGAACACCGCGCACAGCACCAGTGCAATGGCGATAATCGGACCACTCACCTCTTTCATCGCCTGAATGGTCGCTTCACGCGGATTCAGGCCGTCGTGAATATTACGCTCGACGTTTTCCACCACCACGATGGCATCATCGACCACGATACCGATCGCCAGCACCAGACCAAACAGCGACAGCGTATTGATCGAGAAGCCGAAGCCCAGCATCACGGCGAAAGTACCTACCACCGACACCGGCACGGCCAGCAGCGGAATCACCGATGCGCGCCAGGTTTGCAGGAACACGATCACTACCAGTGCCACCAGAATGATCGCTTCGATCAGGGTGTGGATGACAGAGCGGATCGATTCACGCACGAATTGGGTCGGGTCGTACACAATGCTGTATTCGACGCCTTCCGGGAAATCTTTCGACAGACGGGCCATGGTGGCACGTACGTCAGACGACAGTTGCAGCGCATTCGCGTTAGGTGCTTCGAAAATCGGGATCGCTACCGCCGATTTATTGTTCAGCAGCGAACGCAAAGCGTAGGAGTTCGAGCCCATTTCCAGACGCGCGACATCTTTCAGCAGTGTGACCCCGCCGTTGCTATTGGTCTTCAGGACGATGTTGCCGAATTCTTCCTCCGACTGCAGACGCCCCTGGGTATTCACGGTCAGCTGGAAGTCAGCACCCTTGCTCGGGCCTTGGCCAAGCACACCGGCAGCCACCTGCACGTTCTGCTCGCGGATCGCAGTGACGATATCACTGGCGATCAGGCCACGCTGCGCCACTTTCTGCGGATCGAGCCAGACGCGCATTGCGTAATCGCCCGAACCGAACAGTTGCACCTCGCCCATGCCGGGCAGACGCGCCAGCTGGTCTTTGATGTTGAGCACCGCGTAATTACGCAGATACAGGTCGTCGTAACGGCCGTTCGGCGAATTCAGGTGGACCACCATGGTCAGGTTGGGCGAGGACTTAACCGTGGTGACGCCGATCTGGCGCACTTCGTCCGGCAGACGTGGCAAGGCGCGCTGCACGCGGTTCTGCACCTGCGTTTCGGCCTGTTCGACGTTGGTGCCGATTTTGAAGGTAACGGTCAGCGCCAGCGCGCCATCCGAAGTGTTTTGCGAGGACATATACAGCATGTTCTCGACACCGTTGATCTGCTCTTCCAGTGGCGCGGCCACGGTTTCGGCGATGATCTTCGGATTCGCGCCCGGATACTGGGCGCGCACCACCACTGAAGGCGGCACCACGTCCGGATACTCGGAGATTGGTAGCTTGAAGATCGCAATCAGGCCCGCGACAAAAATGACGATCGACAGAACCGCCGCAAAAATCGGCTTGTCGACAAAAAATCGGGAGATATTCATAGAGTCTTATTCCTTGCTAGTGCCAGTCTTGGCGACGGCGACTTTTTCCACCATGGCCACCACGTTCGGCGTAATCGGTGCGCCGGGACGGACGCGCTGCAGACCATTCACGACGATCTTCTCGCCCGGTTTCAGGCCGTCACGCACCACCCGCAGGCCGTCGACCATCGGGCCGAGCACCACCGGACGGTATTCCGCCTTGTTGTCCTTATCCACCACGAACACGAATTTGCGATTCTGGTCGGTACTCACCGCGCGCTCGTTAATCAGCAGCGCATTGCTGGCGTTGCCGGAGCCGGCCAGCTGCACGCGTGCGAACAGACCCGGCACCAGCACACCATCGGCATTGGCCAGCGTGGCACGCATCCGCACCGAACCGCTACGCGCATCGAGCTGGTTGTCGACGAATTCCAACTTGCCCTCATGCGGGAAGCCTTCCTCGTTAGCCAGGCCGATGCGTACCGTGGCCGGTTTGCCCTGATGGGCCGCCGCGCCAACCCGCAGATAGGTTTCTTCATCGCCGTCAAACGAGGCGTAGATATGTTCGAGCGACACCACCGACGTCAGTACCGCCGACGCGTCAACCAGATTACCCAGCGTGATTTCCGCTTTCGATACCCGGCCATTGATGGGCGACTGCACCCGGGTGTAGCCCAGATTCAGGCGCGCAGCTTCGTGCTGCGCCTGCGCGGCGCGGGCGTCGGCGTCGAGTTGCTTGAAGATCGAAGCACGTTCGTCGTATTCACGCTGGGCGATCGCTTTATCGGCCAGCAGTTTTTCCGCACGATTCAGTTCCAGCTTTGCCAGATCGGCCTTGGCACGTGCTGAACCGGCTGCCGCTTCGGCACGATCGGCTTCCGCCTGGAATGGTCGCGGATCGATCACGAACAGCACATCACCCTTTTTTACCTGACTGCCCGGCTTGAAGTTAATCGCCGTAATGAAGCCCGCCACGCGCGAACGGATCTGTACCTGTTCGATCGCTTCCAGACGACCCGAAAACTGCTGGGTCTCGGTAATGGATTTCTCGACCACCACGGCGGCCGACACCGGTGGGCCACCTGCGGCCGGTGCTTCGGCAGTCTTGCCGGTCGCACTGTCGCAGCCAGACAGGCTCAGTGTGGCCAGCGTGACCAGTCCCGCCAACGCCATGGCGCCAGCCAATGGCCGGCTCATGGCGCTTACAGATTTAATGTTTTTCATTTTTATCCCTTTTTACATGAAAATATTTAATAGAATTGGCGGCACCGGACAGCTCGTCGAAATCTCGAGAAGTCAGCTTACGAGCGCACGGTACTAGCGCCCCGCTGGCAAGCCAGTGGGGACGTGTTACTTGGTACTGCAGGAGTGTTAGGCGGCGTTAATCTGAGGCTGGCATATCAGCCCGTTCCAGACCAGCGATAAAGCAGGCGATTTCGCCCAGTGCGTAGCGCTTGCACGCACATTCATTGCGCGCCCCGGTTTCCAGCAGGGGCGCTGGCGGCATGCGGGTGACGCTGGTCTTCACCCCGCACGCCATTAATTTGGCAGCATACTGTTCGGCTTCGTCACGCAGCGGATCGTCCTCGGTGGTCAGAATCAGCGCCGGCGGCAGGTTTTTCAAACGGCTCGATTGCAGCGGCGAGGCATACGGATGGATGCGATCAGCGGCATTCGGCAGGTAGCCGCGATATGCCGCCGCGCAGGCATCCGCCACTTCCAGTAAGTCCTGATCATGCTGCATCTCGCGCATGGAACAGGTGCTCAGTCCAGGGTCCAGCATCGGCATGATCAGAATCTGGCCAGCCAGTGCCGGGCCACCCCGGTCACGTGCCATCAGCGTGCACACCGCTGCCAGATTGGCACCCGCTTCAATACCGGCCACGATCAGACGTTTGCCGGTCCAGCCCAGTTTGGCCTTGTGCTTTTTCGCCCACAGCAGCACGGCGTGGGCGTCTTCGACTGCCGCCGGAAACGGCTTCACGGCGGCCAGCGTATAACTGCTGGCCAGCACCAGCGCCGTGGGATTCTCATCGGCCAGATGACGCAGGAACAGGTCGGCATCATCGAGATCGCCACCAACGAAACCGCCGCCGTGGAAGAATACGATCAGGGTATCGCGCTTGGGCGTGGCCTCGCCCACTGCATACAGGCGCGCCGCGAGATTACCCTCGGCAGCAGCCACCTGCAGATTACGGATGGCCAGCAGCGCCGATAACTGCGGCAGCGCTTCGCCCATCACAATCCCGTATTCGGCGCTCATTAGCCGGCCTGCCCGGTCTGAACTTGCTGGTCGGCGCTGGCCAGCGTAGCGCCAGAGGCCGCTTCAGTCAGGGCACGCACCCCACTCGCTTCGGCCTTGGCCGCCTGCGAATAGGCATCGGTATACACCACCGCCGCCAGTGCGACCGAGGTCAGCGCCAGAGCCAGCGTAGCGAAAATTCCATCCCGATATTTCATATGCTTCCCCTTTCCTGTTGAGACTATTCTTGAACAGTACGAGCATCTTAAACTTGATTTACAATCCGATAAATACGGGTAAATTGAATTGATTGTTCAGGATCCCGAACAATGGGGTGAATTGATGAATAAATTACAAGCCATGGAAGTGTTTGTGCAAGTGGTCGATGCCGGCGGTTTTACCCGGGCGGCCGAGCACATGCAACTTCCCAAGGCCACGGTGTCGACCCTGATCCAGTCGCTGGAAGCAGCCTTATCGGTAAAACTACTGCACCGCACTACCCGTCAGGTCAGCGTTACAGCGGATGGCGCCGCATATTACGAGCGCTGCCTGCGCATCCTGTCGGACGTGCGCGAGGCCGAAGAATCGCTCTCGCGCACCCGTCTCAGTCCCAGCGGCCGTTTGCGGGTCGATGCCCCGACCGGGCTGGCCAGCAGCGTGCTGATCCCCGCCCTGCCCGATTTTTTCCGGCGCTATCCCGACATCCAGCTCGAACTCGGTTGCAGCGACCGCACCATCGACCTGATCGAAGAAGGCGTCGACTGCGCCGTACGCGGCGGCGCACTGGCCGACTCCAGCCTGATTGCTCGGCGTGTCGGCATCCTCGAATTCATCACCTGCGCCGCGCCCGCGTATCTGGATCAATATGGCCGTCCCAGCCATCCGGAAGAACTGAAACGGCACCGCTGCGTGAATTATTTTTCTTCGCGCACCGGCAAAATCTTCGACTGGGACTTTGCCCGCGACGACCAGCGCATCCAGTTGCCGCTGCACGGCGTGATCGCCCTCAACGATAGCGTCGCCTACACCGCAGCGGGGCTAGCCGGTCTCGGCATCGTCCAGATGCCGAACTTCATGCTCGAGCCGATGCTCAGCGCCGGAACGCTGGAACAGATTCTCGCCGACTGGAGCTCGGACCCGCTGCCGGTCCACGTGGTGTATCCTCAGAACCGCCACCTGTCGGCCAAGGTGCGCGTATTTGTCGAATGGGTCGCCGAACTGTTTTCCAACCACCCGGGCATGCGCCTGCCGAAGATTCCCGCAGCGGCACGCCCCGCCAACTTTGAGCTCGCCTTATGAACCAAGCCCACAGCATCGTCTTCCTCGACCGGGATAGCGTCATCGCCCGGGTGCGTGCCCCCGCCTTCGCACACCGCTGGCGCGAATATCCGCAGACCCGTGCAGCCGATGCCGTGGCCCGGCTGCGCGAGGCCGGCGCCAGCATCGCCATCACCAACAAAGTGCCACTGCGCGGCGCCGATCTGGCGCAGCTGCCGGATCTGAAAATGATCGCCGTAGCCGCCACCGGTACCGACATCATCGATCTGCCAGCCTGTCGCGAGCGCGGCATCGTGGTTTGCAACATCCGCAACTACGCGGTACACACGCTGCCAGAACACACTTTTGCCCTGATCCTCGCGCTGCGTCGCCAGCTGGTCGCCTACCGCGCCGATATCGAAGCGGGACTGTGGCAGAAGTCCGAGCGTTTCTGCCTGTTTGGCCACCCGATCAGCGATCTGGCCGGTAGCCGTTTGGGCCTGCTGGGCTATGGCGCGCTGGGTAAATCGGTAGCGCAGATAGCGCGCGCCTTCGGCATGGAGGTCATCGTGCATAATCGCTCGCCACTAAGCGCTGCCGCCGCCGACGGCGTGCGCCAAGCGAGCTTCGATGAAGTCCTCGAGAGCTCCGACATTCTCAGCCTGCATCTGCCGCTGACGGCGCAGACACGCAACCTGATTAGCGCCAAAGAATTGATCCGCATGAAACGCAGCGCCCTGCTGATTAACACTGCACGCGGTGGCCTGGTCGATGAAATGGCGCTGGCGGACGCCTTGCGCGCCGGTGTGATTGGCGGTGCCGGTTTCGATGTACTGGTGCAGGAGCCGCCGCCGCCGGACAATGTGCTGCTCAATCTGCGTCTGCCCAATTTCCTGCTGACACCCCATTCGGCATGGGCCAGTAGTCAGGCCATGCAGGTGCTGGTGGATCAGTTAATCGACAATCTGGAAGCCTGGGTTGCGGGAGCGCCGCAGAATGTGGTGAGCTGAGGTGGTGAGCAGCCAGCGTGACTGGCGGCGGGCTCACCGTGATGGTTCAGAAAGAACCGGGTAGCAGAATATTCTTGTCTACCTGCGCCACATCGCGCAGGCCGCAGAAGGCCATGGTCAGATCCAGCTCGTTGCGGATGATATCCAGACATTTCGTCACGCCCTGCTGACCCATGGCACCCAGTCCGTACAGGAAAGGCCGGCCGATGTACACCCCCTTGGCCCCCAGCGCCAGCGCCTTCAGCACATCCTGGCCGGAGCGGATGCCACCGTCCATATGCACCTCGATCTGACTGCCCACCGCATCAACGATAGCCGGCAAAGCACCGATCGACGACTGCGCCCCATCGAGCTGGCGCCCGCCATGATTCGACACAATCAGCGCATCCGCGCCACTATCCACGGCCAGTCGCGCATCTTCGGCATCCATGATGCCCTTGATAATCAGCTTGCCGCCCCAGCGCTCCTTAATCCACGCCACATCGCGCCACGACAGACTCAGATCGAACTGCTGGCTAGTCCATGCTGACAGCGACGACATATCCGACACCGAACTTGCATGTCCGACGATATTGCCAAAGCCACGGCGCGGCGTCTGCAGCATACCCATCACCCAGCGCGGCTTGCTCGCCATATTGATAATGTTCGGCAGCGTCAGGCGCGGTGGCGCCGACAAGCCGTTGCGCAAATCCTTGTGACGCTGACCGAGTACCTGCAGATCAAGTGTCAGCACTAGCGCCGAACAGCGCGCCGCCTTGGCCCGATCGATCAACCGGTTAATGAAATCGCGATCCTTCATCACATACAGCTGGAACCAGAAAGGCTGACTAGTATGGGCCGCCACATCTTCGATCGAACAGATGCTCATGGTGGAGAGCGTAAATGGCACACCGAATTTTTCCGCCGCCTGGGCCGCCAGAATTTCACCATCGGCATGCTGCATGCCGGTCAGGCCAGTCGGCGCCAGCGCCACCGGCATCGCCACCGGCAGCCCCACCATCGTGCTACGCAGACTACGGTTTTCCAGATTAACGGCCACCCGCTGGCGGAATCTGATCGATTGAAAATCGCTTTCGTTGGCGCGGTAAGTCGATTCCGTCCACGACCCCGCATCGGCGTAATCGTAAAACATGCGCGGCACACGGCGCTGCGCCAGCTGGCGCAAATCCTCGATGGTAGTGATAACAGCCATGCAAACTCCCCTGCAACGGTGAACCACTGATCATCGGCCATTTCCGCACAAATGCCAAACGAAACGCGCATTGCGCTGCAGCACGTCTTGCTTCAAACATCGCGCAAGCGATTGCCGGGAGTCGGCTGATTTTTGCAGGGGCAAAGAAAAAGGGCCCGAAGCTTGCGCTTCAGGCCCTTTCACTTACGAATTTTGGTGCGGCTGGCAGGAATTGAACCCACGACCCCTTGGTTCGTAGCCAAGTACTCTATCCAGCTGAGCTACAGCCGCGAAGACAGGATTATAACAGCTTTTCCTATCGGATCGAAGCATTCTGCAAGGTAATTTTTCAATTCTCTTCACAGTGCTTACACTAATAGCAAAAGGGCCCGAAGTTTGCACTTCAGGCCCTCTCACTTACGAATTTTGGTGCGGCTGGCAGGAATTGAACCCACGACCCCTTGGTTCGTAGCCAAGTACTCTATCCAGCTGAGCTACAGCCGCGAA
>JAIXXN010000047.1 GCA_027490725.1 Oxalobacteraceae bacterium
GTGTTGAGCTCGGCGATGTTGTCGGCCTTGCTGATCTTGTCCGAATAGCCGCCGATCTTTTCGTGGAAGTCGCCCGTCGAAGCAGCCACCTGGCCGAGCCGGTCGATAAAGGTCATCATGATGTTCTTGACGGTGAGCTTGACGTCCGACAGGCTGTGCTTGAGCTGGCCCTGCTTGTAGATGACTTCTTTCAGACTGCGGGTGGCATCTTCCAGTGCGCGCACATCGAGCGGACCGGCAATCAGATGCTGTACCGATTCGATCTGGCCACGCAGCCAGCTATCGTCGTCGAGCAGTTCGCCGACGTTTTCCAGTAGCAGGCGGAACAGGCGTAACAGCAGTTCCTGTTGCTCGGCGCTGTCGCCACCGCGCAATTCGATCTGGTAGCACAGCTGTTTCAGGCGTACCGCGATCTCGGCCAGCGCTTCTTCGCTGTGCGCCAGCTTGGTGGCTGCGCCCAGCGATTCGGCTTCTGCCACCAGTACCGGTGCGCCGCTCAGCAGTGAGGCAACGGCGTAGGTGAGGGTGCGGCTGAGCAGGTCGCGCAGGGTGCGGCTCTGTTCATCTTCGCCGCCCAGACCGGCGACTTCGATACCGCCGCCCCGTTTTGGCTGTAAATGCTTTTCGGCCAGCTGGCTGAGAGTGCGGCCATAGCCGTCCCAGTCGCGCGATTTCAGGGCGCGCTGGCAGCGCCGGCCGAAGTCGGCCAGATCGCCATGGTTCAGTTCGCCTAGACGGTTGGCAAACTGGCTCAGTACCGATTCGGGACCGGGATCAATGGCGCCCAGTGGCGACGCGGCCGTGACGGCGGCGGTGCCGGCAATTTCGTGATAGATGTCGCGGTAGGCTTCCGGCGTCGGCGCAACGCGCCGCAGGGCCAGTCGGCGGAAGGCTTCCCGCGCGATCTCGGCCGGATTCTGCTCCGGAGTAGTGGGTTTGCTGGACATGTGAAGCGCGACCTCGTAAAGATAGACTTATAGATAGCATCTTAAGTGTGCGGGGCGCTGGCCATTCCCCCGAGCAGAGGGCAGAAAACCTGTTTCATTTTGGCATTAATAAACGGCAATTCCCAAGGCCGTCCGCCTGCTTATTCTACCAAGCCGTTGCGGATGGCGTAGTGGGTTAGCTCGGCACTGTTTTTTAGCTGCATTTTGACCAGCAAACGGGCCCGGTATTCGCTGACGGTTTTCACCGAGAGTGACAGCTCGCGCGCAATCTGGCTGACGGTCTTGCCGGAAGCGATCATGGTCAGGGTCTGGTATTCGCGGTCGGACAGGCTTTCGTGGGGCGGCGCCAGATGGTCGTCGCCGACATGGTTGGCCAGTTGCTGGGCCAGCGTGGCGCTCACATATTTCAGGCCGCCCGCAACCTGGCGCAGCGCGTCCAGCAATTCGGCGGGCTGGCACTGTTTGGATAGATAGCCGGCGGCACCGGCCTTCAGCGCCCGCAGCGCGTACTGTTCTTCGCGCTGCTGGGAAAAGATCAGCACTGCCAGTTCCGGATGGTCTTTGCGTAACTGCTTGAGTACTTCGATGCCACTGCGGTCGGGCAGGGCGATTTCCAGCAGCAACACCTGACAGTGCGCTTTGCGCAGCAGACGGATGGCCTCCAGGCCGCTATCGGCTTCGCCGCCGAACTGTAGGTCGTGACAGGCGCCCAGCAGGTGTTTCAGCCCTTCGCGAACGATGGCGTGTTGGTCGGCGATGAAGATTTTGATGCGGTTCTTTTCAGACATGAGACGAGACTTCCCTGGGGCTTCCTGAGTTACGGCGGCTTTCGCCTGCATGATACGTGAAAGCGCTGCTACTGCGGGGAAAAACGGCTGCGGCTACAACAGCGCACGGGTGCCCGCAAGCCGTTACAATAGCCGGTATGAATAAAGCTTTTGTTAAAGAATCCGATGGCGACGAGGATGAGGACGCGGCTGCACTGGCGCTGGCCATCCCGCCCGGATCCAAGAACTACATCACGCCGGCTGGCTATCAGCGCATCAAGGACGAACTGCTCGAACTGATCGATGTAGCGCGGCCGGAAGTGGTGCGCATCGTGCACTGGGCGGCCTCGAATGGTGACCGCTCGGAAAATGGCGACTATATCTATGGCAAACGGCGCTTGCGCGAAATTGACCGGCGCATCCGTTTCCTGACCAAGCGCATGGATCTGGCGGCCGTCGTCGACCCGAGTGTGCACCATGGTTCCGACCAGATCTTCTTCGGTGCCACAGTGACCTATTCTGACCAGCATGGCACTACGCGTAGCATTACCATTGTCGGCATCGATGAACTTGATCCACTCAATGGCAAAATCAGCTGGGTGGCGCCGGTGGCGCGTGCCATGACCAAGGCAAGGGAAGGCGATGTGATTACCTTCCAAGCCCCGCATGGCGTGGATGAGCTGGAAATTCTCGAAGTAAGTTACCCGGCGCCGCAGGACGACTAGGACGACTAGGCCGCCTAGCTGCGCTCGCGCAGCACCCGGTTGACGCCCGCCACACGGCGCACATTGCGCAGCAGACCGGCCAGATGCACGCGGTCTTTCACCTGGATGGTGAAGCGCAGCTGGTGCAGCACGTGTTCTTTATCCTCGTCCATACCGACGTAGGTGATGTTGGCATCGGATTCACCGATCTCGGCCGCAACGCGCGCCAGTATGCCTTTTTCGTTATTGATCAGTAGCTTGATGCGGCTATCGAAACGACGATTCAGTTCGGTGCCCCATTTCACGGCGATCCAGCGTTCCGGTTCCTTGATCTTCTGGCGTTTCGCCAGCACGCAATCGAAAGTGTGCACCAGCAAGCCCTGATCGCGGCGCAGTTGACCGATGATGGAGTCGCCCGGAATCGGCAGGCAGCATGGTGCCAGCTGGACCGACACGCCTTCGCTACCGCAGATGGTGACGGGATCGAGCTCGGCCGCATTGTTATGGTCCACCGGTGCGCTGGCCGATTCGCCACCGCGCAGCGCGAAGATATGGCGTGCTACCAGTGCCGCCATGCGTTTGCCAATGCCGATGTCGGCATACAGTTGATCGAGTGACTTGGCGCTCGATTCGTTGAGCAGGCGTTCCACCAGACCCTCTTCGAGCTCGGTATTCACGCCCAGCGAGGACAGTGCATGGGTCAGCAGCTGTCGGCCCAGGGTGATCGATTCCGGCAGATTGATGGTGCGCAGATGGTGGCGGATGGCCGAGCGCGCCTTACCGGTGCGCACGAACGAGAGCCAGGTCGGGCTCGGGCGCGAATTGGCATCGGTGACGATCTCGACGATGTCGCCATTGCGTAGTTCGGTACGCAGCGAGGCCGCTTCATTATTGATGTTGACCGATACCGTGTGATCGCCGATCCCGGTGTGGATCGAGTAGGCAAAGTCGATCGGCGTGGCGCCGCGTGGCAGCGCAATGATCTTCGACTTGGGCGTAAACACGTACACGGAATCAGGGAATAGGTCGACTTTGACGTGTTCCAGAAACTCGGCCGAATCGCCGGTCTGCTGCTGGATGTCGAGCAGCGACTGCAGCCACGCATGGGTGCGCTGCTGCAGGTCGGACAGATTGGCATCGCCATTCTTGTACAGCCAGTGCGCCGCCACGCCCGACTCGGCAGTGCGGTGCATTTCCTGGGTGCGGATCTGGAATTCCACCGGCGTGCCGTACGGGCCGATCAGGGTGGTGTGCAGCGACTGGTAGCCATTCAGCTTGCGGATCGCAATATAGTCTTTGAACTTGCCCGGCATCGGCTTGAACAGCGAGTGCAGGGTGCCCAGCGCGACGTAGCAGTTGGGGAAGCTATCGACCACCACGCGGAAGCCGTACACATCGAGCACTTGCGAGAACGACAGGTGTTTGCTGCGCATCTTGCGATAGATGCCGTACAGGGTTTTCTCGCGGCCCGTCACTTCGGCGGGAATATTCGCCAGCGCCAGCGTGTTGTTGACCGAGTCGAGGATCTTGCGCACCACTTCACGGCGGTTGCCGCGTGCCGCCTTGACGGCTTTGGCCAGCGTGCGATAGCGCAGCGGGTGCAGGTGCGAGAACGACAGGTCCTGCAGTTCGCGGTAGATATTGTTCAGGCCGAGGCGGTGCGCAATCGGCACATACACTTCCATGGTCTCGCGCGAGATGCGGGCCTTCTTGGCCGGCGCCATCACTTCCATGGTGCGCATATTGTGCAGGCGATCGGCCAGTTTGATCAGGATGACGCGCACGTCGGAGGCCATGGCCAGCAGCATCTTGCGGAAATTCTCCGCCTGGGCTTCGATCTGGCTCTGGAATTCGATCTTTTCCAGCTTGGACAAGCCATCCACCAGATTCGCGACGGGCGCACCGAAGCGTTCGATCAATTCTTCTTTCTTGACGTCCTGATCTTCCATCACATCGTGCAGCAGCGCAGCCATGATGGCTTGCGCATCGAGCTTCCAGTCGGCACAGATTTCCGCCACCGCGATCGGATGCGAAATATACGGCTCGCCGGACTTACGCAACTGACCGAGGTGCATTTCGTCGGAGAAGCGGTAGGCTTCCTTGACCTTTTTCAGGTCAGCTGGCGTCATGTATTCGGCCAGACGTTCAGTCAGATGGGTAACGGAAGCGACGCCGGCAGTCAGCGTAGGCGCAGCCAGAGGCGACGTAGAAATCACAGGCGAAACAGGGGAGAGTGAGGAAACCGGTGCTGCGGAAGAGGCAGGAGGGGACGGCAGGGTAGAACTGCTCTCGCTACCGGCACTTGCCACCGGGCTCGTCGCTGCAGCAGCCGGCGTAGCGGCTGGCTGTGCTGACGTGGCCGGCTGAGTAGGCTGATTAGGCAGATTACTCAGAGGCAGGTGCGGATAGTCGGAGAGCTGATTCATACAGGAACCAGCTTACATCGGAACCTTTTTCAGCATTTCCAGACCGACTTTGCCAGCAGCGATTTCGCGCAGGGCAACCACGGTCGGTTTGTCCTTGGCTTCGACTTTCGGCGTATGGCCTTGCAGCAGCTGGCGTGCGCGATAGGTCGCAGCCAGAGTCAGCTGGAAGCGGTTAGGGATATTTTTCAGACAATCTTCAATCGTAATACGGGCCATCATAACTCCTAAAATCTTGTGTATTTATTCAGCGTGGATACCCAGTTGGGCAAACAGCGAGGTATTGCGTGCCGCTTGTTGCGCAAACCGGCAACGGGCCGCTCTGACGATCGCCGTCAATTCATTGAGGGCGACTGCAAATTCTTCATTGATAATAGCATACTCGAACTCGGGAGCGTGGGCGATTTCGCCGCCCGCTGCCAGCAGTCGGCGCGTGATCACGTGCGGCGCGTCGGTGGCGCGTTTTTTCAGGCGCTCTTCGAGTGCATCGATCGATGGTGGCAGGATGAAAATTCCGGCCGCTTGCGGGAACTGTTTCTTTACCTGACGGGCACCTTGCCAGTCGATTTCCAGCAGAATATCGGTGCCGGTTTTCATCTGCTGTTCGACCATGATGCGCGAGGTGCCGTAGTAGTTACCGTGCACTTCTGCCCACTCGAGAAACTCGCCCGCTTCGGCGCGCGCGACAAAATCTTCTGCGGTGGTGAAATAGTATTCCTTACCGTGGGTTTCGCCCGGACGTGGTGGCCGCGTAGTGGTCGAGATCGACAGCTTGATGCTGGGTTCCTGTGCTAACAGGGCATTGACCAGGGTGGACTTGCCGGCGCCCGAAGGGGCGACGACCATGAACAGGCTGCCTGCAAATGCGTTGGTTAAACTCATCGTGTTCTTTCGTAACGTGGGCGGGCGTTAGCGTCGCCCAAAGGCGTATTTTACCAAGAGCTCAGACGGCTTTCCAGATTGCATCAACGGCAGGCGTTTTGACCCGGTCATCGCTCTGTAAGTCGACCTCGCCAGACAGCAAAAAATCCGCCAGGGCATCGGCCGGCATCGGCCGGCCAAAGTAGTAACCCTGTGCCTGTTCACAGCCCATCGCGCGCAATGCCTGCATTTGCGCCGGGCTTTCCACACCTTCCGCGATGGTGGTAAATTTCAAGCTGGCAGCGAGCTGGATGATGGCGGTAATGATGGCTTTATCTTCCGGATTGGTGATCATGCCCTTGGTGAAGGATTGGTCTATTTTCAGCTTGTCGACGCTAAAACTTCGCAAGTACGACAGACTGGAGTAGCCGGTACCAAAGTCGTCGATCGACAGGCTGACGCCCATCGCCTTAATGCGCCTGACCTTTTCCAGCACCTCGCTGGTATCGGTCATTAAAATGGACTCGGTCAGTTCAAGTTCCAGCAGGTGCGGCGGCAGTCCGCTGTGCGTGAGCACACTCGCCACCGTCTCCTCAATTTCCCCGCGTTTGAATTGGACCGCAGATAAATTCACCGCCACCGTAAATGCAGGCAAGCCCAGCGCCTGCCATGCCATGGCCTGGCGACAGGCTTCTTCCAGCACCCAGGTGCCGATCGGGACAATCAAGCCGCTTTGCTCTGCCAGCGGGATGAATTGTCCCGGTGGCACCATACCGAACTGCGGATGATTCCAGCGTATCAGCGCCTCGACGCCGATAAATTGCCGGGTTTTCAGGTCAATCTGGGGCTGGTAGTGGAGCACGAATTCATGCTGGGACACGGCGCGGCTCAGGGCATTCGTCAACGCCATGCGCTCGCGCGCCATGGCGTTCATTGCTTCATCAAAGAAGCAGTGTCCGTTGCGTCCCAGCTCCTTGGCCTTATACATGGCCACATCGGCTTTTTTTAGCAGCGTATCGAAATCCTGTCCGTCATCGGGATACACGGCCACGCCCAGTGAAGCAGAGCTCAACAATTCCTGGTCACCGACCATGATCGGCAGGCTCAGACTGTGCAGGATTTTCAGCAGCACCGGGGTCGCGTCTGCGGCGTGGGTCAGGTCGGTCAGCAGGACCAGAAATTCGTCGCCGCCCTGACGGCTAACAGTATCGCTGCCACGTACGCAGACCGCAATCCGCTGGGCGATTTCTTTGAGCATGGCGTCGCCGGTGGCATGCCCGAGGGTGTCATTGACTTCCTTGAACTGATCCAGATCGAGAAACAGTAGCGCGAGCCTTTTGTGCTCCCGCTCAGCATGGCCGACCGCTTGCTGGAAGCGGTCTTTCAGCAGCTTTCTGTTCGGCAGTCCCGTCAGGACATCGTGATAGGCGAGGAATTCGATTTGGCTCATGTCTTTGCTCTGCTGGGCCATGCCGCGTTTCAGGTACCAGGCTAGCACATTCGACACCAGCAGGAAAAACGCCACCATCAGGGCCGCGCTTTTGACGTCCTGGTACCAGAGTGACAGATAGCCCTCCCATGGCACACCGACGTTGATAAACCAGGGCGCATTTTCCAGCCGCTGGGTGGCAACCACGCGCTCCAGTCCATCCACCCCCGACAAAAGATGGGCCCCTTCCAGAAACGTTGCGTTGGCGTTGACGGCACGCGTTGCATACGGTCCTGTGAGTACCCTGCCCAGGTCCTTGATCTGTAGCTCGCCCTTGGTGATGCGGGAGATGGCACGGCGTTGCGAATCGATCAGCAGGAACAGGGAATCCCGGTGGATGTTCAGTACCGATTGCGGCATCAGGAGTTCGACCGGCACGGCCACCGTAACGACTCCGGCAAAGCTGCCGTCCGGATGCCGGATGGGCCGGGAAAACGGCACGATCCATTTTTTGGTGACGATCCCCAATACCGGGGCACCAACCTGTAGCGAGCTGGCGGGGCTGGCTTTGAATTGCTTGAAATAATCCCGCTCTGCGACGCTGGGATCGCGTGCCGCGCTGACACCGGGACCGAAAATCAGCATCCCCTTGGCATCGCTGATGCGCATTGCCGGTGGAAATACTTCGTGTGACGAAGTATTGAAGCTTGTCATGGAGGCCGGCTCGCTGATATTTGCCGTAGCCTTGTGTTCGATTTCCGCGATCACCATACGCATGGCAAGATCTACCCGCGCAATCTGGCCTTCAATATTTTTCGCCGTCAGCTTGGTGAGGTTTTCGGCGTCATTGGCGGCGCGCGCGTCGAGTGCCTGTAAGGAATGCCGGAGATATACGGAAGCGCCCAGAAATACCAGCAGATTGATGATGATAACGGCCATGACAAACCGCGCTTGCGGCCTGCTGATGGTTTCAGCCTGACGTGCTCGCCGACGTAAGGGATACGCTAAAGTCAAAGTCATGTCGCGCTTGTCACCCAAAGGATGCTGTGTGGTCTCACAGTCGAGAGTATGCGCATTTTCCGAATCGAGCAAGGCATTCTCCTGATTGCCGGCGGAATTGCCACGCACCCTGTGCTTGGGTGCTTGCCCGGCTTCAGCCAACTGTCGACTTCAGCATCGCGCGCGGCAGCTGCTCAACTTGCATGGCGATCAACTGGGACATTTTGTCTCAATGGTTTGAACTAGCTTTCAAGTAGTATGTGTCCATTGCGATGCCATCCCGGTATGGCAGGCGCCGCCCCGTTTTCTTCCGCCTCGGCATGCGGGATGCTGACTGCGTCGAGGCCGTGCTCCTCACAACCGATAGTGCCAGTGAATGGCGTGGAAATACTCAAAATGATGGATTGGATCCCTATAGGCCTGGTTATCTTCAAGGTTGTCGTGCTTGCCATCGGCATGTTCTACGCCATCAAGTGGCATTACGATCAGGGCAAGAAGGGCAAGGTAACGGATCGGCGCGCGTTGTTGCGCACCACCGGCATGGTGGCGGTGGCTTTCGTGCTAGCGCTGCTGGTGCTGGTGCAGCTTACCCTTGCCGTCAGCAGAATGATCGGGCTGGACATGAACCTCTGATAAGGCTTACTTGCGGCCGACGACTTCTGCCAGTAATTCGGGAGGAATGGTCTGGCCGCTCGAGCTCAGATGGCGGATGGTTTCATGCAGCAGGTTCAGGCGCGCCACTTTGACGACGGCCCATGCAATGATCCCCACAATCGGCGTCAGAAGCGCCATGATGGGAATCAGCAGCGGCGAGATATCGGAAATCATGTTCATTTTGCCTTTTCAGCTACGTAAATTTTCTGGAAAGATCGTTCCATCAGTGATACGCGATTATTCGAGGTTCTGCACCTGTTCGCGCATCTGTTCGATCAGCAGCTTCAGTTCCATCGAGGCGTCGGCCAGCTCCTTGACGGAGGCTTTGGCGCCCAACGTGTTGGCTTCGCGGTTCAGTTCCTGCATCATGAAGTCCAGACGTTTGCCGACCTGGCCGCCTTTTTTCAGGATGTGGCGGGTTTCGTTCAGGTGCGCCGACAAGCGGCCCAGTTCTTCTGCCACGTCGATACGGATGCCGTACAGGATCACTTCCTGACGGATGCGTTCCAGCGCATCCTGACGCGACAGGGCCGAATTCGACCCCTGGCAGGCCAGCCCCAGCGCGTCCTGCATGCGTTCGATGGCTTTCTGCTGGAACGCGGCGACCACTTGCGGAATCAGCGGGGTAATCCGTTTGACGATGACTTCCATGGCTTCAATGCGCGCCGTCAGCATGGTTTCCAGTGCCGCGCCTTCGCGCTGACGGCTAGTCACGAACGCAGCCACGGTGCGGGTCATCAGGGCCGCCACATCGGCTTGCAGCGATTCCTGACCGATTTCCGCCTCTTCGATGATGCCGGGCCAGCGCAGCAGTTCGGCCACGGACATGGTGGGGGCGGCCGGGAAGTGGCTGCTGACTTCGCTTTGCAGGCGTTGTAATTCGGTAAGCAGTGGCAGATTGAGCGCCTGCGCGCCGGCATGGGCGGCTTTGCGGCCGAAACTCAGGCGTAATTCGACCTTGCCGCGGGTGATGGCGGCCATGATCGCCGCGCGTAAATCCGGCTCCAGCGCGCGCAAATCGTCGTTTATTCGAAACTGCAGATCGAGAAAGCGCGAGTTGACGCTCTTGATTTCGATGGTCAGTGTACCCGCAGCACTTTCGCTGGTGGCGACCGCGTAGCCCGTCATACTGGAAATGCTCAAAGGATGTCCCCGGTTAAATCTTTACAAAACAGTGATTTATCCACACAATCGGCGGGTTCAGGCGAGGAGTCCTATGGCAGCACAAAACAACGCCCCCCTACCGGATGGTCTGGAAATTGCTGGATATCGCATTGTAAAGAAAATTGCGTCGGGTGGGTTCAGTATTGTTTACCTTGCCTACGATGGCGACGGGGCGGCGGTAGCGATCAAGGAATATCTGCCGGCGGCGCTGGTGCAGCGCCTGCCGGGCGAGCTGCTGCCGACGGTAGCGCCTGCCGACCTGCCAGCCTTCCGCACCGGTCTGAAATGCTTCTTCGAAGAGGCGCGGGCGCTGGCCGGCATCCATCATCCGAACGTGGTCAGCGTGCGCAACTTCTTCCGCGCCCACGACACCGTGTACATGGTGATGGCCTACGAGTCGGGGGATACGCTACAGGACTACATCGCACGTCAGCGCAGCCGCAATAGCCGGGTGGGCGAGGCCTTCATACGCAGCGTGTTTGTGCAGCTGCTGAAAGGCCTGCGCAGCGTGCATGCCCAGAAACTGCTGCATCTGGATCTGAAGCCGGCCAATATCTATCTGCGTACCGATGGTTCGCCGATGCTGCTCGATTTTGGTGCGGCGCGCCAGACTCTGAATCAGGACCTGCCGACCCTGACGCCGATGTACACGCCCGGCTACGCAGCGCCGGAACTGTACGATAAGACCGGTGGGCTGGGACCCTGGTCCGATATCTACAGCATCGGTGCGGCGATTTTTGCCTGCATGGTGGGCGCTCCGCCACAACCGGCCGACCAGCGCCGCAGCGACGATAAGATGGCGGCCCATTTCCTGCAACTGCAGGGGCAGTACTCGGTGGAGCTGCTGCAACTGGTGCGCTGGTGTCTGGTGCTGGAGCCGCTGGATCGGCCGCAAAGCCTGTTCGCGCTGCAGAAGGTGCTGGCTGCGCTAGCGCCGGCACGCGCGGCACTGCCGCCCTCGCTGCCGCCGCATCGCCCAGATGGGCTGCTGGCACGGTTAGGCGCGGCGCTGCCGGCGCCGCTGCGCCGCTGGCTGGGTGCTGGCGCAAGGGGGCCGAGCGTGGCCGATAGTGCGACCAGTACAGTGACCAGTACAGTCGCCGAGACTGTGGCCAATACTGTGGCCAGTGCGGCGGCCCGGATGCAAAATCAACACAATCAACAAGATCAGCAAGATCAGCAAGTACCGCCGGCAGGCCGCCCCTAAGCAGCATCTCACACGCACATTAGCACTGGTAAGGACAGGATAGGACAGGCATGCAATTCTCCGTATATCAGGAAAGCCATATCGGTGGCCGCAGGCTGAATCAGGACCGCATGGGGTATAGCTATACCCGCGATGCGCTGCTGCTGGTGCTGGCCGACGGCATGGGCGGCCACCTGTACGGCGAAGTCGCAGCGACGGTGGCGGTGCAGACCATCTCGCAGTTGTTCCAGCAGCAGGCCACGCCGTATGTCAAAAAGCCCGAGCAGTTTTTGCAGCGCGCAATTCTGGCCGCGCATGAAGCGATTCACAGTCAGCGCCACAAACAGGGACTTAGTGCCACACCATGCACCACCATCGTGGCGGCGCTGATCCAGCACAACGCCGCGGTGTGGGCACATTGCGGCGATTCGCGGCTGTACTGGCTGCGGGCGGGACAGGTGCTGGCACGTACCCGCGACCATTCACATATTGAAACCCTGATCGCGCAGGGCCGCGCCCAGCCCGCCGAGCGCAGCACCCATCCGGATCGCAACAAGCTGTATAACTGCCTCGGCGCCGATAGCCTGCCGCGCGTGGAACTGGGGCAGGGCGTGCTGCAGGCGGGTGATCAGCTGATGTTGTGCTCGGACGGTTTGTGGTCTATGCTGCCGGACCATGAAATCGCCGCAGTGCTGTGCGGTCAGCCAGTGGTCCGGGCCGTGCCGGCGCTGTTACAGGCGGCACTGACGGCCGGTGGCGCGCTAGGCGATAACGTGACGGCGCTGGCGATCCAGTGGCAGGGGAGTTCGATCGCTGATCAGCTAGTCCAGCCCGGGCCGGAAGAACGCTCGACCATGATCTCCACGGAAGCGCTGTCGCAGCAGGAACATAGCAGTAGCCTTGTGGATGGTAGCGCCACGGACCCGCGCGGCGATCTGTTTGACGACGCCGCAATCGAACGTGCCATCGCTGAAATTCGCGGTGCCATCGAAAAATCTTCGCAATTACTCAAATAAGGAAAACATCATGACTTTTGTCTCCCGTCCCAGCGGCCGCGCCGTTGATGCGCTGCGCGCGCTGCGCCTGACGCGCAACTACACCAAGCACGCCGAAGGTTCGGTACTGATCGAATGCGGCGACACCAAGGTGATCTGCACCGCCAGCATCGAAGAAAAAGTTCCGGGTTTTCTGAAGGGGAAAGGGCAGGGCTGGATGACCGCCGAATACGGCATGCTGCCGCGCTCCACCCACTCCCGTATGGATCGCGAAGCGGCGCGCGGCAAACAGTCCGGCCGTACCCAGGAAATCCAGCGTCTGATTGGCCGTTCGCTGCGTGCCGCCTTCGATCTGGAAGCCTTCGGCGAACGCACCCTGCACCTTGATTGCGACGTGATTCAGGCCGATGGCGGCACCCGCACCGCCTCGATTACCGGCGCGATGGTGGCTGCCTATGACGCATTCGCCAAGCTGGTAGCCAGTGGTGCCGTGCCAGCCATGCCGCTGAAGAGCTTTGTGGCAGCGATTTCGGTAGGTGTCTATCAGGGTATGCCGGTACTGGACCTCGATTACGTGGAAGACTCGGGCTGCGATACCGATATGAATGTGGTGATGAACGATGCCGGTCACTTTATCGAAGTGCAGGGTACCGCCGAAGGTGCTGCCTTCGACCGCGCTGGCATGAACCGCCTGCTCGATCTGGCACAGGGCGGCATTGCCGATCTGATCAAGCTGCAGAAGCAGGCGCTCGGCCTGAACGCCTGAGGATAGAAGCCATCACGCTGGTCAGTGCCGTATGGCGGCCCGGCAGGGCCGCACCATGCCGCACTGGCAAACGGTTTACAATGTGGGCTTCCTTGCTTTTTCACGGTGCCTTGGCACCATTTGCTTACCTCGCAGCCCACATCATGACCCAACGCCTGATCCTCGCCTCGAATAACGCTGGCAAACTCAAAGAATTCAACGAACTGCTGTCTACCGTGGGCTATGAAGTCCATGCGCAGGGCGAGTATCAGGTGCCGGAAGCGGACGAGCCGTTCCACACCTTCGTGGAAAACGCCCTGCAGAAGGCACGCCATGCGTCCCGTCTGACGGGCTTGCCGGCGCTGGCCGACGATTCCGGCGTGTGTGTGAATGCACTGGGCGGTGCGCCCGGCGTGTACTCGGCACGCTATGCCGGTGAACCGAAGTCGGACGCCCGCAATAGCGCCAGGCTGATTGCCGATCTGGCAGCACACACCGACAAGTCGGCCTATTACTATTGCGTGCTGGTGTTCGTGCGCCATGCCGATGATCCGCAACCGGTGATCGCGGATGGACGCTGGAACGGCGAGATCATTGCCGAGGCGCGCGGCGCGGGCGGCTTCGGTTACGACCCGCACTTCTACATTGCCGCGCTGGGTAAATGCGTCGCCGAACTGGCGGCGGATGAGAAAAACCGCCTGTCGCATCGCGGCCAGGCACTGCGTGCACTGGTCGAGAAGCTCAAATGATTCCGATTAAAGTCATCGGCGCCAACGCCTCTGCCAAAGCCACCGCCAGTGCGCCTTCCAGCCATAGCGATATGGCCGGGGTGGCGGCTAAATATCTGCAGGGCGGCACCCTGAATCTGACGGCGTTGCCGCCGTTGTCGCTGTACATACACTTCCCGTGGTGCGTCAAAAAATGCCCGTACTGCGACTTCAATTCGCACGAAGCGCGTGACGCGCAGGGGCAGGCTGGCTTCCCGGAGAAAGAATATCTGGACGCGCTGCGCACCGATCTGGAAATGGCGCTGCCGCTGATCTGGGGCCGCAAAATCTATACGATCTTCATCGGTGGCGGTACGCCTAGTCTGCTGTCGGCTGCCGGGCTGGATCGTCTGCTGTCGGATGTGCGCACCTTGCTGCCACTCGATAGCGATTGCGAAATCACCATGGAAGCCAATCCCGGCACTTTCGAGGCGGAGAAGTTCAAGTCGTATCGCGCCAGTGGCGTGAACCGGCTGTCGATCGGCATCCAGAGTTTCAGTGGCCGCCATCTGCAGGCGCTGGGACGGATCCATGACGATGGCGAAGCGCGCCGTGCGGTGGATATCGCGGTCGCCAATTTCGATAACTTCAATCTCGATCTGATGTACGCGCTGCCCTCGCAAACGCTGGAAGAAGCGCAGCGCGATATCGAAACGGCGCTCTCCTATCAACCGCCGCATCTGTCGCTGTATCACCTGACGATGGAGCCGAACACCTTGTTTGCCAAGTATCCACCGGCCTTGCCGGATGATGATGCCAGTGCCGACATGCAGGACATGATTGCCGAACTGACTGCCGCCAACGGCTATCAGCATTACGAGGTGTCGGCTTACGCGAAAGCCGGGCGCCGTGCCCGCCATAATCTGAACTACTGGGAGTTTGGCGACTATCTCGGGATTGGTGCGGGGGCGCACTCCAAGCTGTCCTTCCCGCACCGTATATTGCGGCAGGCGCGCTACAAGCAGCCCAAGGCGTATATGGAGCAGGTGGCGCTGGGTGCTCCGGTGCAGGAGGAACGTGAAATCGGTCGTGAGGAAATGGGCTTCGAATTCATGCTCAATACCCTGCGGCTGTGCGCAGGCTTCGAGCCGCGCCTGTTCATGGAACGTACCGGCATGGCTTTAAATGCCATTGAACGCCAGCTCAACGCGGCCGAAGCCAAAGGGCTGCTGTACCGCGATCACCAGATCATCCGGCCAACCGAATTAGGTCAGCGTTTCCTGAATGATCTGCAGGAGATGTTCCTCACCACTTAGTTACTCAAAGTCTGGTTCAGGTCGGGGCGCTCGCACCAGCGGGCGAAGTCCTCTGCCATCCGTTCACTCTCGGCGATGGCGCGGCGCCAGTCACGTGTGCGTGCCGCGTGGTTCTGGCCATACGCGGTAAAGTCGGCGCGGTCGGGCAGCTTGCTGTTCGGTAGCGTGGCGACAAATTCCGGTGACGGCGAAATCAGAATCACATTCTCCAGCGCGGCATCACGGGCGCGTCGCCATGGCAGGCTTTTATCGAGCCAGCCCGGTACGATGTAGTCGCTGAAGTGCGGGTACAGCACCAGACCTGCATCGCGCTGGTAAGGCAGGTGCAGATGGTAGTCGATCAGTCCACCATCCCAGTACGGTCCTGGCGGCGCACCGGCAATGCCATTGACTGCCTGTAGCACCAGCGGTATCGAGCCGGAAGCCAGTAGTGCATCGCGCAGATTGGCGTCCGACAGGCCGACGAAATGGGCATGGAAGGCATCAAAGTCTTCCCGCAGCCACTCGCCCTGATCCTGCTGGTGGTGGAAGATCACCCGTTCCATGGCTTTCGCCAGATGACTGCGCGCCAGCAGATTGCCGGCTGCTGCGCCGAGGAATCCGGCCATTTCGCGCCAGCGCTGGCCATCGCTGCGCGCCAGTGCTCCCACACCGCGTGCCGTAATCACGGACAGCTGGTAGAGGGGATTGTTCAACACTTCCGCGCCGCGACTATCGAGTAGTTCGTCGAGCAGCGTGCGGCAGGTGGCGCTAACCTGAGACGCTGTGACTTTCTCCGGATACTGCTGTGCCGAATATAGTTGCGCCAGTCGCCGCTGGGCAGCGACGGGATCGTCAAACGCGGCGGCGGCCATCCGCCATGCACCGATCGACGCGCCGATCAGACGGCGCTGACGCGGCGCGGACTTGAGCCATGAACCGAAGGCCCAGATATCGAGACCGTTCAGGATCAGTCCTTTGGGGCCGCCTGCTGCGGCAGGAATGATGGCAATGTCGGCGGCCTGCATGCCTTCGGCGGCGATCCGGGCGCGCGCCCGCTGACCTAGCCGGATGCGGATCGAGCTATTCATGGCTGCAGCCCACCTCCCAGTGCACGATACAGATCGACGGCGCTGGCGCTGCGCTGCTGCTGTACCTGCACCAGTGTTTGCTGTGCGCTGAATAGTTCGCGCTGGGCGTCCAGAATATCGAGGCTGCTGGCGATGCCCTGCTCGAAGCGCAGTTGCAGCAGCTTCAGGCGATCAGCCTGCGCTTCGACGATGCTGCGCTGGGCGTTGACCTGCTCGCCCAGATAGTCGCGCGCGGCCAGTGCATCGGCCACTTCGCGAAACGCGATCTGGATGGTTTTTTCGTAATCGGTCACGGCCAGATTCTGGCGTGTTTCGGCCAGACTCAGATTGGCGCGGTTGCGTCCTCCATCGAAAATCGGCAAGGACAGTTGTGGCACGAAGGACCAGCTACCGGAGCCGCTGTCAAACAGTCCGCCCAGCGACGGGCTGCTGGTTCCGACCGAGGTGGTCAGGCTGATACGCGGGAAGAAGGCGGCCCGCGCCGCGCCGATATTCGCGGTGGCCGCTTTCAGACGCTGTTCGGCAGCGCGGATGTCGGGACGGCGGTTCAGCAGATCGGAAGGCAGACCGGCTGGCAGAGCACTCATCGCATCCAGCTGGCGCTGGTCGGGCAGCGCGCCACTGGCGGCCGGTGTGGCTTGCCCCACCAGCAGCGTCAGCGCATTCTCGGCCTGTGCGCGCTGGCGTGCCAGCGACAGTGCGGCGGCGCGCGCAGTTTCCATCAGGGTTTCCGAGGAGCGCAGATCGAGGCGCGACGAGGCGCCCACTTCGGCGCGTTGCTGGGTCAGTTGATAGCTGCGTGCCCGTGCTGTATAGCTCTGCTGCGCTAATGACAGCTGTTCGGCGTAGGCGCGCTCCGTGTAATACGCTTGCGCCACTTGCGCCACCAGACTGATTTGCGCGGCCTGCCGTGCTTCGTCGGTGGCCAGATAACTAGCCAGTGCGGCAGCGCTGAGACTTTTCACGCGACCGAAGAAATCCAGCTCGAAGGCCGGCATGGCCAGACCGGCATCGTAACGCTTACCGATCGTGCTCTGGCCGCTGGACGACTGGAAGGCGGGTGTTTTGGCGCGCGTCATGCTGCCGCTGGCATTCAGGGCTGGCAGGCGATCAGCCGACTGCACATCGTAGAGCGCCCGGGCTTCTTCGATGCGCAGCACGGCAGTGCGCAGGTCGCGGTTGTGTTCCAGTGCGGCGGCAATCAACTGCTGCAAGGCTGGCTCGCTGAAGTAGCTACGCCAGCCGGTATCGGGCGCCGCCGCGGTGCTGCTGCTGATGGGCAGTGCCACGCTGGTGCGGACGGCAGTTCCCGCCGCGGTGCTATCTTGCGGGTAGGCGGGTGCCAGCGTCGTCAGCGGACGCTGATAGGTCGGCGCCAGCGAACAGGCCGACAGTAGTGCTACGGCCAGCAGGGTTGGCGTAGTCTTAGTCATAGGTTTCATGGTTCTTGTCGTTCAGTTCATGGGCGGCCAGTTTGCGCTGACGTTCGCTACCTTTGAAGATTTTGCGGATCACCACGAAGAACACCGGTACCAGAAACACTGCCAGTACCGTCGCGGTAATCATCCCGCCCATCACGCCGGTGCCGATGGCTCGCTGACTGGCCGAACCTGCGCCGGTGGCGATCACCAGTGGCAGCACGCCGAGGATGAAGGCCAGCGAGGTCATGATGATAGGGCGGAAGCGCAGATGCACCGCCTCCAGCGTGGCTTCGATCAGGCCTTTGCCTTGCGCCTGCAGATCTTTGGCAAACTCGATAATCAGAATCGCGTTCTTGGCCGACAGACCGATGATGGCAATCAGGCCGACTTTGAAATACACATCGTTGGGCAGACCGCGCAGGGTCGCACCCAGCAGCGCGCCGAGCACGCCCAGCGGCACCACCAGCAGCACGGCCACCGGTATGGTTTCGCTTTCGTACAGGGCTGCCAGTACCAGGAAGGCGGCCAGCAGGGACAGCGCAAACAGTGCCGGGGCCTGCGAACCGGAGGTGCGCTCTTCCAGCGACTGACCGGTCCATTCGATGCTGAAGCCGGGCGGGAGTTGCGCGGCAAGGCGCAGTAACTCGTCCATCGCTTCGCCGGTGGAGCGGCCCGGCGCGGCATCGCCGGTCAGTTTGATGGCAGGGTAGCCGTTGTAGCGCACCAGTTGTACCGGCCCCTGTATCCAGTGCGAGCTGGCGAACGAGGCGAACGGCACCATGCTGCCACTGCTACTGCGTACATGCAGTTGCAGGATATCCTGCGGCTGCAAACGGCGCGGTGCATCGGCCTGCACGATCACGCGCTGCTGACGGCCGCTGCTGGCGAAATCGTTGACGTAGGACGAACCGAGGGCACCCGACAGCATGGCATTGATGTCGGCGAAACTGACGCCCAGCGCATAGGCTTTTTCACGGTCGATATCGACCTGCAGTTGTGGTGCGTCTTCCAGTCCTTCGGGACGCAGGCCTTTCAGGATGGCGCTTTTCGCTGCCATGCCCAGCAACTGGTTGCGCGCGGCCAGCAGGGCGGCGTGACCTTGCGCGCTGCGGTCCTGCAGACGCGCCGTTATGCCGGTGGCATTGCCCAGTTCGCGGATCGGCGGAGGGCTGAGCGGGAAGATCACCGCATCCGGGATGGCTGACAGGGCACCGAAGGCGCGCTGGGCGATGGCCTGTGCCGACTGTTCCGGCCCACGCTCGCTCCAGTCCTTGAGCGGGACGAAAATCAGACCGGCATTCTGGCCATTGCCGGCGAAGCTGAAGCCGGCCACCGCGATGGTACGCGCCACGCCCGGTTGCTGGCGGAAGTAGGCATCGGCTTTGGCCAGTACCGCCTGGGTGCGACTCAGTGAAGCGCCCGGTGGCAGCTGCACGTTGGCGATCAGGTAGCCCTGATCTTCATTCGGCAGGAAGGAGGAGGGCAGGCGTGCATATAGCCAGCCCACCACGCCGCACAGCAGGGCGAAGATCAGCAGATAGCGGCCGGTACGCTGCAGCATGCGCGCAATCACGCCCTGATAGCGGGTGGCACTGCGGGCAAACAGACGGTTGAACCAGCCGAAGAAGCCGCGTTTCTCATGATGGTGGCCAGCCTGTACCGGTTTCAGAATGGTGGCGCACAAGGCCGGTGTCAGGGTCAGCGCCATCAGCGCCGAGAACAGCATGGCCGAGACCATCGCCAGCGAGAACTGGCGGTAGATGGCGCCTACCGCACCACCGAAGAAAGCCATCGGAATGAATACGGCAATCAGCACCAGCGTAATGCCGATGATCGCACCGGTAATCTGGGTCATCGCTTTGCGTGTCGCGTCACGTGGCGACAGGCCTTCTTCGCTCATGATGCGTTCGACGTTTTCCACCACCACGATGGCATCATCGACCAGAATACCGATCGCCAGCACCATGCCGAACATGGTCAGCACGTTGATGGAGAAACCGAGCAGCTGCATGGTGGCGAAGGTGCCCATTAGCGCGACCGGCACCACGATGGTGGGGATCAGCGTGTAGCGGAAGTTCTGCAGGAACAGATACATCACGAGGAACACCAGCAGCACCGCTTCCAGCAGGGTTTTAACGACTTCCTCGATGGAGATCTTTACGAACAGCGAGGTGTCGTAAGGAACCGCATACTTCACCCCGGGCGGGAAGAACTTCGACAGTTCTTCCATCTTGGCGCGCACCGCAGTGGCGGTTTGCAGCGCATTGCCGGTCAGCGAGAGCTGCACGGCGATGGCGGAAAACGGCGCACCGTTCAGACGTGCGCTGATCGAAAAGCTGGCGCCGCCCATTTCAATGCGCGCCACATCTTTCAGGCGTACCAGCGCGCCACTCGGCAGGGCGCGCAGTACGATCTGGCCGAATTCGGTGGTCGACGTGAGCTGGCCGGTAACCACGATGGGCGCGGAAATGGTTTGCGAGGCAGGACTGGGCAGGTCGCCCAGCGTGCCGGAAGTGACTTGCGCGTTCTGTGCGCGGATCGCTGCCGAGACGTCGGCCATGGTCAGTTTCAGACCGACCAGTTTGGCCGGATCGACCCAGATGCGCATCGCGCGTTCGGTGCCGAACAGCTGCGCCTGACCGACGCCGGGAATGCGTTTGATTTCGTTGACGACGTTACGCGCCATGTAGTCGCCCAGGCCGGTTGGGTCGAGCCGCCCGTCGGTCGAGGTCAGGCCGACGAACATCAGAATATTCGAGCGGGCCTTATTGACCTGAACGCCCTGCTGCGTGACGGCGGCCGGCAGACGCGATTCGATCCGCTTGATACGGTTCTGCACATCGACGGCCGCCAGTTCCGGATTGGTGCCGGGCTGGAAGGTGACGGTGATGTTGACTGCGCCACTGGCTTCACTGGACGACTCGACATACTGCAAGCCATCCGCGCCATTCATTTCCTGCTCGATTACGCTGGTCACGGCATCGTCCAGCACCTGCGCGGTGGCGCCCGGATAGTTGGCCGTGATGACGATAGAAGGCGGGGCAATGGTCGGATATTGCGACACCGGCAGGACGGTAATTGCCAGCATCCCGCCAAGCAGGATGAATAAGGCGATGACCCACGCGAACACGGGCCGGTCGATGAAAAACTTGGCCATCAGGACTCCCGGTTATTTCGCTGCAGGGGCGGAGGCGGGCGCGCTGGCAGCAGCACTAGCAGCAGCACTAGCACTGGCACCAGCACCAGCGGCTGGCCCCTGCCACGCCTGCGACTTAACCGTGGTGCCCGGCTTGGCCTTCTGGAAGCCTTCGACGATGATGCGTTCACCGCCTTTCAGACCACTGCTGACGATCCAGTTCTGGCCATCGGCGGCGCTGGCTGTAACCGGCTGCGCCTGCACCTTGTTGTCGGCGCCGACGATCAGCACCGACGCACCTTCCGGCCCGCGCACCAGCGCCTGCTGCGGTATCTTGATGGCGGCTGCGCTGACGCCCTGTTCCAGACGGGCGCGCACATACATGCCGGGTAACAGCGTGCGTTGCGGATTCGGGAATTCGGCGCGCATCGCTACGCTGCCAGTGCTTTCGTCCACTGAAACGTCGGCGAACAGCAGCTTGCCCGCTTGCGGGTAAGGCTGGCCATCTTCGGTCAGCAGTGTCACGCGCGCGGCGCCACTACCGGCCGATTTGAGCTTGCCGCTGGCCAGTGCCTTCTGTAGTGCCAGCAGTTCCGCCGAGGACTGGGTGATGGTGACGTAGATCGGATCGAGCGTCTGCACGGTCGCCATCGGCGTCGCTTCGCCCTGACCCACCAGCGCACCTTCGGTGACCAGTGCGCGGCTGATGCGTCCGGAGATCGGCGCCGTGACGGTGGTATAGCCCAGGGTCAGGCCGGCGTTGGTGCGCGCAGCTTTGGCGCTGGCCAGATCGGCGGCAGCCTGCTTCTGCGCGGTGGCGGCATCATCGTATTCCTGCTGGCTCACGGCTTGCGCCGCCAGCAGCGGTTTGTAGCGTTTTACTTTCAGTTCGGCCTGTGCCAGATTGGCTTCAGCTTTGGCGACGGCAGCCTGGGTGCTGTCAAAGCTGGCCTGAAACTGTGCCGGATCGATGCGGAATAAGACCTCGCCGGCCTTGACCTCGCTGCCTTCCCGGTAGACCCGCTGCAGCACAATGCCGGCGGTACGGGCGCGCACCTGCGCCACGCGCGATGCTTCGGTGCGGCCCGGTAGCTCGCTGCTGATATTCACCTCGCCCGCTGCCACGGTGATCACTGCGACGCTTGGTGGTGGCGGGGCGGCAGGGGCCGCAGCTTTATCGCCACAGGCAGTCAGCAGGGACAGGCTGAACGCGCTGCCGGCCAGTAGGGAAAAACGGGAAACAGGTCGCATGGTTGCATCTCGTGTAAGAAACTGAGGAAACAGAAGAAACTGGAAGTAGTGATGTTGCACGGCCAGCTGGGGCAGCTAGCCTTGGTAGCAACATTGTAATACAGACCTTTGTGTAACGTTTTGTACATAAAGACCGGCCGCCCTATGCACAAGGGCGGGAGAGCAGCTAGTGCTGCCATCCCGCCCTTGTCGTCTGTACCGCAGCCTGTCGCGCCGCAGTGCAGGGCTTAGCGCATGCCGGAAATGATCTGTTTCAGCTTACCGGAGTCGGCGCAGAAGGCGCGGATGCCTTCGGCCAGTTTTTCGGTCGCCATCGCATCTTCATTGAGCTGGAAGCGGAAGGTTTTTTCATCCTGCGACAGCTTGATGATGCCGTTGGTCGAAGCACTTTCGCTGCTTAGCTTACGTTCGACCGGCGCATCGCTCTCGGCCAGTTTCTGCAGCAGGTCAGGGCTGATGGTGAGCAGGTCGCAGCCTGCCAGTTCCAGAATCTGGCCGACGTTGCGGAAGCTGGCGCCCATCACTTCGGTTTTGTAGCCGAACTTGCGGTAGTAATTGAAGATGCGTTTGACCGACTGCACACCCGGATCTTCCGCTGGCGGATAGTCGATGCCGGTGGATTTCTTGTACCAGTCGTAGATGCGGCCGACGAATGGCGAAATCAGCTGGGCACCTGCTTCGGCACAGGCGATGGCCTGGGTCAGCGAGAACAGCAGCGTCATATTGCAGCGGATACCTTCTTTTTCCAGAATCTCGGCAGCGCGGATACCTTCCCAGGTCGAGGCCATTTTGATCAGCACCCGTTCGCGATCGATGCCGGCCTGACGATACAGTTCGATCAGTTCGCGCGCCTTGGCAACCGAGCCTTCCGTGTCGAACGACAGGCGGGCATCGATTTCGGTCGACACACGACCCGGGATGGTGCGCAGGATCTGTTTGCCGAAGGCGATCAGCAGGTGATCGATGGTGGTGGTGATCGAGTTATCCAGATTGTCGCGTACCGCCTTTTCCAGCAGCGGCTGATACTCGGGCTTCTGCACCGCTTTCAGAATCAGCGACGGATTGGTGGTGGCGTCGCGTGGCGTGTAAGCCTGGATCGACTGGAAGTCGCCGGTATCGGCAACCACGGTGGTGAATTTCTTGAGCTGTTCGAGCTGGTTCATGTGCGCTGCCATTCTGTGAGGTAACAAAAGATCGTCTTATTGTACTCAAGCTAACAGCATCGGCAAAGAAAGCATGGCGATATAGTCGCTATATCGCCATACAATAAACGCCAGTTTGATGTTCTTGCAACGGAGGGGCAGCCGAAAGTCCTGCTGCCAGATGCTAGCGGGGCTTTGCTAGCGGATGAACGAATCGAACTGCAAGTCGAATTCCTGCAGCGCTTTCTGGGCGTTCTGCATCTTTTTGCGGAAGTCCGGCCCCCGTTGCAGGGCCAGTCCCACGGCCAGCACGTCGATTACCACCAGATAGGCCAGTCGTGCCGAAATCGGGGTGTAGGGGTCGGTATTGAAAATCAGGTCAATCGGAATCAGCACCGTGGCCAGATCGGCCAGCGGCGTTCCGGAAGGTGCCAGCACGATCACTTCGGCGCCGCCACGGCGCGCCAGCTTGATCGAACGCACCAGCGACGGGCTGTTACCACGCTGGGAAATCGCTACCACCGCGTCACCGGTGCGCAATAGCGCTGCGGCGATACTGTGGATGTGCGGGTCGGCATAGGCCACCGTCGGCACGCCGGAGCGGAAGAATTTGTGCTGGGCGTCAGCCGCCACAATGCCGGACGTGCCCTGTCCATAGAATTCGATCTTGTTGGCCTTGGACAGAATGTCGAGGGCTTTCTGGATTGCTTCCGGATCGAGGTTGTTGCGCAGGTCGAGCAGGGTGTTGATGGAGCGGCTGCAGATCTTGTTGACCAGGTCTGCCGCCAGATCGTCCTGGGTAGGCTGCTCGTTCAATCCCGGCAGGGCCAGTGCCAGCCCCTGCGCCAGTTTCAGCTTGAACTCGTGCCAGCCGTCGTAACCGAGGGTGCGGCAGAAGCGCACCACGGTCGGTTCCGACACCTGCGCACTCTTGGCGAGCGCCGTGATGTTCTGGCTAACGGTCTGGTTGGGATGTTCCAGTACTGCCAGCGCGACTTTGCGCTCCGATTTGGAGAGCGAGTCGAGCTGGGTGCGGATAGAGTCGAGCAGCATGGGGGCTTAATCTTCCGGCAGAACTTCTTCGCGCCATTGCAGACCGTCGCGACCGATCAGGGCCGATGCAGCAGCAGGTCCCCAGGTGCCGGAGGCGTATGGCAGCGGGAAGCTGTCGTCCGATTCCCAGTTGTTCAGAATCGGTTCGACCCATTCCCATGCCGCTTCCAGTTCGTCGCCGCGCATGAACAGCGTAAGCTGGCCGCGCAGAACGTCCAGCAGCAGACGCTCGTAGGCATCCATGCGGGGCGATTTGAACGATTCGCGGAAGTCCAGCTCCAGCTCCGCCTGTTTCAGACGCATGCCGTCGCCGGGCGTTTTCGCCATCAGATTCATGCGCAGACCTTCGTCCGGCTGCAGACGGATCACCAGCGAATTGGGCTGGAAGCTGTTGGTTGGCTGGGCGAAGATCGAATGCGGAATCTGTTTGAAGCGCACCACGATTTCGGCCAGACCGTCGGCCATGCGCTTACCGGTACGCAGGTAGAACGGCACGCCAGCCCAGCGCCAGGTATCGATTTCCGCCTTCATGGCGACGAAGGTTTCGGTGCGCGAGTGTTCTGGTGCATCCGGCTCGTCGCGGTAGCTCGGCACGGCCTTGCCATCGACATGGCCGGCACGGTACTGGCCGCGCACGATGTTCTGTGCCAGCGTGGTTGGGGTGAATTTCTTCAGCGAGCGCAGTACGTGCAGCTTGGCGTCACGTACCGCATCCGGGGCGATCGAGGTTGGTGGTTCCATGGCCACGATACACAGCAGTTGCAGCAAGTGATTCTGCAGCATGTCGCGCAGTGCGCCCGAGGTGTCGTAGTAACCGAGACGGTTGCCGACGCCGAGTTTCTCGGCGATGGTGATCTGTACGTCGGAAATCCATTCGCGGCGCCAGAGCGGCTCGAACAGGATATTCCCGAAGCGCAGTGCCAGCAGATTCTGTACCGTCTCTTTGCCCAGATAGTGGTCGATCCGGTAGATCTGCGATTCTTCGAAGACCTTGCCGACTTCGGCGTTGATCTGTTTGGCCGAGGCCAGATCGCGACCCAGCGGTTTTTCCAGTACCACGCGCGAGTTCTGGGTGACCAGACCATTCGATTTCAGGTTCTCGCAGATCTGCGAGAAGATCGCCGGCGGGGTGGCCAGATAATAGACCTTGGTAATCGCATCGTCCTTGCGTAGCGCCTCGACCAGCGTGCCGTAGGTGGCCGCGTCGGTAGCGTTCAGCGAGACGTAGGTAATGCGCGCGGTGAACTTGGTCCACGCGGCCGCCGAGACCGTGCTGGCCTTGATATGCGGCTTCGACGTGGTCTCGATCGTGTGCAGGAACTCTTCCTGGCTGGCGTCGGCGCGGCCTACGCAGATGATGCGGGCAGTCGCCGGCAGATCGTTGGCCACATCGCGGGCAAACATCGCAGGCAGCAATTTGCGCATCGCCAGATCGCCGCTGCCGCCAAACAGAACCAGGTCAAAATCGGTAAGAGCCATAATAGTGTGAATTCGCAGTAAGTAGAGTGCTGGGAAAGGACTGCAGGTGTAAATTTACTACACGAATTGTCGAGTTGCAAGAAAATTTACTACAAATGGCCGGAGGTGATGCTTGTGGCCCACGCCCGGCTGCTACCGTCAATGAGAAGACAAAGTTTATTCCAAATACGGGACTTCCGTGCGGCCTGCCACGTCCACCCGTAAGCTCAGCAATTTGCCGCTGAGCGGATAGCTGGCCAGTTCTTCGGCGGGACGCGCCCCAGCGCTGGTGATGTAGAGCGTACGCAAATCCGCGCCGCCAAACGCCAGCATGGTCGGGCAGCGCACCGGCAGGGCGATTTCGCCCAGCAGTGCACCGTCCGGTGACAGCTTGACCAGTCGTGCACCTTCGAACATCGCCACCCAGTAGTTGCCTTCGCTGTCCACGGCGGCGCCGTCGGGACGGCCGCCGTAGTGGGCGGTTTTGTCGGCCGAGAACTGCATCAGGGTGCGCTGGTTGCTGACCGTGCCGCTGGCCAGATTGAAGTCGTAGCGCGACACGCGGTGCGCGCTGGTGTCGGCGTGGTACAGGCTGCGGTAATCGGGACTGAAGCCCAGACCATTCGAATTGGTGACGCCACCCGACCAGGCCAGACGGATCTGGCCTTTTTCCAGTACATACATTTCGGCGGCCGGTTTGTCGCGTGGTTCGTAGATGGTGCCCACCCAGAAGCGGCCTGCGCCATCCACATGGCCATCGTTAAAGCGGGCGATGGCAGTGTCGTACGGTGCGGCGGCGATCGGCGTCAGCTGGACTGCCGCGCTGCTGGTGTCGAGATGGGCAAAGCCGCTGCGCATGGCGACGATCAGACCACCGCGCTGGCACAGTGCCAGCGTCGCCGGTTCGCTATCGAGTTTCCACGCGCGGTGCGCGCCGCTGGCCGGATCGAGCCGGTGCACGGTGAATGCTGGAATGTCGACCCAGTACACGGCCTGTTCCTGCGGGTGCCACAGAGGGCACTCGCCGGTCTGCATCACTGCGTCGTAAGCGACGCTGAATTCGGCGGCATGGCTCATAGGTGCTGCGCTGCCTTGGCCATCACGATCAGGCCATTGGTGGAGCTGTCGTGCCGCTCCGGCTGTACCGCGCCAGTCAGTTCGGCGTGGATGTTTTTAGCCAGTACCTTGCCCAGTTCAACGCCCCACTGGTCGAAGCTGTTGATATCCCAGATGGCGCCCTGTACAAAAGTCTTGTGCTCGTACAGCGCGATCAGTGCGCCCAGCGTGGATGGCGTCAGCTGGTCCATCAGGATGGTGTTGGAAGGGCGATTGCCCGGGAATACTTTGTGCGGCAGCAGCGCTTCGATTTCCGCTTCGCTGAGCTTCTGCGCCTGCAGATCGGCGCGTGCTTCCTCGGCGGTTTTGCCGGTCATGAAGGCTTCCGACTGGGCGAAGCAGTTCGCCAGCAGCGAATCGTGGTGGCCCGGCAGATCGTGGGTGGCGCGCAACGCGGCGATGAAATCGATCGGCGTCACGTCGCTGCCCTGATGCAGCAGCTGGAAGTAGGCGTGTTGCGCATTGGTGCCGCACTCACCCCAGACCACCGGGCAGGTCGGGGTGTCGATTGCGCTACCGCTGCGGGTTACGCGCTTGCCGTTACTTTCCATGTCGAGCTGCTGCAGATAGGCCGGGAAGCGGCTTAGGTCCTGATGGTAAGGCGCAATCGACAGCGACGCCGCATCGAGGAACTGGCGGTTCCAGAAGCCGACCATGGCCAGCAGTACCGGCATGTTCTGCTCCAGTGGCGCAGTGCGGAAGTGTTCATCCATGGCGTGTGCGCCGGCCAGGAAATCGCTGAAGTAACCAAAGCCTACTGCCAGTGCCAGCGACAGGCCGATCGACGACCAGACCGAATAGCGGCCACCGACCCAGTCCCAGAACGGGAACATGTTTGCAGTATCGATGCCGAAGGCGCGCACTGCTTCCGTGTTGGTCGAGACTGCGACGAAGTGGCGTGCCAGATCCTCTTCCTTGGCGCTTTGCAGGAACCAGCTGCGGGCCGTACCGGCATTCAGCATGGTTTCGGCGGTGACGAAGGTTTTCGAGGCGATGATGAACAGCGTGGTTTCCGGATTGACCTGCGCCAGCGCGGCATCCATATCGTGACCGTCGACGTTGGAGACAAAGTGCATCTTCAGGCGCGGGTGAGCATAGGAGCGCAGCGCCAGTACCGCCATTTTCGGGCCCAGATCGGAACCGCCGATGCCGATGTTGACCACATCGGTAATCGGTTTGCCGGTGTAGCCTAGCCAGGCACCACTGCGCACGCGGTCGGTGAAACCTCTCATCTGATCGAGTACGGCATGCACATCGTGGCCGATATCCTGACCATCGACCACCAGCGCTTTGCCACGCGGCATACGCAGGGCCGTGTGCAGCACGGCGCGTTGTTCGGTACTATTGATTTTTTCGCCGGCGAACATGGCGTCACGCAGGCGCTCTACGCCCCGTTCGCGGGCCAGATCGAGCAGCAGTTCGACGCTGCGGCTATCCAGGCGGTTCTTCGAATAGTCGAGGAACAGGCCGGCCGCATCGACCGTCAGTTTTGGAAAGCGTTGCGCATCGTCGGCGAACAGCTGGCGCAATTGCCACTGGCGGGCAGTGCTGGCGTGGGCGGCGAGGGCTTGAAAGCTGGAGGTAGAGGTCAGAGCTGGCTGGCGCATAATAGTCGGCGAGGGTCGGCGTGATTGGAAGGCTGATGTAGGGGATGCGGAACATCATACAATAAAAACAGGTAAATTCACTACGTTTCTGTAAAAAGCTTGCGTATTTCGTGATTCTGAAGTGGTTGCTGCCTCGCTTTGCCGTGCGGTCTGCGCTGGCAGGGTGTGTGCAGGCGGCGACGTTTGCCAATTTGCGCGATAAAAAGTCTGGTCAGGACAAAAATTTGTAGTAAAATTTCACGGAATTCATTGATAAGGAACGATCATGGCCTTGCATCCAGTCCTGGAACGCGTCACCGCACGCATCATCGAGCGCAGCAAACCTTCGCGTGGCGCCTATCTTGCCCACCTCGAAGCAGCCCGCATCAAGGGCGTGCAGCGCGGTGCGCTGTCGTGTACCAATCTGGCGCACGGTTTCGCCGCCTTCCCGGCCAACGATAAGCTGGTACTGAAGGAAGTCAAGAAGCCGTCGGTAGCGATTATCTCCTCCTATAACGACATGCTGTCGGCACACCAGCCTTTCGAAGGCTATCCGCAACTGATTAAAGATGCGGTGCGCGAAGTGGGCGCCGTGGCGCAATTTGCCGGTGGCGCACCCGCCATGTGCGACGGTGTGACGCAGGGCCAGCCGGGCATGGAGCTGTCACTGTTCTCGCGTGACGCGATCGCGATGGCTGCTGCCGTAGCGCTGTCGCACAATATGTTCGACTCCGCCGTGTATCTGGGGGTGTGCGACAAGATCGTTCCGGGTCTGCTGATCGGCGCGCTGCATTTCGGTCACCTGCCTGCCGTGTTTGTGCCGGCCGGTCCGATGACCACCGGTCTGTCGAATTCCGAAAAAGCCAAGGTGCGCCAGCTGTACGCTCAAGGCAAAGTCGGTCGCGAAGAACTGCTGGAAGGCGAGGCCAAGTCCTACCACGGCGCCGGTACCTGTACCTTCTACGGCACTGCCAATAGTAACCAGATGCTGATGGAAGTGATGGGGCTGCACCTGCCGGGTGCCGCCTTCATCTCCCCGAACACCCCGCTGCGCGACGAACTGACCAAGGCCGCCGCCCGCCGTGCTGCCGTGATCTCGGCGCAGTCGGATGAATACCTGCCAGTCGGCCATGTGGTCGATGAAAAATCTATCGTCAACGCCATCGTTGCACTGCTGTGCACCGGCGGTTCTACCAACCACACCCTGCACCTGCCAGCAATTGCCAAGGCCGCCGGGATCGTGATCGACTGGAACGACTTCGATGAACTGTCGCGCGTGGTGCCACTGCTGACCCGTATCTACCCGAACGGTGACGCCGACGTGAACCACTTCCACGCTGCCGGTGGTACCGGTTTCGTGATTCGCGAACTGCTCGACGCCGGTCTGCTGCACGACGACGTCACCACCATTCTGGGCAAAGGTCTGCGCGCTCACGCTGCCGAACCGTTCCTCGGTGCCGATGGCAAAGGCGTGGTGTGGAAAGACGCGCCGCTGGAGTCGGGCGACGAAAAAGTACTGCGCAAAGCCGGCGTGCCATTCTCCGCCGATGGCGGCATGGTGCTGGTAAAAGGCAATCTGGGTCGTGCCGTGATGAAGGTGTCGGCCGTGAAGCCGGAACACCGCACGGTGGAAGCACCGGCGCTGGTGTTCAATTCGCAGGAAGACTTCATGGCCGCCTACAAGGCTGGCAAGCTGGATCGCGACTTCGTCGCGGTGCTGCGCTTCCAGGGCCCGCGTGCCAACGGCATGCCGGAACTGCACGCGCTGACGCCGGCACTGGCCAATCTGCAGGACGCTGGCCGCCACGTGGCACTGGTTACCGATGGCCGCATGTCGGGCGCTTCGGGCAAAGTGCCTGCAGCGATCCACGTATCGCCTGAAATTCTGGCCGGTGGCCCGCTGGGACTGGTGCGCGATGGCGACATCATCCGCCTGTGCGCCAATGCCGGTACGCTGGAAGCGCTGGTTGATAGCGCCGTCTGGCATGCCCGTTCGATGGCCAGCGCCGACCTGTCGCCGAATCAGGTGGGCATGGGCCGCGAACTGTTCTCCATGTTCCGTAACAGCGTATGCGAAGCGGAGAAAGGTGCTACCACCTTCCCGCTGCCATCGCCGATCCCTACCACGGTAGGCCTGCACGACAAAGACCCGGTGGGTAACACTGTGCCGGGTTCCGATGAAGACTACTCGATGAAGAAAGACGCTTAAATCATGACCATGACTCTGCTCGACATTATGCGCACTTCCGCCGTGATCCCTGTGATCGCGATTGACGAACCTGAACACGCCGTGCCGCTGGCACGGGCACTGGTCGCCGGTGGCATCCGGGTGCTGGAAGTAACGCTGCGCACCAAACACGGTCTGGGTGCGATCAAAGCCATGTCCGAAGTCGAAGGCGCCATCGTTGGCGTGGGGACTCTGACGCAGCCGGAAGAATTTGCTGCGGCACGTGATGCCGGCGCGGTGTTCGGTGTTTCGCCTGGTCTGACTGCTGCGCTGATCGCCGCCGCCAAGAGCAGCGGCCTGCCGCTGCTGCCGGGCGTGATGACGCCATCGGAAGTGATGGCGGCTCGCGAGCATGGTTTCCGTCAGTTGAAACTGTTCCCGGCGGTACCGGCAGGTGGCGTCGGCATGCTGAGCGCGATTGGCGGCCCGCTGCCTGACGTAACCTTCTGCCCGACCGGTGGCATCTCGCAAGAGACTGCGTCGCAATTCCTGGCGCTGAAAAACGTCGCCTGCGTGGGCGGTTCGTGGCTGACCCCGAAAGATGCTATCGCCGCTGGCGACTGGCAGCGCATTACCGATCTGGCCAAAGCGGCCAGCGGCCTGCGTTCGCGCTAAGTACCGTCTCCCTTGGGCGCGGTGTGATGCCGCTGGTTCGCCAGCGGCTCACACCGCGTTTTTTTTGTTAGCTCGGGGTTAGGTTCGAGGCTTAGATGGCTTGCTGCTGCAGGCAGTACAGGCCGGCTTCGGTAGCCAGTTTGAGTACCGGCGCGGCCAGTGCCGCATCACGGAAGTAGAGGATGTTGGTATCGTCCCAGCCGGCGGCGTAGATGCAGCCCAGTTCCGGCATGATGATGAACTGCGACGGTACGCCGTAGTCGCTGTAGCGGCATTGGCGCAGGTAGCCTTGCTTGTCGTTGTAGCGTTTCAGTTCGAGGCGCGCTTTGGCGGGCCAGCGGCCGCGATAGCGCACGGTGTACAGCGGGGTGAGGTCGTACAGCGCGGCCCAGTGCTGCGCGAAGCGGCGGTTACGCTGCTCGCGCTCCTCGCCTTCATAGCAATCCAGCAAATGCCATTCGCTTTCGTCTTCCAGCCAGTGGTCGAACACGGAGATAGCGATCCCCTGCAGACCGCCGTCGCCAGCCAGTTCTTTGATCTGTTGCAGTTGCGGGAACTGGCGGGTGATCGCTTCGGTCGCGCTGGCCTCAGCGCGGGACAACATCTTCATGACTTCCTCAACTTCTATACGTGGTGATGCGCCATTCTATACGCTGCGCGGGCGTAGTGTCATGTTCAGACCGATCGGTGACATGGTGAAGGCCATGCGCTCTTGCGGTTCGGCGCCACTGGCCGTGCCCAGCGCGGCGATGTCGAAGCTGCTCAGCAGCATAGCGCTGGCCAGCTTGATCTCCAGCAGGGCCAGATAGCGCCCGGGACAGGTGCGCAGGCCAGCACCGAAGGGCATGGCCAGTTGCTTGTTCATGGCATCGCTGCCTTGCCGCAGCCAGCGTTCGGGATCGAACTGGTCCGCCCGCACGACATGCTCTTCACTGACGCTGTCGCGCCGCATCACGCACCACACCAGTCCCCCCTTGGGAATCTGCACGTCGCCAATCACGCTGTCGCGCAAGGCTTCCAGCGGGATGAACGGTGCCACCGGCTTGAGGCGCATGGCTTCCTGCGCGCAGGCATCCAGATAGTCGAGTGCATCCATCTGTTCGATATTGAAGCTGGCCGGATCGGGGGCGATTCGCAGCACTTCTTCGCGCGCCTTCTGCAGCGCTGCCGGATGCTGCTGCAGCAGATACAGCATCCACGCCAGCGTATTGCTGGTGGTGTCTTCGCCAGCCAGCAGCATGGTGGTGACGTTGCCCGCTACGGCGATGTCGTCAACCCCGCTGCCACCTTGATCGGCGGCGCAGATCATCGCTTCGAGCAGATTGGCCGGATGCTCGCGTCGCTGCGGCTGTTCCTGCAGGCGTGCCCGGGCACTGGCGATCAGGGCGTCGACGGCGCTGCTCAGTTCCCGCACGCTGGCATCAAGCTGGCGGTCGCGCGGCAGACGCACATAGCGCCAGTAGGGGAATAGGGCGATCGAGCGGCGCGCTACTTCGGGCAGGATCACGTCCATATGGCGCTGGATCACATCTTCGCCACCGTCGATGGTATTCACATCGGTGCCGAAAGCCAGACCGGCGATGATGTCGACGCTGTAGCGCTTCAGATCGTCGCTCAGGTCAATCACGCGTGCCGTGCGCGCCGCTTCCTGCCAGCGCTTCTGTAGCCGCAGACCGACGGCTACCAGCGAAGGAAAATAGGCTTTCACGGCATGCGGCGCCAGTGCCGCCATCACCATGCGGCGCTGATCGCGCCAGGCTGCACCTTCGGCCATGAACACGCCTGGGCGACCGCCCATTTCATCCGATACCTGCGAAGTAATCGACGGGCGGCGGAAACCATCGGGCCGGTCGCGCAGGGCGACGTTGACCAGTTCGTGACCGGCCAGCACCACGATCGGGGTATTGCCGAAACTGATTTTGAATACCGGGCCATAGCGCTTGCTCCAGTTTTCTACATCGCGGTGGATACGCTCGGCACCGATCTGTGGCAGATTGCCAGCCAGCGGCCAGGGGCGCGGCCCGGGCAGGTCTGCGACAGTGCGCAGGGCGTCGGTGTTGGTGCTGAGTGTGCGTTCCATGGTGCCTCTCCCGTCGAATGATGGCCTACTATGGCGGATAGCGGGGCAGCGCGTATTGAACGTTTGCGACAATACCGGCAGATTTGCAACAGCGCCCTGGTCGCCTGCTTTAGTATAAACTTTATCCATGTCCACGCCACCGCCAGCTCTGACGCGCCTGATTGTGCCCCGCTTTACGCTGGCTTCCTGCGTACGCGCCTACATCACGCGCAGCACAGTGGAGCAGCCACTGCTCGAACCGGCCGAACGCTTCAATCACTATCCAGCCACGCCGCATTGTGCGATTACCTGGTTTATCGAAGGCGATGCGGTGGTGGTCGAGCCGCCCCATGTGCCGGATCCGGCGGTGCGGATGGTGTTTACCGGTCCGCAAACGCGGCCCTTGATGACCTTTAATCCGGGGCCGGTGCGCATGTTCATGGTGATGTTCTACCCGCAAGCGCTGCATGCGCTGACAGGTCTCGATATTCCGGGCTGGGTCAATCGCTGGGATGCGCTGGAAAAAGTGCTGCCGTCAGAGTGGGCGCAACTGGGCGCTGCGGTGCTGGCAGCACCTGACGATGCGGTCCGGCTGACGTTGCTGGAAGCCTTTCTCGAACCACGCTGGCAGGCCGTGCGGCCCGGCGGTGCAGCGGCGACGGCGGGTGACTGGGTGCGCCATCTGGCGTGGCAGGTGGCCGATACCTCGCTAGGGCGGGGCGTGCGCAGCATCGAGCGCCACATCAAGGCGCGCGCCGGACAACCGCTGCGGCGGCTGTTGCGGCTGCAACGTGCCGAAGCCCTGTTCTTCGATGCGCGCGAAGAATTTCTGGCGGGCCGCGTGGTCTGGTCCGAGGTGGCGGCCCGTGGCGGCTATTCCGATCAGGCGCACCTGTGCCGCGAAACGCGCGAGATTACCGGGCATAGCCCGCACGAGCTGGCGCGGGTGCTGAAGTCAGACGACGAAAGCTACTGGATCTACCGCATCTGGCTATAAATCCGGTGATTAATCTGGCGCTGAACTACTCCGGCAGCACGCAGGCGCAGCGGTTGCGTCCCCCATGTTTAGCCTGATATAAGGCACGGTCGGCCGCGCCGATCAGCGTTTCGATGCCGTGCTGAGCATCGGCATGCAGGGTGGCGACGCCGATGCTGACCGTGACTTGTGGCGCGCTACTGTGCTGCGCGTGAGGAATCTGCAGCGCCACGACGCTGGCGCGGATTGCCTCGGCGAGGCGTTGCGCCTGCACCAGATCGGTGTCCGGCAGGATGATGCCGAATTCTTCGCCACCATAACGCGCCATCAGATCGCACGGGCGTTTCAGGACGGCAGCCATGGCACGCGCCGCGCGGATCAGGCACTGGTCGCCTTTCTGGTGGCCGTAATGATCGTTGTAGGGCTTGAAGTGATCGATGTCGATCATCAGTAGCGACAGTGGCTGACCATTGCGGCGCGCACGGCGGTGTTCGCGGCCGATGGCGACGTCGAAGTGGCGCCGGTTGGCAATCCCGGTCAGGCTGTCGGCGAAGGTCTCCGAACGCAGTACCAGCGCCTGCTCGCGCAGCAGCTTCTCGCGTGCCACGGCGATGCTGACGTCGCTGATCTGGATCAGGCAGTGGCGCTCGGCGCCTTCCACCGTGATCGGGGCGATTTCGATGGCTTGCTGGATGCGTTCCTGCCGCTCGGCTGCCGCCGCGCTAGCGAATAGGGCGAACGGCGCTTTGTTGAGCGATTGCGATAGCAGCGAAGGAAAGTTATTCGCTAGCGCCTGATGGATCGCCATCGCCACCCTGCCTTCGGCCAGTGCGGGGAAGCATGCGAAGAAATCCTCTCCCAGAACCTGCGCTTCACTGAGCCCGGAATAGCGGCGCATCCAGGCATTCCACAGCACGATGCGCTGCTCGTGATCGAGCACGATGGCGCCCATGTTGATGGCTGACAGTACGCCTTGCAGCAAGCTTAGGCGATGGGCGGGCGGCGAATTAGGCATGGGGCGCGCTCAATCCTGACCCATTGCGCGGGCAATGTAGCGGCCGATCTGGTGTTGTAGGTCATGCAGCGCCGAGAGGTCCAGCACGAAGGCGACATAGCCCTGAATCTGGTGGCGTTCCAGTAGAAAGTCGATATGCAGCATCAGCACGACGGTATCGGGGGCGCTGCCCGAGGCGCGCAGGATTTCATCGCTGGTGCCGACATGATATTGCGGCAGTGAGCCATGCAATTCATGCTGGAAGATATTGGCCAGCGTGCCCACGCAGGAGTTCAGGATGATGTTGCCGATCTCGCACATGGCCTCCTGTTCCATTTCGGTGAGCTCTTCCAGCGGCACGGCTTCGCCCACCATCAGACGCACGATTTCCAGACTTTTATCCTCGGGGAACATGAGGATGGCTTTGGTCGAGAACGCGCCTTCGTAATGCTGGCTGACTCCGCAGATCCGCTCGGCATCCGGATCTTTGTCGTCCAGCAGGCGGGCTGCTTCTCGCCGGTCGACAAAGCTGATGGACGGTACCGACATCAGCACCGCTTCATTGACGATGGCGCTCATCGCAGCGGCCGCCTGACCGACGCCGATATTGAAGATCTCGATCAGCGCATCGTTTTCCAGTTCGGAGAGGATCAGCATGGTCAGGCTCCGGCGAGCGTGTCCAGCAGGCTGGCGATGCGCGCGGGAGTGATGGGCTTTTCGACAAAACCCAGCCCCAGTGAGGTAGCTCGCTCGCGGGTGGCGGTTTGTACATTCGCCGTCAGCAGCGAGATCGGTATCGCCGGCCAGCTGTGGCGTAGCTGTTCGGCTGCCGCCATACCACCCATGCCGGGCATGTTGACGTCCATCAGGATTAGATCGGGGCTGACGCTGGCTACCATTAGCAGCGCTGCCTCGCCGCTGTCCGCCTCTTCGATGCGCCAGTCTGCATGCAGCTGGCTGATGTAATTGCGTGCCATCATGCGCGAGACGCGGCTGTCATCAACGATCAGGATAGTTTTGGGTGAGGTCATCGGTTTTCTCTGGCAGGTGCTTCGATTTGGTGGCTTATCTGGCGATTCTCGCATAGAGATTGGGGCGGCGGGCGATCTTGCATGTGTCGCTGCGGCATGGACACCACGTTCCCTCGACAAAAACGGTCAGCAGTTTCAATAATGTGTTTCCGTGATGCAATTTCAGCTTGCCGGACGCTATCCGTTAAAATAGCGCCCATTCCATTTCCCTCCATCCTCCCGAATAGACTGACCATGACCCAGGACGAACTGAAACAAGCCGTAGCCCGCGCCGCCATTGAATATGTGGTGGATAACCAAATCATCGGCGTCGGTACCGGCTCCACTGCCAATTTCTTCATCGATGAACTGGCGCTGATCAAGCACCGTATCAAGGGCGCCGTGGCGTCTTCGGAAGCGACGGCGGCGCGTCTGCGCGCGCACGGCATCGAAGTGTATGACCTGAACGATGTGCCGGCGATTGCCGTCTACATTGATGGTGCCGATGAAATCAACCACACCGGCGCCATGATCAAGGGCGGCGGTGCAGCACTGACCCGTGAAAAAATCGTCGCTTCCGTGTCTGGCCAGTTTGTTTGTATCGCCGACGGTTCCAAGCTGGTCGACGTACTGGGCAAATTCGCGCTGCCAGTAGAAGTGCTGCCGATGGCGCGTAACGCTGTGGCACGTGAATTGAGCAAACTCGGTGGTACGCCGAAACTGCGCCTGAAAGCCGGCACGGACGAAGCGTTCGTGACCGATAACGGCGGCAATATTCTGGATGTGGCAGGTCTGGCGATTACCGAACCGGTGGCGCTGGAACAGCAGATCAATCAGATCGTCGGGGTGATTGCGGTGGGTCTGTTCGCGGCACGTGGTGCGAATGTCTGCCTGCTGGGCATGGCCGAAGGCGTGAAAAAACTGAGCTTCTAAAGTAAAACAGGCTGGCGGCGCGTGCCGTCAGCCTGCTATGCAATGACTGCAGGCCGGTGGCAGGTGCCGCCAGCCTGTGTCAGGCTAGACTTAGTCCGATGGCGGCACGTAGCCGGCAGCGGCATCGGCACCATCGCCGAAGAAATGCTTTTCCATCTGCTGCGCCAGATATTTACGGGCGCGCTGATCGGCCAGATTCAGACGGTTTTCGTTGACCAGCATGGTCTGATGCTTGAGCCATGCAGCCCAGGCTTCTTTCGACACCGACTCGTAAATCTTCTTACCGAGTTCGCCCGGATACGGCGGGAAATCCAGACCGTCGGCTTCTTTGTTGAGTTTGATACATTGCACGGTGCGGGCCATCTGCGACACTCCTAAAACTGAACGTAAAACGTCATTATAAGGTTTTAATCAGAACCTGGGACTTGCGCTGCCAGTTGTACATGCGCTGACGGTCCTTCGGCAGTGCATCGACGGTGGCCGGCACGAAGCCGCGTTTCTGGAACCAGTGCGAGGTACGGGTGGTTAGTACGAACAGTTTGGTGATGCCGATGGCGCGCGCGCGGTTTTCCATGTGCTTCAGTATCCGCTCGCCGTCGCCTTGCGCCTGGACTTCGGGATTGACCGTCAGGCAGGCCATTTCCGCCATTTTCTGTTCCGGGAACGGATACAGGGCGGCACAGCCGAAGATCACGCCATCGTGGTCGATCACGGAGAAGTAGTCGATTTCGCGTTCGATCAGCTCGCGGCCGCGTTTCACCAGCGTGCCATCGGCTTCCAGTGGCTCGATCAGCTTAATGATGCCGCCCACGTCTTCAATGGTGGCCTGACGCAGCGATTCGAGGTTCTGGTGCGAGATCATGGTGCCCACGCCATCGTGGGTAAACAGTTCCAGCAGCGCCGAGCCGTCCATCTCGAATGGCACGATGTGGGAACGATCCACGCCGTTGTTGCAGGCCTTGACGCAGTGTTTCAGGTAGAAGGCGGTGGCGTCTGGCAGGAAGCCGGCCATCAGCACGGCTTCGGCCTGATGCGAAGACAGTTCGCGGATTTCCGTGCCGGCGGCATCGGTCATCATCGGCGTTTCGGTAATGAAGATCAGTTTGTCCGCGTGCAGGGCGATGGCGGTGCTGCACGCCACGTCTTCCATGGTCAGGTTGAACGCCTCGCCAGTCGGCGAGAAACCCAGTGGTGACAGCAGTACCAGACCGTCCGAGCCGAGGATGGAGTGGATGGTTTCGGCATCGACCTTGCGGGTCACGCCCGTCAGTTCCAGATCGACGCCATCGATCACACCCAGTGGCCGGGCGGTGATGAAGTTGCCAGAAATGATACGGATCGCCGCATTCGACATGGGCGTATTCGGCAAACCCTGACTAAACGCGGCTTCGATATCGAGGCGCAGTTCGCCAGCAGCTTCCTTGGCGCATTCCATCGCGGCCAGATCGGTGATGCGTACGCCGTTGTGGAAGCGGCCTTCCACATGGCGCAACGCCAGCTGTTCGGCTACTTGCGGACGCGAGCCGTACACCACGGTGACGTTGATATCGAGCGCGTGCAGCAGTGACAGATCATGGGCCAGCACTTGCAGGGCACCAGCGCTGACTAGCTCACCGGGAAAGGCGACCACGAAGGTTTTGCCACGGAAGGCGTGGATGTAGGGCGCGACGGAGCGCAGCCATTGGACGAAGAGGATAGGGTTTTCCATTAGGCGCATTATAATTCGGTGCGCGACTTCCGCGCCAAAACCTTTGTAAAAAACGATGTCAGACGCCAGTAATCAGCCTAAAAGCCCGCCTAACCGCCCCCGCACTCGCTCCGATGATCGCCCGCAGCCAGCCCGCCAGCCTGATCGTCAGGCGGACAGCCAGTCCACCCGCGGGGCTGCGCAGCCGGGGCAGACGGCGGCAGCCGGTCGCCCTGAGCGGCCGGCCGGGCCGCGTCCGCAGCGTCCGGAGGGGGCGCCACGTCAGGAGCGTGCACCGCGACCTGAGGGCGCACCGCGTCAGGAGCGTGCACCGCGTCAGGACGGCGCACCGCGCGAGCCGCGTGCACGTCTGACGCCGGAGCAAGTGGCGGCGCGCGAGGCGGAACGGCTGTTCCGCAATCCGATGGCAGCGATCACCTATCCGGAAGATTTGCCGGTTTCCGGCCGCCGTCACGAGATTGCCGCAGCCTTGCAGGCCAATCAGGTGATTATCGTCTGTGGTGAAACGGGTTCCGGTAAAACCACCCAGCTGCCGAAAATCTGTCTGGAACTGGGACGCGGCCAGAAGGGCCTGATCGGCCACACCCAGCCACGCCGGATCGCGGCGTCGTCGACCGCCAAGCGGATTGCCCAGGAACTCGGTTCGCCACTGGGCGTGCATGTCGGCTTCAAGGTGCGTTTTGCCGATACGCTGACGCGTGGCGCGTCGGTCAAGCTGATGACGGACGGTATTCTGCTGGCCGAAACCCAGACCGACCCGCTGCTGAAAAATTACGACACCATCATCATCGATGAAGCGCACGAGCGCAGTCTGAACATCGATTTCCTGCTCGGCTATCTGAAACAGTTGCTGCCGCGTCGCCCGGACCTGAAGGTGATCATCACCTCGGCGACCATCGATGCCGATCGCTTTGCGCGCCACTTCGGCACGCCGGAGCGTCCCGCGCCAGTGATCGAAGTTTCCGGCCGCCTGTTCCAGGTGGAAGTGCGCTACCGGCCGATCGACAGCGACGTGCCGAATCCGGCCGTGGCGAATGCCGAGGGCAAGGGCCAGCGCACCGCTGCAGCACGCGAAAAGCGCGATCTGATCGATGCGGTAGTCGATGGCGTGGATGAACTGGCGCGCATCGGCAGTGGCGATGTGCTGGTGTTCCTGCCCGGTGAACGGGAAATCCGCGATGTGGCCGAAGCGCTGCGCAAGCACCATCCACCGCACGTGGAAATTCTGCCCCTGTTCGCGCGCCTGTCGGCCGAGGAGCAGGAGCGTGTGTTCAAGCTGACCAATGCGCGCCGCATCGTGCTGGCGACCAACGTGGCGGAAACCTCGCTGACCGTGCCGGGCATCCGTTATGTGGTCGATGCCGGTCTGGCCCGCGTCAAGCGCTACAGCTACCGCAACAAGGTCGAACAGCTGCAGATCGAGCCGATTGCCCAGTCGGCGGCCAATCAGCGGGCCGGTCGTTGCGGCCGGGTGGCCGATGGCGTGTGTATCCGTCTGTATGACGAGCAGGAATTCCTGCAGCGGCCAAAATTTACCGAACCGGAGATTCTGCGTTCCTCGCTGGCCTCGGTGATTCTGCGCATGAAGACCCTGCATCTGGCCGATGTGGAGACTTTCCCGTTTATCGAACCGCCGCTGGCGCGCGCGATTGCCGACGGCTATCAGCTGCTACAGGAACTGGGCGCGGTCGATGAATACAACCAGATTACCCCGCTGGGTAACAAGCTGGCCAAGCTGCCACTGGATCCGCGCGTGGGCCGGATGATACTGGCGGCGCTGGATAACGTCTGTCTCGACGAAATGCTGATCATCGCCTCGGCGCTGTCGGTGCAGGATCCGCGTGACCGGCCGATGGAGCACCAGCAGGCGGCGGATGAGGCGCACAAGAAGTTTGCCGACGAGCGCTCCGAGTTCCTCTCGTATCTGAAGATCTGGAAATGGTTCGAAGGCGCCATCGAGCACAAGAAAACCAATCGCCAGCTGATGGACAACTGCCGCAGCAATTTTCTGTCGCAGTTACGCCTGCGCGAATGGCGCGATGTGCACTCGCAGTTGCTCACCATCGTCAAGGAACAGGGCTGGCGCGTCAACGAAACGCCGGCCACCTACGAAAACCTGCATCTGGCGCTGCTTACCGGTTTGCTGGGCAATATCGGCTTCAAGAGCGAAGATGAACCGGGGGCCGGCTACCTCGGTGCGCGCGGTATCAAGTTCAATATCTGGCCCGGTTCCTCGCTGCTGAAAAAGCCCGGTAAATGGGTGATGGCGGCCGAGTTGGTGGACACCACGCGCCTGTATGCGCGCTGTGTGGCGCAGATCCAGCCGGAGTGGCTGGAAAAGGTCGGTGGCCATCTGCTGAAAAAATCCTGGGGCGAACCGCGCTGGGAAAAACGTTCCGCGCAGGTGACGGCGTCCGAGCGCGCCACGCTGTACGGGCTGGTGGTATATAGCCAGCGGCGCATCAACTA
>JAIXXN010000038.1 GCA_027490725.1 Oxalobacteraceae bacterium
ATGACCTATTTCATTACTTCTTGTGAACATTTGATATTTTTTAAGTTTCACGAAGACTAGCTTCGTGTGCACTTTCATCAAACGTCCACACTTATCGACTGTAAATTTTTAAAGAACTTATTCGGCACTGCTTGCTGAGAAGCGTTGTGTTCATCAGCGAAGAGGCAAGATTATGAGGCGTTTCGAATATTTCGTCAACCCTTACTTTCTCTTCTTTTTTCTCTCACTTCACTCAGCGCTAGGCGCCTTGCTCTGCGAGGGGGCGAACTATAGCAAAGGCGCCGGTGTTCCGTCCAGCCTTATTTATTGCTGGCACTTGATTTGCTTTGAGCACTAAAGCAACGCATTAAAGAGGAGCTTTTGCTCACATTTTGCACAGGTGCTACATTATGGAACACCTAGGCAGACAAAACAGAGCCGACCACGGCCGCCGGAGACAACGAGACTATTATGGAATACCAGACTGCTCCAGATCTGAACAACCCGCGCATGAGTGTCGCGTGGGCAGACAACATGCCTCGGATAATTGAGACCTCCCACCATCGCTCGCAACAATATGGTCTACGACGCGAGTCCGCCCCTGAATATGCGCCCATGGCGCGCAACGATCTGTCCTTATTGATCGAGCAGAACCGGCTGCTCCATGCGCACGCCGTGCCGGCCATGGAAACGCTATACCAGCAAATCGTCAACACCCACAATATGGTGATCCTCACCGACGCCCAGGGTGTGATTGTGCATTCGCTGGGTGATGATGATTTCCTCGAGAAGGCTAGCCGGGTGGCGCTGCAACCGGGGGTCGCCTGGTCAGAACAGAGCCGCGGCACCAATGCCATTGGCACTGCCATTGCGGAAGGCACTCCGACACTGGTGCACGCCGACCAGCATTTTTTGTCTGCGAACCACTTCCTGACCTGTTCTGCAGCACCGATTGCTGACCATCATGGCAACGTGATCGGCGTGCTCGATGTCTCTGGCGACCAGCGCAGCTACCATAAACATACGATGGCACTGGTGCGCATGTCCGCGCTGATGATCGAAAATCAGCTGTTCTCCGCTGCGTTCGAAGATGCTATTACCTTGCGCTTCCATACCCGGCCAGAGTTTATCGGTACCCTGATGGAAGGTATTGCCTCGTTTAGTCCGGGCGGACGTTTCCTCGCCGCGAACCGGAACGGTTTATTCCAGCTAGGGCTATCGACCGCCGCACTGCAGTCGCACACTTTCAGTTCGCTGTTCGGTCTACCGGTGTCGGCACTCTTCGACCACTACCGCACCGCCTCTCCCGGCTTACTTAACCTCTGCATGCATAACGGCGTAAGCGTCCATGGCCGCGCCCAGTTACGCCTGTCGAACGGCATCTTCCAGCAGTCGCTGACCAATGACCGTGCAGCACCGGCACCAGCCAGCGCGCCTATCTCGGCCAGTCAGGCTGCCAGTGCGGCGCGGCGTCTGTCCGGACTGCGCTATCTGCGCACCGGCGATCAGCAACTGGAACTGGTCATCGAAAAGGTCACGCGGGTACTCGGGCGCGATATCCCCATCATGATCATGGGCGAAACCGGCACCGGCAAGGAACTCCTTGCGCAGGCCATCCACAATGATTCACCACGCGCCATGAGCCCATTCGTGGCGGTGAACTGCGCGTCGATTCCCGAGACGCTGATCGAATCCGAGTTGTTTGGCTATGAAGATGGCGCTTTTACCGGCGCGCGTAAAAAGGGGGCTATCGGCAAAATCCTGCAGGCGAATGGCGGCACGCTGTTCCTCGACGAGATTGGCGACATGCCATTTAGTCTTCAGGCGCGCTTACTGCGGGTGCTGCAGGAGCGCATGGTGACACCGCTGGGCAGCGATAAATCGATACCCGTCAACGTAGAGCTGATCTGCGCCACCAACCATAATCTGCGCGACCGCATCGCCAAAGGCCTATTCCGCGAGGACTTGTACTACCGCCTGAATGGTCTGGTGGTCAAATTGCCGCCCTTACGTGAGCGCACCGATCTGGAGACCGTGGTCAAGAAGATCCTCGCGACGGAATCGAACAACGGACGCTATCACGTCTCGCCCGAGATTCTGCAGCTTTTCCGGCAGCACCGCTGGCCCGGCAACTTCCGCCAGCTGACCAACCTGCTGCGTACCGCCATTGTGATGGCCGGTGATGAACACGAAATCTGCCTGCGACACATGCCGGATGACTTCCTCGACGATATCGAGCAAATCGCCGCGCAGACCGCTCCACCGTCCCCGGCACAGATGGTCGCCAGTGGCGCCAATCTAGAAGAGATGGAGCAGTCAGTGATTCTGAAATCACTGGAGGCGCATGGCGGCAACGTCTCCGCCACCGCACGCGCACTGGGCGTATCGCGCAATACCATTTACCGTAAAGTGCCTAACCTGAAATAGGCCGATGGCACGCCCCCTATACCTCGGCGGGGAAACCCGCCGAGCAGCGGCTGCGTCCCTGTTTGTCGATGGCCAGCAGATCTACCGCAGGCATACTGGCTGCCAGTGCCTGCGCACGCTCCCATCCCATCACCATGAAGGCCGTCGATAAACCATCGGCCAGCATCGCAGTAGGCGCCAGCACCGTGACGCTGGCCAGCTCCTGTGGCGAATCGCCCATGGCCGGATCAAAGATATGGTGATGCCGATAGTCTGGCGTAAAGCGGCACTCATAATCACCGGAGGTGGCCACGCTGCAGCCCTGCGCCTGCAACGTGGTTGCGAGACGGTTTTCGTCGCGCGGATCACGCACCCCGAGCGTCCACGGGCGCTGCAGACCACGCTGGCCGCGCGCGATGAATTCGCCCGTATCAAGTAGCGCATCGCGAATACCGTGCGCCTGCAGCGCAGCGAGCGCCTGATCGGCAGCATAGCCCTGTGCTAGCCCATTCAGCGTCAGTGCCATTCCGTGACGGCGCAAACGCAGCAGGTCCGGCGCGATCTCCAGTGCCCGCCAGTTCACCAGTGCCTGCGCGCGGCGCCGTGATAGCTGATCCGGCAAAGTAGCGTGCTTCGCCGCTTCAGCATACAACTGCCATAGCGGCTGCACTGTTACATCGAAAGCACCATCAGTCAGTTGTGATAGTGCGGCCGCTTGCGACAGCACCTGCAACAGGCGCGGGTCGGGATGGGCCAGCCGGCCGTCCCGGTTCAAACGGTACACCTGACTATCCGGGTTGTAGATGCTCATTAGCCGGTCAATCTCCTGCGCGGTCCGCAAACCATCGCTGATCGCACGCGCCGCCAGGTCTGCATCCGCATGCACCACCAAGATGGATATCGTTGTGCCAAATGCCAGCGCCGCGCCAGTATGCAGACTCGCCCCGTGCGGCCAGGCACAGCCGGCCACCCCGGCGATGCTACCCAGCGCACTGGTGATAAAAGTTCGTCGTTTCATCTTTACTTTCCCGGCACTGTGGCGATCGGCTGTATCGGTATCGCGGTCTGGCGCTTGATTTCCAGCAGGCGTGGTGCGCATTTCTCGTCACTCTGATAGATCACCACACAATCCATACACTGGAAGCACTCGTCGTAGGCGATCCGGCCAGAAGGCTCAATGGCCTGATAGTCGCAACGGTGCCGGCAGGTCTGACAAGGCGTGCCACACTCGCTGCGACGGGGTATCCATTGCAGCCAGCGCACTTTGCCCAGCAGCGCCAGCGCGCCCCCGAACGGACATAAATACCGGCAGTAGAATTTGTAGACCACGCCACTGGCAAGCAGCAGCGCGACCGCATACACCACGTATGGCCAACTGCGCACAAAATTCAGCGTAATCGCGGTCTTGAACGGCTCTAGTTCGACCAGTTTGTCCGTCAGTTCAGTGGAATAGAACGCGCTCCCCAGCACGGCTGCCAGCAGCAGATACTTGATGCGCTTGAGCCGCCGGTCGAGGCGCGTATGAATTCTGATCTGCGGCACATGTAAGCAGCGCGCCAGCTTGCCAATGATCTCCTGCAACGCACCGAACGGGCATAGCCAGCCACAGAAAGTTCCACGCCCCCAAAGGAACAGCGTCAGCAGCACAAATCCCCACAGCACCACCGTCATCGGATCAAACAGCAGAAATTCCAGGCTGCGGCGCGCCAGCAAGGCCTGTATCACACTGGTGAGATTGACGATGGAAAGCTGTCCCTGTGCGTAATAGCCGATGAAGCCCACGGTGAACAGCAGGTAAATCCGCCGGAACCACGTGAAACGGCGTGCATGGCCACTCAGACGGCGCGGCATCAGTAGCGCAGCACCAAGCAGCAATAAGCCCAGCGCCAGCGCCATCAGTTCCATCTGGCGTGCCTGCCAGATGCCCTGCCATGACTTGCTGCTGGCCTGCGCAGGAATCAGCAAGCGCTCTGGCAACTGATACGCGAGACTCAGCTCGCGCACGATACGTTCCGGGTAGACGATGCCTTTATTGCGGGTAATCGGCATGGCAAAGTCGAGCGGGGTGGCCGGATCAAGGCCCGCCTGCGCGATCACGCGGAATACCGTCACGTTATCGAACGCCGGTGCCCCAGCGGCGAGCTTCACATCCTGATCCAGATCGCGCAAATCGATCGGCAGTTTCTCCTGACGCAGTAGCAATCGCTCGGGGACACTTCCACGCACAAAATCATCGCCGGTAATGCTGTAACGGCCGGACGACATGACAACGATGGCATGATCGCCTGCCTCGAGACGCCCTTGCAGCTTGCGCCAGCTCCCCTCCGTCAGCAGATTGCGGCCGATGGAGGGAACGGAAAGATACGCGAGGTATACGTCAATGAAGACATCATCGGGACGTGCCGTCGCTTCGGCATCGAGCCCGGCGCCAGCACTGGCCGCGAACAGCTTTTCAACCTCGCGGTTACTGACGCGCAGATGCCGAACCAGACCAGCATCACACAACTGCTGCCAGTTGCGCGGTTCGAACACGTCCTCGCGCACCCGCGCAATCTGGTCCGGGTCGCGCGCCGCACCAAAGCCCAACTTCTTGCGCGACACCTTGAGCGCCGCCGCCAGTACGCTCTGGTTAATGATGCGTACCGAGGCCGTCGCCTTGGACACGCCATCAATATGCGCATTGGCTGCATCACTGCGCCCCGACGGCCGCGCACCCATGCCGATGCTGATGTTCTGCTTCAGCGACAGATCCTTGTACTGCTGTACAAACTGTAGCAGCGGCGCTTCGCCCAGACCGTCCACAAACACCGGCTCGTGCTGCGATAGCACCTGCACACCGATGAACACCCCCTTGGGATCGAGCGCTACCATCAGATTAAGCGGAATCCCGGAGAAGCCCGGTATTGGTGCCAGATCGATGGACTCGAAGACATAGCCCACCAGTTCGGTGGCCGTGGCATTCTGCTTGAACAGTGGCCAGACCGGCAGTTCGGTATCGCGCTCGCCGACAATCAGCGGCGCGGGGAAGCGGCGCACCAGTTCCGCATGCGTCAGCACCCCGGCCTGCACCGGCAGGGCAGCACACCATAGCACCGCCAGCAGGCACAGGCCGGTGCACAGCGCACGCCACACGAACGTGCGCCCCGTCTGTTCGACAGCAGGCATCAGAAGAAGATGATGCCGCCGAAGGACGCACCATTCATCTTCGCTTCACCACCGGCAAAGCCCTTCGAACGCGTCTGACCGACCTCACCGACCAACGTAATCACGCGGTTCATGGTGTAGTAAAGACCCAGCGTCAGATTGGCATTCGACTTCAGGCCACCGGTACCGGCCGTATTGGCATCGTTACGGCTGATACCGTAGCTGACACCCACTTTGACTTTTTCGGCAGCCTTGTAAGTGCCCTGCACGAAGTAGGCTTTGGTCTTGGTATTGCCCTGGTCTGCGTCCGACAGAATGCCCAACCCGGTACCGCCCTGCACATTGGCCAGCACGCCAACATCACCGGCCTGATACGAAGCGCCCAGTTCCATTGCCGACATCGTGAAGTCTTTCACGCCACTGGTGGTGGACGAGAATTTCTGCGACTTGGCACCCAGCCAGGCCTTCAAGCCATCGGCCGCGTAGCTCACCTGCGCCTGTAACTGCGGACTCGATTTGGCCGAATACACTGGCGCAGCGACGATCGGTGTATCCGCCACCGGGCTAACCAGTGCTGCATCGAAGCCGATGCCGCTGGACGACTTCGGCGCGCTATACGCGATCTGTCCGTAGTAACCAACGTAGCTATAGCCAGCACCGATATGGCCGAGCGTCACACGGCCACGCTGGGTAGCCTGCACTGGTGCGCCGGAGCCGATCAACGTCATGTCGGAGAAAATGGCGCTGGCGCCGAAGATGCCGTTATCGCGCCCCAGCTTCACCGTCCCCATCTCGGCATTTCCGAAGGTGAAGTAGGCTTGCCGTACATCGACCGCGGAGTTAGCGGCAATCGCGCTGTCGGTGGCAGTAGCGTTATAGATCCCGATGAGCGCCTTGACATCGTAGTCGCCCTGCTTCGACGTAGCGGAGGTCACCAGACCATTCGGCAGCAGGCCATTACCGATGGTGGTGCGATTATTCTCGCCACCACAGCCCAGACCTTTGCCGCCCAGCGCCAGCCCGCCCACCGCGTTGCCACTGCAGGACACCTGCGTATAGTAGGCATTCACGATACCGCCCAGTGCCACATTCCAGTCACCGGCCTTGAAATCAACCGCCTGTGCGCCCTGCGTTCCAGCGACAGCCAATGCACCCAGCACGAATACGTTTTTCATTTTTGTCTCCCGATATTTTTTTGAATGGTTATGTACATCAAGCGATGTACTCGGAATATGGCAATTTGCATGCCCGCTAGCGCACAGAGGGAACGCAGCGCTCGCGCACAGCGAAGCTGTGCAGATACGGATCAGCGCTACAGAACACTGTCCCTAAATTGATCGCAACGGATGTTTGAAGCAGCAAAAAAAAACGGCGGCCGAAGCCGCCGAAAAAATGTACCCGAGACTACTACTGCTACTACTTGGAGGACAACTTGAAGACCCAGACGGAGCCGCCCTGTTCGAGGAAGTTCACTTTTTTCGCGACTTCGCCACCCCACAGAGGAACCGCACCACCCCAGCCGGAAACCACGGCAACATACTGGGTATCGCCATCCTGCCAGGTGACCGGTGGTGCGACCACGCCGGAGCCGGTCTGGAACTTCCACAACTCTTTACCGCTCTTGGCATCAAGCGCTTTCAGATAACCTTCAGGCGTACCGTAGAACACCAGTCCACCGGCAGTGCTCATCACACCACCCCACAGCGGTGCATTGTTCTTCACCTCCCAGACAATCTTGCCGGTCTTAGGATCGAGCGCACGCAATGCACCAATGTAGTCGTCAAACAGCGGACGGATGGTGAAGCCTGCGCCCAGATAGGCACCGCCTTTTTTGTAGCTGATCGGCTCATTCCAGATATCCATCCCCCACTCATTGGCAGGCACATAGAACAGACCAGTCTGCTGGCTATAGGCCATCGGCATCTGGTTTTTGGCGCCAAGGAAAGCTGGTGCAGCAAACACCGTACTACCTTTTTTGCCTTCTTCACCTTTGGTCGGATCGCTTGGACGATTCGCTGCGATAAAGTTAGGACGACCAGTTTTCAGGTCAATGCCCGACGCCCAGGTGATCTTCTTCACGAACGGGAAAGCATTCTGCAGCTTGCCGTTGTTCGCATCGATCACATAGAAGAAGCCATTGCGGTCAGCCTTGCCGCCGTAACGCTTGCCGTTCATATCAAAGGTAACGAATTCGTTGGCACCATCAAAGTCCCACGAATCATTCGGCGTATTCTGGTAGGCCCATTTGATCTGGCCGGTTTTTACATCCAGCGCCACGGTAGACGAGGAGTACAGGTTATCGCCGGGACGCAGGTGACTATTCCACGGCGCAGGATTGCCGGTGCCGAAGTAGGCCAGTCCTGTTTTCGAATCGTAGGTGCCGCCCATCCAGGTCGACGCGCCACCGGTTTTCCACAGATCGCCGGGCCAGGTCTTGTTCAGCGTACCGGAGATGCCGTTTTCAATCGCCTTGCCGTCCTTGTCGTAGCGATAGCCCATATGGCCTTCCACGGTCGGACGGGTCCACAGCAGTTCGCCGGTCAGCGGATTGCGTGCCTCGACACGCCCGACAATACCGAACTCGCCGCCCGACACACCGGTCAGCAGCACGCCATCCGCGATTAACGGTGCTGCCGTCATCGAGTAACCGGCAGCATAGTCGTCGATCTTCTCTTTCCAGACTACTTTACCGGTATCCTGATCCAGCGCCACCAGTTGCGCGTCCAGCGTACCGAAGATCACCAGCTTGCCAAACAGCGCAGCACCACGATTGACCACATCGCAACAAGGCATGATGCCGTCCGGCAGACGGTGCTCGTATTTCCACAGCTTGGCACCCGTCTTCAAGTCGATCGCGAAAATGCGCGAATATGAAGCGGTGACAAACATCTTGCCGTTATAGATTACCGGCTGCGATTCCTGACCGCGCTGTTTCTCGCCGCCAAACGAGAACGACCATGCTGGCACCAGCTTGGACACGTTTTTACTATTCACCTGCGTCAGCGTCGAATAGCGCTGACCTTCAGAACCAATACCGAACGACAGCACGCTGTCGGTACTGGTGGCGGCATTCTTGAGCATGGCCGACGTAACATCGGCGCCATGGGCTTGCGACAGGATGGACATCCCCGCCAGCGATGCGATGACAATTTTCTGCACTTTGATCTCCGGATTTTATGGTTGTAGTGTGCTGCTAAGCGGCCGAGCCTAGAACTGCCAGCTCTTCGTCACTGAACAGGCGCGAGCGGGTATGAAACCGCTGGCCCGTTCCGTTATCGAGCGAGAACATGCCGCCATTCCCCGTTACGACATCGATAATCAATTGCGTGTGTTCCCAGAATTCGAACTGCTCGCGCCCCATATAGAACGCGGCGCCGTCCAGCTGACCGAGATAGACATCGGTTTCGCTGACGCTGAACTCTCCTACCGGGTAGCACATCGGCGTACTGCCATCACAGCAGCCGCCGGACTGGAAGAACATCACCGGCCCGTGGCGCTGACGCAGTGCTGCGATCAGCTCGAGTGCTGCCGGCGTGGCCGTGACACGGGCGATGATGTGGTCCATGCTTAGAAGAAGCCCAGTGCGTTCGGGTTGTAGCTCACCAGCAGATTCTTGGTTTGCTGGTAGTGGTCGAGCATCATCTTGTGATTTTCGCGACCGATACCCGACTGTTTGTAGCCACCGAAGGCTGCGTGCGCTGGGTACAGGTGGTAGCAGTTGGTCCACACGCGACCGGCCTGAATCGCACGGCCGACACGGAAGGCACGCGAACCGTCACGCGTCCACAGACCGGCGCCCAGACCATACAGCGTATCGTTGGCGATGCGCAGCGCGTCCGCTTCGTCCTTGAAGGTGGTCACCGATACGACCGGGCCAAAGATCTCTTCCTGGAAGATGCGCATACTGTTGTCGCCCTTGAACACGGTAGGACGCACGTAGTAGCCGCCTTCCAGATCGCCGCCTTGCAGATTGCGCTCGCCACCAGCCAGCAGTTGTGCGCCTTCCTGTTTGCCAATGTCCATGTAGGACAGGATTTTTTCCAGCTGTTCCAGCGAAGCCTGTGCGCCGATCATGGTGCTCGCATCGAGCGGGTTACCCTGTTTGATAGCGGCCACACGTTTCAGTGCACGCTCGATGAACTTCTCGTAGATCGATTCCTGAATCAGCACGCGCGATGGGCAGGTGCATACTTCCCCCTGATTCAGCGCGAACATGGCGAAACCTTCCAGGCACTTATCGAAGAAGGCATCGTCGGCATCCATCACGTCTTCGAAGAAGATGTTCGGCGACTTACCACCCAGTTCCAGCGTGACCGGGATCAGATTCTGTGCGGCGTATTGCATGATCAGCCGGCCGGTGCCGGTTTCGCCGGTGAAGGCGATCTTGGCGATACGCTTGCTCGAGGCCAACGGCTTGCCGGCTTCCAGACCGAAGCCATTCACCACATTCAGCACGCCAGGTGGCAGCAGATCGCCAATCACGTCCAGCAGCACCATGATCGAAGCAGGAGTCTGTTCGGCCGGCTTCAGCACGATGCAATTGCCGGCGGCCAGCGCTGGCGCCAGCTTCCATACTGCCATCAGAATCGGGAAGTTCCACGGAATGATCTGACCGACGACACCGAGTGGTTCATGGAAGTGGTAGGCATAGGTTTCCGAGTCGATCTGTGCGACCGAACCTTCCTGTGCGCGGATGCAACCGGCAAAGTAGCGGAAGTGGTCAATCGCCAGCGGGATGTCGGCCGCCATGGTTTCGCGAATAGGCTTGCCGTTGTCGATGGTTTCAGCGGTAGCGATCAGGCTCAGATTCGCTTCCATGCGGTCGGCGATCTTGTTCAGGATATTGGCGCGTTCGGCTGGCGAAGTCTTACCCCATGCATCCTTGGCTGCGTGCGCGGCGTCCAGCGCCAGTTCCACGTCTTCGGCGGTAGAGCGGGCGATTTCGCAGAACACCTGACCGGTGATCGGGGTGGAATTACCGAAGTATTCGCCTTTGACCGGCGCAACGTATTTGCCGCCAATGTAGTTGTCATAGCGTGCTTTGAATGGATTGGCTACGCCCAGTTTGCTGATGTCTGCGAGATTCATGTCGTCCTCTTTCTGCTGTGGTTATTTGAGGCCGCGTTAGGCGGCGTTGGGTAGTGCACCTCCTCCTTTTCGCAAACACCGTGCCAGCTCGGGTTTCCGCTGCTGCGGCGAGGGAAAACAGGGGAGTGGCAGGCTTGCCGGCACATCCGGCACTGTCACAGCTGTTCAGGTTTGGAACAGGTGTGACAGCCGATGGAGCAGCAGATCAGTGGATCACCACACCCCAGGGCAGTTCGCCCACGCTGATATCGGAGCGTTTGGTCGCGCTGGCGGTGTCGATCACGGAGACGCTATTGGCACGCCCGTTGGCCACATACAGCTTGGCGCCATCCGGCGTCAGCGCCATATTCCAGGGCCGCTTGCCGACGCTGACGGTGGCGCTAACAGTATTGCTGGCGGTATCTATCACCATCACGGTAGCGTCGATGCCATTCGAGACATAGACCTGCTGCCCCGATGGGTGCACCGCAATCCCATTGGCATTCCTGCCCGCCGGGATGCGGGCAAGCTGCGTCAGCGTCTGCATATCCACCACATACACGGCGCTGGCCAGCTCGCAGGCGATATAGGCACGCCGGCCATCGGGACTGAAGCCCATGCCACGCGGCCGCAGCCCCACTGCCACCGTTCCGCTCTGGCGGCGCGCTACCACGTCGATCACATCCACCTGCTCCGCTTCTTCCGCACTCACCAGCAACCAGCGCCCATCCGGGCTGAACACGGCGTGTTCAGGATTCTTGCCACGCACCGGGATGTCGGCCAGTACGCGCCCCTCCCCGCTATCAATCAGCGTGACGCTATTACTCTCCTCCACTGCCACCGCCACCAGCCGGCCATCGGCTGAGACGCTCACGCCCTCAGGTGATTTGCCAAGCGCGATGCGACGCAAGGTCGCACCACTGGCCGCATCGATCATCAGCAGCTCGTTGCTGGCCGCATCCGTTACATACAGGCGGGCGCCCGCCGGGTCGATAGCGATGCCTCGCGGGCGCTTGCCAGCAGCAATCTGGCGCAGCACCACATCGGTCGAAGTATCAATCACACTCAGGTTGCCGGACTTTTCGTTCGGCACGTAGGCCAGCGGTGTTGCCAGCACTTGGGCTGCCATCATGGCCAGCACAGACAACAGGGAGAGGGGGAAAACAGCGCGTTTCACGGTATCGCCTTTCATCGGACGCGCGCGGGATCGCGCACACATGCGCGATACAGTGCAAACGCCGTGCCACCGTTACGACACCGTTATGCCCACCAGCTAAGGCCATCGTGCGAGGATGGCAAACATATTGCTTACAGCTCTGGTATAACACTCACCATAACGGAGACAGCATGAACCAGCACCTTTACCGACTGAACGCCGTAGCCGCACTATTTGCCCTCGGCGGCGCCGCGTACGCCGCCGACGACGCCAGCAGCGCGCCCGACGTGGTGGTAGTCAGCGCCACCCGCGTCGGTCACACCGTATTCGATCTCCCGGCGGCCATCGACGTCATTGATAGCTTGCGCATCCATGAAGCGCAGAGCCGGGTCAACGCCTCCGAGGCACTGGTCGCCGTGCCCGGACTGGTGGTCCAGAACCGCCAGAACTATGCCCAGGATTTACAGATCTCCTCGCGTGGCTTCGGCGCGCGCTCGGCCTTCGGGGTGCGCGGCGTGCGACTGATCGCCGATGGCATCCCGGCCAGCATGCCCGATGGTCAGGGACAGGCCGCCACCTTCAATCTGGATATGGCCGAGCGCATCGAAGTTCTGCGCGGACCATTCTCGGCCATCTATGGCAACCATGCCGGTGGCGTGATCCAGCTCTTTACCCGCGAAGGCGAAGGCGCTCCGAGCGTGGAAACCAGCCTGAGCGCAGGCAGCTACGGCAGCCGCAAGGTCGATCTGAACGCGCAAGGCAATCATGCAGGGATAGGCTACGTGCTAGATACTTCCCGCTTCGAGACCGATGGCTATCGCGCGCATAGTGCGGCTACCCGCGATCAGGCCTATGCCAGGCTCACGCTCAAACCGCTGGACAACGCGGTTCTGAACATCGTGGCAAATAGTCTGCGCCAGAACGCTACGCAGGATGCCCTCGGCGTCACCTGGGCCACCTATCTACGCGACCCGCGTGCCGGCGAAACCGATAGCACCGATAGCCAGACGCCGAAACGTACGCTGGCCGATCGCTACAACACCCGCAAGAGCATCGATCACCAGCAAATCGGCGCCAGCTGGGAGCAGCGCTTTGGCGACGACCGACTGCATCTGAGCAGCTATGGCGGCAACCGTCAGGTCATCCAGTATCAGGCGTTCTCCAAAGCCTTTCAGGCGCCCGCCAGTCACTCTGGTGGCGTGGTCGACTTTGACCGCAACTTCTATGGCGCGGATCTGAACTGGTTACACGTCACCCAACTGGACAACGCCCGTCTGAGTACCACGGTCGGCATCGAATACGGCCATTCCGGCGATGACAGGAGCGGCTACGAGAACTTCATCGGCAGCCAGTTCGGTGTGAAGGGCGCTCTGCGCCGTTCAGAAAACGACAAGGTGACCAGCACCGAGCCTTACGTTCAGACCGAATGGCAATCCGGTCCATGGCTGCTGAGTGCGGGGCTGCGCCATAGCAGCGTAAAAATCTCGGTCGACGATCACTTCCTCGCCAATGGCAACGACAGCGGTTCGCTCTCCTACAGTCATACCACTCCGGTACTCGGCCTGCTATACAAAGTAGCACCAGCACTGCATCTGTATGCCAGTGCGGCGCGCGGATTTGAAACCCCTACCCTGAATGAACTGTTCTACTCCGGCAGCGGTGGCGGCTTTAACTTCCGCCTGCAACCAGCGCATAGCAAACATCTGGAAGCCGGTATCAAAACGCGCCTCGATGACAGCACGCGCATCAACGCTGCCATCTTTCAGGTCCGGACCAGCGACGAACTGGTGGTCGACAGCAGCGGCGGCGGACGTACTAGCTATCGCAATGGCGGGCGCACCTTGCGTCAGGGGCTAGAGTTATCGCTCGACACCAGCTGGCGCTATGGCCTAAGCAGCCGCGTCGCCCTGACTAGCCTGCGCGCCGTGTATGACCAGAGTTTTGGCAATGTCTTGCGCGGCAGCCGTCTGCCCGGTGTACCGAATGCCAATGGCTACGCAGAATTGGCGTGGAAGGAAAGTGCCGGGCGATTCAGCACCGCTTTGGAAGCACAGGCTTCCGGCCGCAGTTATGCCGACGATGCCAACGCCGACATTCCCGCACCCGGCTACGCTGTACTGAATGCGCGCCTGAGTAGCAACCAGCGCTGGCAAGGCTGGCATCTCAAACAGTTTGTACGGATGAATAATCTGCTGGATCGACAGTATGTCGGATCGCTGATCGTCGGTGACAGCAATAAGCGCTATTACGAAGCAGCCCCGGGGCGCAACTGGCTACTGGGCGCAAGCGCCCAGTATCAGTTCTAAAAGAAGTGAGCGCCACCAGCAAGGTGGCGCTCCTCAAGGCATCTGTTGGTGCACGCCATGGCGTGCAAAGATCGCCTGTAGTTCACCGCTTGCGCGTAGTTGATTGATCGCCTGCTGCAACGAGCGGGCCATTTCTGTATCGTCCTTGCGCACTGCCATTCCTACCGCCCAGCCCGCACGAGGTAGGCGCTGGAACGCCACCTCGTTCAGCGGAAATGCCGGATCATCACGGAATGCGGAATCGATCTCAGAACGATTGGCGAGCACCGCATCGAGCTCACCGGCCTTCAGTGCCGACAGTGCTTCGGCAGCACTATCAAAGATGCGCACCTTATCGCGAAAGCGTCCGTTGCCCTCGCCCAGCAACACCATCGCCGCAATCGACACCTTTTCGACGCCGATGTGTTTACCCACCAGGGCATCCATCCCATCGAACTCCGGCATGGTACGTGCGCTACGCACCAACCGCACAGTCTCCACGTGATACGGCGCGAAGATACTCACTTTGCCGTTCTCGTTCATCAGTTGCGGTTCGACGGGCACATGCAGCAGCACATCCGCCGGGCCATACCCAAGGTAATGGCCCTTCCACACCATATTGCGCAAATCATCGCCGAGGTTCTCGCCCGCCGGGAAAGGCAGCAGACTCAGTTTCAAACCGAGCTTCGCTGACAATGCTGCTGCCAACTCCACATCGATGCCCTGATTGCGATCGGAAAACGGTGCAAACTGCTCGTACACCGCCACTTTCAGCATACCGGACTGGCGGATCTTGTCCCAGTCCGCATGGGCCGGCAGTGCCACGCTAGTCAGCACACCGGCTGCAAGGAGCACCCGTCCCAGTTGACGCAATGAAGAGTTCAGCATGATGCGCCCCGCTTAGTTGTTAGCATCGCGGCGGGCTTCCAGATAGGTCTTGATGGCCCACATCGCCTCCTGATTGAAGACACCCTCGAACGGTGGCATGTAGACCGCACCGTTACGCACCTTGCCGTTGCGGATAGAAGTCAGGAAGTAGTTGTCGGTATCCTTGAAGCAGGCCTTCTTCTTGTTCTCGTTTTTCACATCAGCGCAGTCACGATCAAGCAGACGCAGATCGGGAGCGATGCCGCCCGTAACTGCCTCCAGACCGTGGCAACGCGCACAGTTCTGGTTGTAGGCAGAGGCACCGATTTTCAGTGCCAGTTTATTGCCGCGATACGGGTTCTGATCCTGCCATTTATCGCCCAGTGGCGTCAGGCCGGTGGTATCGACGGATTGCGGTACGACGTTGCCGTGCGCCGCTGCGGGGAGAGAGAGGAAGGCCGAGCCAGCGATGAGGGTTGCGGCCAGAATGCGGAAGGTGTTTTTCATGGTGATGTCTCCAGACTGTTTTAATGAGTAACAGTCTTAGAGCAAACCCCATGCCAAGCCTATAGGCCTATTCCACGGTGCTACGCTGCTCCAAACTTGAACAACTGTGACAGTGGTTGTTCATGCGATAGATCAATTTTAAGCATGTCTACAATACACCCCGTATAGACGCAAAAAACCCCCACCTGCACAGAGCGCGATCTTGAGCGCGTTCTGGCTGGTGGGGGAGACGCAAAAAAGCCCCAACCAGATCACTGGGAGGGGCTTCTTTATATAACTAGCCTGACGATAACCTACTTTCACACTGGTTGCAGCACTATCATCGGCGCAGAGTTGTTTCACGGTC
>JAIXXN010000062.1 GCA_027490725.1 Oxalobacteraceae bacterium
ATGATGACCTTTATCGACCGGCTCGGCCAGGTGGCTGCTTCGACGGGCGACTTCCACGAAAAGATCGGCGGCTATTCGGACAAGATCAGCAAGGCCGACAACATCGCCGAGCTCAACACTATTCTCGACGAAGTCCTGCGGGAAACCCGGCTAGTGCAGAGCGAGGCGCTGAAAGCGCGCGACAAGATGGTGCTGGCGCGTCAGGAAGTTCAGGACGCCGAACAACGCATCCACGCGCTGGAAGCCAAGCTGCAGCACTTAAGCGAACTGGTGCGCGAAGACCAGCTGACCGGCAGTCTGAACCGCCGCGGTCTCGATGATGTGTTCGAACGGGAAACGGCGCGCTCGGACCGGCGCGGCACCCCGCTGTGCATCGCCATCCTCGATCTGGACGATTTCAAGAAGCTCAACGACACCTACGGCCACATTGCCGGCGATGGCGCCCTCAAGCATCTGGTCAAAATCGTCAAGGACACGCTGCGCTCGATGGATGTGATCGCCCGCTTCGGCGGCGAAGAATTCCTGATCCTGATGCCGGAGACCACCGTCGAGGCCGCCACCAGCACCATGACCCGTTTGCAGCGCGAGCTGACCAAACACTTCTTCCTGCACGATAACGAGAAAGTGCTGATCACCTTCTCGGCCGGGGTGGCCCTGCGCCGTCCCCAGGAAGACCAGACGGAACTGGTGAAGCGGGCCGACAAAGCCATGTACACGGCCAAACAGACGGGCAAAAACCGCGTCGTGGTTGCCGACTAGCTAACACACTTCCCGTTCTGCCCCAGAAGCCCGGCCCTTGCCGGGCTTTTTTTTCGGGGTCAACTACCTGATCCCACTTTTTTTTCATGAAATATGGGCGAAAAATAAATTATTTTCGCCCTAAAGATTCCCGGATCCCGGTCGTTTAGACGCACATCGGAGCCGAACTTGAGCGCTTACCAGCAAAATTTCGCGGTTTTTTTGCCCTTAATTTTCCCGCAGGGCAACCGTTACCCATTACAACAGCGGTTTGATTGTCCCGGAATAAGGGGGCAGACCAATGGGAATGAGCAAATAGCCCAATCGAAGTATTAAGTCTGGAGAAACATCATGGCACAAGTCATCAATACCAACCTTGCATCGCTGAACTCGCAACGTAATCTGACCACCTCGCAAGCTTCCCTGTCGACCTCGCTGCAACGCCTGTCCTCGGGTCTGCGTATTAATAGCGCAAAAGACGATGCTGCCGGTCTGGCCATTTCCGAGCGTTTCACCTCGCAAATTCGTGGTAATACGACGGCTGCACGCAACGCCAACGACGGTATCTCGCTGGCGCAAACGGCCGAGGGTGGCTTGAGCACCGCCGGCGATCTGCTGCAACGTATTCGCGAACTGGCGGTTCAATCAGCCAACGGCACCAACTCCGATTCCGACCGTAAATCGATCCAGGGTGAGGTTTCCGCCCTGTCGCAAGAACTGAACCGCGTGGCCAACACCACCCAGTTCAACGGCCAAAACGTACTGGACGGTTCGCTGACCGCCTCGCAATTCCAGGTCGGCGCCAACGCCAACCAGACCATTAACGTGGGCGTGCAATCGGCCAAAGCTACCGACATCGGTAACAACACCCTGGCTGGCGTCTATGGTAACACCGCTGGTAGCGCCAACTTGGCCACCAACACCGCCGCCAACGGCGTGACCGCGCAAACCCTGACGGTCACCTCCGGTTCCGGCACCAGCACCGCCGTGGACGTGAAACTGGCTGACAGCGCCAAGAAAATTGCCGCTTCCGTCAATGCACTGAGTGGCACCAGCGGCGTCACTGCTACCGCCTCCACCACGGCTACCCTGTCGGGCCCTGCTGCCACCGGTTTCACCGATGGTTCGCTGCAATTCACCCTGCGTGGCGACAACTCGATCGAAGCCGATGCCAACTCGACTGCCGTGACCATCTCGGCAAAAATCGTCGGCGGCGACCTGTCGGCACTGGCTCAGGCGATCAATGCACAAGTCGGCACCACCGGCATCAGCGCATCGATCCACACCAATACCACCACCAACAACAAGGAAATCAAGCTGTCCAACTCGTCGGGCGCCGATATCCAGATCACCAACACCAGCGCTGACGGCGCAAGCCCTCTGGTTGCTGCCGAACTGCGTGGCCCGGACCAGCCTGCCAACGGCTCGGTCGCCTTAGTCGAAGGTACCAAGGTTGCGGTCGGTGGTACCTCCGCTTCGGCTACCGTCGGCGGTCACCTGGACTTCTCGTCCGATAGTGGCTTCACGATCAGCTCGACCGGCACCGACATCGTCACTGCCGCCACCGGTTCCGATCTGCAATCGGTCGCAAAAATCGATGTCAGCACCGTGGACGGTTCGAACAAAGCGCTGAAAACCATCGACGCCGCACTGAACCAGATCAACTCCAACCGTGCAGCACTGGGTGCGATCCAGAACCGTTTTGCTTCGACCATCTCGAATCTGAACATCACGACCGAGAACTTGTCGGCCTCGCGTAGCCGGATTCAAGATACCGACTTTGCTGCAGAAACCGCTAGCCTGACCCGCGGTCAGATCCTGCAACAAGCTGGTACCGCGATCTTGGCGCAAGCTAACTCGCTGCCAAACGGCGTGCTGTCGCTGCTGCGTGGCTAAAATCCGGGGATGAGTTGACATTTCAACGTCGCTCTGACTAGGTTCCCCGGCTGATTTATCAGTCGGGGATTTTTCACAAAGGAAGCATCATGACTATCGATACTATCGGCAATAGCACTCCGGCCCGCGCCGTGGATCGCCCCGCTGCCAGCGACAGCGCTGCCACGCAAGGCGCAACGCGCGCACCAGCAACCGCCGTCGAAACGGCTACTGCGGTAACCGCATCGTCCAGCGTGCCGACGCTGGATCAGGTAAAAAATGCTGTGTCGCAACTGAACAAATCCTCGCAAGCCAAATCGCAAGGACTCGAGTTCTCGGTCGACAATGACAGCAAGCGCACCGTGGTGAAGGTGGTGGATTCGGGTACCGGCGAAGTGCTGCGCCAGATCCCTTCGCCTGAAGCCCTGGAAATTGCCAAATCGCTGGAATCGAATTCCGGCCCCGGTCTGCTGATCCAGCAAACCGCCTGAAGCGTCTGCGCCACTGCGCGCAGACGTTTTTCCCGCCACGCAGCCGTTTGCGTGCCGTCTTCCCGCCCCTCACGGCGGCGTCTTCCTGACGCCGGGCCGTCGCTTTATCACATCTACACTGCCGGTTTTTTCCGCTTTGCCCGAACTAACGGGTAATCGCCCCTCTCAAGTCGGGTTTGATTCCGCCGATATTGTCTTATATTATTGCTTTACTTAGGAGCACACCGTGGGCATCTCATCACCTGGCATCGGTTCAGGCATCGACGTCAACACCATCGTCAGCAAGCTGATGGCGGTGGAGTCTGCGCCGCTGAACGATTTCGATAAGAAATCGGCCAGTTATCTGGCCCAGGTGTCGGCCTTCGGCAATCTGTCCGGGGCACTCGGTACCTTCCAGGGCGCACTCTCCGGCCTGACCTCGGTATCCAGCTTCCAGTCGCTAGTCAGCACCCCCAGTGATTCCACCGTGATCAGCGCGACCGCCAACAGCACCGCGCAGGCCGGCAACTACCGGATCAGTATCAACCAGCTCGCACAAGCGCAAACCCTCGGTTCGGGTGGTTACAAGAGCACCACCGCAGCCATCGGCCTGGGCGCCAAGACCACCATTAACTTTGCCCTCGGCACCGTGAGCGGCGGCAGTTTCGGCCTGGCCGGAACCGCGCTGGGCGCCAGCCTGAGCAGTGGCGGTCTGAGCACCGGCTCGCTGAGCCTGAACAATACCGTGATCGCCACTGACGGCACGACCCGCAGCGCCCGTCTGCTGGCGGACGCGATCAATGCCAAAAGCACCACCACTGGCGTGTCAGCCAAGCCTAGTGCAACGCTCACCAGCGCCACGCTGTTCGGCGCCAGTGGCGCCAGCAGCTATGGCGATGTGGATACCAGCGCGGGCGGCAGCTATGCACTGTCCGTGGGCGGCGTCGAAATTGCCGCCCAGGCCAGCGGCGTGGCCAGCGGTGCCGGGCTCACCGCCGCCGCGCTCGACACGGCGCTGGCCAGCGGCGCCATCAGCCGTGCGCTGGCAGACGCCAACATCACCGTCAGCGGCACGGCCGCCGATGGCACCCTGCAATTTAGTAATGCCGATGGCAGTAATATCGCGGTCACTGAAGTCGTCACCGGCAGCGTGACTGGCGGCATCGACAATAGCGGCACGGCCAATGTCGGCTCCGCCACCACTGCGGTAGGCAGTATCGCCCTGGTCTCGGCCGATGGCAGCCCGATTACGGTGGGCGGCACCAATCCAGCCGGCGCCGGCTTTACGGCCGGCACCGGCGGCAGCTATCTGGGCGCCAGTTTTACCGCCGACGCGACCCGCACCAGCGGCAACATCGTCATCGATAGTAGTAATAACACCCTGCAGGGCATCCTCGAAGCCATCAACAAGGGCAATTTCGGCGTTACCGCCAGCATCGTCTCGGACGGTTCCACCGGCACCGGCGCCACCCCCAACCACCTGATCCTGACCGCCAGCGCCACCGGTGTCAGTTCGACCATGAAGATTTCGCTGGCTGGCTCCGGCGGCAACCCGCCCGACCCGGCACTGGAAGCACTGCTGGGCTACGACCCGGCCGGAGTGCAGAACCTGAGCCAGAAAGCGGCCGCCGCCGACACCCGCGCCACCGTAAACGGCATTGCCGTGACCAGTTCCGGCACCAGCATCGGCGGCGCGATTGCCGGCGTCAATATCAGCGCGTTGAAAGTCGGCAGCTCGACGCTGAACGTCTCCAAGGACAGCAGCACCCTGACCACCTCGGTGAACGGCTTTGTCAAAGCGTTTAACGAACTGAGCGGCCAGATCACGTCGCTCGGTGGCTACAACGCCGATACCAAGTCGGGCGGTCCGCTGCTCGGCGATACCACCTTGCGCAATCTGCAGGCCGGCATCCGCCGTCAACTGTCGACCTCGATTACTGGCTTGCGCGGCACCAACCTGACCAATCTGTCCCAGATCGGCATCTCGTTCCAGAAGGACGGCAGCCTGACACTGGACAATGCCAAACTGCAGAAAGCAGTCAATAACAATTTCAATGACATCGCCGGGCTGTTCGCTGCCGTAGGCCGCGGCACCGATCCTGATGTCAAATTCGCCAGCTCGGGCACCAAAACCCAAGCCGGTGACTACGCCCTGAATATCACCCAGCTGGCCACCCAAGGCAAATTGCAGGGCACCCAGGTCTTGCCGGCTGAAACCACCATCGATGCCGATACCACCTGGAGCGTCACGCTCAACGATACCACTCCGGCCACGCTGGCCAACACCGCCACCATCAGTCTGCCTGCCGGTACCTATAACCCCAGCCAGCTGGCGACGTTGCTGCAGTCATCCATCAATGGCGTGAGTGCCTTTGCCAATGCCGGCGCCACCGTCACGGCCACCATCGGCGATGACGGTAAACTGAAACTGGAATCGACCCGCTACGGCGCCAAATCCAACATCCATGTGGCGAACGCCACCGGCACCGACATCAGTACCGTGTTCGGCAGCGGCAGTTCGGTCGATGGCCTCGATGTGGCCGGTACCATCGGCGGCTATACCGCCACCGGCGACGGCCAGACGTTGACGGGCGCCGCCGGCGCCCCGGTGGAAGGCCTGAAGCTGACAGTGACCGGTGATGCGATCGGCAACCGCGGCACTTTCGGCTTCTCGCAAGGCTATGCCTACCAGCTGAATGCACTGGCAGCAACCTATCTGGGTGCCAAGGGGGCGATTACCAGCCGCACCACCGGCTTGAACAGTTCGGTGAAAGATATTACCAAGCAGCGCGATGCGTTCAGTTCGCGTCTGACCGATATTGAAGCGCGTTACCGCAAACAATACACGGCACTCGATACCTCGATTGCCAGTATGAATAAAACCGCGTCATTCCTGACGCAACAGTTCGCAGCCCTGAACAACGGCTAGGCGCGAACGCTTTAACAGGAGAGTGAGTATGTTCGGATCCCGACAAACTGGCGTGCATGCCTATGCCAAGGTAGGTATGGAAACGGGCGTGGTAGCCGCCAGTCCCCACAAGCTGATCGTCATGCTGTTCGACGGTGCGCTGGTGGCGCTGGGCACCGCGCTGCATAGTATGCGCGACGGCAATATCGGCGAAAAAGGCAAGTCGATCTCCAAAGCCATCATGATTATCGATAGCGGCCTGCGTGCCGCGCTCGATAAAAAGGCCGGCGGAGAGATTGCCGAAGGCCTCGATGCGCTGTACGAATACATGAGCGGCCGTCTGCTGACGGCCAACCTGACCAATGACACGGCGATTCTGGAAGAAGTCCAGCGCCTGCTGAGCGAGTTGCGCGATGCCTGGAATGCCATCGCCGACACCCCGGCCGTGACTGGCCAGCCTACCCCGACTCCTTCTCTCGCGAGCGCCTGATCGATGATGAACCACCAAGAGGTTTTAGCGGTATACGCCGCGATGGCAGACCTGACCGAACAGATGGTCGCTGCCGCGCGCAGCAGCGACTGGGACCAGCTGGTACTGCTCGAGCAGCGTAGCGCTGCCCACGTGCAGACCCTGCGCGAACAGGACATCGGCCTGCCGATGCGCGGCGCCGAACGCGAACGCAAGATCGAACTGATTCGCCAGATGCTCAATGCCGACCGGCAGATCCGCGACCTGACCATGCCCTGGATGGCACAGCTATCGAAACTGATCAACGCCACCGGTACGGAACGGCGCGTGGTGTCGGCCTACGGTAGCGTCTAGATCGCGGCGCGCTGATGCTGCCCACCTCGCTGACCATTCCCCCCGTCGGTGCGGTGGCGGCAACCGGCCCGGCCGTGGCGATCGGCGACGGTCGTCAGGCCGCCTTCCAGCGTGCCTTGCAAAGTCTGGTGGGCCAGTCCGTCACGGGTGAAGTGCTGGCCCGTTTCCAGGACGGCAGCTTCATGGTCAATGTCGCCGACCATGGGGTACGCATGCAACTGCCGACCGATGCCAGCATCGGCAGCCGGCTCCCACTTACCGTGCTCAGCGCGGAACCGCGCGCCAGCTTCGAACTGCACCAGCCCAGCGCCAGCGTCGTGCTATATGGCGAAGCCCATGCCAGCGATGGCACGGCCGACCTGTACAGCCCCGCGCCACATACCAGCCCGGCCAGCGCGCCTGGCGCCAGTGGCAACGCACATTCTGCCAGTAACCCTGCCAGCAGCGCCTTGCCGCAGGCCGCGGCCAGTACTGCCACCAATAGCGCCACCAATACCGCCGCCAGTAGTCCTACTAGCCTTGCGACGGCCAGCCCCGGCGCGGGTACCCCCCCCACTGCCGGGACGGGCGCGACGCCCGCCGCCGGCATGGCCGCCCAGCTAGCCGCTGGCGCAGCGGCGAATCCGGCACTGCTTGCCAGTCTGCTCGCGGCAGCAGGCACCCCGGTCTCCCAGCGCAATGCGCCAACTGGCCGCCTGACCAGTCCGGCCGGCACGGGCGCCGACAGCGCCGCGCTATTCGCCGGCGACGGCGCTGACCCGACCAGCCTCGCTAGCAGCGCCAGTGTCAGCAGCACCGCCGCCCATGCAGCGAGCGCCGGCAACGCCGCAGCACGCGCCCACAGTTCCGCCGCCAGCCTGCTAGGCAAAGCCCCGCTCACCCCGCTGGCCGAACTGCCCGGCCTCGATGCCGGCACGGCCCAGCCGGAACTGAGTGGCGCGGCCCGCATGCTGGGCAGCTTACTGAGCCAGCCCAACAGTGCCAGCGCCCTCCCCCTGCTAGGCAAAACCGCCCTGTTTGGCCATGCCGCGCCGGATCCGGCACAACTGGCCCAGACCTTGCGGAGCAGTATCGAGGAAAGCGGGCTGTTTTATGAATCGCATCTGGCCGCCTGGGCACGTGGAGAACGCTCGCTGGAACAACTGCAGCGCGAACCACAGATGCAGACAGCGCAACAGGCTGCGCAGCAGGGCCCCCATCCGGATGGCACAGCGCCCGACCGGGCTGCGGCCCAGCAAATCAACCAGCAATTGCTGGCACAGGAACAGGGCCGCCTGCATTGGCAGGGAGAAAGCTGGCCGGGCCAGCCCATCCAGTGGGAGATCCAGCGCCAGCCCGGAGCGGAGCAGCGCGATGGCCGCGCCGGCAGCGACGACGCACCGGCCAGCATCTGGCGCAGCAGCCTGCGCTTGCGCTTTGCCGCGCTGGGGAATCTGTCCGCCACCATCACCATGGTCGGCCAGCAAGTCCATTTGCAACTCCTCACCGACGTCGACGACAGCGCCGCCACCCTGCGCGCGCAGGCGCCGGTGCTGAGCGCCTCCATGGCCGCTGCCGGCATTCCCCTGAGTTCGCTCAGTATCGACCAGGACGACACGCATGACGGATGAGCATCCCCCCCGTCCCCTGCAGCGCGCCGTGGCCCTGGCCTATGGAAGCGGCGACGCCGCCCCGAAGGTGGTGGCCAAAGGGCGCGGCCTGATCGCCGAGCAGATTATCGATATAGCGCTGGAAGCCGGCGTCTTCGTGCACGAGTCGCGCGATCTGGTCGCGATGCTGATGGATATCGATCTGGACCAGCAGATTCCGCCCACCCTCTACAGGACGATTGCGGAACTACTAGCGTGGCTATATCATATTGAATCAGCGCAAAAGTCCGGACTGCCTTTACCGCCTCCACCGGCTCCCCCGGACCCGCTCGCTTCACTTAGTGACTCACTTACTGACCTACAAAACTGATGTACCCACACTTCCAGGATACGGCTTTAGAGAACTGGCACGATTTCGAAGTCGAATCGCGCAAGGAAATTATTTCCCTGTTAAGAGGCATTAGCAGCAAGAAGCAGATGGTGCGCATGCTCATCCAGGGCGAGAACGACGTGTGCGTCACGGCGATTCTGGACGTGGACGAAGACAGCAATACCGTGCTGCTCGACAGCGCCATCGATGTGGCGCAGAACAAACGCATCCTGTCGTCGCGCCGCCTGTCCTTCGAGACCTCGCTCGACAAGGTACGCATCCTGTTCGCTGCCGATGGCATTACCAGCACCACCTATGGCGGCCATCCGGCCTACCGGATTGCCGTTCCGCCTACCCTGATCCGTCTGCAGCGCCGCGAGTACTACCGGATTGCGACCCCGGTCAGCGATCCGGTACGGGTGCTGGTGACCCTGCCAGATGAACTGGGTGGCCCGACCAGCTTCCCGCTGGCCGACATCAGCTGCGGCGGGATCGCCATCCTCGACAATAAAATCGTACTCGGTGAAGCGGTCGGCCGCAGTTATCCGTCTTGCCGCCTGGATTTGCCCGATATTGGCCCGGTGACCACCGACCTGCAGGTGCGCAATTCGGTCGATATGACGCTGCTCAACAACAAGAGCAACCGCCGTCTTGGCTGTGAATTCGTGAATATTTCGCGTGGCAGTCTGGCCGCCGTGCAGCGCTACATCACCCGCCTGGAACGCGAGCGCAATGCCCGCATTGCCGGCCTGAGCTAAACGAGACCGGCCGGGCCATGGCCGTCAGGCCGTGGCCGGCCCAGTCTGACCCAGTCCGCCCCAAAACGGCGCGGACTTACACCTGCATATTCATGATCTCGTGGTAGGCCGACACTAGCTTGTTGCGTACCTGAATCGAGGCCTGGAAGTTGATACTGGCTTTCTGGGTGGCAATCATCATGTCCGACAGACTGACGCTATCATCACCCAGCGCAAATTTCTGGCTCATGTCTTCCGCCTTGACCTGGCTGGCATTGACGCCTTCCAGCGCATTTTTCAACGCATCGGAAAACTCCACCTTGGGCGCGGCCGTCGGCTCGGTCTTGATCACCGGCGGCGTCAGGCTCGGACGGGTCGCGTGCGCCTTCAATTGCGCAATCATATTCTGTATCTGGGTACTGTCGATGCCGCCAGTTCGCATGGGATCCTCCATCTTGTTGCTGTCACGGAACAAATTCCACGACATGGCCGGTCGCAGCGTTACAATACGTCACGGCTCTTTCAGTGCTAGCAGAATAACAGCGCGACAGTCCAGCCACAGCGGTGAGCAGAGACTGAAACGCGCCTCTATTTGCCCGATTGAAATGCCCCGGCACACGCCATAATCGCTCATCCTTCCACGAACCCGTACCGGAAAAACCTCATCATGGCCGTAGCCGAAACCATCGACAACGACAGCGTAAGCGAGACTGGCGACGAAGACAGTACCGAACAGCTATCGTTCTTCCAGACTCCGCTGGGCCGCAATTTCATGCGCGCCGCGGCCGGCGCGGCCATTATTGCCGTGCTGGTCGGGCTGTGGCTGTGGAATAAAGCGCCTGATTACGGCGTGCTGTTCTCCAACTACTCCGACCGCGATGGCGGCGCCATCACGGCCGAACTCGACAAGCTCAACATCAAGCACAAGTTCTCCGACAATGGCACGGCGATTCTGGTGCCTGTCGAACAGGTGCATGATGTGCGCCTGAAGCTGGCGGCGCAGGGCTTGCCCAAGGGTGGCATCGTCGGCTTCGAGCTGATGGAAAACCAAAAACTGGGGGTCTCGCAATTCCTCGAACAGGTCAATTACCAGCGCGCGCTGGAAGGTGAACTGGCGCGTTCGATCCAGTCGCTGGCGGCGGTCGAAGTGGCACGCGTCCATCTGGCGCTGCCCAAACCATCGGTGTTCGTACGTGACCAGCAAAAACCTACCGCCTCGGTGCTGCTGACGCTGCGCCCGAACAGCATGATCGATGCCCAGCAGACCGGCGCCATCGTGCACCTGGTGGCCTCGAGCGTACCGGAACTGCTGCCGGCCAACGTCACTGTGGTCGACCAGACCGGTAACCTGATTTCCGAACTGAACAAAAATGGCAGTGCCGGCCTGAACGCCAAAAACATGAACGAGACCCAGCTCAAGTATGTCAAAGACATGCAGCAGCAGGTGATCCGTCAGGTCGAATCGATCATCATCCCCATCGTCGGCGAAGGCAATGTGCGCGCCGAAGCCACTGCCGATGTGGACTTTGCCCAGATCGAACAGGCCGCCGAAACCTATAAGCCGAATTCGCCGCCGGCGGCCTCCGCCATCCGCAGCCAGCAAAGCAGCGAAACCAGCGGCAGCGCCGGCAGCAACAATCCGAACGGTATTCCCGGCGCCCTGTCCAACCAGCCACCGGGTACCGCGACCGCCCCGCTAAACCAGACTGCCGCTACCGGCGCTACCGCCCCCGCCCCCGGCACACCACCGGGCGCCGCCACCGGCAGCAGTGGTACGGGTAGCCCGACCCACAAGGAGTCGACCACCAACTATGAAGTCGACAAGACCGTGCGCTACGAGCAGCGCGGCATGGGCGGCCTGCGCCGCCTGACGGTGGCCGTGGTGGTAAATCACCGCCGCATAGTCGGTAAAGATGGTAAGGTCACGGTGAAAGCCTACACGCCGGAGGAAATGGTCAAGATCAATGATCTGGTCAAACAGGCAATGGGCTACAACCAGGACCGCGGCGATGCCGTCAGCGTCGCCAATGCGCCCTTCGAGGGCGTCGACCGGCCGTACGAACCGGCGCCCGAATGGTGGCGCGACCCGGCCAATCTGCCACTGGCCAAAGACTTTGCCAAGTTCCTCATCACGGCCCTGATTCTGCTCTACATCGTGCTGCGTATCGTGAAACCGATGATGCGCCCGGTATTCAAGAAAATCGACGAGTTCAACGCCGTCGAGCCGGAACCGGAAGAGCCGGAAGAACCGGAGGAAGAGGAAGAAGAAAGACCCAACGACGCCCTCATCGCCGAAGAAGAATTGCGCCTCATGGAAGAAACCACGGTGCGCAGCTACCGCGAAAACCTGGCCATGGCGAAGAAACTGGCAACCGAAGACCCGCGAATTGTGGCCAACATCATCAAGGAATGGATAGGCGCAAATGACTGAGAATACCGGACTGCAGAAAGCAGCAATTCTGATGCTGTGCATGGGCGAGACGGAAGCGGCCGAAGTGATGAAATTCCTCGGCCCGCGCGAAGTGCTGAAGCTGGGCGCGGCCATGGCCACCATGAAAAACGTGCCGCACGAAGACGTGGTGGGCACGCTGGACAATTTCCGCGACATGGTCGCTGCCGCCTCCACCGTGGGGCTGGATTCAGACGAGTACATCCGTCAGGTGCTGACCAAGGCGCTGGGCGACGACAAGGCTTCGGTGCTGCTGTCGCGGATTCTGGGCGGCAAGGACGCCTCCGGTATCGAATCGCTGAAGTGGATGGATTCGCAATCCGTCGCCGAACTGATCCGCAACGAACACCCGCAGATTATCGCCACCATTCTGGTGCACCTGGAGCGCGATCAGGCTTGCGAAATTCTCGGCCACTTTACCGACCGTCTGCGCAACGACGCAGTACTGCGCATCGCCACCCTGGATGGCGTGCAGCCGGCCGCGCTGCGCGAGCTGAACGACGTGCTGACCAAACTATTGTCGGGCAATGAAAACATCAAGAAATCCTCGCTGGGCGGGGTCCGCACGGCTGCCGAAATTCTCAACTTCATGAGCGGCGAGCAAGAGGGTTCGGTGATGGACAACATCAAGAACTACGACAACGATATGGCCCAGAAGATCATGGACGAAATGTTCGTGTTCGACAACGTGATCGATATCGACGACCGCGGCATCCAGTTGCTGCTGCGCGAAGTCCAGTCCGACATGCTGGTGATTGCCCTGAAAGGTGCGTCGCCGGAGCTGCGCGAAAAAATCTTCAAGAATATGTCGGCCCGTGCGGCCGAGATGATGCGCGAGGATCTGGAATCAAAAGGACCGGTACGCCTGTCCGAAGTGGAAGCCCAGCAAAAAGGTATTCTGCAGATCGTCCGGCGTCTGTCCGACGAAGGCCAGATCGTGCTGGGCGGAAAAGGTGAGGATTCCTTCGTCTAATGAGCAGTCACCAGAAAGATCCGCAGCCGGTATTTCAGCGCTGGCAAATGACCTCGTTCGGCGACGAGCGCCCCAGCGCGGTCGCCCAGCGCGAGGCGGAACAGCGTTTGCAGGATGCCGAGACGGCACGCCGCGCGGCCGAGCAGCGCGCGCAGGAAGAACTGGCCTTACGGCTGGAACAGCAGGAAAGCGAGCAGCTCGACATGGGCCCGCCGGCCCCGCCGCCGCCCAGCTTCCCTACCGTGGAAGAACTCGAAGAAATCCGCGAACAGGCGCGTCAGGAAGGCTATGCAGATGGTCAGGCAGCCGGCCACGAAGCAGCACTGGCAGAAGGCAAGCTGCGCACTGACGCCACGCTGGCCGAACTGCAAATGCTGGCCAGCAGTTTCGCCAGCGCGGTGCAGGATGCCGACCAGCTGATCGCCAATGATGTGCTCGAACTAGCCCTGCAACTGGCCAAGCGCATGCTGAAAACCGCCCTGCCGGTCAAGCCGGAACTGCTGCTGCCGGTGGTACGCGAAGCCATCGACTATCTGCCCGCCCTGCACCAGCCGGCGCAACTGCTGCTGCATCCCGAGGATGCCGCCGTGGTGCGCGAGGGCATCGGCGAAGAACTTGAACAGGGTGGCTGGCGCATCGTCGAAGATGCGCAAGTGGGACGTGGCGGCTGCAAGGTCGAAACGGCCAGTAACCAGATCGACGCCACGGCCGCGGCACGCTGGCAACGGCTCAGCCATGCGCTGGCCAAAGATATCAGCTGGCTGGACTGACATGAGCCCGCTCGCCGAGACGGCCACCCCGGACCATCAGGACCGCCCTGCCACCCCGCCCGATGTGCCCACGCCCCCCAATCCCCACGCCGGCCGCTGGCAGGCTTATCTGCACGACTGTGCCACGCTGGTAGAGTTTGTCGAGCCGATGCACGTGTCCGGACGCGTCACCCGGGTTGCCGGACTGGTGATGGAGGCCATCGGCCTGCGCCTCGCCGTCGGCGCAGCCTGCACCGTCCCCCTGCCCTCGGGCGGCCACATCGAAGCGGAAGTGGTCGGCTTCGAAGGGGAACGCTTATTCCTGATGCCGCAAAGCGATGTCGAAGGCGTGGTACCGGGCACCCGCGTGTATCCGGTCGAACCGGCGATTCCCCGTCCCGGCAGCGTCGCCCATCCGCGCCGCCGCCCCAGCGACCGGGCGCGCCACCTGCCGGTCGGCCCGGAACTGCTGGGCCGCGTGCTCGATGGTGCCGGCCGCCCGCTCGATGGCCTCGGTCCCCTGAACGCCAGCGCCAGCGCGCCGATTAATACCCGCCCCGCCAATCCGCTGGGACGCGCGCCGATTACCGACACGCTCGACGTGGGGGTACGCTCGATCAACGCGATGCTGACGGTGGGCCGCGGCCAGCGTATGGGGCTGTTCGCCGGTTCCGGGGTCGGTAAGTCGGTGCTGCTCGGCATGATGGCACGCTATACGGAAGCCGACATCATCGTGGTCGGCCTGATTGGCGAACGAGGCCGCGAGGTCAAGGAATTCATCGAACAGATTCTCGGCGAGGAAGGTCTGGCCCGCTCGGTGGTGGTGGCCGCACCGGCCGACACCCCGCCGCTGATGCGCCTGCAAGGCGCCGCCTACGCCACGGCGATTGCCGAACACTTCCGCGATCAGGGCATGAATGTGCTGCTGATTATGGATTCGCTGACCCGCTACGCTATGGCGCAGCGCGAAATTGCGCTGGCCATCGGCGAACCACCGGCCACCAAAGGCTATCCGCCCTCGGTATTTGCCAAGCTGCCGATTCTGGTCGAACGGGCCGGTAACGGCGAACAGGGCGGCGGCTCGATTACCGCCTTCTACACGGTACTGACCGAGGGCGACGACCAGCAGGATCCGATTGCCGACTCGGCACGCGCGATTCTGGACGGCCACATCGTGCTGAACCGGCGACTGGCCGAAGCTGGACACTACCCGGCCATCGACATCGAACAGTCGATCAGCCGCGCGATGCACTCGATCACCAGCCCCGAGCACCAGCAGCAGGCCAGGCGACTCAAGCAGCTATTTTCGCGCTACGAGCGTAGCCGTGACCTGATCAGCGTCGGCGCCTATGCCGCCGGCAGCGATCCGGTGCTTGATCAGGCCATCGTCCTGCACGAACGGATCGAACATTTCCTGCAACAGCAGATCTCCGAGCAAGTCACCATGGGTGAGAGCTTAGGGCAACTTACCTCTCTATTCGACTGATGGGCGGGCCCGCTGCCCTCCTATAATTGATGCATCATGGCTTCACAAGCGCAATTAGAAACACTGATCGGGCTGGCACAGCGCGAAACCGACGAAGCGGCAAAACGCCTCGGGGTTGCGCTGAAAGCGGTCGAGGATGCCAAACAGAAGCACCAGATGCTGCAGGGCTACCGCGAGGAATACGTGCAACGTTTTCACGCGGCCCAAGCAGCAGGCATCACCCCCATGGCCTATCGCAATTTTCAGGCCTTTATGGACAAACTCGACGTGGCCGTAAATGGCCAGCTAGAGATGATCCGGCACGCCGAATACCGCGCCGGGCAGGAAAAGGCCGCCTGGCAGGCCAGCGAGCGCAAGCGCATGTCCTACACCACCCTGAATGACCGGGCGGCCGCGGCGGCACTGCAGCTGGAAAACAAGCGCGACCAGAAGCAGATGGATGAACACGCAGCACGGCAAGCGTATTACAAACGCTGACCGACTACCGCAACCAACCGAAACGGCGCGATCATGCAAACCCAGAATCTCCAGATGCCTACTTTGAATGCCAACGCAGCAGCCGCTCCCAGAGTCAATCTGAATCTGCAGGCCAGCGGCGGCGACAACGCCTTCCAGCGTGCTCTGTCGCGTGAGATGGATCAGCGCCAGAGCAGCAACGCGCTGACCGGCAACGCCGCCAAAGCCAGTGAGCGCCCGTCACAGAGCCGCGCAATTGCACGGGCCAACGAAACCGCCAAGCCAGCCACGCCGGCCAGTAACGCCACTGCCGCGAATAGCAACGCTAGCAGTAGCGCGGCCAGCACCGAAGCGGTCGCCTCAGGCAATCCCGATACGGCTGCCGTCAGCAACCCGACCGGCAGCGCCAGCAGCCAGGACAGCGCCGCTGCCGCCAGCACTGCCGTCGATCAGGCCGCCAGCGATGCTGCTAGCGATGCCCAGGCCGCCGCACAGGCCGACCCGGTAGCCCAGATGCTGGCCCTGGTGGCCGCCTTCAACCAGCCGATCAGCCTCGCACCGGCCACCCCGGCCAGCGTCGAGACGGACCAGTCCGGCGCTGCCACGACAGCGCTACTCGACACTACCCAGAGTGCGCCGGAAGTGCTGGCCAGCGCCGGCAGCGCGGCCGATGCGGCCACGCTGCCTGGTAGCAGCGATCCTGCCAGTGTGGCCAGCGCCGCCCAGGCATTGCCGCTGGACAGCGATGCCGCCAGCAGCAGCGCCAGCAGCAGCGCGGCCAGTTTCAGCGCCGCCCTGATGCAGGCCCAGAGCGGTGCCGCCGCAAACGCCGCGAGCAGCACTGCAGCAGCGACGGCAGCAGCAGCCGCCAGCACGGCCGCGACCAGCGCCGCCGCGACCAGTGCCCTGCAGGCCAGCGCCGCGCAGACCAGCGCCACGCCCGACGCCAGCGATACGCTGGCCAGTGCCGATGCCAGTGACGCGCTGCCGGAACTGGTACCAGCCAGCGTCGATACCAGCGAGCAGGCCGGCAACAGCGCCCCGATCAAAGCGGGCCCGGCCAGCGTGAGCAGCCAGCCAGCTGCCGAAGCGGGCAGCAGCAAAACCGAAACCCTGGCCGCAGCCTTCAGCGCGCGTACCGGCAACCCCAGCGAGAGTGTCGCACAACTCAAAGAGGCCGCCCCCGCGATCAGCGTGGCCAGCAATGCCCAGAGCGCACTGGCAGCGGCCAAAGCTGCCGTCAGTGCCGTGCCGACGGACAAACTCAGCAGCCGGGTCGGCACGCCGGCCTGGGATCAGCAACTGGGGCAGAAAATCATCTTCATGGCCGCCGGCGGTGAACAGAGCGCCACCATGGAACTCAATCCGCCCGATCTGGGACCACTGCAAGTGGTTCTGAGCATTAACAAGGATCAGGCCACGGCCGCCTTCAGCTCGGCCCAGCCGGAAGTGCGTCAGGCGCTGGAAGCGGCACTGCCCAAGCTCAAGGAAATGATGAGCGAAGCGGGGATTCAGCTCGGTAATGCCAGTGTTTCGGCTGGTATGTCAGATCAAGGCAACGCTTTCCAGCAGCAGGCCAGCGCGGCCCAGAGCGGCTCCGGGCGCTCCGCTAGCGGTGGCAACGCCGGCAGCGGCGGCTCCGGACGCGAGAGCAACGCCAGCGCCGCAGACACCGTGCGTAGCGCCGCGCCACGCCGGCTGCCGGCGGGCGCGGTGGACACCTTTGCCTGAGCGGGACAAGGGCGCGCGGCAGCGTAATCGCCAGCCGGCCAGCGCGGCCGGCCACCTGTTACACTACGGAAATTCCGAACACCCTGCAGATCGTGCTTCTTTTCGACGCTTGTGATGCCGCAGGGGTAAGCGAAAATGACATAATGGCGGCGTGATCCACTTCCGACATAGAAGAGCAACTTGAAAGCGAACCCGAAAATGAAAGCAGAGCCGAAAGTCGAAGCAGCGCCTGCGGGCGGTGGCAGTAAAAAGCTGATTATCATCATCGTAGCCCTGCTGCTGGTGCTGGGCGGTGGTGGCGGTGCTGCCGCCTGGTACTTCCTGCATGCCAAAGCGCCCGCCGAAGGCGCCGCGCACGAAGAGGAAGAAGCACCGAAGCCCAAGAAAGCTTCCAAAAAAGGCCATGCCGGCCCACCGGAATATGTGGTGATCGAACCGTTCACCGTCAATCTGCAACCCGGTGAAGGCGGTGGCGACCAGTATCTGCAACTGGCGTTCACGCTGGAAGTGAGCGGTCCGGAAGAGAACAAGACGGTCAAGGACAATATGGCCAAGGTGCGTAGCCGCATGCTGTTGCTGTTGTCGAGCAAACGCGCCGAAGACCTGAAAACGCCGGAAGGTAAAGTCCAGCTGGCCCGCGAGATCATCGCCCAGCTCAAGGAGCCGTTCGAGGACCGCGGTGCGCCACAGGAAATCGAAGACGTGCTGTTCACCTCCTTTATCATTCAGTAATCATTGAGTAGCTAGAAAGTCATGGCTGATAATTTTCTCTCCCAGGAAGAAGTCGATGCCCTGTTAAAGGGCGTCAACGGCGACCAGGACGATGTCGCGGCGCAGGAAGATGTTGCGGGTGTCCGCACCTACAACCTCGCTACGCAGGAGCGCATCGTGCGTGGGCGTATGCCGACGCTGGAAATTATCAACGAGCGTTTCGCACGTCTGCTACGGGTCGGCCTGTTCAACTTCCTGCGCCGTAGCGCCGAGGTCTCGGTGGGCTCGGTGCGAGTCTCCAAGTATTCGGAATTCATCCGCAATCTGGTGGTGCCAACCAATCTGAATCTGGTGCACATGAAGCCGCTGCGCGGCACCGCCCTGATGGTGTTCGATCCGGGTCTGGTGTTCCTGCTGGTGGATAATCTGTTCGGCGGCGACGGGCGCTTCCATACCCGCGTCGAAGGACGCGATTTCACCCAGACCGAGCAGCGCATCATTCTGCGCATTCTCGATATCGTGTTCGAAGCCTATACCAAGTCGTGGGAACCGGTGTACCCCGTCGAGTTCGAATACATCCGCTCCGAAATGAATACCCAGTTTGCCAATATCGCCACCCCCAACGAGGTGGTGGTGGCCTCCACCTTCACGGTGGAACTGGGCTCCGTGTCCGGCCAGATTCACTTCTGCATGCCGTATTCGATGATCGAACCAATCCGCGACTCGCTGACCTCCAGCCTGCAAGGCGAGGCGCTGGAAGTGGATAAACGCTGGATCCGTCTGATGACGCAACAGATCCAGATCGCCGAAGTGGAACTGGTGGCCACGCTGGGCACGGCCAAAGTCAATTTCGACGAAATACTGAATATGCGGGTGGGCGACATCATCCCGCTGTCCATCCCGGAACTGCTGGCCGCCACCGTTGATGGCGTGCCCGTGATGGACTGCAGCTACGGGGTGATGAACGGACAATACGCGCTGAAGGTGGAGAAACTGCTCGCCAATGCCGATAACATCAAATAACACCGGCGCAGCCGCTGCCGGTGACCGCAATACAGGAGAGAAGCATGTCGGATAATCAAGACGATCAGCCTATGGACGACGATCCATGGGGCGCGGCCATCGCCGAACAAGCGCAGGCCGAAGCGGCTGCGGCGGAAAAGGCCCAGACCCAGGCCGCCAGCGCCGCCGTGTTCAAGGATTTTTCCAATACGGCACCGAAAACGGAAACCCATAACGATATCGATTTCATTCTCGATATTCCGGTACAGCTGACGGTGGAACTGGGTCGCACCAAGATCGCCATCAAGAATCTGCTGCAATTGGCACAAGGTTCGGTGGTCGAGCTCGACGGTCTGGCCGGCGAACCGATGGACGTGCTGGTCAATGGCTGCCTGATCGCCCAGGGCGAGGTGGTGGTGGTCAATGACAAATTCGGTATCCGCCTGACCGACATCATCACGCCATCCGAACGTATCCGAAAACTCAATAAATGAAGCGTGGACTGATTTCTTCCCTATGGATCGCGGCGGCTCTGGCCGCCGCGCCTGTAATGGCCCAGCACCGCGTGTCCGGCACCATCGCCGGCCAGCATGCTGCTAGCACGCCGCCTGCGGCCGCCTTGCCCGCCGCCAGCGCAACGACTCCGAGCGCGCATCCGGGGCCGAATCAGGGCGCTGCTGCGGCGCCATCGGCCGCGACGCCGGCGCCGGCCAGCGCGGTAACGAGCGGCACCGACAGTCAAGGCGCCGCACTGCCGGCCAGCAGCGCCGGTCCAGCGGCCGTGACCGCGCCGCCGGGCCCGCTAGCGCTGACCATCCCGACCCCGCCACCGCCGCCACCGAGCAGCGGCGGCCTGCTGCAAACCACCATGGCGCTGCTATTCGTGCTGGCAGTACTGGTTGGTCTGGCCTGGCTGCTGAAACGCTATGGCCCGAAACACCTGAACGGCAGCCAGCGCCACATCAAACTGGTCGACAGTCTGAATCTGGGTGCGCGCGAGCGCATCCTGCTGCTCGAAGTGGGCGAACAATGGATCGTGGTGGGCGCTTCGGCCGGCCGTATGAATGCCCTGACCACCCTGCCGCGGCAGGAAATACCGGAGCCACCAGCCCAGCAAGACACCAGCGCAGGCGCTGCCTCCGGCCCCCTCAAAGCCAATTTCGCTGCCTGGCTGAAACAGACCATCGAGCAACGCCATGGCAAATAATTCCATCTGGCGCCGCCCTGCGGCGCAATGGCTGCTGTTAGTGGCCGCCCTCAGCCTGCCACTGCTGGCCAGTGCCCAGTCCAGCGTCGGCATCCCGGCCTTCACGGCCACCCCGGCGCCGGGCGGCGGCACCAACTACACGCTGCCGGTTCAGACCATGCTGCTGATGACAGCGCTGAGCTTCATCCCGGCCGCGCTGTTGCTGATGACCTGTTTTACCCGCATCATCATCGTGCTATCGCTGCTACGTCAGGCACTCGGCACCCAGTCCGCGCCGCCGAATCAGGTGATGGTCGGTCTGGCACTGTTCCTCACCCTGTTCGTGATGGGGCCCACCTTCGACAAAATCTACACGGAAGCCTATCTGCCGCTACAGGAAAACCGCATCAACCTGAGCGTCGCGATGGACAGGGGCGCGGCGCCCCTGAAGACCTTCATGATGAAGCAGACCCGCCAGGCCGATCTGGCCCTGTTCGTGAAACTCTCGCGCAGCCCTGCCCTGCAGGGTCCGGAAGATGTGCCGCTGCGCATCCTGGTGCCGGCCTTCGTCACCAGCGAGCTGAAAACCGCCTTCCAGATCGGCTTTGCCATCTTTATCCCCTTCCTGATCATCGATATGGTGGTGGCCTCGGTGCTGATGTCGATGGGGATGATGATGATGTCGCCCGCGGTGATTTCGCTGCCATTCAAACTGATGCTGTTCGTGCTGGTAGACGGCTGGCAATTGCTGCTGGGTTCGCTTGCCCAGAGTTTCTACTAGGAGCGTGCGATGACCCCGGAAAGCGTCATGACACTGGGCCGCCACGCCATGGAAGTGACCCTGATGATCGCCGCGCCGATGCTACTGGTCGCGCTGGTGATCGGCCTGATCGTGAGTATTTTTCAGGCCGCCACCCAGATTAACGAAGCCACCCTGTCCTTCATCCCCAAGCTGGTAGGCATCTTCGTCGCGCTGGTCATCGCCGGCCCGTGGATGCTGTCCGTCATGCTCGATTACATGCGTGAAGTGTTCAATGGCATTCCCGGACTGGTGGGCTAGCGCCGTTATGCCGCACGGAAATAAATAGTGGGCCTGCCCTCATGATTTCCTTCTCGACAGCCGATATTAACCTGTGGATAGCCGGGTTGCTGTGGCCGCTCACGCGCATCCTTGGTCTGCTGGCGTCCGCGCCCCTGTTCGGCAATTCCGCCGTACCGGCCAGCGTCAAGGTGTCTCTGGGCGTGCTGCTGGCGATGGTGGTGGCGCCGGCCGTGCCGGCACTACCGGCTGCCGACCCGCTGTCGCTGGCAGGTTTGCTGATTCTGGTGCAGGAGCTGCTGATCGGACTGGCGATGGGCTTTTCCATCCGGATCGTGTTTGCGGCCGTCGAAATGGCCGGTGAAATTTCCAGTCTGACCATGGGGCTGGGCTTTGCCACCTTCTTCGACCCGAACACGCAGGGCCGTTCGTCCGCCATTAGCCAGTTTCTGGCGCTGGTGACGACCATGCTGTTTTTGTCGGTGAATGCCCATCTGGTGCTGCTGTCGGCACTGGTGGAAAGTTTTTACAGTCTGCCCGTATCAGCCTCGCCCGTGTACGGCGGCGGCTTCAAGCAACTGGCTGACTGGGGCGGCAAGATTTTCAGTACCGGTGTGCAGTTATCGCTGCCCATCGTGGCAGCTTTATTAATTACCAACGTTGCGCTCGGGATATTGACGCGCGCAGCACCGCAGTTGAATTTATTCGGTATCGGTTTTCCGATTACCCTCGGGGTCGGTTTGCTGGTGGTGGCCATGACCCTCCCGTATCTGGCCACTCCTGTGCAGAACTGGTTTTTGGATGGCATCGAACGGGCGCGCCTGATGCCGCGCACCTGGTCGCAACGGGTGGAAACGGCGCCGCCGGCGCCACCATCGAGGCGACCGGCAGGGCTAACGCCATAGCGAAATACAATCGGTAACTAGCAGGATTTGGTTTCCATGAGGCAATTATTGGCGTATCATGGAAGCTCCCGGGAGAACAATGCAATGACTTCGATCGTTAATTTATTTACAACAGACCAGATTGCCAGCCTCACTACGCTGCAAATGGGTCTGCTGACGACCGAAGATATGAGCGTGCTCAGCTCGGAACAGCTCGCGGTACTCAACACCGCGCAGGTGCGCGCCCTGAATACCCTGCAACTGAACGCCCTGACGGTCGACGCTCTGAGCGGGCTGAGCACTACGAATATTCCCGCCATGTCGACCCTGCAGGTGGCGGCACTGCGCAGCGACCTGTTCAGCGCACTCAGCACCGACCAGCTGGTTGCCCTGAGTACCCGCGAAATGGCGGCGCTCACCACCCACCAGCTCAATCTGCTGAACACCACCCAGATGGCGGCGCTGGAAACGGTGGATCTGCGCGCCCTGACGACCTTGCAACTGGCCGCCTTGGGCTCCGATCAGGCAGCCAGTCTGACCACCGACCAGCTGGGCATCCTCGCGTCCCAGCAATTGCGCGCTTTTAATACCAGCGCCATCCAGGCATTTAGCACCGATCAGATCGTCTCGCTCAGCACGGCCAATCTGGCGCAACTGACCAGCACCCAGCTCAACGTCCTGACGGGCGACCAGATCAATTCGATCAGAACCGAGCAGATCGCCGGCCTGAGTGCCCCCCAGGTTGCCAGCCTCAGCACCGACCTGCTGGCCACCCTGAGCAGCGACCAGAGCGGCGCACTGGAAAGCCGCGACCTGATCGGCCTGAACAGCGCACAAATCCGGGCCTTCGGCGCCACCCAGCTGGCCGGGCTGAATACCGAACAGATGCGCGCGCTGCGTAGCCAGGCGATTGCCGCCCTCAGCACCGACCAGTTACCCCTGTTCAGCACCGACCAGTTCAATGCCCTGAGCAGTCTGGCGGCCCTGAATTCGGCCCAGATGGGCGCGCTCAATACGGATCAGCTGAACGCGCTGACCACCCGCACCATCACCAGTCTGGCCAGCAGCCAGCTGGCGGCGCTGAACAGCGATCAGGTGGCCGCTTTTAATACCGATCAGGTGATTGCCCTGTCGACCCAGCAGTTCGCCAGCCTCGCTACCACCATGCTGGCGGCACTGGTCTCGGACCAGATGCTGGCCATTGAAACGCGCGATATCGCCGTGCTGAGCACCGGCCAGATCCGCGTGCTGAGCTCCGACCAGCTGGTGGTACTCAGTACCGAACAGGTGGCCGCCATCAGCAGCAGCGATACCGGCGCCCTGCTGGGTGAACAATTGGCCAGTCTGAGCACCGACCAGATCAACGCACTGCGCACCCTGAGTCCGCTCAACTCGGCACAAATCCAGGCCCTCACCACCGCTCAGGTCGTGAACTTGCAGAGCCGTACCATCATCGCGCTGAGCAGCCAGCAACTCGGCGCCCTGACGGGCGAACAGTTGCAATCGCTGAGCACCGACCAGATCATCTGGCTGACGGCCAGCCAGGTCGCCAGCCTGAGCGGCGACACCCTGAATGCCCTCACCAGCGACCAGATCGAAGCCTTCGAAACGCGCGACATCGCCGCACTGCGTTCGGCCCAGATCAGCCGCCTGATCACGGAACAACTGGTGGTCTTGCTCACCGACCAGTTTGCAGCCCTCAACAGCAGTGCCATTGGCGCCCTCAGCACCGACCAGATCAGCGTGCTGACCACCGACCAGTTGAACGCGCTGGCCTCGCTGGTCGCACTCTCCAGCAAACAGATCGGTTCGTTCACCACTGACCAGCTGCAATCGCTGTCGACCCGCAATCTGGCCACGCTGGCCAGTGCCCAGTTGCGCGTGCTCGGCTCCGACCAGATCCAGTCGCTCACCACCGACCAGATCGTCGCCCTGAACGGCGCCCAATTCCGTGGCCTCAATTCCGTGGCGATTGCCGCCCTCACCTCGGACCAGTTGCTGGCCATTGAAACTCGCGATATCGCCGCGCTCGACTCTAGCCAGGTCAACAAACTGCTGAGCGAACAGATCGCCGTGCTCAGCACCGAACAGATTGCTGCCCTCAGCTCGGCCGATACCGCAGCGCTGGTCAGTGACCAGATCGTTGCCCTGAACAGCGATCAGATCGATGCACTGCGCTACCTGACTGCGCTCAGCACGCGCCAGATCAAGGCGCTCACCACCGACCAGATCAGTACCCTCACACTGCCCGATCTGACCTCGCTGACGACGCGCCAGTTTGCCTCCTTCACCAGCGACCAGTTGCAGGCGCTCAACACCGATCAGATCGTGGCGCTCAACACCGCCCAGATCGCTGCACTCAGCACCAGCGCGATCGCCTATCTGTCGACCGATGCGATTGCAGCGATCGAAACGCGCGACATCCGCGCCTTGCGCACCGCCCAGATCGCCCAGCTCAGCACCTTGCAACTGGGTGCGCTAGGTACGGCACAGCTGGCCGCCTTTACCACCGCCGAACTGCGCTCGCTGCTGAGCGACCAGCTGTCGGCCCTGAGTAGCGATCAGCTGGGCGCGTTTGCTTCGCTCAGCCCGATCTCGACGCGCCAGTTGGCGGGCCTGACGACGGCGCAGATTGCCGATCTGTCGACCAATAGCTTCCTGACCCTGCTGACCAGCCAGCTGGCCGCCTTTAATACCGATCAGGCCGCCGCCATCAGCAGCGATCAGGTCTACGCCATGACCACCGAGCAAGTGCGGGCCCTGAGTTCGGTGGCGATTGCCGCCCTCGGCACCGACCGGATTGCCGCCATGCGCAACATCGATCTGGTGTCGCTCACGTCGCGCCAGTTGTCGGCGCTGACCAGCAACCAGTTGCTCGCCCTGAGTACCCAGCAGCTGCGGGTGCTGCCGTCGGCAAATCTGGCGGCCCTGACACTGCGCCAGATTGCCGGCCTGAATAGTGAACAGATCGATGCGCTGGTCACGCTGGCCGCGCTGACCTCGCGCCAGCTGGCAGCCTTCAGCACCGACCAGCTGTCGACCCTGAATCTGGCCGACCTGCGCACCCTGACCTCGCGGCAGATTTCCGCGCTCAACACCGATCAGTTAGTCAGTCTGACCACCGACCAGATCCGGGCACTGTCGAGCAGCCAGATGCGCGCCATCGCCGCCGCCAACATCGCCGGTCTGAGCACCGATCAGGTGGCGGCCATCAGTAATGGCGCACTGGCCACCTTGAACACGCGCCAGATCATGGCGCTCAGTACCGACCAGGTCGGGGCGCTGACGACCTCGCAGATCAGCATTCTGACCACTCAGGAAATCGCCGCTCTGACCCCGGAACAGAAAGCTGCTCTCAGCAGTGACCAGCTGGCGTCACTGAGCTCGCTGGCCAGCTTCTCGCCGGAAGCGATTGCCGCGCTCACCACTGACCAGATCGCTTCGCTGTCGCTGGTGATTCTGGCCGGTCTAACCTCGCGCCAGATTGCCGCCCTGACCACCGACCAGATGCTGGCCCTGAGCACGGCCGAAGTGGTGGCCCTGACCACCGGCCAGTTCCGTGCCCTGACCTCGGACCAGCTGGCGACTCTGAGTACCGACCAGATCCAGGTCATCGAGCTGCCCGATCTGGCCGCCCTGTCGACCCGCCAGATCACCGCGCTTACCAGCGACCAGTTGCGCGCGTTGACCTCGCCCCAGTTCGGCTCGCTCAGCACCATCGATATTGCCAGCCTGACGCCGCTGCAGATCGCCTCGCTGTCGACCGACCAGATCGCCGCCTTCGCGTCGCTGGCGCCGCTGACCAGCCGCCAGATCGCCGCGCTCACGACCGACCAGATCGCCAGTCTGGCGCTGAACCGCATTGCCACGCTGAAAACCAGCCAGATCGCCGGCCTGACCAATCTGCAGGTAGGCGCGCTGACCACCGGTGCCATACAGGCGCTGAGCTCGGCACAGGTCCGCAGCCTGAGCGGCACCACACTGGGCGCACTGTCAACCGACCAGATCGTAGCGATCCGCGTCGCCAATGTGGCTGCGCTGGGTAGCAACCAGATCACCGCGCTGACAAGCGACCAACTGGTAGCACTGACCTCGACCCAGTTCGCAGCGCTCAGCAGCCGGACCTTGGCCAGCTTGCGCAATGATCAGATCGCCACGCTAACGACCGCCCAGGTCGATGGTCTGGCGACGCTGGCACCATTTACCAGCGATCAGGTGACGGCCCTCACGACTGACCAGTTGGCCAGCCTCATCGTCGACCAGATCGCCACCTTCAAGACCAGCCAGCTGAATGCCCTCAGCAATCTGCAACTGGCCGCGCTGACGACCGACCAGATCGCTGCACTGGTGACGGCCCAGGTACGCGGTCTGAGCCTGAACACCCTGGCCGCCTTCAGCACCGACCAGATCGCCGCCATGGAATTGCCCGATGTGGCAGCCTTCCGCAGCGATCAGGTCAACGCACTCAGCAGCGACCAGCTACAAGCCCTGACGCTGGCCCAGCTGGGCGCTTTCACGTCGCAGGAAATTGCTGCCCTGAGCCCTGGCCAGCTGGGCATTCTCAGCACCAGCCAGTTCAATGCCCTCGGCAGTCTGGCGGGACTGAGCTCGCGCCAGATTCGCGGCCTGAACAGCGACCAGATCATAGCGCTCTCGCAAGCCCAGATCGGGGCCCTGAAAACGGCGCAGTTCGCCGCCTTCGACGTCGACCAGATCACCTATTTCACCACCGACCAGATTCCGCTGCTGAGTACCGGTCAGGTCCGGGCACTGTCGCCCGGCGTGATCGCCGCCCTGACCACCGATCAGTTGCTGTTCCTGTCCGGCCCGGATCTGATCGCCCTCAAGACCAACCAGTTGATGGCGCTCACCAGCGACCAGTTAAGCGCCCTCACGCTGACCCAGTACGGCACCCTGATCAGTAGCGCAGTGGCGGCCCTGACTACCCGTCAGCTCAGCTACCTGACCAGTGACCAGATTGCGGCACTCAACAATCTGGCGGTCCTGACCACCCAGCAGGTGAGCGCCCTCAGCACCGACCAGCTGGTGACGCTAAGCCCGGAACGCTTTGTCTCGCTGACCACCAAGCAACTGGCAGCACTCGGCAACAACCAGGTGGGAGGCATCAATAGCGACCAGATCGTGGCGCTCTCGACCGGCCAGATCCGCGCCCTCAACCCGACCCTGCTGGCGGCCCTGAGTACCGACCAGATCGACGCCATCGAAGCGCGCGATCTGGCGGCCATGACGTCGCTGCAATTGCGGGCCCTGACCACCGACCAGATGGCAGCGCTGCTGACCGATCAGCTGCATGCTTTGAACAGTGCCAGCATTTCCGCCTTTAGCCAGAGCCAGCTGGCGGCCCTCAGCAATGTGCAGGCCGCCTCGCTGGGCAATCTGGCCGATTATTCGACCGCCCAGATCGCGGCCATGTCGACCACCCGCATCGCCGCCCTGTCGGAATTCGATATCAGCGTGCTCAACACACGTCAGCTGGGCGTGCTGTCGGCCACCCAGCTGGCCGCAATGACCACCGACCAGATGGTCCAGCTGCGCGGCAACCAGCTGGCGGCACTGGCTACCAGCGCCCTGTCCGGTCTGAATTCGGACCAGATCGCTGCCATCGAAGTGCCCGATATCGCCGCACTGAAATCGAGCCAGCTCCAGGTACTGAGCAGTGACCAGTTGCTGGCTTTGACCACCGATCAGGTGGGCGCCCTGACGTCGCTGGAAGTATCGGCCCTGACCTTGCGCCAGGTAGCCGTACTCAGCACGGCCCAGCTGGCCGCAATGACCAATCTGCGTGGCATGGCCAGCAGCCAGATCCAGTCGCTCACCTCGGACCAGATCCTGTCGCTGTTGCCCGATCAGGTTGCCACCCTGCGCACCGTGCAGGTGGCCGCACTGCGCTCGGCCCAGCTGGCCGTGCTCACCACCGACCAGATCGCAGCACTCAGTACCGCCAGCGTGCTGGCGCTGAACACGCGCGCCCTGACGGCACTGAATACCGACCAGATTCAGGCCATTTCGGCAGCCGATATTGCCGCGCTGCGCTCGGTGCAATTGCTGGCCCTGAATACCGATCAGGTGCAGGCGATCACGCTCGACCAGATCGGCTATCTGAATACCGGCGCGATCAGCAACATCGCGCTCAATCAGGTGCGCGCCCTGACCACCGACCAGATCGTCGCCCTGACGGAAAACCAGTTCAAGGTGCTGTCGACCCGCGCCATTGCAACGCTCAGCACCGACCAGTTCAACGCCATCGAACTCAACGATCTGGCAGTGTTGCGCAGCCATCAGATCCGCGCCCTGACCTCGGATGAACTGGTCAGCATGAACAGTCTGCAGCTGACCAGTCTGTCCACCGCCCAGATCGCGGCCATGACCTCGACCCAGCTCGGCTACCTGACCCCGGACCAGTTCTTCCTGCTCGGTACGCTGGGTGCCTTCAACACCATGCAGATCGCGGCCCTCAGCACCGACCGCATCCAGGCGCTCAACGACGACCAGCTGGCGGTGCTGAAAACCCAGCAGCTGGCGGCACTGAACAGCCGTCAGGTCGGCGCGCTGACCACGCACCAGATCCAGCAGCTGTCGGTCGCGCAGTGGCGTGCCCTGAGCACGGCAGCTTTGCGCGGTCTCAGCAGCGATCAGATTGCCTCGATGGAAGTGGAAGATCTGGCCGGCCTGAAAACCAATCAGGTTGCCGGCCTGAACACCCAGCAGATTTCCAATCTCAGCGTAGACCAGTTCGGCCTGCTGTCGACGGCCCAGGTGGCCGCCCTGACGACCCAGCAGGTGAAGGCCCTGACCAGTGATCAAGTGAATGGCTTGAGCACGCTGGCCGGGCTGACCACTATCCAGATCAGTGCGCTGACCACCGACCAGTTCATTGCGGTCGACGGCGACCATATGGTGACCCTGAAAACCTCGCAGATCGCCGCCCTGACAAAAGCCCAGCTGCAAGGCTTCAGCACCGACCAGATTGTCAACCTGAGCACGGCACAGATCCGCTCGCTCAACGTGACCGCCTTTGCCGGCCTGAGCACCGACCAGCTGCAAGCGATCGAACTGGACGATATCCCGGCACTGACTAGCCTGCAGTTGAATGCACTGAGCCGCCTGCAATTCGCCAACCTGACCGTGCCGCAGATCTCCAGTCTGGTCACGCGCCAGATCGCCACGCTCAGCCCCGGTGACATCACCGCCATGAGCACCGATCAGATCAACGTGCTGGCCACGCTGGGGGTACTCACGGCGGGACAGGTAGCGGCACTCACCACCGATCAACTGAGCAGCATCAATCTCGATCAGCTAGCCACCATCAATTCGGCCCAGCTGGCGGCCCTGACGCTGCGCCAGATGTCGACCCTGAGCACCAGCCAGCTGAACAGCCTGACACCACTGCAGGCACGCGGTCTGAACATGACCACGCTGGGCACCGACCAGATCGCTTCGCTGAATGCCGATGCCGTCGGCGGGCTCAGCACTGCACAACTGCAGACCCTGAAGACGGCGCAACTGGCCGCCCTCAAGGCTGACCAGTTTGCTGCGCTCAGCACCAAGGCGCTGGCCTCGCTGGCCGTCACCCAGATCAAGGGCATTACCACCGACCAGCTGGCAGCACTCGGCACCCTGAGCGCCTTCAGCACCACCCAGATCGCCGGCTTCAGTTCCGACCAGATCAGCGGCCTGTCCGCCGACATTCTGAACGCACTGCGCACCAGCCAGGTAGCCGCGATGGGCTCGACCCAGTCGATCGGCCTGACCACGGCCCAGCTAGCCGTGCTCGATCCGCTGCTGCTGTCGATGCTGTCGGCCTCGGCGCTGAATGCCTTTAGCTCGGACCAGGTCCGTTCGCTCGACGGCAATGAAATCGCTGCCCTGAAAACCTCGCAACTGGCCAACCTGACGGTGGCCATCATCAGCAATCTGACGGCGGTGCAGGTGGCCTCCTTCACCACCGCCCAGATGCGCTCCCTCAAGGCCACCCAGATCAAGGCGCTAACGGCCGAGCAGATCGCCGCCCTCAGCATCGCCGATGTCGCCGCCATGGCCTCCACCCAGGTATGTGCCCTGACCACCGACCAGCGTGCCGCCCTGACAGCGGACCAGTTGGCCGTGCTGCCAGCCGGCAGCCCGCTGATCCTCGATCTCGATGGTAATGGCATCGCCACCAGCGGGATCGAAGCCGGGACCCGCTTCGACATCTACGCCGATGGCGAGCGCATCAATACTGGCTGGGTCGGCAGCGGCGACGCTCTGCTGGTACTCGACCGCAACAACGATGGCCAGATCAACGACGGTAGCGAACTGTTCGGTACTGCCACGCTGCGCAGTGACGGCAAGCGTGCCAGCGATGGCTTCGCTGCCCTGTCCGATCTGGACAGCAATCACGACGGCCTGGTCGACCTGCAGGACAGCCAGTACGGAGCACTGCGCGTGTGGATCGATGGCAATGCGGATGGCCTCAGCCAAAGCGAGGAATTACGTACGCTGGCGTCGGTCGGAGTCGCCAGTCTGACGGTCGAGGCCCGCAAGGTAAGCGAACTCGACAATAACAACTGGATAGGCTTGCGTTCCAGCTTTACCCGCAGCGATGGCAGCAGCGGCCAGCTGGCCGACGTCTGGTTCCTGACCAGCCGGGCTGCCAATACCAGCGCACTGACCCAGGCGATCAGCGACTACAGTGCCAGCACGGCCAGTGCGCCAGCACCTGCTGCCGGCAGTCTCGGCGCGCAGCAGGGCGCCGGCCAGTTGTCCGCGACCAGCGCTGTGAGCCCGTTGTCCGCCCAGGTTGCCGCGCTGAGCAGCCAGTTGAGACAGCACCAGCCCCTCAGCGCCACGCTTGGCGAGAGCAGCCCTGCCAGCCCGCAGGACTGGCTACGCCAGCCAGCCCAGCACGGCATACTTGCTGCAAAATAGGCCCTAGGCCCTAGGCCCTAGGCCGCAGGCTTAGGCCGCAGGCTTAGGGCCTAGGGCCTAGGCCGCAGGCTTAGGCCGGCAAACGGCGCGCCTGCTGCGGCAGTTGTGCGCTGCCGGAGCGGCGCCCAAAAAAAAGCCCCTGCGCGTGCGTCAGGGGCTTTTTTCTGCCGCCGCGGCGGCGCACTGGCTTAGCTGATGTAGTTGAACAGCGATAGACCGGACAGCGATTTGAAGGACTTCTGGGCGGCATCGAGCATGGTCTGCTGCTGGGTGAACTGGGAGATCGCTTTCACCGTGTCGACATCCTGCAAGTCCGACAGCGTGGCCGCGTATTGCAGATTCAGGTCGTCACCGGAGCTGTCGAGGTAGTCCAGCTCTTTCAGGCGCGAGCCGACCGCCGACTGCACCGACAGCAGGTTATCGGTCGCATTGTCGATATTCATCTGCGCCTGATTCAGTTTGTTATTCAGGCTAGCCTGCCCGGCCGCGCCATCGCCCGGTGCGCGCAAGGCAGCGATCAGATCAGTCACCGTGGTGAACACGGATTGCCGGGTACTCGGCGCCACCGAAAAATTATCCAGATCGGCCGGCTCGCCTTTGACTTCGAACTGCACGCCGTCAAAACTGATGCTCTGGCCACTGGTATAGGCTTGCGGTACGGCCGGTACCGGGAGGGCCGGCACCGGCTGGTTGAGCGTCAGGTCGGTCACCGTGTAGGTGGTGGCCTTGGGTGTGCCGGGGGTGGCCGGTACCACCTGGAAGTCGATCTGGTAGCTATGTCCGGTCAGCTGGGTGGCATCCTTGACGGAACCGGGGCTGATGATGGCCGCGCCACCACGGGTAAAGTTGGCCGGGTCGGCACCGGTCACAAAGGTGCCGTTGCCAGTCAGATTATTTTCGAAGATGGAGGCGCCGGAATCGCTGATCGGCACCTTGCGGGTCGAGCCGACCTGTAATTCACGCTGCCCCTGATCGCCCTGGTAGGCGGCGCCCGTGGCCGTGGCGGTGAACGGCAGGGTGGTCGATTTGTAGCCGGAAAACACATAGCCGCCGACCCCGTCGGAGGTGTTGGCCTGACCGATCAGGTCGGCAAGCCGCCCTTCCAGTTCCACCGCCAGCGATTCGCGGTCTTTCTGGGTCATGCCGCCATTGCCGGCATTCACTGTCAGGGTCTTGATGTCCTGCAGAATCGAGGTAGAACTGGCCAGCGCCACCGTTTCCAGCGACAGCATACTCTTGGCATTTGAGCGGTTGGTCACCAGCTGGGTATTGATCGATTGCGATTGCGTCACTTCCAGGGCACGGGCGGTGGCAATCGGATCGTCGGCCGCAGTCAGATTGCGGCGCCCCGTCGAGAGCTGCTGCTGGGTACGCGAGAGCGAATTCTGCAGCGAGCCGATCTGCGTCACGCCGACGTCGAAGATAGTCTTCGAACTGATACGCATAGTCATGATGGTTACCTAATATTGAGCAGGATATCGAACAGGGTGCTGGCCATCTGCACCACTTTACCGGCGGCCTGATAGGCCTGCTGGTAGCGTAACAGATTGGCTGCTTCTTCATCGAGATTAACGCCGGAGACACTCTGCTGCTGGTTGGTCGCCTGCGCGACCGCCGCATCGGCGGCATTGTTACCGATCTGCACTTCGCGCGCCTTGTTACCGACGAAGTTGACCAGCTGCGCATAGGTGGTCTGGTAGGTGGCCTTGCCACCATCGAGTACGTTCTTGCTCTGCAGCGAGGCCAGCAAAGCACCGTTGCGGCTATCGCCCACCCCGCTAACGTTGGGGCCGATGGTAAATTTATCCTGATCGGCCAGCGTGCCGCTGATACTGACATTGATCCCGCCAAAATTGATGGCGGCCCCTTCCGTATAGGGTATCGCTGGCGTGCCGGCCGGATACACGGTGGCAGTGCCGTTGACCGTCACCGTGACATCCTGGGTGGCCGGGAAACCGGACAGCGTGCCGCCAGCCTTATCGAAGGTCAGCGTCAGTGGCGCCGTCAGGGCCGCGCCGGGCTGTAGATAGGCAGCATCGACCGAACCGGCGGTGATTTTTCCGGAACCGGAATTCGTGGTCGGCGCGGCCGTCGCAATCGGCGCCGCCAGCGCAATCTTGGTGCGATCGACCACCAGCACTTCGAGCTGGCTGGCCGCCATATAGGTTGGCCGCACCACGAAATTATCCTTGGCCTGCGGGGTACCGGTGATGGTGTAATCAACCCCGTCGATGGTCTGGGGCACCGTCTGCGGGAAGGGATTGATCTGGGTCAGCTTGCCATCACTCTTGCGCGTGACGTTGAAGTTGAGGCCGTCGTAATCGACGCTGTAGTCACTCGAGGTCAGTGCGCTGGCATCGGTGACCACGGCCGTCACATCGGCGGTACTGGCCATCGAATTGTGGCTATTGCGTCCCACGTAAGCGTTAATCGGGCCGAAGAATGGCGTGCCCAGTGCACCGTTCTGGTCCTGCCCCAGTACATGCTGGGCATTGAAGCTGACGGCCAGACCGGCAGCGACCTGCCCCATCGAATTCTGGGCGCGATCGAGTGCGCCATTGCGGAATTCCAGCAGGCCACCGAGCTGACCGCCGGTGAACACGCTTTCCGGCAAGGGGCTTAACGCGCCGTTGTCGGCCAGATAGCCCAGCGTGACGCGCGCCACATCGGTGGGCGAATTGGAAGTGCCGAGCTGGAAGGCGGTGGTGCCCACCACCAGCGGCTGGCCAGTGCCCATCTCCACCGTCAGGGTGTTATTCGCGCCTTCCAGCACGGTGGTCTTGACTATCTTGTTGAGTTCGGTCAGCAAGTGGTCACGGTGATCGAGCAGATCGTTGGCCGGCTTGCCATCCGTGGTCAGTCGGGAAACCAGATTGTTCAGGCTGGCGATTTCGCGCGCGTAAGAATTGATTTCCGTGACGTTCGAGGCAATCTGGTTATTCACCCCCGCAGAAATTTCCGACAGGCGTGCGCTCATGCCCTGAAAGCGCGACACCAGCGAACCGGCCGTCGACAGCATGGCCTGACGTGACGCGGCCGAAGCGGGATTCGAGGTGGCATCCTGCACGCCATTGAAGAAGTCCTGCAGTGCCGGCGACAGACCGGCCGTGGGATCGGCCAGCAGATTATCGACCTGGGAAATCTGCTTGCTGTAGGCATCCAGCGAAGCCTGACTGGCTTCGGCGCCACGCAACTGGGTGGCTAGGAAATTATCGTAGAAGCGCCGCACCGCCGTCACCTCGGTACCGCTGCCGACAAAGCCGAAGCCTTCGTCGCGGGTCGCGGTATCACCCTGGATCGCCACCTGACGGCTATACCCCGCCACACCGGCGTTGGTGATGTTATTGCCGGTAGTTGACAAGCCTACCTGGGCCGACAACAGACCGCTGGTACCGATGCTGAGGAGGTTGGACATGATGGATTACTCTCTATGGTGTCATTTACGGCAGAACGGCGCGGAACTTGATTAGCCGGCCAGCGAGCGCTTGATGATGCTCGCCAGTTTGGTCGCGTAGTGAGGATCGGTGGCGTAGCCGGCCTTCTGCAAGCCCTGCGCGAAGCGGGTCGCATCACCAGCACTGGCCAGCACTTTTTCATAGCGCGGATTGGTGGCGATCAGCTTGGCGTAATCCTTGAAACTATCGCTATAGCTGTCATAGGCGCGGAAGCGTTCGACTCTGGTCTGTGCCTTGCCATTTACATATTCGGTGGTGGTCGCTTCGACCACTTTGCCCTTCCAGTCGGCGCTGGCTTTAATGCCGAACAGGTTGTGACTATTGCTGCCGTCACGGCCCTTGATTTCGCGTTTGCCCCAGCCACTCTCGAGCGCGGCCTGACCCAGCATGAATTTGGCCGGAATGCCGGTACTACGACTGGCTTCTTCGGCGGCGGCACCGAGCTTTTCCTGGAATTTACGCACATGCGGGGCATTCGAACCGGCGTTGGTGGCCGGTACCGCACTCTTCTCTTCGACCGAGCCCGCGGCGTTACCACCGGCTGCGGCAATCGCGCGCTGCAGGCGCGCATCGTTCAGGCTGGCCAGCCCGGCGAACTGACCGCTGCTGTCAGCACTGGCCGTGCTGTCGCCACCGATCGCCAGCGCCTGATTCTGGGCCTGGGTGCCCTGCGATAGCTGGCGGATCAGCATATCGGACAGGCCGATGCCCTTCTTGGCGATATTCTGGCTAGTCTGCTGGTCCAGCATCGAGGTAAACATTTTGGTCTGCTGGCTATCCATCAGACCGTCCTGTGGCGAAGCATCGCGCATGCTTTTCATCATCATGTTGACGAACATCGCTTCGAACTGGGTGGACGCGGTTTTCAGGGCGTCGGCGCTACCGGCACGGGCCGATTGCTTCAAATTGCCCATGTCCTTCACGTCCAGGGCAAATTTGTTGTTCAGATCATTCGAAAGGTTCGGGCTACTCATGATGGCATCGCCTTAAATGATTTCCAGCTCGGCGCGCAGCGAACCTGCCGCCTTCATAGCCTGCAGGATCGACAGCAAGTCCTGCGGCGTCGCACCGATGGCATTCAGGGCTTTCACCACTTCCGACAGCGAGGCGCCGCCTTTTACCATGATCACCTTGCCGCTGTCGGCCTTGATGCCGATCTGCGGATTCTGGGTCACCACGGTGCGCCCGCCGGACAGCGCATTCGGCTGGCTGACCTGCGGATCGGCGCTCACCGAGACCGACAGATTACCGTGCGAAATGGCGCAGGTATCGAGCGTGACGGCACGGTTCATCACCACCGAACCGGTGCGTGCATTCATGATCACTTTGGCGGGCTGCTCGGACGGCGACACCTGCATATCCTGCAGGGTGCCGATGAAGCTGACACGCTGGTCGCTGCTGCTGGGCGACTGCACGCGGATCACCCGGCTGTCGAGTGCATAGGCGATGCCGGGGCCGTATTTGTCGTTGATGGTTTCCACCACGCGGCTGGCAGTAGCGAAGTCGGCCGTATTCAGTTCCAGCTTGATGAAGTTACCCTCACCGAGCTGCGACGCAACTGCCCGCTCTACCGTCGCACCGCCGGAAATTTTCCCCACGCTCAGGTGATTGACCACCTGCGAGCTACCACCCGAGGAGGCGCCCACGCCGCCCACCAGCACATTGCCCTGGGCCATACCGTAGACCTGACCATCGGCGCCTTTCAGGGGCGTCATCAGAAGCGTACCGCCACGCAGGCTTTTGGCATTACCCATCGACGAGACCGTGATATCGAGGGTCTGGCCGGGCTGGGCAAAGGCAGGCAGCGAGGCCGTCACCATCACGGCCGCCACATTTTTCAGTTGCAAGGTGGTGCCCTGCGGCAGATTCACGCCCAGCTGCTGCAGCATCGACACCACGCTCTGCACCGTGAACGGGGTTTGCGTGGTCTGGTCGCCGCTGCCATCGAGACCGACCACCAGACCGTAACCGATCAGCTGATTCTGGCGCACGCCGGCAATGCTGGCGAGATCTTTCAGGCGCTCGGCGCGGGCCGGCTGCACCAGCGTGGCACCGAGCAGCAGCACCAGCAACAGCAAGGCCAGTTTGCACAGGCCGGCGCTGCGCTGCACGGCCTGGTTGATACGTTCTTGGCTGTCCATGATAGTCATCAGAAAGGTAACAGGCTCTGGAAGAAGCGCGAAGCCATCGAGGTCATTTCGGCCCGGTCGATGGTGCTATTGGTGCGGTATTCCACCTTGGCATCCGCCACCGCCGTCGATTGCACGGTGTTGCCGGTGGCGATGTTGTCGGGATTGATCATGCCGGAGAAGCGGATGAACTCCACGCCCTTGTTCATCGCTACCTGTTTTTCACCGGCCACGATCAGGTTACCGTTGTCGAGCACTTCCACCACCGTCACACCCATCGTGCCGGTAAAGGTATTGCTGGCTGACTGGTTGTCGGCGTCGGAGAACTTGCTGGCACTGTTGGCGCCCAGCGTACCGCCAAAAGTCGATTGCAGCGGGCCCGGCACACTGGCGCTGACGCTGCCGGTCTTGTTGCCGGAACTGGCACCGGCTTTGACGGCCGAGGTTTTTTCCGTGATCACCAGCGTCAGCACGTCGCCGATGTGGCGACCGCGCCGGTCTTCGAAGATGGGACGGTAGGCGGCCTGCTGGTAGATTGCGCCGCTGCTGGGGGCAGCCTGACGCTGCACATTGGCCATCGGGCGGGCCGTCATCGGCATCTGTACGATGGAGGTGGGGGTCGCTGCGCAGCCGCTCAAAACGAGCCCTGCCAGCACAATTGAAAGCGAAGTTTTCATGACCGTCTCCTTACATCTGCGACAGTTTCTGCAACATCTGGTCGGAGGTCGTGATGGCCTTCGAATTGATTTCGTACGCACGCTGGGTCTGGATCATATTCACCATTTCCTCAACCACGTTGACGTTCGAGGTTTCCACAAAACCTTGCAGAATCACCCCGGCACCATTGGTGCCCGGCGTATTGGTTTGCGGATTGCCGGACACTCCGGTTTCCACATACAGGTTCTCGCCCTTGGATTCCAGCCCGGTCGGGTTGATAAAGGTCGACACCTGGATGCTGCCCACCTGCTGCGGTGCGACCTGCCCCGGCAGCGTCACCGACACCGTACCGTCGCGGCCCACCGTGAACGACTGGGCGGCAGCAGGAATGGTGATGGCCGGTTGCAGCACATAACCGCTGGAGGTGACCAGCTGGCCATTGTTGTCGCGCTGGAAGGAACCGTCGCGGGTGTAGGCCGTGGTGCCATCGGGCAGCAGCACATTGAAGAAGCCATTGCCGCTGACCATCATGTCTTTGTCATTGCCGGTGGCCTGGGAGTTACCCTGCGTGTGGATGCGCTCGATCGCTACCGGACGCACCCCGGTACCGAGCTGCATACCGGACGGCAGATTGGTTTGCTGGGAGGACTGGGCGCCGGGCTGGCGCAGGTTCTGGTACAGCAGATCCTCGAACACGGCACGCGACTTTTTAAAGCCGTTAGTACCCACGTTGGCGAGGTTATTGGTGGTCACGTCGAGCGCGGTCTGTTGCGCTTCCATGCCAGTCTTGGCGATCCATAATGAACGTATCATGCTGCTTCTCCCATGCTTGGACGGGTAGCGACAGCTACTCATCCCACCCAAGCATTATGCGGCAGCAGGCATCAACCTAAAGCGAGGATCTGGGTGGCTTTTGCCGCGTTATTCTCGGCATTCTTCAGCAAACTCATTTGCATTTCGAACTGTCTGGCCAGGCTGATCATGTTGACCATCGAGTCGACCGGATTGACATTGCTGCCCTCCAGTGCGCCATCAACCAGCCGCACGGCGGGATCGTTTTCGGCGACGATGCCACTGCTCTGACGGAACAGGCCATCATCGCCGCGCAGCAGCGCCTTGGCATCGGGATTCACCAGTTTCAAGCGCCCCAGCACATTGGCCGGACCGGGTTTGAAATCGTTCGAGATGGCACTCACCGTACCATCGCTGGCGATGCTGATATTGGTATCGGGCGGGATCGCAATCGGCCCGCCATCACCGACCAGCGTCAGCCCGCTCTGGGTCTGCAGCAAGCCGTTTTCGCTCACTTTCAGACTGCCGTTACGGGTATAGGCTTCGGAACCGTCGGCCGAGGTGACGGCCAGCCAGCCCTGATCGCGGATCGCCACATCGAGCGGACGGCCAGTGGTCTGGATCGGCCCGGCACGCATATCGGAACCCACCGTGGAATCGACCACGAAGGCGCGCGTGGCCAGCCCGTCCGAAATCACCGGCACCGCACGGAAACTGTCGAGCTGGGCGCGAAAGCCGGTGGTGGTGACGTTGGACAGATTGTTGGCCACGGTGGCCTGCTGCTCCATCACGTGGCGGGCACCAGTCATTGCGGTGTAGACAAGGCGATCCATGGCGGCTCCCGATTGCTATGCGCGTTAGCCTAGGCTTAACGCAGGTTGACCAGCGTCTGCAACACCGAGTCCTGGGTCTTGATGGTCTGCGCATTGGCCTGATAGACGCGCTGCGCAGTAATCATGTTCACCAGTTCGGCCGTCAGATCGACGTTGGAGGTTTCCACCGAGCTGGCGCGCAGCGAACCCATCGAGCCAGCATTCGGCACGCCAATGGTTGGCGTACCGGAAGCCGAGCTTTCGGCCCAGCAGTTGTTACCCAGTGGCGTCAGGCCATCCACGCTGGCGAAGTTGGCCATGGCGATCTGGCCCATCGGGCGCGATTTACCATTGCTGTACTGGCCCAGAATCACGCCGTTTTCATCGATCGCATAACGCTGCCAGGAACCGGCCGAATAACCATTCTGGATCGAGCCCAGATCGTTGGTGACACTCCCGTACTGGGTCGTCTTGTCGAAGGTCGTGGCCACCATCATTGGCTGCTGGGCACCGGTGTCCGGGAAGATCGGCAGACTGATATTGAACGGCAGCGTTTGCGGGGTCGGCAGCAGCGCCATGGCTTGCGGATTCAGCGCACCGTTGCGGTCGAACAGCAGGGTACCGACTTTGATTGCCGGTACCGTGATGGCGTTCGCCAGCTTGGCATTGATCTGATCCGGGGTCTGGCCGGTAATCGAACCGCTAGCGGTCGGGTCGAGCGCGCTGAAGGCTGCCGTCAGAGCGTCCAGCTGGGCTTGCGAAGCGGCAGCGGGCGGGACGGAAGCGGCGGTCAGCATCGAATTGTAGGCGGCAGCAGCATAGGCACCGGCGGCGGCAGCGATTGCGGCCACATCGGGCGGCGTGGCACGCACGGCGTCGTTATAGGCGAGGCGTGCACCCTGCACACCAGCATCACTATTGACGGCGGCGGCGACACTGCCCGACACCACTTCCTTGTTATCGGCGGCGGCGTAGACGTCCCAGGTATTCGCATCGGTCTTGACGTAGTAGGTGGTCATGATGTGCGAAGTACCCAGACTGTCGTACACATTGAGCACGGTCTGCTTGTTATAGCTGGTCGGATCGCCGGCATCGAAAGGAATGGTGGCCGGTATTTTTTCGGCCGAGCTCAGATTCAGCTGGAAGTTGGCGGTGGTGGTTTGCACCGGCGTCAAGTCCGACTTGTCGAGCGTCAGCGGCACCGGGGCACCGAGCTGGATCACCCCAGCCGCATTCGACAGGTAGCCGGTCAGCTGGGCGCCCTGGGCGTTCACCAGCGTGTGGCTATTATCTTCGTGGAACTGGCCATTGCGGGTGTATTGCACGGCGCCATTCACCACCTCACGGAAGAAGCCACCACCATTGATGGAGACGTCCAGCGGATTGGTACTGGTTTCGATATTCCCCTGGGTGAACTGCTGGGCCAGCTTGGCGGTGGTCACACCGATCCCGGCATTATTGCCCGACACGCCGTTCAGCGAGTTGGCATACAGGTCGGCGAACTGGGCCTGCGAGCTCTTGAAACCAACCGTGCTGGCGTTGGCGATATTGTTGCCGATCACATCCAGCGATTTGGATGCCGAATTCAGGCCACTAAGTCCTTGTTGGAACATGGTATTCCCCCGTCTAGGTATGAGGTGTAAGGTGTAAGGTCTACGCTGTAACGCTGGTTACAGAACTTCTTTCACTGCAGACATAGCGAACTGTCCCAGTGAGGTATTCAGTTTTACGCCACCGCTGCCGGTCGAAACACTGGCCACCGAGGCCAGTTGCAAGGCCGTGGCATCGCTCAGCGTTTTACCGCCGCTGACCGCCTTGACGCTAAAGGTGTACTTGCCTGCTGCCGCTTTGCCACCGGCATCGGTGGTGCCGTCCCAGGTAATCGGATAGGTGCCTACCTCGCTGCTTTTCAGGGACAGCGTACGCACGCTGGCGCCAGTGCCATCCTGGATGGAAATCGTCACGCTTTCTGCGGCCGAGGCCAGATCCACGCCGAACACGCTGCTGCTGCTGGTCTTGCCGCTGCTATCGGTCATGCTGGAGAGCTCGATACCCTTGCCGGCCACCAGCACCCCTTTGCCAATCAGATTGGTGGCCGACAGCGACTGAGCATTGGCCTGGTCAGTGCGCAGCGATTCCAGCGTGGCATTGACTTTATTAATACCCGTCACGGTCGACAGTTGTGCCAGCTGACTGGTCATGGCCGCATTGTCCATCGGGTTGAGCGGATCCTGATTTTTCAGCTGCGTCACCAGCAGCTTCATGAATTTATCCTGATCGGCCTGTACGCTGTCGGTCGCGGCTTTACTGGTGGTACTGACGGTAGACGCCTTGGGCGTATCGGTCACTGCGCTGATAGTCATGGTTGCCTCTTAAGGTTACTGGCCGATGGTCAGGGTTTTGAGCAAGAGAGTCTTGGCTGCATTCATGGTTTCGACATTGGTCTGATAGGAACGCGAGGCTGACAGCATATTCACCATCTCGTCCACCACATTCACGTTCGGCATCGTCACATAGCCTTTGTCGTCCGCCATCGGATGTTTCGGGTCATACATCTGTTTCATCGGCGACTGGTCTTCCACCACCTGCTTGACGCGCACCCCGGTGGAACTGCCGCCACTGCCTTGCGGCGTGGCTTCGAAAACTACCTGACGGGCCCGGTAGGCTTCACCGCTGGCACTGGTGGCACTGTCGGCGTTGGCCAGATTCGAGGCCACCACGTTGAGGCGCTGGGCCTGGGCGCTCATGGCCGAGCCCGATACATTGAAAATATTAAACAGTGACATGATTAATTAGCTCCCTGTATCGCGGCCATCATATGTTTGATCTGTGCATTGATCATGGTGATCCCCGCTTCATAACGGACCGCGTTATCGGTGAACTGGTTACGCTCCACATCCATGTCGACGGTATTCCCGTCAACCGCGCCCTGCACTACCCCGCGGTACAGCAGCGGCGTCCCTTCGGCGGTGGTACCGGCGCTTTGCGGAGGGTTAGGGAAATGCTTGCTGGCCGTGGTACGCAGCGTGGCCGTCGGACTGGCACTATCGAGTGCCGACTGCAGCGCAGTATTGAAGTCGATGTCACGGGCTTTGTAATTGGGCGTATCAGCATTGGCGATGTTCGACGCCAGTACGGCCTGGCGCTGCGAGCGCAAGCCCAGCGCGGCTTCATTGAAGCGCAGATACGCGTCGAGTTTTCCCACCATGACAGCCTCCTGTGATCACGCCCCAACTACGGACGAACTTGTTATGACAGAAGCGATGATACGGAATTCCCGACCTGCGCCATCGACCAATAAGCCACTGCTTTCCCGGCCTATTCATCCATTCAAGTTCGGCCCGGCCGATTAAGATGGCAGCATCCAACGCACTCTGACCGGCCTGCGCGCCGGCACCACGCCATGAACACTCGTCTTGCCTGCACCGTCGCTGCCGCACTGCTCACCCTGAGTGGTGCACTGCACGCCCAGCCCGGCGCTGCGCGCCAGGAGATGGCCAGCGTGCGCCGTAGCGTTGAACAGTTTTTGCAGATCCAGAGCGCCGGCCTGCCCGGCCAGGTTAGCATCAGCGTCGGCGCCATCGACCCACGCATGCAGCTGGCCGCCTGTGCCGAACCACAGGCTTTCTTCATGCCCGGCGCGCGCGCCTGGGGCAAGACCACGGTCGGGGTGCGCTGTGTCGCCCCCAGCCCCTGGACCATCTATGTACAGGCCAGCGTCAGCGTGATCGGTGACTATCTGGCCAGCGCTGTACCGCTGGCGCAGGGCCAGAACATCGAAGCCAGCCAGCTGGTCACCCTGAAAGGCGACCTGACAATGTTGCCCGCAGGAATTGCGACCGAACTGACACAGGTGGTCGGCCGCAGTGCCAATATTTCCCTGCCGCCCGGTACCCCGCTGCGCCTCGATACGCTGCGCAGCAAACCGGTGGTGCAATCGGGGCAGCTGGTACGTTTAATTACCAGCGGCAACGGTTTTAGTGTCTCCGCCGAAGCGCGCGCCATGAGCACGGCCGGCGACGGCCAGGTGGTGCAGGTGCGCACCGCCGGGGGACAACAGATCACTGGCATCGCCAAAGCGGGTGGTATGGTCGAAGTCGCGTTCTAGTGCGACAAGGTGTAATGACGCACGGAAAGTCGGGGGGGGCTGAAGTTTATGTGTGGCAACGCTAAAGTTTCTCAAGCTGCTGCCGATAGATACTCAGATCCCGGAGTTTAGTACTCCTACCCGAGAAGGAAATGCTGTGAAAATTAATGATACATTGAAGAGCACCACTGGCTTGCCGTCGGCAACCCCGGCCTCGACCTCGACTGCGCGCGGCGCAGAAAAGGCCGCAGCACCGGCCACGCCAGCGACGTCAGACAATGTGCGCCTGTCGCCGCAAGGGCAGGCTTTGGCGGCCAGTTCAACGGGCAGCAGCAATGCGGTGTTCGACACCAAAAAAGTCGAACGCATCAAACTCGCGATTGCTGACGGCCAGTTCCAGGTCAATTCCGAAAAAGTAGCAGATGGCTTACTCGACACCGTCAAGGATCTGCTGCACTCCCGAAAACGATAGGTCCCCTATGGCAACCGCTACCCCGCTTGATAGCCTGCGCGAAGAACAACAGATCATGACAGCCCTGCTGGGCTTGTTAAAGCAGGAGCAGCAATTACTGGTAGCGGCAGAGATGGAAGGTATGCCCGCCATCACCACGAAAAAGAGCGCGCTGGTCACCCAGCTGACGCTGTTGTCGGCGCAACGCCACCGGGCGCTCGGCAAAGCAGGTTTTCCGGCCGCCGAGGCAGGCATGGATGCGTGGATTGCTGCCAGCGGCAGTGACGCCGAAGCCGCCGCCACCTTGTGGCAAACCCTGTTGCAGCAGACCCGCGAAGCCAAAGAGCTGAACCGCATTAACGGCATGCTGATCAATAAACAGATGAACCATACTCAGGGCGCCCTGCAAGCGCTGCGCCCGGCCAATACGGCCGCCAACAATTTCTATGGCCCGGGCGGTATGTCCACCACCCTGCCGCGCAGTCGCGGCTTCCTGGCCGGCTAAGCGCCCGCTCCGACACCCAAGAAAAAAGCCGCTGAGCGGCTTTTTTTTCATCCCCGACCCACCCCGGCGACACTGCCTTGCTCCGGTATTTTGAGCGGCGCGCACTGCCGGCGCGCGCCAAGGGCTGAGGGCTTAGGACTTAGGGGTTGGGTAGCGCGGTGGGGATTTCTGTGACGGTTTCGGGGATGCCGGACAGGATAGTCACGGCGACCCGGCGATTGCGTGCCCGCCCGATCGGATCGTCGTTCGAGGCCACCGGTACGTTCGCGCTGTAACCCACCGCCGTCAGGCGTTCGGCTGCCACCCCGGCGTCAATGAACAGTCGCACCACACTGCTGGCGCGCACTGCCGACAATTCCCAGTTGGACGGGAATAACACATTGCGGATCGGCTGATTATCGGTATGCCCTTCGACCTGGACGTTATGACTATCGTTGCGTAGCAAGGTGGCAACCGCCCGCAGCGCTTCGGTCGACTCCGGCGTCAGGCGCGCATCACCGGGATCGAATAGCACCGAGGCATTGATTTCGACACTCACCCCGCGGCTGGTCTGGGTAACCCGCACTTTGCCTTCCTTGACCAGCGGCGCCAGCGTCGACAGCAGGTCCTGCGCCAGCTTGGTCATGTGCTCCTTTTCCTTGCGGATCGCCTCGGCACGCCGTTTCAGCGCCACATTCGGCAAGGGCAGACTCGGCACTTCCGTGTTGATCGGCTGTGCCGAACCGGCACCGCCAAACGCGTCGCCGAGCGCATCGGAAAAGATCCGGTATTTGCCGATGTTGACCGAGGAAATCGCATACATCACCACAAAGAAGGCGAACAGCAGCGTAATAAAATCAGCGTAGGAAATCAGCCAGCGCTCGTGGTTTTCCGGTTCCTCATCGAACTTTTTGCGGGCGCGCCGGTTCTGCATGCTATTGTCCCCGCATCAGCGTGGCCACGCGCTCTTCGATCACGCGAGTATGGTCGCCCGTGGCAATATCATAGAACACCGCGGCGGCAATCTCCTGCTGGAATACGGCCCGGTTGACGATGGCTTTGAGCTTGTTGGCAATCGGATAGAACAGCAGATTGGCCAGCCCGACACCGTACACGGTTGAAACGAAGGCCACCGCAATCCCGGCACCCAGTTTATTCGGATCGGTGAGGTTTTCCATCACGTGGATCAGACCCAGTACCGCGCCCAGAATCCCGATGGTGGGCGAATAGCCGGCCGCCGATTCCCAGATACGTGCCGCCAGCCGTTCCTCGGTTTCATACACGCTGATTTCCGCATCGAGAATCTGGCGCAGCTTGTCCGGATTAATGCCGTCGACAATCAGCCGCAGCCCCTTGGTAATGAAAGGATCTTTCGACGCCAGCATATAGCGTTCCAGCGACAGCAAGCCATCGCGGCGTGCCGCCAGACCCCAGGCATTGATGTCGCGGGCCAGCGCCAGCCGGGTGTCCGGCGGTGGCGCAAACACCAGTTTCAGCATGCGCACCCCGCGCAGGAAGCTGGCGTAGCGGCTCTGCAGCAGTACCGCACCGATGGTGCCGATCACCACAATGGCGAAGGCAGCGGGCTGGAACAGCGAACCGAGTTTGCCGCCTTCCAGAGTCTGGCCGACCACGATGCCGGCCAGCGCCAGCAGTAAGCCGGCTACGCTGGACCAGTCCATGAGCGCTCCCGTAATGTTGCGCGCAGACGCGCCACGGCTTGCGTATGCAATTGCGATACGCGTGATTCGGATACGCCCATCACGGCGCCGATTTCTTTCAAGTTGAGCTCCTCTTCATAGTACAGCCCCATCAGAATTTTCTCGCGCGGCGGCAAGGCATCGATGGCGTCGATCACCGCCTGGCGGAAATCGCCATCGAGCAGCGAACGCAACGGGTCACTCTCTTCATCCGAGCAATAACGGTCGAGGAAACTGTCATTGCCGTCGTCGTCGTGGAAATCTTCGTAATAGACCAGCTGGTGGCCGCCGCCATCGGTCAGCATTTCCTGATAGTCGGCCAGCGACAGCTTGAGCATCTTGGCCACTTCCGATTCGGTCGGCGGGTGGCCGAGGCGCTGCTGCAAGGTGCTCATCGCCGCTTCGATCTTGCGCATATTCTGACGCATCGAACGGGGCAGCCAGTCGCTGCTGCGCAATTCGTCCAGCATGGCGCCACGAATCCGCAAAACAGCGTAAGTTTCAAACTGGGCACCATGACTATCTTCGTACCGGTTGATGGCGTCAAGCAGACCGATCATACCGGCCTGCACCAGATCGTCGACTTCGACGCTGGGGGGCAGTTTCGCCTTCATGTGATGGGCCAAGCGCTTTACCAACGGCATATGCTCCGTCAGTAAAGAATTCTTGTCCGCTTTCCCTTTAACCGTGTACATAAACTGTTTTTATCGTAATTGAATCGCTGAGGCGATTAACGCCACGCTGGCGCTGCTGCCATGGCAAACCGTCCTGCCAGCTGGCGAAACGCCACCGAAGCCCCGGCCAGCGGGAATGCATCGACCACCGCACGCCCCAAGCGTGCAGCGCGCTGCAGATATTCATCGGCTGGCACCGAGCCCATGGAAATCAGGTTGACGGCCAGATAGCGACTAGCGGCCTGTGCCATATTATCGTATACCACTTTTGCTTCGGCTTCGGAAGCCCCGGTGACGAGAATTCCGAACGGACGCCGGCCCAGTTCCTGATTCAGACGCTTGATCATACGGTATGCGGCGGTGATCGAGACAGCGCTTTTGCCGACCTGCACCACAATTTCCGCGCTATCCATCACCGGCAAAGGGAAGCCGGCGTCATCGAACTCGCCATCGACGATCACGATGCCGGTCTGCTTGACCAGTACATCGAAAGCCTTGGCCAGACGGCGCGTTTCATCCGGGCCGCCACGCGGCTGGCCGCGCGTCATGGAAGCCACCGCAAAACCCTGCGGCGCCTGGTGAATCACCTGATCGAGCGCACATTCCTGGCGCGCCACATTCAGCAGACTGGCGCCGGCATCGACACCCAGCCGGCTCGCCACACCATGGGCGCTGGCACAGGCATCCATCAGCAATACGTCATTACCGGCGCGCGCCAGCGAAGCCCCCAGATTGACCAGCATGGCGCCCTTTTCTTCCGGCGCGGTGGCCGACAGGAAGGTGACGATACGGGGCTTAGGCCCCGCCAGCATGCGGCGCAGGCCTTCGGCCTGGTCGAAATCGAAATTAGCCAAGGTGCACCTCGCGCAGTGCGCTGTCCATCGTGCCGCTACCCATCATCAGCGGCAGTTCGGCATCCAGATACTGGCTGGCAGCAACATCACGCTTGAGTTTGAAAGCGCGATCGATCAGATAGGCCGGATCGGCCAGATGCAGATCTTCCGGCACGCGCTGGCCGTTGGACACATAGAACAGATTGAGCTTCTGGCGGATCACCACGTCGAGCACGTTACCGATCGCGGCCGCTTCGTCGAGTTTGGTCATGATGCAGCCGGCCAGACCACTGCCCTGATAGGCACGCACCACTTCGTTGAGGGTTTCCTGGGTCGCCGTAGCATTCAGGCACAGCAGACGCTTGACGTTATCACCGGCACCCTGCAGCATCGAAACCTGCTCCGTCACCATCTGGTCGCGCTGGCTAACACCCACCGTATCGATCAGCACAGTGTGCTTGTTTTTCAGTTCTTTGAGGGCGATGCGCAGGTCGGCTTCGTCTTTCACCGAGTGCACCATCACGCCGAGGATCTTGCCGTAGATGCGCAGCTGTTCGTGCGCGCCGATCCGGTAGGCATCGGTGGTGATCAGGGCCAGCTTGTCCGGGCCGTGGCGCATCACGCAGCGCGCCGCCAACTTGGCGGTGCTGGTGGTCTTGCCGACACCGGTAGGACCTACCAGCGCGAACACGCCGCCCTGATCGATCAGCGCATCTTCGTTCGCCATCACCGACAGATTGCGGCTCAGCACAGATTTAATCCAGCGCATGCTCTCGGCAGCATCGCGGTTGGCGGGCAGTTTTTCAATCAGATAGCGCGCCAGCGATGCCGAGAAACCGGCCGCCAGCATTTCGCGCAAGACAGCAGTTTTCTGTGGCTCGCGCGCCTGGGTAGCGCCCCAGGAAATTTCTGCCAGCTGGGTTTCCATCATGCCGCGCATGGCGCGGATTTCATTCATCATGCCCTGCATTTCGGCGGCGGCCGATTCTTTGGCACTGGCGACTGCGCTCGCCACCATGGCGCTGATCTGTGCGGCGCTCATCACCGGCGCAGCAGCGGCCGGCGCAGCGGGTGCCGACACTGGCGCACGGCGCGGGGCTGCGGCGAGCGTGGCGGCAGGCGCTGCGGCGCGCATCTGCGGCGCTGCAGTGGGCAATACCAGCGATGGCGGCGGCTCGGCCATCGGCGAGTGCGGTGCCGGCATGCTCAGCGACGCGGCATCTTCATTGGCCAGGGCGAGAATTTCAATCACCCCTTCGACCTGCCGGTTGGACAGGATGACAGCATCCGGGCCTAAGGCCTCGCGCACTTTGCGCAGGGCTTCACGGGAAGTCGGGGCGGTAAATTTTTTAACGTTCATGGCCGGCTCTCTGCATTCTGGGACGAGTAGCGTCTACTGGATGAGACATCTTTACTCGGACAGTGCCATTATTGACGATGCACTCCGGAAATGATCCGTTGAACAAGAGGGCAAATCAGCCGTATTTCCCCTAGGCAGCTTGAGCGCCCTCCTCTGCGGCACACAGCGCCGCCGGCGGCGTGCCAGGGATCAGCTGACGCGGCCAGTTGCAAGCATCATCCATGCAGACCGTCCCGACCATCTGCATGGCGCGGCGCGCACCTAGCTGGCCTGCTGCCCGACCAGTGCCGTCACGCGGATGGTTTTCGATTCCGGCACTTCGGCATGCGACAGCACTTTCAGTTGCGGCAGCGAACGGCGCAGGAAGCGCGACAGCAGCGCCCGCAGCGGCCCCGGCACCAGCAACACCGGCGTCAGCCCCAGTGCCTCCTGCTGCGCGGCAGCCTGCTGGGCTTGCTGGGCGATGGTATCGGCCAGCCCCGGTTCGATGCCTGCACCGTCCGGGCCGCTGGCAGCCAGCGCCTGCATCAGCAAGCGTTCCAGCCGGTTATCCAGCGTCATCACGGACAGCTCGCTGGCGCCCGGGAACAGTTGCTGGACGATGGCCCGGCCCAGTGCAATCCGCACCAGCGCCGTCAGATCATTCGGATCCTGGCTATGCCCGGTATGTTCGGCCAGCGTTTCGATAATCGAACGCATATCGCGAATGTGCACACCTTCCACCAGCAGATTCTGCAGTACTTTCTGCAGGGTCGACAGGGAGACGGTTTTCGGTACCAGATCTTCCACCAGTTTCGGTGCATCTTTGCCCAGATGGTCGAGCAGTGCCTGCACTTCCGCACGCCCCAGCAATTCCGAGGCATGGGTAGTAATCAGGTGATTCAGGTGGGTCGCCACCACGGTGCCGGCATCGACCACGGTGTAGCCCATGCTCTGTGCCTGATCGCGCAGACTGGCATCGATCCAGGTGGCCGGCAGACCGAAGGCCGGATCGGTGGTGGCCATGCCGGGCAGCGTGCCACTGGCCATGCCCGGATTAATTGCCAGGAACTGGCCGTTATAGGCCTCGCCGGTACCCACTTCCACCCCTTTCAGAGCGATCCGGTAGGCCGATGGCTTGAGTTCCAGATTGTCGCGGATGTGCACTGGTGGCGCCAGAAAACCGACTTCCTGGGCAAATTTCTTGCGGATGCCCTTGATGCGTTTCAGCAGTTCGCCGCCCTGGGTTTTATCCACCAGCGGAATCAGACGATAACCGACTTCCAGCCCCAGCGTATCGACTGGCATGATGTCCTGCCAGCTGGCTTCTTCCTGTTCCGGCGCTGCCGCCGGAGCCGCCGCCGCTTCGGCAGCGGCCACTTCCTGCGCCTTGCCGGTCTCCGCTTTACGCGTGATCAGATAGGCCGAGCCGGCCAGTACTGCGGCCAGCAGCAGGAACACCAGATTCGGCATGCCGGGAATCAGCCCCATACCACCGATGATGGCGGCGGTGATGTACAGCACCTGCGGCTTGGCAAACAACTGGCCCACCATCTGGGTCCCGATATCCTGTTCGCTCGCTACGCGCGACACTACGATACCGGCCGCCGTCGAAATCACCAGCGATGGAATCTGTGCTACCAGCCCGTCACCAATGGCCAGCAGGGTGTAGTTTTTCAGCGCATCGGAAAACGGCATATCGTGCTGCAATATGCCGACCAGCAAGCCGCCCACCACGTTAATCACGGTCACCATAATCCCGGCCACCGCATCGCCGCGCACATATTTACTGGCACCGTCCATGGCGCCGTAGAATTCAGCTTCCTGCGCCGTTTCGCTACGCCGCTTGCGCGCTTCCGCTTCGCCGATCAGGCCGGCATTCAGATCGGCATCAATTGCCATCTGCTTGCCGGGCATCGCATCCAGTGCAAAGCGTGCGCCCACCTCGGCGATACGACCGGCACCTTTGGTGACCACGGTAAAGTTGATAATCGTCAGAATAATGAACACCACGATACCGACCGTGTAATTGCCACCGATCAGAAAGTGACCGAACGCTTCAATGACCTTACCAGCTGCATCGGCCCCGGTATGACCTTCGGTCAGCACCACCCGGGTCGATGCCACGTTGAGCGACAGGCGCAGCATGGTCGACACCAGCAGAATGGTCGGGAAGGCCATGAAATCCAGCGGTTTCACCGTGTACAGGCTGGTGAGCAGCACGATCACCGACAGCGCAATATTAAAGCTGAAGAACAGATCGAGCACAAACGCCGGCAGTGGCAATACCATCATCGCCAGCAGCATAATAATCAGCAGGGGCGCCGCCAGACTGCTCTTGTTGCGGCTATTGGCCAGACCTTGCAGCCATGGCGGCAGTTTAATGTTGCTCAGGGCATTCATACAGGTGCTCCGTTATTCGTATTTTTAGGTTGCAATAGCGCGCTGGCAGTGAACGGATCGAGCTCGGGCGGAACTTCGAGTTTCTTCGGCACTTCCGGACGCTCGCCATTGCCTTTGCTGAACAGCCGCAATTGGAACACATAGGCCAGCACTTCAGCCACTGCCGCATACAGCGCTTCGGGAATTTCGTCGCCGATTTCCGTATGCTTGAACAGCGCCCGTGCCAGCGGTGGTGCTTCCAGCATCGTCACCTTGTGTTCGCGCGCAATTTCGCGGATTTTGGCCGCCACCTCGTCGGTACCTTTGGCCACCACGCGCGGCGCACCACGCATACCATCGTCGTACTTGAGCGCCACCGCAAAGTGGGTCGGGTTGGTTACCACCACGTCGGCGGTCGGCACATCGGCCATCATGCGGCGCTTGGCCATCTCGCGCTGCATCTGGCGGATCTTGGCTTTGATCTGGGGATTACCGTCGGACTCCTTGGATTCCTGAATCAGTTCCTGACGGGTCATCTTCAATTTATTGGCATAGTGCCAGACCTGATACGGCCCATCGATGGCGGCGATAAAACCCAGCGCACCGACGATGAACAGGAAACTGCTGCCCAGCATATTCAGCAAATGCACCGTACCCAGTTTCAGTGGCTCCACCGCCAGCCCGATCACGGCATCTTTCTGCTTCATGACGACCAGCCAGGCCACCAGCCCCACCACCAGCGCCTTGGCCACTGCTTTGAACAGCTCCACCAGCGCATTCGAGGAAAACATATTGCCGATGCCGTTAATCGGATTGAGTTTGGCGAAATTCGGCATCACGGCCTTGCCGGAAAACAGCCAGCCCCCGACCAGCAAAGGCGAGGCCAGCGCCACCGCCATTACCGCCACACCTAGCGGCAGACAGGCCAGCATCACCCGCACCACATCGACCAGAATCCGGTTGATCAGCACATCCGCATCGAACACCTGTTCCGGCGTCAGCGACAGCCCGGACACCAGCGCCGTACTGAGCTGGCGGATCAGGCTATCGCCCGTCATCCACAGGCCAGCCCCCGCCGCCATCAGCACGGTAAACGTGGCCACCTCGCGCGAGCGCGGAACGTCGCCTTCTTCACGCGCCTGCTCGAGGCGCTTCGCTGACGCGGGTTCGGTCTTTTCTGCGTCGCTATCTTCTGACATGGGTTCAGCCTGCTGCGGGGTTTATCTCGATCCTGCCATTATCCGCTGGCCACCACAGCGCCGATCAGCCGAATACGGGCGCTTTTCCCGCCTTGCTCGTTGTTTCCGGTTGGAAATTTAAGCCTGTGCGCCGGCCTGTTTGACCGTCTGGTCAATGGCGCCGAAGATGGATTTTCCGTCCGCGTCGAACATTTCGATGCGGATGGTGTCGCCAAACGCCATATAGGGCGTGCTAGCGCTACCGTTGGCGATGATTTCCAGGCAACGTTGCTCAGCGATGCAGGAATAGCCACGCTTGCCACCGCTATTCGACACCGTGCCGGAGCCGATAATGCTGCCGGCGCGCACATTGCGGGTCTGGGCCAGATGGGCAATCAGTTGCGGGAAGTTGAACACCATGTCGACACCCGCCTGGGGTTTGCCGACCAGTTTGCCATTCCAGCTCGAGTGCAGCGGCAGGTGAACCTTGCCACCCTTCCAGGCATCCCCCAGTTCGTCCGGGGTTACCGCCACGGGCGAAAAACTCGTCGCCGGTTTTGCTTGCAGAAAGCCAAAGCCCTTGGCCAGTTCATCGGGAATCAAGTTACGCAGCGACACATCATTCACCAGCATCAGCAGACGGATGCGCTGCAGCGCCTGATCCGGCGTGGCGCCCATGGCGACATCGTCGGTGATCACGGCCACTTCTGCTTCGAAATCTATGCCCCACTCTTCGTGGAACAGGCTGATATCGTCGTGCGGCCCGAGCAGATCATCACTGCCACCCTGATACATCAGCGGCTCTTCCCAGAACGAGGCGGGCAATTCCGCCCCGCGTGCCTTGCGCACCAGTTCCACATGGTTCACATAGGCAGAACCATCGACCCACTGGCAGGCGCGCGGCAGCGGCGCCATGCATTGGCTGGCATCGAAGGCGAAGCTGCGCCGGCCACGGCCCTGATTCAAGTCCTGATAGATGGCCTCCAGCTGGGGAGCGATAAAGCGCCAGTCATCGAGCGCCTTCTGCAAGCTAGGCACCACACCATCGGCCAGTTGCGCCGTTTTCAGATCGCGCGACACCACCATCAGCTGGCCGTCGCGCGTGCCATCGTTCAGGCTTGCCAGTTTCATGGGGTCGGCACCAGCAGCGCCATCTGTTCAGGGCTCAGGTAGCACCATTCGCCCTCTTCCAGCCCCAGCGATTCCAGCGTCAGGCCACCAATTGCCGAACGGTGCAAAGCGCTGCAATGGTTCTCGGCCGCCGCCAGCATGCGCTTGACCTGGTGATATTTACCCTGCTCGAGCACGATTTCCAGCTGATGCGGGCCACGCTGTACGCAACGCACGGCAGCCAGTGGTGCCGGTTCGTCATGCAATTGCACGCCGGCTAGCAACTGGGCCACCAGCGCATCACTCACCGGCTGCTCGGTGGTAGCTTGGTAAATCTTGGGAACGTGGCGCTTCGGTGACGATTGTGCATGGATAAATGGTCCATCATCGGACATCAGCAGCATACCAGTGGTGTCGTGATCAAGCCGGCCTACCGGCTGTAACTCACGCCAGGTAAATTGCTCGGGCAGCAAAGTCAGCACGCCGGGGTGATGGCTGGGCTTGCGCGAACACTCGAAATTGGAGGGTTTATACAGCGCGATGTAGACATGTTCGCGGTACACCCATTCCTCATCGAAGATATTCAGTACCAGACCATCGGTCTCGATGCTGGCTTTGTAATTGTCATGGACTACGCCGCCGATACTGACTTCGCCATCTTCGATCAGCGAACGGCAGTATTTACGGGTGCCAAAGCCCTGCGATTGCAGGATGCGGTCTAGGGATAATTTGCTCATAGCACGATTTTACAGGATGGCGCGGACCGGGGGAACGCTGCGCATGCTGCACTGCCGCATTTGTCCTAGACAATGATTTCCATTGACGCATATCAAACCAGTCCGGGCTTCGTTTGCTAGACTGAAACCAGATTAGGAATCCGCCTAGTCCCCTAGGAAATCGCCAGTAGGAAAGCTTATGCCCACCTTGCACACTCGCTTGTCAGCTGCCCGGCAAAGCGCCGCCAGTCACCGCGCCGAGCTATTCCTGATGGCGTGCCGCTACGCACTGCCCGCCGGCGAGGCAGCCTCCGGCGCGCAGCAACAATGGCATGCGCAACGGCAAGTGGATTTTCTGGCCTGGCTGGCGGCAGGCGGCTTCGCACAAAGCGCTGCCCCAATAGAAAACAGCGGCATTGCGCCGCTGTCTTCAACCCCTGCAGGGGCTGTATGAGGAATCTGAATTCTCTCTAAGCCGCATCAACGATGCAGTTCAGTAGTTCCGTCGGTCTGATCAAGATTGTGGTGAAAACAAAATAAACTATTTATATCGCCTCCCCTTGGAAAGAACTACGCCTTCACTATAGCTCAACGCATCAACTATGCAAGTCTGATTTGCGTGCTGCGCTAGTGCAGCGCTGGCAAGGCCCGTTCCATGGTCGCTTTCATGGCTCCCGCACCGAGTGAGGCGCCAAATTTCTTCAGCACACGCTCAGGCAAACCTTCGTGCTGGGTGTAATCAATGATGTCTTCCGCCTTGATTACATCACGTGCCACGCTGTCGACTGTGCCAAAGGCATCTGCCAGTCCCATGTCGATAGCTTTGGCACCGGTCCAGAACAGGCCGGAAAACATTTCCGGCGTTTCCTTGAGACGCTTGCCGCGCCCGTCGCGCACCACCTGAATAAACTGTCCGTGAATTTCCGCCAGCATCGACTGGGCAAATTGCTTATGTTTGTCGGACAGCGGGCTGAACGGATCCATAAATCCCTTGTTCTCGCCCGCCGTCAGCAAGCGTCGCTCGACGCCGGCTTTCTCCATGATGCCGGAGAAACCGAAACCGTCCATGAGCACCCCGATCGAGCCGACGATACTGGCCTTGTTCACATAGATGCGATCCGCTCCGGCGGCAATGTAGTAGCAGCCGGAAGCACAGATTTCATCGACCACCACATACAGTGGCTTGCCCGGATAACCCTTACGCAAACGCTGCATTTCATCAACGATCATGCCGGCCTGCACCGGGCTGCCGCCGGGGCTATTGATGTGCATCACCACCGCTACCGAGCCGCTGTCGGAAAATGCTTTGTTCAGCGCAGGAATCACCACCGCCGCCGCACCACTGCCTTCGGATTCGATCGCCCCTTCGATTTCAATCAGCGCCGTATGCCGTCCCAGCGTCTCGCCATCCGAACCGGTCCAGCCCAGATCAAGGTAGGCACTCAGTGCTACGACCACCAGCACGACGGTCACGGATTTGAAGAAAATACCCCAGCGGCGCGCCGCCTTCTGCTCGTTTAAGGCGGCAAATACCAGCTTCTCCAAGACTTCGCGCTCCCATGGCGCGCCGCCAGCCGCAGGATTGCCGGCCGCTGGAGCGCCAGCCGCTGGAGCGCCAGCCGCTGGATCGCCAGCCGCTGGACCGCCAGCCGCTGGATGAGGCGCCTGCGCCGCACCGGCAGGCACATGGCTGGCGGCAGGCGTGCTAGCCGGAGTAGCCGGAGTACTATTGGGGCCCTGCTCGCTGGTGTTTTCGCTCATATCTCTCTAATTCGCCACATCAACTTAAATCATTCAGGCGCGTACGGGACGCACATACTCATCTGGCTGCCAGTACAGTTGCTGATCGCGTTCAATCACAGCAATCGGTCGCAAACGTCCGCCTTTGCAGGGGCCGCCAGCACAGTGGCCACTTTCCGGCACATACACGGCGCCATGCGTAGAACACATCAGGTAAAGCCCGCTCGACTCGAAGAATTCTCCCTCGGCCCAGTCCAGTTCTATCGGTACGTGGGCGCAGCGATTCAGGTAAGCATACGCCTGCCCGCCGTAGCGCACCACAAAACCGGTGGCATCGTCCCCACCGGCGGTAACGGGGAAACGCACCCCTTTGCCGCCTTCTAGTACGGCATCGGCCGCGCAGATCAGAATCTCGTCAGCACTCATCAGGCATTCTCGCTCAGCCACTGGTGCAGATCGGCCACGCTAGGCGCCGAATACAGCGGATTGCAGGCCGCCAGCTGATCGGCCGGATGGGCCCCATATTGGACGGCAATGCCCTGAGCGCCGGCATTATTGGCCATCAGCAAATCGTGGGTGGTATCGCCGATCATCACGGTACGCCGTATATCCTGCCCTAACTCCCGCGTTAACTCTTGCAACATGGCAGGGTGCGGCTTGGAGAAAGTTTCATCCGCACAACGCGTAGCGTCGAACAGCGAGAGCACTTTGACATCATTCATGGCGCGATTCAGGCCAACCCGGCTTTTCCCGGTAGCCACGGCCAAGAAGTAACCATTGTGCGACAGCTCGTTGAGCATCTCGTGCACCCCGGGGAATAGCGCCAGTTCATGGTCACGCGACAGGAAATGGTAGCGGTAACGTTCCACCATGCGCGGATACAAGGCCGGGTCGATCTCCGGCAACACCGCCTGCATGGCTTCATGCAGGCCGAGGCCGATCACGTGGGCAGCCACATCGTCACGGGGAATCGGCAGGCCCAGGTCACGCGCCGCCGCCTGGATGCACTTCACGATGGTTGAGGTGGAATCCATCAGGGTTCCATCCCAATCGAAGACGATTAAGTCGAATTGCTTTCTTGCCATGTATTCCGGCCTAACTGCAGGCCGGCTCCTTGAATAATGAGACGATTAGCGAAATACGGTTAGATAAGGGGTTTACCCAAGCTTAGCAAGAATCGCTCGCATTCGGCAGCCAGAGGCGCGTTCAGCGTCATGATTTTGCCCGACTCGGGATGGGTAAACGTAATCTGGTGGGCATGCAGGAACATGCGTTTGAGTGCACCACGCTGCTCATCGGCTTTAAGTAAGGCACGGTTCAAGGCGAAATCGCCGTATTTATCGTCGCCCAGGATAGGGAAGCCTGATGCCGACGTATGTACGCGGATCTGGTGGGTACGCCCAGTTTTCAGCTCCGCTTCCAGCAAAGCATAGTCCTTGAACTTTTTCAGCAGACTGAACACCGTATGCGAAGCCAGCCCCTCGGCCTGCACCGCTACGCGGCGCTCGCCATCGGCCGTCGTATATTTATGCAGTGGCAACTTGATATGCTGGCGCGCATTCTTCCAGTCCCCCGCCACCATGGTCAGGTAGCGCTTGTCGGTCAGACCGTCACGCATTTGCTCGTGCAGGCTGGTCAGCGCGCTACGTTTCTTTGCCAGCAACAGCAGCCCCGAGGTATCGCGGTCCAGTCGGTGCACCAGTTCCAGGAATTTGGCATCCGGACGGGAGGCGCGCAATTGCTCGATCACGCCGAACGACACGCCGGAACCACCGTGCACGGCCACGCCTGCCGGTTTATCGATCACCAGCAGGTGGGCATCTTCGAACACCACCTTGAATTCGGCCGCCGGAACATGGCTGCTGTCAGCCTTCTCGGCCAGCCGGATCGGCGGAATCCGCACGATATCACCGGCAACCAGCCGGTAAAGCTGATCAATCCGCCCTTTATTCACGCGCACCTCGCCGGAACGCAGAATCCGGTAGACGTGACTTTTCGGCACGCCCTTGCAGACGCGCAACAGATAATTGTCAATACGCTGACCCGCTTCTTCTTCGTTTATCGTCACAAACTGGGCTTGCAACGGAATTTGCGGGCGCTCTTGTGGTGTTGAAGGCGGGGAAACATCTTTTTGTTGCCTCATTTGCTCTGTCTTCCCAGAAATCTCTCTAAGTCCTTCATTTTGAATATATAATCGTTTCGCTGCAGTTCACACTGCGGTTAGTGTAAGAATAAAAGCACATTTTACACAGGGGCGTCTCCACTGGCCTCGCCTAATTGCAAATTCAGCGGAAATAAATGTATACGTAGCGTCTCTGCCGGACTCAAGGTTGCACCGTAGTTGTAATCGGAGGCAGGCAAGGGCGTCGAACTTAGTGGTTGGATTGTAAGGATAAAGTTCGGGCAGAGAGACTTCGTGTCTCGCTGGCCGGTTGATGAAGTGGATAACGCTTGCCGTTTTTGTCAGACCCCAAGCTTTGCTGCAAGCACGACGAAAGGCTGCCACCCGCCGCCTTCTCCGTTAGTGCCGCGTAGTACGTAAGCTTGGCCCGGATCTGGCCCATACGAGGCTGTTCACCGCCCGCGATTCTCTGCCGTCCGCTCAGGGCCGCATGGATGAGTTGCAGGTGATGCGAACACAGCGGCATGTCGATCGACTTCATGCGCCCAGTTGCGGCCGCATGATGCACTCTGGTGCATTCTGCGCCGCCGCACAGGATGGGCATAACACCGCAATCACTTCCGTTCTCACGTATATCCCTGTACCACGCTGCCCCGGGTCTCACACACCCGGCAGCACAGAGATGACCTTAGGGTCGCGGAGTTAATAAAAATGAAACGCATGTTGTTTAATGCTACGCAGCAAGAAGAGCTGCGCGTAGCCATCGTCGACGGTCAGAAGCTGATCGATATCGACATCGAAACGGCCGGTCGCGAACAGCGCAAGTCGAACATCTACAAAGGCGTGATCACCCGTATCGAACCGTCGCTCGAAGCTTGCTTCGTTAGCTACGGCGAAGATCGCCACGGTTTCCTGCCATTCAAAGAAGTTGCACGCACTTACTTCCGTGAAGGCGTGGACGTACGCAATGCCTCCGTCAAGGAAGCGCTGCGCGAAGGCCAGGAAATCATGGTCCAGGTGGAAAAGGAAGAGCGCGGCAACAAAGGCGCGGCCCTGACCTCCTTCGTCTCGCTGGCCGGTCGCTATCTGGTGCTGATGCCGAACAACCCGCGCGGTGGTGGTGTTTCCCGCCGTGTCGAAGGCGAAGAGCGTCAGGAACTGCGCGAAACCATGGATAAACTGGACTTGCCAGCAGGCATGTCCGTAATCGCCCGCACCGCCGGCATCGGCCGCAACGTCGATGAACTGCAGTGGGACTTGAACTACCTGATGCAACTCTGGCGTGCTATCGAAGGCGCTGGCAAATCGGCTTCCGGTGCCTTCCTGATCTATCAGGAATCGTCGCTGGTGATCCGCGCGATCCGTGATTACTTCCAGCCGGATATCGGCGAGATCCTGATCGATACCGACGAGATCTACGAGCAAGCACATCAGTTCATGAGCCACGTGATGCCCGACATGGTGCACCGTGTCAAGCGCTACCGCGACGACGTGCCACTGTTCTCGCGCTTCCAGATCGAACACCAGATCGAAACGGCCTACTCGCGTACCGTACCGCTGCCATCGGGCGGCGCCATCGTGATCGACCACACCGAAGCACTGGTGTCGGTGGACGTCAACTCGGCCCGTGCTACCCGCGGCTCCGACATTGAAACGACCGCCTTTAACACCAACTGCGAAGCGGCCGAAGAAGTGGCTCGCCAGCTGCGCCTGCGTGACCTGGGCGGCCTGATCGTGATCGACTTCATCGACATGGAAGTGGCCAAGAACCAGCGCGAAGTGGAACAGCGTCTGAAAGACGCACTGCACCACGATCGTGCCCGTGTACAAATGGGCAAGATTTCCCGCTTTGGTCTGATGGAACTGTCGCGTCAGCGTCTGCGTCCTTCCCTGTCCGAAGGTTCGCACGTGACCTGCCCGCGCTGCTCCGGCACCGGCCACATCCGCGATACCGAATCGTCCGCTCTGCAAGTGCTGCGGATTATTCAGGAAGAAGCGATGAAGGAAAATTCCGCCACCATCCACGTGCAAGTACCAGTGGACGTTGCGGCCTTCCTGCTGAACGAAAAACGCGGCGAAGTCCTGAAGATCGAGACGCGTCACCGCATCACCATCATTCTGGTGCCGAACAAGCATCTGGAAACCCCGCACTACAAGCTGGAACGCATCAAGCACGACGATCCGCGCCTGGAAGATCATCAGGCCAGCTACAACCTGGCCGAGCAGGCAGAAACCGACATGGCCTACAGCAAGCGCCAGAAGGAAGAAGCCAAGCCGCGTCAGGAAGCCGTCGTCAAGACCATTACGCCGGATCAGCCAGCACCGCTGGTCGAGCGTAAAGCCAGCGAAACCGTCATCAAACCGGCACCAGCACCGACTCCGGCCGCGCCACAGAAAGGCTTCTTCGCCCGCCTGTTCAGCTTCCTGAGCCCTGAGCCTAGCCCGGCAGCACTGCCACAGCAGCCAACCATCGTGGTCAAAGCACCGGCCGGTGATCGTGGCGAACGCAACGGCCGTGGCCCGCGTGGCCGCAACCGCAACGGTAAATCCGCTGGCCGTGGCGAGCGCGAAGAGTCCGCGCGTCCGGGTAATGACGAAGCCAAAGCCGATAACAACGGCCGTCCGGCCCGTCCTCCGCGCCCACCGCGCGAGCCGCGTGAACCACGCGAAGGCCAGAACGCTGATGCCCCGGCACCACGCGAGCGCGCCGAGCGTCCACCACGTCCACCCCGTGAACCACGTGGCGAGAAGGCAACGCCGGAAGTAAAAGCGGAAGAACTGGCACTCAACCTGACCGCGCCTCAGAATGGCCCGGCGACCGACGCCGCTGCCGTCATCCTGAAAACCGCACCGCAAAACGGTCCGGAAGGCGATGAAACCGAAGTAGGTGCCGATGGCGAAGAGCCACGTCGTCGCCGCCGTCGCGGTGGCCGCAACCGTAACCGTCGCGATCGTGATGGTTCGGAAGGTCAGGAAGCCGTTGCCGGTGAAGCTGGCGAAGCAGTTGAAGCCGGTGAGCAAGGCACGCTGAAGTTCACCGTCGCCCCGGCCGAAACCAGCCCGGCACCAATCGCCGTCGAGGTAAGCGCCGCTGCTGAAACCGTGGCAGCCGTTGCCCCGGTCGTCGTGGCAGAAGCAGCACCGGCAGCACCTGCGCCGGCAGCAGTGGTTGCGGAAGTCCTTGCTGCGCCAGTGGTAGCGCCACTTGAGCCAGTGATCACTGCACCCGTGGCAGCACCTGCCCCGGTCGTCGAAGTCGCTGTAGCAGCAGTAGCTGAAGCACCGGCAGTCGTCGAAGCGCCAGTCGTAGCCGAAGTCAGCGCACCAGTACAGCCAGCGGCTGCGGCCCCTGCGCCGGCTCCGGTGGTAGAAGCTGCGCCAGCTCCAGCGCCGGTGGTAGAAGCTGCGCCAGCGCCAGTCGCTGAAGTAGCACCAGTGGTAGCCGCTGCACCTGCTCCTGCTCCTGCACCTGCTCCTGCTCCTGCTCCTGCTCCTGCAGCTGACCTGCAAACCCTGCTGGGTTCCGCCGGTCTGACACTGGCGGCGACCGACCCTGCCAAACTGCGCGCTGCGCAGGAAGCCGCAGCCAAAGTCGCGGCACCGGTACGCGTTCCCCGTGAGCGTAAGCCATTGCCACCGCAAGCTGACGAACCGCTGATTCAGGTGGACACCCGCCGCTAAGCCGGTAGCGTCATCCACCAGCAAAAAGGGAAGCCGCGTGCTTCCCTTTTTTTCGTCTGAGCGGGCCGGATCGAAGCGGCTTCTAGCCGCGCAAATTGCGCCAACGTGCTATCGTAGCGGCTCGCAGTTCTCTAACGACAGACAACCATGGCCGAGAAAATCATCATGCTGGCGCCGCAGCGCCACGCCACGCCAGCCATTCCAGCGCAAGCAGAAAGCCCCACCGGATTGCTGGCCGACCAGCGCGGTCGCCCCCTGCGCGATCTGCGCATTTCCGTCACCGACCGCTGTAACTTCCGCTGCGTGTACTGCATGCCGAAGGCGATCTTCAACAGCGATTACCAGTACCTGCCGCACAAAGCCCTGCTTTCGTTCGAGGAAATCACCCGCCTGACGCAGATCTTCGTCGCGCATGGCGTGGAAAAAATCCGCCTGACCGGTGGCGAGCCGCTACTGCGCAAGGATCTGGAAAAGCTGATCGCCATGCTGGCGCCATTGAAAACAGTCAGCGGTCAGCCACTCGACCTGACGCTGACCACCAATGCCTCGCTGCTGGCGCGTAAAGCGCAAGCGCTCAAGGACGCCGGTCTGCAACGCGTCACCGTCTCGCTTGACGCGCTGGATAACACCACCTTCCGGCGCATGAACGATGTCGACTTCAATGTCAGCGATGTCCTGCAAGGCATCGAAGCGGCACATCGGGCAGGACTGGGACCGATCAAGATCAACATGGTCGTCAAGGCCGGCATGAATGATCACGAAATCCTGCCGATGGCGCGCTATTTCCGGAACACCCCGTTTATCCTGCGCTTCATCGAATACATGGACGTGGGCAGCTCGAATGGCTGGAAAATGGATGAAGTCATACCGTCCGCCGAGATCGTGCAGCGCATCCACGCCGAACTGCCGCTGGAAGCGCTCGAAGCCAACTACAGCGGCGAGACTGCGACCCGCTGGCGCTATCGCGATGGCGGCGGCGAGATCGGCCTGATCTCCAGCGTCACGCAAGCCTTCTGCGGCGATTGCACGCGCGCACGCCTGTCGACCGAAGGCCAGCTGTACACCTGTTTATTCGCCAGCAGCGGCCACGACCTGCGCAGTCTGCTGCGCGCAGGTCACAGCGATGCCGACCTCAGTGCCGCGCTGGGCCAGCTGTGGCGCGCTCGCGGCGATCGCTATTCCGAACTGCGCACGCAGCACACGGCGCTGCCCCGCGCAGCGATGGGCAAAGTCGAAATGTCCTACATCGGAGGTTAATTTGTCTTTCAAGAGCAAGATCACCGGCCTGATACTGGCGGGCGGCCGTGCTACCCGCATGGGTAGCGTGGACAAGGGCTTGCAGCCTTTCCGTGGCAGCACGCTGGTGCAGCATGTGCTGCAGCGACTGGCACCTCAGGTCAGCTCGGTGGCGATTAACGCCAACCGCAATCTGCCCCGCTACCAGCAACTGGCCGGTAGTATTCCGGTTCTGCCGGACTGGCTCGATGGTTTCGAAGGCCCGCTGGCCGGCCTGCAAATCGGCCTGCAATTCTGCCCGACCGAACTACTGCTAACCGTGCCCTGTGATTCACCGCTGCTGCCGGCAGACCTGGCTGAGCGCCTGCACGCCGCGCTGGTAGCGCAAGATGCCGATGTCGCACTGGCTGTCACCATGCGCCAGCGCGACAGTGAGTCTGCCGCGCGGCCCCAATCGCATCCCGTATTCGCGCTGCTGAAAGCCAGCCTGCTGCCGCAACTGGAAGACTATCTGGCCAGCGGCGAGCGACGGATGGAACGCTGGTACAAATCGCTGCGCGTGGCAGAGGTACTGTTCGAGCAGGACGACGCCTTCAGCAATATCAATACCCTGGCAGAATTGCAGGCGCTGGAACAGCCGGCCACACCGGCCATCGCTGCAATGCCCTCCGCCGCCAGCCGCACCGTATCGGTGCCGGGCGACGCTGCCGGCTTGCACGTGACAGCAGCACAGCGCCTGATTGCTGAGCAGATCACGCCACTCGATGCCAGTGCCAGTAACAGCGTTACCGTGAGCCTGCACGCTGCACTGGACCGGGTGCTGGCCGCCGACATCATCTCGCCCATCAATGTACCGGCATACGACAATTCGGCCATGGACGGCTACGCCCTACATGGCGCCGATCTGCCGACACCGGCCGATACCTGTGTCACGCTGGAAGTGATCGGCGTCGCTTATGCGGGACGGCCTTGCACCCTGACGCCGCAAGCGGGGCAATGCGTACGCATCATGACGGGTGCCGCCATGCCGGCCGGCTGCGACAGTGTGCTACCCCAGGAACTGGCCAGCGCCATTACTGATACCCGGGTCACCATCGCGCACGGCGCCATCACGCCCGGTGCCAATCGGCGCTTTGCCGGCGAAGACCTGCAAGCGGGCAGCGTCGCACTGGCACGCGGCAAGCTGTTGCGCCCGGCCGATCTGGGACTGATTGCCTCGCTGGGGATTGCCGAAGTGCGGGTGCAGCGCAAACTGCGGGTGGCCTTCTTCTCGACCGGTGACGAGTTACGTGCGCCGGGACAGGCACTCGAACAGGGCTGCATTTATGACAGCAACCGCTACACCGTGTTCGGCATGCTGACGCGGTTAGGCTGCGAAGTGATCGATCTGGGCATCGTGCGCGATGATCCAGCCGCACTCGATGCCGCACTGCGCAGCGCCTGTCAGCAGGCTGACGCCATCATCACGTCTGGTGGTGTCTCCGAGGGCGCCGCCGATTACACGCGCGATATTCTCGCCAGTCTGGGACAGCTGTCGTTCTGGAAGCTGGCCATGCGGCCGGGTCGTCCGCTCGCCTTCGGCCAGATCCGCGATGGTAGCGACAGCGCCTGGCTGTTCGGACTGCCGGGCAATCCGGTCGCCGTGGTGATCTCGTTCTATCTGTTCGCGCGCCCGGCCTTGCTGGCCATGATGGGCTGCACTACCAGCCTACCCACCCTGCAGGCGAGAACCCAGATGGCAATCCGCAAACGCCCGGGACGCACCGAATACCAGCGCGGCATCATCAGCCGTGGCGCGGATGGCCAGCCGCAAGTGCGCCTGACCGGCGCACAAGGGTCAGGCATCCTGCGCTCTGTGACGGAAGCCAACTGCATCGTGGTACTGGCGCATGAACAGGCCAGCGTTGCAGAAGGCGATATGGTGGAAGTGCTGCCGCTGGAAGGACTGATCTAAGCTGGCCTGCGGCGCAGGCTAGTCCGGTCTAGACCAGACTATTCAGCGTCACTCTCGCCCGGCTCGGGGTGCGCACCCAGCAGCAATTGCGCATCTTCGCTCGGCAAGGCTTCCACCGATTTCAGTTTGCGCGACATCTGACGGCTACGGGTCTCGGCCGACTCGATATTCTTGGCTGCGCGTTCCAGCGACAGCCGGGTTGCGGACAGCACGTCACCGAATTTACCGAACTCCGTTTTGACCGCCCCCAGCACCTGCCACACTTCCGAGGAACGGCGCTCCAGCGCCAGCGTACGGAAGCCCATCTGCAAACTATTCAGCAGCGCCGACAGCGTCGACGGTCCGGCGATACTGACCCGGTGCACCCGCTGCAAATCGTCGGCCAGCCCGGGACGCCGCATCACTTCCGCATACAGCCCTTCGGTCGGCAGGAACAGAATCGCAAAGTCCGTGGTCTGAGGTGGCGCCAGATATTTCTCCGCAATAGTCTTCGCCTCCAGCCGCACCGCGCGTTCCAGTTCGCGACCAGCCGTGGCCACGCCCTCCGCATCGGCACGTTCGGCCGCATCGACCAGACGCTCATACTGCTCTTTCGGGAACTTGGCATCGATCGGCATCCAGACCGGCACCGCGCCATCGGTCGGACCGGGCAGCCTGAGGGCAAACTCGACGCGCGCACCGCTACCGGCGATGGTCTCGACATTGCGCGCATACTGCTCCGGCGTTAGCACCTGTTCGAGCAGCATCTCCAGTTGCACCTCGCCCCATGTGCCGCGCGTTTTGACGTTGGTTAGCACCCGTTTCAGGTCGCCCACTCCGATCGCCAGCTGCTGCATTTCACCGAGTCCCTGATGCACGCGCTCGAGCCGTTCCGAGACCTGCTGGAACGACGCACTCAGACGCGCCTCCAGCGTGGCATGCAGTTTCTCGTCCACCGTCTTGCGCATTTCTTCCAGTCGCGCGCCGTTATCCGTTTGCAGATCGCGGATCTTCGCTTCCAGCGTGGCGCGCACTTCCTGCATGCGCGCCGCATTCGATTCGGTGAGCCGCGCCAGCGTCTGATTCATACTATCGGCAAACAGCTTCAGATTACGACTCTGCTCTTCGCGTCCCACCATGCCCTGCGCTTCCAGCTGCCGGCGCATGGCTTCGAACTGCTGCACCGTCGCGCCGTGCGTGGCCTGCGCCGTCGCCTGCAACTGCAGCCGCACTTCCCGCTCGACCCGTTCGATGCGTTCGGCAATAGCGCCGTCCTCGGCACCACGCGCCCCGCCCGCACCACGGTTCTGCAACAAGGCCAGTACCTGCAGCACCAGCACAATCGCCAGCACCAGTAACAGCACCCAAAATTCACTCTGGCTCATGGCATCAATCCGGCTTGTTACGCATCCAGTCGGCAGTCTGATAGAACGACTCCATCAAGCGCAAGCGCAAGGCCTCGTCGATACCGACCTCTTCCATCGCCCACGCCATCGCCTGCAGCCACTGGTCACGCTCCTGCGTGCCAATCGCGAACGGCATATGGCGCATCCGCAAGCGCGGATGACCGTGCGCCTGCACATACAGATCCGGACCGCCCATCCAGCCACTTAAAAACATGAACAGACGTTCGCGCGCATTGTCGAGCGAGGGGCCGTGCGCAGCGCGCAGCAGGGCAAACTGCGGCTCCAGTTCCATCAGGTCATAAAACCGGTCGACCATGTCACGCACCACGGCGGCGCCACCAATTACTTCGTAGAGAGTTCGGGATTCAGTCATAGCCACCATGATAACGCACCACGCGCGGCTGCGACACGCTCACTTGCGAACGACGCTGCAGGCGCCGCGTCGATGACCAGTTCTGCCAGTCCAGTTCCTCGCGCAGCGCCGCGCAAGCTTGCACGATCTGCTCCAGCTGCGCAGCCGTCAGACCCGAATTGAGCGTCAGTCTGACCAGCGAACGGTTCTTGGCGGTGGCCGGTGCACAGAACATCGCGCCATACACACCGTGCCGTTCCAGCACCTTGCGCAGCGCCAGCGTGTGCGGTTCCTGCCCCGCTTCCAGCGCAATAGTCTGCTCGCTGCCGTCGCTGACATTAAACCCCAGCGCCGTCAGGTGGCTGCGCACGTCGCGGCTGTGCTGATGTAGTGCCGCGCGTCGTCCATCGGCCTGCTTGATGAATTCCAGCGCCGCGGCAAACCACGCCAGTTCATGGCGCAGCAGACAGGAACTGAAAATCGCCGGACGCGACTCGGACAGGTAATAGCCCTTGAAATGGCTGGAACAACTGATGAACCCGGCACGCCCGGCAAAGGCCTTGGCCAGCGACGCGGTGCGAAAGTGCACCCGCTCGCTCAAACCCAGCGCCGCTGTCAGGCCCGCGCCCTGTGGGCCGTGCGTGCCCAGCGAATGGGATTCATCGACGATCAGAACACTGCCGCTACGCTCGGCCAGTTCCACCAGCCCCGCCAGCGGCGCCACACTGCCGTTGGTGCTGTATAGCGCATCGACCGCGATCAGCCCGCGCCCATGGCGCGCCAGCTGCTTGGCCAGATGCGCCAGATCATTATGCAGAAACCCCAGCGCCGGCGCACCGGCCGACTGCGCGCCCTCCCACAGCGAAGCATGCGCCTGCATGTCGAGATACACCGGCACGTCCGGCCCGGCCAAGGTCTGCACCAGCCCCACATTGGCAGCCCAGCCGGACTGGGTCAGCACACCATCCTGCGCGCCCATCCACTGCGCCAGCCGCTGCTCCAGTGCATGCTGGGCACTACCCTGCTGCAGATACACGGCCGACATCAGCAATTCGCCCTCGCTCTGCACCAGCGTCGCCAGCTGAGCGTAGCGCAGCGGCGCTTCCCCTGCCAGACACAGGTAATCATTCCCCGCCAGATACACAGCGTTGGCCGGGGTCGGCTGCCAGGCATGGGGATGCTCTCCACCCAGCAATTGTTCGATGCGGGTCACGTAATGCAGATCCATGCGACGCCTGACAAAATCGGGCATGCACTGTTCGGCGGGCAAAAACTCCTGCAGGGTCTGGGTATTTCTGGGCATATTGATGTACGACATGGATTACCTCCGCTTGCTTGTTAAAACGATCTCAACAACAACCTTGAGGCAAAAAAAAGACCAACGCTTGACGCTGATCAATTGATGGTTTGATACATTCAAACACGCAACAAAATACAGCGATGATGTTGGTTTGACAAAAATCAATCCGACCATGCCGGTACGTTCACCTCCCAGCTGGAAACACGCTCTGCAAGAGCGCTTACAGACTCTGCTGCACTACCATGGCCGCGAGGACCATGCGACGGCGCGCGTGTTACTGCTAGCGAGTATCGGCACGGTAGCGATGCCCCTGTATTACGTGCTCTGGCAGCATTTCTTCCCGCAAGAATATGAAACCTTGCCGCTGCGCCTGTTCGGCATTCTGCTCTGTGCGCTGGGGCTGTTCGCGCGCCAGTTCAGCCGCCGCGGGCTGCACTGCTATCTATTGCTCACCCTCAGCTACATCCTGCCGTTCTTCTTCACCTTCATGTTTCTGATGAACCATGCGTCGGGCGTGTGGAGTGAATCGCTGCTAATCGGGCTGGTGGTACTGTTCCACTTCGAAACCTCCATCGCGCTGCCCGCCTATCTGGCCGGCACGCTGAGCGCCTGTGTCGCGGCCGCGCTGCTGGGCGAAAGCGCCGTGCTGCTGAGCCGGCCGGTACTGCAGCAACTACCGATCCACTGGTTCACCATTGCCGTACTGTCTGCGGCTAAAGTGAGTCGCCACATGCTGGCGCAGGAAAAACTGGCCGGACTGGGGGCGGGTCTGGCTACCGTGGCGCATGAATTGCGCACCCCGCTGACCAGTGTCGATGCCAATGTGCGCGGCCTGTTGCGCATGTATGGCCAGGGCTTCCGCCGCACCACCGATGAGAAACTGGGCGCCATCGATGCGCTGGGCCGGATCCAGTTCGAAGTACGCCATATGAACCACATGATCGACCTGTTTCTGCTCAGCGCCAGCGCCGTGCGGCAAAACCTGCAGCCGGTCGAACAAGTCTCGATGGCGGCCACGGTCGATGCGGTACTGCAGCGCTACCCGTTTATCAGCGCGGAACAGAAGAAACTGGTGGCGCTGGAATTGCGCGGCAATTTCTATTTTTCCGGCCAGACCGAGCTGGCGGTGGTGGTGCTCCTCAATTTACTCCGCAATGCCCTGAAGGCCGTACAGCGGGCCGGCAAGGGCCGGGTGCGCATCATCATCGATGGCCAGCATCAGCCGCCACGGCTGCTGTTCATCGATACCGCCTGCGGCATCGCCGCCCGTCACCTGCCGCAGATCTTTCGCCGCTTCTATTCCCACCCCGCCCATCAGGGGGCCGGGATCGGGCTGGCCCTGTGCGAAGAAATTCTGCATGCCTGGCATAGCCGGATCCGCTGCACCACGCGCGAAAGCGCCTACACCATCTTCATTCTGGAATTTCCCGTGTCGTCCCCACTCACAAGGTAAGCCATGCAGCTGCAGGTGTATACCCATCCGACTCTCACCGTGCTGGTCGACGACAGCGCCTCGTTTCTGCGCAGCCTGTCGTTCCAGCTCGATCCCCTGTTTCCCAGTCTGAGCTTTAGCGATCCCGGCGCGGCCCTGCAGTGGCTGCGCCGCGAACCGCCACCCGACAGTGTGCCACTGCACGTGAATTTCGATCTGCAGAATCAGGCCGCCGATCTGTGCAACGTGGCCTTCAATATCGAACATATCTACCGCATCTGCGAGCAGCGCCAGCGTCACGCCACGCCGTCCGTGGTGGTGGTCGATTACTCGATGCCGCAAATGAACGGGCTGGAATTCTGCCGTGCCATCGCCCACCTGCCCTGCAAGAAGATCCTGTTCACTGGCGCGGCCGACGAAAAAATCGCCGTCAGTGCCTTCAATAGTGGCCTGATCCACCGCTACATCCGCAAAAGCAGCCTGCACGCACTGGATCTACTGGAGCAGGAAATCCGCACCCTGCAGCGTGCTTATTTCGACGACCGCGAAGACACCTTGCGCGACCTGCTGCTACTCCACCACTACCATTTTCTGGCCGATCCGGTACTGGCCAGACTGATCGCCTCGCTGAGTACCAGACTGGGCATCGTCGAGCACTACATCTTTCCCAATCCGAGCGGCATACTGCTGCTGGACCAGCATGGCAAAGCCAGCCTGCTCATGATAGAAACAGCCGAGGGCATGCTGGCCCAGTATGAAATGGCGCGCGACAGCGATGCGCCGCCCGCGCTCCAGCAAGCCTTGCTGGAGAAACGAGTGCTGCCATTTTTTCATGATCCCGATAGCGATGGCATGTACAGCCCGCGGGTGGGCGCCAACTGGCACCGCTACTGCGCTGCGGCGCAAGTCTGTCAGGGGCGACAGACCTATTACTGGGCCCTGTTCGATCTGCCGGCACACTATTTTCACCAGCGTCCGTACGCCTATGCGGATTTTCTGCGAGAGCGCCGCAGTCTGGCTTGCGACCTGGCCTAGCGCGCCGTTGCCGCCACACCAGGCACGCAGCCGGACCCGATACGGGCGGCGGCCCAAGGCCTGCTAGCTGCTATCGGCTGTCGGCTGTCGGCGCCGTCAGGCTTCGCGCAAGGTCTGCAACGGCGGCTGACGCAGCACATTGCGCAAGCCCAGCCAGCCACCGGCGATGGCGCACAGTGCACCGGCCAGCAAACCGATCAGCCAGACCGAGGGACTGAAACTCCAGGCAAATTTGAACTGGTAAGTTGCCAGTGACCAGCCCATTGCTGCGGCCGCCGTGGCCGCCAGCACTCCGGCCAGCGCCCCCACCAGCGAAAATTCGATCAGCTGCGCCTGCGCCAGTTGCCGGCGGGTCGCCCCCAGCGCGCGCAGCAAGGCCGCTTCGCGGGTGCGCTCGTCCTGTGAACCCATCAGCGCGGCATACAGCACCAGCAAGCCGGAAGCGAGCGTGAAGATGAACAGGAACTCCACCGCCGTCACCACCTGATCGAGCACCTGCTGCACTTGCTGCAGCAAGGCCCCCACATCGACAATCGTCAGATTCGGATAGTCGCGCGTCAGGCCATTCATCAGCGTGCTCTGCTGGGGCGGCAGGTGAAAGGCGGTAATCCAGCTTTGCGAGACATCGGTCACGGCGGCAGGATTGAGAATCACGAAGAAATTGACCCGCATCGAGCCCCACTCCAGCTTGCGCAGACTGGTAATGGTCGCTTCCACCGGCGCGCCGGCAATCTCAAAGCGCAACTTGTCGCCGAGCTTCCACTTCAGGGTTTTGGCGATGCCCTCTTCCACCGATGCTTCCGGCCCGCTGGCTGGCTGGGCAAACCACTGACCAGCCGTGATCCGGTTCTCGGCCTGCATCTGCGCCATGGTCGACAGATTGAACTCGCGCTCGGCCAGGTTGCGCGCCCGTTCTTCCGTGTAAGTCTCGGCCGTCACGGTCACGCCATTCACCGCCGTCAGCCGGCCACGGATCATCGGATACTGGGGCGCATAGTGCACCCCGGCCGCCTGCAGGCGGCGCGCAATATCGGCCGCCTGTTCCGGCTGGATGTTAATGATGAAGCGGTTCGGTGCATCTGCCGGGGTGGCGTTGCGCCAGGCCGTCATCAGGTCGCCACGCACCACCGACAGCACCAGCAGTGCCATCAGTCCCAGTGCCAGCGCGACGATCTGCACCAGCGTCGCGCTCGGGCGGCGCTGCAGCGAGGTGATCGCAAAGCGCCAGCTCTGATGAAAGCCCAGACCACGCAAGGGCTGCAGTGCGGCCAGCGCGGCCCAGCCCACCAGCGCGAACAGCCCGAAAGCGGCGCCAAAACCCAGCGCCGTGTACAAGGCCAGCCAGACGTCGCTGGCCTGCCAGAGCAGCAAGGCGCAGAAGCCGCCCAGCCCCAGCCCGTAAGTCGCCAGCGCCGCCACCTGCGGCGCATCCTGCTCGCGCCGGATCACGCGGTTATGGGGAACCTTGCGCAACTGCAGAATCGGCGGTAGTGCAAAACCGGCCAGCAACAGCATGCCGCTGGCCAGCCCCTGCAGCGCCGGATAGATGCTTGGCGCCGGCAAGCTAGTGCCGACCAGCTTGCCCAGCACCTCCAGCAAAACATAGTGTGCGCCATAGCCGATCATGACCCCGGCGGCACTGCCGGCCAGCCCCACCAGCAGGAATTCCAGCAGATACAGCTGACTTACCTGAGGCTGGGTCAATCCCAGACAGCGCAACATCGCCACTGCATCCAGATGGCGTTGCATGAAGCGGCGTGCCGCCATGGCCACCGCCAGCGCTGCCAGCAGCGCCGACAGCAGCCCTACCAGTGCCAGAAAGCGGTCGGCCCGCTCCAGCGTGGCACGCATTTCACCGCGGCCGTTTTCCAGCGATTCGATCCGCACGCCCTTGATGTTCTGCGAGCTGATCTGTTCCTGCACCCACGCGCCGAACTGCTTGGCCGCGCCAGTGGCGCGCCCGCCGTCCGGCTCGGCCACCAGCAAGCGATAGCTGACACGCGAACCGGGCTGGATCAGATTCGTGGCCGGCAGATCGGCCAGTGCCAGCATCACGCGCGGTGCGAAGGCCAGGAAATTCGCCCCCCGGTCCGGCTCGGCCGCGATCAGTTGCGCGATCGTGAATCGCTGGTCACCCAGCTGGATCTGTGCACCCACCCGGGTATTCAGGCTGCCCAGCAAGGCAGCATCGAGCCATACCGTGCCCGGTGCCGGTGCCGCTTGCGCGGCCTGCCCCTGTCCCTGTTCCGCCTCCAGCATATCGCGCGTCACGCGCACTTTGCCGCGCAGCGGATAGGCCGGCGTGACCGCTTTCAGTGCTGCCAGCACGGCGTTCGATTGTTCGCCCTCGCCGGTCTGTGCCATGCTGGGGAAGCTGACCGTCTCGGCCACCAGCAAGCCTTGCCGCAAGGCCTCGGCGCGCCAGGCCGGATTGAGCGGCAAATCGCCGCTCACCACCACATCGGCGCCCAGCAACTGCCGGGCATCGCGTTCCAGACCGCCGCGCAGACGGTCGATGAAGAAACCGGTGGCCGACAAAGCCGCCACCGCCACAGTCAGGGCGATCAGCAGAAACCGCAACTGGCCGGCACGCCAGTCGCGCGCCGTCATTTTCAGGGCAAGAGCGAGGATCATGGCTTACAGGGCGGCGAAATAGGCATCGACTTCGGCGAGAAAGGCCTGCTTCTGCGCGGCGGGCAGGAAGGCGGCTTCGAAACTATTGCGGGCGAGTCGCTGGGCATGATGCAGTCCCAGCGGCAAAGCCTCGAACGCCGCTTCGAAGTTGGCATTCATATAGCCACCGAAATAGGCCGGATCATCCGAATTCACGGTCGCCATGATGCCGGCGTCCAGCAAGCTCAGCAGGTTATGCTGGGACATCTCGTCAAATACGCACAACTTGACGTTCGACAATGGGCACACCGTCAGTGCGATCTGCTGCTGCGCCAGTCGCTGCACCAGCGCAGCGTCTTCCGTGCAGCGCACGCCATGATCGATGCGTTCCACCTGCAGGGTATCGAGCGCCGTGCTGATGTAGGCCGGCGGTCCTTCTTCGCCCGCATGGGCCACCAGATGAAAGCCCAGCTCTTTGCAGCGGGCAAACACGCGGGCAAATTTTTCCGGCGGATTGCCGCGTTCGGACGAATCCAGCCCGATGCCGATAAATTTGTCGCGGTGCGGCAGTGCCGCTTCCAGCGTGGCAAACGCGTCCTCTTCCGACAGATGCCGCAGGAAACTCAGAATCAGCGTGGCCGATACGGGGCTGTCCTGACAGGCACGGTAAATGCCATCGATCACCACCTGCATCGGTACACCGCGCGCCGTGTGGGTTTGCGGATCGAAAAAGATTTCTGCATGACGCACCTGATCGGCCGCTGCACGTTGCAGATAGGCCGCCGTCATATCATAGAAATCCTGCTCGGTGAGCAACACGCTGGCACCCGCATAATAAATATCGAGGAAGGATTGCAGATCTGTAAAAGCATAGGCGGCGCGCAAGGCTTCCACGCTGGGATAGGCGAGCGCCACCTGATTGCGCTGCGCCAGCGCAAAAATCAACTCCGGTTCCAGTGATCCCTCGATGTGGATATGCAGTTCGGCTTTCGGCATCTGCTGCACGATCGTGCGCAATGGTGGGGTCAACATGGTCGGTGCTCCTGTCGCGGAATGGGAATGAGAATAAGAATAGAGACATCTTAGCGCAAGCTGCCGCAGTGCGTCAGAAGCGCCCCGCTAGCCCAGCCCTATGCTCCGTTTGCGCTGCGATCAGCAAGCGCCGCGCAAGCGTGCTACTGTGGCAGCAAGCGCCGCGCTGACTGGCTGACGAATTAGCACACGACAATTATTTTGACTTCCGTATCCAATAGCGCAATAATCAATTTCACAAACGTAAGAAGCATTACGCACCACACATATAAGCCGTCCGGCAATAAAGCCAGCTCAACGATACGGGCAATCCGTGTCACACACAGAAGCTGGCCAGAAGAAAAATAAGATCAGAATGGGTAGGCTACGTTCAGGGCCCATGCCGCATAGCCGGCATGCTGCAACCAGTCGGTTAACCTTTGATAAGGGAACTACGATGACCATTTTTGACAACTACGCCGCGCGTTACGAACGCACCCGGGAAGAAGAGATGTCGATGAAGGAATATCTCGACCTCTGCAAAAAGGATAAGCTGACCTATGCCAGCGCGCCGGAACGCATGCTGGCAGCCATCGGCGAACCGACGCTGGTCGACACCCGCAACGACACCCGGCTATCCCGCATCTTCGCCAACAAAGTCATCAAGATCTACCCGGCCTTCCGCGAGTTCTACGGCACCGAGGAAGTCATCGAACAGGTAGTGTCCTACTTCCGCCATGCGGCGCAGGGACTGGAAGAGCGCAAGCAGATCCTTTATCTGCTGGGGCCGGTTGGCGGGGGCAAATCGTCGATTGCGGAAAAACTCAAATCACTGATGGAGCACGTGCCCTTCTATTGCCTGAAAGGCTCGCCCGTCAACGAGTCGCCGCTGGGTCTGTTTAACGAAGAAGAAGATGGCACCCTGCTGGAAGAAGATTACGGCATCCCGCGCCGCTATCTGCGCACCATCCCTAGTCCGTGGGCCGTCAAGCGCCTGCATGAATTCAATGGCGACATCAACCAGTTCCGGGTGGTGCGACGCTACCCTTCGGTATTGAAACAGGTAGCGATTTCCAAGACCGAACCGGGTGACGAAAACAATCAGGACATTTCCTCACTGGTGGGCAAGGTCGATATCCGCAAGCTGGAAGATTATTCACAGGATGATCCCGATGCCTACAGCTATTCGGGCGGCCTGTGTCTGGCCAATCAGGGTCTGATGGAGTTCGTGGAAATGTTCAAGGCGCCAATCAAGGTGCTGCATCCGCTGCTGACGGCCACCCAGGAAGGCAACTACAAGGGCACGGAAGGCTTCGGGGCGATCCCCTTCGAAGGCATTATTCTGGCCCACTCCAATGAATCGGAGTGGAAAACCTTCAAAAACAACCGCAATAACGAAGCCTTCCTTGACCGCATCTACATCGTCAAAGTGCCCTACTGCCTGCGCGTCACCGACGAAATCAAGATTTACGACAAACTGATTGCCCACTCTTCGCTGGCGCAAGCCCCCTGCGCACCGGGCACGCTCAGGATGATGGCCCAGTTTGCCATTTTGTCGCGCCTGAAAGATCCGGAAAACTCGAGCATCTTCAGCAAAATGCTGGTCTACGATGGCGAAAACCTCAAGGACACCGACCCCAAGGCCAAGTCCATGCACGAGTACGTCGACTATGCGGGCGTGGACGAAGGCATGAATGGGCTATCGACCCGCTTCGCCTTCAAGATCCTGTCAAAAGTCTTTAACTTCGATAATTCCGAAGTGGCGGCCAATCCCGTGCACCTGCTGTACGTGCTGGAACAGCAGGTCGAACGCGAACAGTTCCCGCCTGAAACGGAACAGCGCTACTTCTCGTATATCAAGGAACATCTGGCGCAGCGCTATGTCGAATTCATCGGCAAGGAAATCCAGACCGCGTATCTGGAAAGCTATTCCGAATACGGCCAGAATATTTTCGACCGCTACGTGACGTTTGCCGACTTCTGGATACAGGATCAGGAATACCGCGATCCCGATACGGGTGAAAGCTTCGATCGCGAATCGCTGAACAGCGAGCTGGAGAAGATCGAGAAACCGGCGGGCATTTCCAATCCCAAGGATTTCCGCAACGAGATCGTCAACTTCGGCCTGCGCGCGCGGGCTAACAATGGCGGCAAGAATCCGGCCTGGACCAGCTACGAGAAATTCCGCAGCGTGATCGAGAAGAAGATGTTCTCGAACACGGAAGAATTGCTGCCGGTGATTTCCTTCAATGCCAAGGCCAGCGCCGAAGATGCCAACAAGCATGCAGACTTCGTGGCGCGCATGGTGGAAAAAGGCTATACGGCAAAACAGGTGCGGCTGTTATGCGAGTGGTATCTGCGGGTCCGCAAATCGTCCTAGTTCAGGCGCGCGCAGGCAGCAAGCTGGTAGCCAGGCAGGCCGCAGGGCATCAGCGGCAAACACAGCATTAGCACGGCGGCTGCCCGTCAGCACCGGCTGGCAGCCGCAACTTCGTAGCAGGAGGCCAATTGACTTACCTCATCGACCGGCGTTTGCAGGGCAAGAACAAGTCTGCGGTCAATCGCGAGCGCTTCCTGCGGCGCTACAAGGCCCAGATCAAGGACGCGGTGGGGCGTGCCATCAAGGGACGCTCCATCACGGACGTGGAAAATGGCGAGAAGGTCTCGATCCCCGTCAAGGATGTGGGCGAGCCATCGTTTGGTCACGCCCATGGCGGCGTGTGGGAAACCGTCAATCCCGGCAACGAGGAATACCAGAAAGGCGATCTGATCAACCGGCCCCGTGGTGGTGGCGGTCCCGGCCGTGGCAAAGCAGGCAATAGCGACCAGAGCTCCGAGGATGACTTCATCTTCGAACTGTCGCGCGAAGAATTCATGAACTACTTCTTCGAGGATCTGGAATTGCCGCACATGGTGAAAACCCAGCTCAGCAGCAGCACCGAATTCAAACACCAGCGGGCCGGCTACAATATGTCCGGCACCCCCTCGAATATCCACGTACTGCGCTCGCTACGGGGGGCGCTGGGACGACGCATCGCGGTGGGCGGGCCGAGTCGCAAACATTTGCAGGAAGCGGAAGCGGAACTGGCCCTTCTGCTGCAAACGGGACTCAGTCCCGATGCGCCGCAGGTACTGGAACTGAAAAAACTGATCCACCATCTGCACACCCGGCTGCTGGCGATCCCCTTCATCGATCCGTTTGACCTGCGCTATAGCAACCGCATCAAAGTGCCCAAGCCCATGACGCAGGCGGTAATGTTCTGTCTGATGGATGTCTCCGGCTCCATGGATGAGACCCGCAAAGACACCGCCAAGCGCTTCTTTATTCTGCTCTACCTATTCCTCAAGCGCGTCTACGACAAGATCGACGTGGTCTTCATCCGCCATCACACAGCTGCGGCCGAAGTCGATGAAAACGAATTTTTCCATTCCCGCGAATCGGGCGGCACGGTGGTCTCGTCCGCGCTGCACCTGCTCAATCAGATCATCGACGAGCGTTACGGTGGCGGCGCGTGGAACAGTTATGTGGCGCAAGCCTCCGATGGCGACAACTGGGACAATGATTCCATGCTGTGCCGCCAGCTCTTAATTAATACCATCATGCCCAAGGTGCAGTACTACACCTATGTAGAAATTACCGACGGGCCGCCGCAGAACCTGTGGGAACAGTATGCCCAGGTGCCCGATCACCACCCGCATTTCGCCATGCAGAAAATCGTCACGCCGGCCGACATTTACCCGGTGTTCCGCGAACTCTTCAAGAAGCAGCCGAAATCATGAACGCTCCCACCACTCCGCGGCGTCACCCCAACGCCCTGCCCGAGCAGTCCGAATGGACGTTTGAGCTGATCGAGCAGATTCATCAGGAAATCCGCCGCGTCGCCACCGATTTCGGGCTGGATACCTATACCAACCAGCTGGAAATCATCACGGCCGAGCAGATGATGGACGCCTACACCTCGGTTGGCTTGCCCGTTTCTTACAATCACTGGTCGTTCGGCAAGCACTTTCTGGCGACGGAAAAGAGTTACAAGCGCGGCCAGATGGGGCTGGCCTATGAAATCGTCATCAACTCCAATCCCTGCATCGCCTATTTAATGGAGGAAAACAGCCTGACCATGCAGGCGCTGGTGATTGCCCATGCCGCCTACGGCCATAATTCCTTCTTTAAAGGCAATTACCTGTTCCGCACCTGGACCGATGCGGACGCCATCGTCGATTACATGGTGTTTGCCAAGAATTATATTGCCGAGTGTGAACAGCGCCACGGCATCGATGCCGTCGAACTGCTGCTCGACTCCTGTCACGCCATCCAGCACTATGGGGTGGATCGCTACAAGCGCCCGGCCAAACTGTCGCTGGCCCAGGAACGGGCACGCCTCAAGGAACGCGAAGCGTATATGCAGTCGCAGGTGAATGCCTTATGGCGCACCGTGCCGCGCCGCGACGAAGAAGAGATCAGCCAGGCCACACCGCGCTTCCCGCCCGAGCCGGAGGAGAACTTGCTCTACTTTATCGAGAAATATGCACCATTACTGGAACCCTGGCAGCGCGAAATGGTGCGCATCGTGCGCAAGATCTCGCAATACTTCTACCCGCAGCGGCAAACCCAGGTCATGAACGAAGGCTGGGCTACCTTCTGGCACTACACCATCCTCAACCAGTTGTACGATGAGGGGGTAGTCGCCGACGGCTTCATGATGGAGTTTCTCAAGAGTCATACCAACGTGGTCTACCAGCCGCCCGTCAGTAGCCCCCACTACACGGGCATCAATCCGTATGCGCTCGGCTTCGCGATGATGAGCGACATACGCCGCATCTGCGAGCATCCCAGCGACGAGGATCGCCGCTGGTTCCCCGACATTGCCGGCAGCGACTGGCGCAAGACGCTGGACTTTGCCATGCGCAACTTCAAGGACGAGAGCTTTATCGCCCAGTATCTGTCGCCCCGCCTGATCCGGGAATTCCATTTCTTTGCGGTACTGGACGACGATCAGAACGAAAAACTGGCAATTTCTGCTATCCACGATGAATCCGGCTACCGCTATGTGCGCCAGCAGCTGGCCGAGCAGTACAACCTCGGCAACCGCGAACCGAATATCCAGGTCTGGTCCGTCAATACCCGGGATGATCGCGCCCTGACGCTGCGCCATACCCAGTTCCAGCGCCGCCCGCTCAACCAGCAGGCCGGCGAAGTGCTGAAACACGTGGCGCGCCTGTGGGGCTTTGATGTGCATCTGGACACCGTCAACGCCCAGGGCGAGGTGCTCAGCACGCTGGAAGTGAAACGCGAAAAAAGGGGGCGTGGCGGCTGAAATTCTAAAATATCCAGTAATGTAATTTCAGGCACAGTCCTTGCAAGGGATAAGCCGAAGCAAAATCTTTGCGTCAGCGTGAAAAACATGTTGCACCGCAAAAGTCAACCACTTTTTACGTAAAAACACGCAGGTCAGGACGCACGGATTTCGCAGTAAGACGATTTACAGCCGAATTATCACTTGAGCGTAGTAAATTTACAGATACAAAATTCCGTTTTTAGCCTTAAGGGAAAACTAAGTAATGTCGTGGTGCATCGCGTGCAGAAAATGCACCGCAGTGACTTGCAGGACGCATCAGCGTGGTGCAATGAGAGCGCTAACAACGAGGAAAACCCTATGAAATTAAAGCGATTTAAAGGGATGAAAATTCTATGTAAAATCAAGAATTCGTATGTATAATTCGCCGACGTCCCGGATGCGACTGTTGTTTTGTGTCGCCATTTTGGGGTTTAGTAGCAACAAAAAGAGTTGGTATTGGAGAAAGCAGGCATGAATTTCACGCACAACGAGAAAAGCACCGGGAAGAACTTTACGGGCATTACCATTGTCGTTTTGTTGCACGTCCTGGTCGCTTACGGCATCGTGACTGGCTTGGGCAAACGTCTGGTAAGCAAAATGATCGCACCAGTGGAGACCAAGATCATTGAGGAAGTAAAACCTCCTCCACCGAAGGAACTCCCTCCGCCACCACCTCCGCCGGAAATGAAAGCGCCACCACCGCCTTTCATCCCGCCAGTTGAGGTGAATGTGCAGCAGCCGCCGCCGGCACAAAGCGTTATTAGTAACGCGACTAACGTCAAGCCAGCGACGACTGAGATCCAGAGAACGCCTCCGGCACAGCCGGCAGCGACTCCTGGCCCAGCCAAATCGGTGCGCACGCCAGCAGTTGCTGACATGAGCACCTGCGCCAAGCCTGAATACCCGAAGAGCTCGCTGCGTAACGAAGAGACCGGTGTCACCACCGTTTCGTTCCTGATCGGTGTAGATGGCGCGGTGATGGAATCCAAAGTCACGAAGTCTTCCGGCTTCCGCGACTTGGACAAAGCAGCGCAAAACGCCTTGGGCAAATGCCGATTCAAGCCAGCCACGGTTGATGGCAAGCCTGAACAGCAATGGCAACCAGTGCAGTATGTCTGGTCGCTGGATTAAACCGAGACCGTATCTTCAGTCTCATTTGTGATTTCGTTGTCAAATAGTTCAGCGATCTTATTATTATCAATTTGGAGGAAGCATGTTTAAGAATACCCGTTTGTCCGCTGTACTGGCCGCAGTGCTGTTTTCCGTGACCGCAGCCACCGCCCTGGTAAGCGCACCAGCTTTCGCTGAAGATGCGCCAGCCGCGGCAGCTTCGGCACCAGCAGCCGCTCCAGCGGATGCGGCAGCCCCAGCAGCAGAAGCGCCAGCTGCCAAAGGCACTCATGAAGAAGTGGACAATCCTTACGGCTTCGCAGCTGTATGGGAAGCAGGTTTCGTTTCGCGTGGTACCCTGATCATTCTGTCGCTGATGTCGATGGGTTCGTGGTACATCATCATCACCAAACTGATTGACCAGATGAAAATCTTCAAGCAGTCGAAAGAAACCTCGGCTAAGTTCTGGAAAGCATCGTCGATCGCTGCTGGTTCGGCTACCCTGACCGATGGCTCGCCATTCCGTTTCATCGCTGAAACCGGCACCAAAGCTACCCAGCACCACGACGGCGCCCTGCTGGAACAAATCGACCTGTCGACCTGGGTGACGATGTCGATCCAGCGCGCTGTTGATAAAGTTCAATCGCGTCTGCAAGACGGCCTGTCGTTCCTGGCAACCGTTGGTTCGACCGCACCGTTCATCGGTCTGTTCGGTACCGTTTGGGGTATTTACAATGCACTGATCGCTATCGGCATGTCGGGTAACGCATCGATCGACAAAGTTGCAGGTCCAGTGGGTGAAGCGCTGATCATGACCGCTTTCGGTCTGTTCGTGGCAGTTCCAGCCGTTCTGGGTGACAACTGGCTGGTACGTCGTAACAAATCGGCAATGGAAGATGTACGTTCGTTCTCGGCTGACGTGCACTCCGTACTGGTTTCGGGCGCTATGTCCACCAGCGAAGCTGGCCGTGCTGCCGGCGCTAAAAAGATTGGATAATTAATCATGTCGATGTCCGTAGGCTCCGATAGCGGAGACGAAGATCAAGTCATGTCAGAAATCAACACGACGCCCCTCGTGGACATCATGTTGGTTCTGCTGATTATCTTCCTGATCACGAGCCCGGTTGTTCTGAAGCTGATCAAGATCCAGCTGCCAGAAGAAACCAACCAGGTTATTCAGACCAAGCCGGAAGATGTCAACATCGTTGTAAGCAAAGATGGCGACATCTACTGGAATCAGAAGAAAATGCGCGACGCGAATGAGTTGTTCGATTTTCTGAAGGTGGAAGCAGTTAAGTTGCCTCAGCCAGAAGTACATGTTCGTGGCGACCAAGAAACACGCTACGAAGCAATCGGCAAGGTTATTTACACTACCCAGCGCGCTGGTATTCAGAAGGTCGGCTTCATCACCGAACCGCCTGATAAGGGTTAATCCCGAATAGTGCACCGCAGACCGGTTCGCCGGTCTGCCCTTCTAAAAAGGAAACACCATGAGTATGAATGTCGGCTCCCCCGCCAGCGCAGGCGCGGATCCGGAACCAATGATGGAAATGAATATGACGCCCCTCATCGACGTGATGCTGGTGCTGATTATCATGATGATCATTACGATTCCTAAAGCCAACCACTCGGTCAACTTGAACATGCCGGTCGGCACTCCGCCGCCGCCAGTCAAAGAGCCAGTGGTCATCACGATTGACGTCGACTTCGACGGTACGGTTCTGTGGGACAACGTGGTCATTCCTGACCGCAGCTCCCTGGAAGCGAAACTGACCGATGTCGCAGCGCAAGCTGATCAGCCGGAAGTGCATCTGCGTCCGAACAAGCTGGTATCGTACAAAGTCGTGGCAGGCGTAATGGCTGCGGCTCAACGCTTGGGCGTGACCAAAATTGGTCTGGTCGGTAACGAACAGTTCCAATAAACAGTTATATGTTCAACAATAGGCAGGACCATTCCTGCCTATTTCGCATTTTGATGAAAGAATATCCATGACCAAGTTTCGTCTCGCTCATCTCGGCCTGGTAATGGCCGCTATTGGTTTCACTGCAGCAGCTCCTCTGGCCGGCTTTTCCTCGCTTGCTTACGCTGCCGAAGCAGTGCGTGCCGAAATCGGCAAACCGCTGCAAGAAGCACAGAAACTGGCCGCGGCTGGCAAAAACAAAGAAGCGCTGGCCAAACTGAAAGAAACCGACGCTGTCGGTGGCAAGACCCCGAATGAAACCTATATGATCGAGCGCACCCGCGCTTCGGCCGCAGCTGCCGCTGGCGATAACGACGCCGCCGCCAAGGCCTTCGAAACGGTCATCAACTCCGGCAAGCTGTCCCCTGCCGAAGCGCCGAAGTTCACCCAGGCTCTGGCTGGTATCTACTACCGCGCCAAAGACTATCCAAAAGCCATCACCTGGATCCAGCGCGCGCTGAAAGACAATCCAAGCGACGCACAGATGCATGAACTGTTGATCCAGACCTACTACATCAGCGGCAAATACGCTGAAGCAGCCAAGGAACTGCAAGGCGCCAAAGGTGCCTCGGAAGCGTCGCTGCAAATGTTGGCCAATATCCAGCTGAAGCAGAACGACAAGGAAGGCTACGTCCAGACCCTGGAAAAACTGGCTGGCGCCTATCCGAAAACCAGCTACTGGGCTGACCTGCTGAACCGCGTTTCCGGCAAGCCGGGCTTCGCCTCGTCGCTGTCGCTGGACGTGCTGCGTCTGCGTCTGGTCAACGGTCTGCTGAGCAAGCCTAGCGAATACATGGAAATGTCGCAGCTGGCTCTGCAAGTAGGCAACCCTGCCGAAGCCGCCAAGATCATCGATCAGGGCTACAAAAAAGGCGCACTGGGCACCGGTTCCGATGCCGCCCGTCACCAGCGTCTGAAAGATCTGGCTGTCAAAACCCAGACCGAGTTCGATGCCAAGCTGGCCGCTACCGAAGCGGAAGCCGTCAAGAACAAGGATGCTGACGCACTGGCCAACCTGGGCTTCGCTCTGGTGAGCGCAGGCAAAGCTGACAAAGGTCTGCCACTGATGGAACAGGCTGTGAAGCTTGATTCGGCCCGTAATCCGGAAGCTGTCAAACTGCACCTCGGCATCGCCCAGTCGATCGCTGGCAAGAAAGCTGCAGCCCTGAGCACCCTGAAATCGGTCAAAGGCAAAGACGGCGCTGCCGATCTGGCCCGTTACTGGACCCTGAACCTGAACCGTTCGTAATTTTCGACGGTTGTAGCGTTCCCAGCGCCGCCGGCCCCGTGCCGGCGGCGTTTTTTTTGCCCGCAAAACGAGGCTGGCCAGGCGCAAAATCGCCGCCACAGCCCCCTGACAAGGGGCGCACTTGCCAGCTTAGCTGCCACTTAGCTGCCACTTAGCTGCCAGCTAACCCGCCAGTTAATTGCCAGTTAACTGTCAGCCAGAGCCAACAAACCGTATAATCTCCCCTTTAGTGACAGTTTCCACCCAAATCCCATGAAGGTATTTCGAGGTCTCCCCAATGCGGCGGCGCGTGCGCCCTGCGCTCTGACGATCGGCAATTTTGACGGTGTCCATCTGGGCCATCAGGCATTGCTTGGTCGCGTGCGGGCGGCAGCCAGCACGCTGGGACTGGAAGCGGCCGTGATGACTTTCGAACCCCATCCGCGCGAATTCTTTGCCCGCAAAGCCGGTGACCTGAGCAAAGCGCCACCGCGCATCGCTAATCTGCGCGACAAACTGCAATCGCTGTCCGATAACGGCATCGACCGCGTCATCGTCGAACACTTCTCCGCACCGTTCGCCGCCCTCACGCCCCAGCAATTTACCGAACAGGTACTGGTCGAGGGGCTGCACGTGAAATGGCTAATGGTGGGCGACGATTTCTGCTATGGTGCGCGACGCGCCGGCAATGTGGCGATGCTGATGGAAGCCGGTCAGCGCTACGGCTTTGAAGTGCAAACGCTGGACACGGTGATGCAGGGCGATCTGCGGGTCTCCTCGTCGGCCGTGCGCGCCGCGCTGGCCGTGGGCAATTTCCAGCAGGCCGAAGCCCTGCTGGGCCATCCTTACGCCATCTCCGGCCACGTGATCCATGGCCAGAAACTGGGCCGCACCCTGGGCTTCCCGACCCTGAATCTGCGCGTGCCGCATCGCCCCGCACTGAGCGGCATCTTCATCGTGCAGGTGCATGGTCTGGGTGACGTCGCGCGGCCGGCCGTGGCCAGTCTGGGGGTACGCCCGACCGTCGACGATAGCGGCCGGGTGCTGCTGGAAGTGCATCTGTTCGATTTCCAGGGCGACTGCTACGGCAAACAGGTACGCGTGGAATTCCTGCACAAGATCCGCGACGAAGAAAAATACACCGATCTGGCCACCCTGACTGCCGCCATCGACCACGATGCGGCCGTGGCCAGAGCCTATTTCGCCGACCGCACACCACCACGTGACGGCGCCGTCACTGCCACCGACCGAATTTGAGCGCGCGATCAGCTACGCGCGCCGGCTACCCAGAACATCCGAATCAAATCACTGAATAGATCACCATGTCCGATAATAAATCTGCGAAAAAACCTGAAAGCAAATACCCGGTCAATATGACTGAAACCCCGTTCCCGATGCGCGGCGATATGGCCAAGCGTGAACCGGGCTGGGTCCAGCAATGGCAGGAAAAGAAAATCTACGAACGGGTACGCAAAGCCGCTGCCGGTCGTCCGAAATTCATCCTGCACGACGGCCCGCCGTACGCCAACGGTGACATCCACATCGGTCACGCCGTCAACAAGATCCTGAAAGACATGGTGGTCAAGGCGCGCGGCTTCGAAGGCTACGACGCACCGTATGTACCGGGCTGGGATTGCCACGGTATGCCGATCGAAATCCAGATCGAAAAGCAGTTCGGCAAAAACCTGCCGACCGCCGAAGTCCTGAGCAAGGCACGCGCCTATGCCAAGGAACAGGTTGAGCGTCAGCGCAAGGACTTCATCCGTCTGGGCGTGCTGGGCGAGTGGGACAACCCTTACCTGACCATGAACTACTCGAACGAAGCGGACGAACTGCGCGCGCTCGGCAAGCTGCTGGAAAAAGGTTATGTCTACCGTGGTCTGAAGCCCGTCAACTGGTGCTTCGATTGCGGCTCGGCGCTGGCCGAAGCGGAAGTGGAATACCAGGACAAACGTGATCCGGCGATCGACGTCGGCTTCAAGTTCGCCGAATTCGACAAGCTGGCGACGGCCTTCAATCTGCCACAACTGCCGACCGAAAACGGCTTCATCGTGATCTGGACCACCACCCCGTGGACCATCCCGTCGAATCAGGCACTCAACGTCAACGCCGAAGTACTCTACTCGCTGGTGCAGACCGAGCGTGATGGCCAGCCATTGCTGCTGATTCTGGCGCAGGATCTGGTGGAGAGCTGCCTGGCGCGCTACAAACTGGAAGGCAGCACCATCGCCACCTGCCACGGCGCAGCGCTGGCCGGCATCAGCTTCCGTCACCCGCTGCACGCCTCGGACGCCTTCTTCGACCGTCTGTCGCCGATGTACCTGGCCGAATACGTCACCACCGAAAGCGGTACCGGTGTGGTGCACTCGGCGCCAGCCTACGGTCTGGACGACTTTATCTCCTGCCGCGCGCATGGCATGAAGGATGAGAACATCCTCACGCCGGTACTGGGCGACGGCAAGTTCGCCGCCACCCTGCCCCTGTTCGGCGGCATGACCATCTGGGAAGCGTCGAAACCGATCTGCAACGCCCTGAAAGAAGTCGGCGCGCTGTTCGAAGTGAAGATGTTTGACCACAGCTATATGCACTGCTGGCGTCATAAAACCCCGATCATCTACCGCGCCACCTCGCAGTGGTTCGCCGGCATGGATACCACGCCGAAAGACGGCGGCCCGACCCTACGCCAGAGCGCACTGGCCGGCATCGACCAGACCCAGTTCTTCCCGGACTGGGGCAAAGCCCGTCTGCATGGCATGATCGCCAACCGTCCGGACTGGACCCTGTCGCGTCAGCGCCAATGGGGTGTGCCGATGGCCTTCGTGGTACACAAGGAAAGCGGTGAGCTGCATCCGCGTACGCCGGAGCTGCTGGAACAAGTCGCCCAGCTGATCGAGAAGAGCGGTATCGACGCCTGGCTGGCGCTCGACCTGAAAGATCTGATCGGCGACGAAGCAGCCCAGTACGAGAAAAACAAGGACACGCTGGACGTCTGGTTCGACTCCGGCTCGACCCACCAGACCGTGCTGCGCGGCTCGCACAAAGAACAATCGGCTTTCCCTGCCGACCTGTATCTGGAAGGTTCGGACCAGCACCGCGGCTGGTTCCACTCCTCGCTGCTGACTTCGTCCATGCTGAACGGCACGCCGCCTTACAAGGCGCTGCTGACGCACGGCTTCGTGGTCGATGGCGAAGGCAAGAAAATGTCCAAGTCGGTCGGCAACACGGTGGCACCGCAGGACGTCTGGAACAAGCTGGGCGCCGACATGCTGCGCCTGTGGGTCGCCAGCACCGACTACACGGGCGAACTGTCGATCTCCGACGAGATCCTCAAGCGCGTGACGGAATCGTATCGCCGCATCCGCAACACCTTGCGCTTCCTGCTGGCCAACCTGTCCGACTTCGACGCCGGCAAGGATGCCGTACCACTGGCGCAAATGCTGGAAGTGGACCGCTACGCCATCGCCAACATGGCAGCGCTGCAGGCCGAAGTGGCCGAGCACTATCTGCAGTACGAATTCCAGCCGGTCTACTCCAAGCTGCAGAACTTCTGCTCGGAAGATCTGGGCGGCTTCTATCTGGATCTGCTGAAAGACCGTCTGTACACCAGCGCCGTGACCTCGCCAGCGCGCCGCTCGGCACAGACCGCACTCTGGCACATCACCCAGAGCCTGCTGCGCATCATGGCGCCGGCCCTGTCGTTCACGGCCGAAGAAGCATGGGCCATCTTCGCCAGTGCCGACGCCTTCAAAGCCAGCGACGAAACCATCTTCACCCAGACCTGGTGGCAACTGCCGGAAGACGCCGACGCCGCCGCCCTGCTGGCCAAGTACACGGCACTGCGTACCGTGCGTACCGATGTGACCAAGCAGCTGGAAGACCTGCGTGCTTCGGGCGCCATCGGTTCCTCGCTGCAGGCCGAACTGACCATCAAAGCAGCCGGTGACAAGTTCGCGCTGCTGGCCAGCCTCGATGATGACCTGAAGTTCGTCTTCATCACCTCGGCCGCCAGCGTGCTGCAAGTGGCTACCGAAGCGGAAGAAGCGGTGGAAGTGCAGGCCTCCAGCGCTGCCAAGTGCGAGCGTTGCTGGCACTACCGCGCCGACGTCGGCAGCCATGCCGACCATCCGACCCTGTGCGGCCGCTGCCACAGCAATCTGTTCGGTGCGGGCGAACAGCGCAAGTTCGCTTAATATGTGGTGCGCCCATACCATGCGTATGGGCGCTACCGTCGTAACGAACTCTCTGACTTTTCTATGGCCACCAAAAAAATCTTTCCTAGCAAATCCTCCGGCAGTCTGACTCCATGGCTGGGCATCGCCGCCATCATCATTCTGATCGACCAGATCTCGAAAATCACCATCACCCGCACCTTCCAGCTGGGCGAAGAAAAAGTCATCACGAGCTTCTTCAATCTGGTGCTGGCGTATAACAAGGGCGCCGCCTTCAGCTTCCTCAGCAACAGCGGTGGCTGGCAGCGCTACTTCTTCACGGCTATCGGCATCGGCGCCGCCGCCTACATCATCCTGCTGCTGAAAAAGCATGGCGGCCAGCGCATGTTCGCCTGGTCGATGTCGCTGATTCTGGGTGGCGCCATCGGCAATGTGATCGACCGTCTGCTGTACGGCCACGTGGTCGACTTCCTCGACTTCCACTGGAACGGCATCGCCCACTTCCCGGCCTTTAACGTGGCCGATACCGCAATCTGTATCGGTGCCGGTCTGTTCATCCTCGATGAACTGCGCCGCGTGCACCGTTAACTCACTCAAGCTACCCAGCGATTCATTCAGGAACCTGCATCATGATGGATTTGAGCGGAAAAAAAATCGTCCTCGGCCTGACCGGCGGCGTGGCCTGTTACAAGGCAGCAGATTTGTGCCGCGCCCTGACCAAGTCCGGCGCCACGGTACAAGTCGTGATGACCGACGCAGCGACCCATTTCATTACGGCCGTGACCATGCAGGCGCTGTCCGGCCAGCCCGTGTTCAGCAGCCAGTGGGACCCGCGCGTCAACAACAACATGGCCCACATCGACGTCACCCGTGATGCCGATGCGATCCTGATCGCGCCCTGCTCGGCCGACTTCCTGGTCAAGCTGGCGCATGGCGTGTGCGACGATCTGCTCTCGACCATGTGTCTGGCACGCCCGCAACAGGTACCGCTGCTGGTAGCACCGGCCATGAACGTGGAAATGTGGACCAATCCGGCCACCCAGCGCAATGTCGCGCAGCTGCGCGAGGACGGCATCGTGTTCTTCGGCCCCGACTCGGGCGAACAGGCCTGCGGCGAAGTGGGTATGGGCCGCATGCTGGAACCAGCCCATCTGCTGGAAGAGCTGATCGCCTCGTTCCAGCCGAAAGTACTGGCCGGGAAACGCATCCTGATTACCGCCGGTCCGACCTTCGAGCCGATCGATCCGGTACGCGGCATCACCAATCTGGCGTCGGGCAAAATGGGGTACGCCGTCGCGCGTGCCGCACGCGAAGCAGGCGCCGAAGTGGTGCTGGTATCCGGCCCGACCGCACTGCCTGCGCCGTTCGGCGTACAGCGCATCAATGTCCAGAGCGCGCTGCAGATGCACGATGCGGTACTGGCCAATGTCGACCATCAGCACATCTTCATCGCGGTGGCAGCGGTGGCCGACTGGCGCGTCTCCAACGCCAGCGAGCAGAAACTCAAAAAGAATCCGGACGGCTCAGTGCCGGACCTGAAGTTCGAGCAGAATCCCGACATTCTGGCCAGTGTCGCCGCCCGCACCTCGCTGGCTGGTTATCCTTACTGCGTGGGTTTTGCCGCCGAATCGGAAAATCTGGTGCAGTTCGGTGCCGACAAGCGCGAGAAAAAAGGCATTCCGCTGTTAGTCGGGAATATCGGCCATCACACCTTCGGTCAGGACGACAACACCATCATCCTGTTCGACGAGAACGGCCACACGATTCTGCCGCGCGCCGACAAACTGACGCTGGCACGCCAGCTGATCTCGGAAATTTCGAAACGTATCACCCAGCATTCACTGTTTGCTCATTAAATGAAAAATATCGCCGTTAAAATTATGGACCCGCGCATGAAAGACCAGATGCCGGCCTATGCTACCCCGGGTTCGGCCGGTCTTGACCTGCGCGCCTGTATCGACGCACCGATGGTGATCGAGCCCGGTCAGACCGTGCTGATCCCAACCGGTCTGGCGATTCATCTGGCCGATCCCGGCTATGCCGCCATGATCCTGCCGCGCAGCGGCATGGGCCATAAAAACGGTATCGTGCTGGGGAATCTGGTAGGCTTGATCGACTCCGATTATCAGGGCCAGTTGATGGTCTCGACCTGGAATCGTGGTCAGAACGCCTTCACGCTGAACCCGATGGAACGGCTGGCGCAACTGATCATCGTACCGGTGCTGCAGGTCGGTTTCGAAGTGGTGGAAGAATTCGGCGCGAGCGAGCGTGGTGAAGGTGGTTTTGGTAGCACTGGCAAGCACTGATTCAGTACTGATTTAGTACTGATTCAGTATTGATTTAGTACTGAGCCAGCAGCGTCAACGGAACATCAGGTAATCCCAACAGAGACGGAGACCCGCATGGGGCAGCAAACAGACTTGTTATCACGCCGTAGCACTTACGGGTTGCTGACGGTCGCCGCGCTGTTATCCGGCTGCTCGCTGCTGTCGCCTAAACCGGCCCCCGTCCCTACCGAACCACCCGCCACACGGGTGATTCAGGAAGAGCCGCCCGCCCTGACGGCGCGCGTAGCAGCTGCCCGCACCGATCTGACGCGCATGGTCAACCTGCAGGACCAGTTGTACCGCATCGCCGCACCGCTGCTGATCAACAACGCGGATCTGTGCCGCAACCATGCACGCAATCTGCTCGGCTTCACGGCCAAGAACCGCTACTCGTATTCCGGTGAGTTCATCGACGCCGCGCAGGCAGTGCTGAATTATGGTGACCAGCTGGAAGTAGCCAGCGTACTCGCTGGTAGTGGCGCTGCGCGCGCCGGGCTGCGCAAGGGCGACAAGCTGCTCGCAGCGGAAGGCAAACCCCTGCCCACCGGTCAGAGCGCAGAAACGCAGGCGGCCGCCATTCTGGCGCCACTGGTGGCCAACAGTCAGTCCCTGAACCTGACCGTGGCACGCGATGGCCGCAACCAGAATCTGAACTTGCCCGTCACCCGCGCCTGCGCCTTCCGCATCGACATCGGCAATGCCGATAACATCAACGCCTATTCCGACGACCAGCGCGTGATGATCACGCGTGGCATGGTCAACTTCGCCCAGAGCGACGAAGCCATCGCCTACGTGCTGGCCACCGAACTGGCCCACAATGTACTGGGTCACGCAGCCACCACCCGTTCGGCCTACACGCTGGGCAGCATCATGGACAATCTGGTGGCCATCCATCCCGACACCAGCGTCCTGATCGGCACAGCAGGCGTCAAGCCGATGCCGCAGGAACTCGATGCCGCGGCCGACTATCTGGCGCTGTACATGGTGGCGCGGGCTGGCTACAACATGGACCGCGCACACGCCTTCTGGCAACGACTGGCGACCCAGTATCCGCCCACGGTACTGAATGGCTACACGGCGCACCATCCGGCCACCGCCTACCGCCTCAACGTGATTGCCAAGACCATCGCGGAAATCAAAGCCAAACAGGCCAGCCGCCGGCCACTGCTGCCATAGATCGCGCCCACACCATGAACCCGAACCCATTCCTCGCCGTCTGCCTGAGCCTCGCCTGCATCGCTGCGCAGGCTTCCGAATGGAGCAAACTGGGAAATAGCGAAGGAGCCGTGGTATATCTGGACAAGGCCAGCATCATCAAGGGTGACAAGTCGCACCGCGTCTGGACTATGCGTAGCTACAGCAAGGCGCGCATATCGCCCGATGGCAAGGCCTACCGCTCGGTGAAAGCCATGCACACCTATGCCTGCGACGAGCGCACCACCGTGCTACTGGCGCAGGTCTACTATCCCGATGCGATGGGCAAGGGCGAAGCCGTGGGCAATTACAAGTACGAGAAATTTGCCGCGGAAGACATCATCCCGGACAGCCCTTTCGACCACGCACTTGGCGCGGTCTGCGTACCCTGATTCCCTAGTTAGGGAAGTTGGGGAACACATTCCCCATCAACCAGGTCAGACCGGCACAGATCAGTACCGCGCCGATCAGCACCAGCAGCAGGCGGCCGAATTTCGGCTTACCGTCATCATCATCGCGAGTCGTCATGGCTATTCCTGCAAGCTTTAGAGAGCCGTAGTATAGTCCCTTTCATGGATAGCATCGACCTCGAAGTTCTGAAAACAAGCGCCGGCTGGATCGCCGCAGGGCATCGCTGCGAACTGATCACCGTCATCAAGACCTGGGGTTCCAGCCCCCGTCCGGTGGGCGCCACACTGGCCATCTGCGACGACGGCACGGTCGTCGGTTCGGTCTCCGGCGGCTGCATCGAGGATGACCTGATCGAGCGGGTGCGACGCGAAGGGATCACGCACGCCACACCACGCATGGTCAGCTACGGTATCACGGCCGATGAAGCCCATCGCTTCGGCCTGCCCTGCGGCGGCACCATCGAGCTGGCCATCGAAACCCTCTCGGCGGCCAGCCGTATCGACGAACTGCTGCAGCGACTCGCGCAGCATCAGCTGGTGCTGCGCCGCCTCGATCTGCGCAGCGGCGCCGTGGAACTGTCGGCCGCGACGCCCGGCACCCAGTTGCAGGTCAGCGAGCACGCCATGCTGACCGTGCACGGACCGCGCTGGCGGCTGCTGATTATCGGCGCGGGACAGCTATCGCGTTTTCTGGCGCAAATTGCCAGCGCCATGGATTACCATGTGATCGTCTGCGATCCGCGCGAAGAATACCGCGCCGGCTGGCCACTGGACCAAGTGCCGCTGCTGCACGACATGCCGGACGATGTGGTGACGGCCCTGCAGCTCGATCATCGCAGCGCCGTGGTGGCGCTGACCCACGACCCGAAACTCGACGATCTGGCGCTGATGGAAGCGCTGCGATCGGACGCTTTCTATGTCGGCGCCATCGGTTCGCGCCTGAACAACAGCAAGCGCCGCGAACGCCTGCTGCAGTTCGACCTGAATGCGGAGCAGCTGGCGCGTCTGCACGGCCCGATTGGCCTCTACATCGGCAGCAAGACGCCGGCCGAAATCGCCATCTCGATTCTGGCCGAAATGACGGCCATAAAAAACGGCGTGCCGGACAGCCTGCTGGTGCCGCACGCCGCGACGCCAGCGGCACCGGGCAGCAGTGCCTGCGCCGTCGATCCGGGCGCCACGTGACAGCGTTGATCGCAGCCTTCGGAATTCAATCGCAAGAACCGGCTAGCGCGCGCCGCCACTTTCGGCGATCATCGACTGCGTGCCAGCATTACCGGCCATACCAGCCATACCAACCTTCACTAGCGCGCCCCAGTCGCCCAACCACGGAACCCGCATGAGTACTTCCAATCTGTTACGCCTGATCCTGCTAGCCGCCATCTGGGGCGGCTCCTTCCTGTTCATGCGCATCGCCGCCCCCGTGCTGGGCGCCGCAGTGCTCATCGAGTACCGGGTACTATTTGCTGCGCTGTTTCTGGGGGTGATTGCGCTGCTACTGAAAAAGTCCCTCGATCTGCGCCAGAACTGGAAGCACTACCTGATACTGGGACTATTCAATTCCGCCCTGCCCTTCCTGATGTTCGGCTTTGCCGCGCGCACCCTGTCGGCCTCGCTGCTGGCCGTGCTGAATGCCACCACGCCGCTGTGGGGCACCCTGATTGCCGCCCTCTGGACGCGCCAGATGGTCAGCGCCAAAGTCATGCTCGGCCTGCTGATGGGTGCCTGCGGCGTAGCCCTGCTGGTCGGCTTCGATCACATTGCCAGCCAGCCCGGCGCCGGTCTGGCAATTGCCGCCGTGCTGTTCGCCGCCTTCAACTACGGCATCGCCAGCAATTACGCGAAACATGCGAAGAGCGTCGAACCATTCGCCAATGCGCACGGCTCGATGTGGGCCTCAACCCTGCTGGTGCTACCAGCCTTGCCATTTTTCCCGGCACCGGGCACGCCCACCATCGGCATCATGGCCGCCGTACTGGCGCTGGGCATTGTATGCAGTGGCATCGCCTATCTGCTGTACTTCCGCCTGATTCAGGATATCGGTCCCGCTTCGGCGCTGACGGTGACTTTCCTTAGTCCCCTGTTCGGCATCCTGTGGGGCATCCTGTTCCTCGGCGAGCATGTTGGCTGGTACACCTTCGTCGGTGCTGCCATCGTCATCACCGGCACGGCGCTAGTCACCGGCTTCCGGCCGAATTTCGGCTTCTTCAAACGGCAGCAAGGCCTATGACAGCGCAAACACTGGCGCTACCGCCGCACTACCGCCTGCAGGATGTGCTGGCCTTTCACCGCCGCGACAGCGAGAGCGTGGCGGAACAGGTGGCAACGCAAAGCCTGCGCAAAGGCATCCTGCTGGATGGCGCAGCAGCCGTGCTATCGATCAGCTTTGACCATGCCAGCACCCCCGCCAGTGCCCACTACAGCGTCGACCTCGATGGCGACGCCAGTGACACTGCGCTGACCCAACTGGACGAAGTACTGTATAACATTCTCGGCCTGCGGCTCGACCCGCAAGCGTTCTGCGATTTCGCGGCCGACGATGGCCTGTTCGGCCCCCTGACGCGCGCCCAGCCGGGCTTGCGCGTGGTGCAATCGGCGACGCTGTTCGAAGCCCTGACCTGGGCCATCATCGGCCAGCAGATCAATCTATCGTTTGCGATTGCCTTGCGGCGCACCCTGATCCAGCTGGCAGGCCGCCAGCACAGTAGTGGCCTGTGGTGCTATCCCGATGCAGCCGCCGTGGCGGCACTTGACGCGGAAGCACTCACCAGCCGCAAATTTTCGCGCGCCAAAGCCGACACCGTGCTGCGCCTAGCGCACCTGGTGAGCGACGGCAGCCTGTCGCTGCAACTGTCCGCCCACAACGACATCGCACAGGTTTCGGCGGCGCTACTGGCCGTCAAAGGCATCGGTCCGTGGACCGTTAACTACGGCCTGCTGCGCGGCTACGGTTACGCCGATTGCTCGCTGCACGGCGATGTGGCGATCCGCACGGCGCTGCAGCGCCTGCTGGGCGAAGACAGCAAGCCTGACCTGGCCCGCACCGAACAGCTTCTGGCGCGCTACCGCCCCCATCGCACCATGGCCGCCGCCCACCTATGGGCCAGCCTGCACCCACGCAGTGCCGATTAACTGCGCTGCCGCCCTGCAGGCGCGCATGGCGCCAATGACACCGGCTTAGCGCTCGAAATTTTCACGCCTGACTATCCCGGCCCTTGCTGGGTCCCGACTACCGGCCATGGGGTGCCAGAATGCTAATTAATTAACAACATACAATCGCAACAATAATTGACTGACAACAATTGCATCGTTACACTGGATCATTGAAAAAAAAATAACTCCCGGTTCCCCCCATGCGTCCAGTTTTTGTTGTATTAGCGGCCCTACCCGCCGTCGCGCTTGCCGCCCCCGCCGCCAAGCCTCAGCTCGAAGCACCCGGCTTCAGCCGTAACGCCACCCTGCCAAAATGGCTCGCTCCACTGGCCGACATTGCGCCCACCGAACGCACCGCCCCCATCGTCACGCGGCTCAGTGAAACCCAGACGCTGCTAGCCGCGACGCCCGCGACCTTTTATAACCGTGCGATACAGGTCAATGATTCCAGCGAGTTAGGGAAAATCGGGCAGAGCCTGATCAGTTATTTTTCCCAGTACCAGAAGCTGACTTTGCATCGGGTGATGATCTTGCGCGGCACCCAGCGCATCGACCATACCAGCAGTGTCAATATCCGCCCCATGCAAAGGGAAACGGAAATCGAGAGCGGCATGCTGGGTGGTGCCACCACCTTGCAACTGCTACTCAACGACGTACGTCTCGGCGATACGCTTTGGCTGAGCTACACCATCGAAGGTGAAAACCCCGTGCTGGGTCCTTACTGGTCGAGCGATTACAGCTGGGATAGTATCTATCCAGTTGAACAGCGCAGTATTACCGTGCTACACCCGCGCAATCGCCCGCTGCAATGGCGACAACTGGGGGATTTTCACACCGAGAAAATTACCGCAAAGGTCGACACGCAAGGCGAACTGACGCGCATCCGTTTCGAGGGGCGTGCGCTCGAAGCCGTCGAGTCTGAACCGTCGATACCGGCTAGCTATCTGCCGGTGCGCATGCTGCAGGTCAGCGAATACCAGAACTGGAACAGCGTAGCCCGCTGGGCCGACAAGCTGTTCCCGAAACCGAATCCTAGCCCTGCACTGAAAGCACTGGCCAAACAGTTTTCCCAGCAGCCCGACCCACAGGCCCGCGCTTCGGCTGCACTGCACTGGGTGCAGAACGAGATCCGCTATTTCAGTGTTTCCATTGGTGAAAACTCGCACCGCCCGCAAGCGCCCGACGTGGTGCTGCAACGCCGCTATGGCGATTGCAAGGACAAGAGTTATTTACTCGTGAGCTTGCTGCGCGAACTCGGCATTCAGGCCCAACCCCTGCTGTTATCGGCCGACACACCGCAATTCCCTGACAAGGTACTGCCTGCCGCCAACTGGTTCAATCACGTCATCGTCCAGATCAGCATCGACGGCCGTGATTACTATGTTGACCCCACCCGCATCAACCAGCCCGAACCGCTGGCCGCCATGCCGATCGCCTTCCCGGGTGCGCGGGTGCTGCCGGTCGATGCCACAGCAACCGCGCTGATCAGCATTCCCGAGCGCAACGACAGCTTACCGAACTTCGAGCATCAGGAAGATCTCACGATTGCCGACTTCAACGGTGCTGCCACGCTGATCAGTCACGACATCTTCCGCGGCACTTACGCTGATGCCATGCGCAGCTACTTCAGTAAGCTCTCGAGCAACGAGCAAAAGAAGGCCGTGCTGTCCAAGTACGAAAAACTGTATCCCGGCGTGAGCCTGCAAAGCACGCCCGGATACCGCGATATCGTGCAAGAGAATCGCATCGAAATCACCAGCACGCTCCAGCTTCCCAAAGCCGTCAGTCTGAAAGACCATGCCTACCAGGTCAGCATGGGCAGCCAGATTCTCGAAGGTGCGCTCGGCATCCCGGCCAAATTAGTGCGCAACTTCCCGTTCGCTCCGGCCGGCGGTTTATACAGTGGTCGCTACCGTTTGCAGATCCACTGGCCGGAACGGGTACGCCGCAATGATCAGCCGTTTCAGAAGATGATCGATAACCCGTATTTCCAGGCCCGCGAGGAATACGGTCTGCGCGGTGCCGATGTCGATTATCTCTTCGATTTCCGTCTGAAACAGCGCGAAGTCCCGGCCGCCGAACTGCCCCAGCTGGGCGAACAGTCGCGCCTGCTCAACGAGTTTGTCGAGGGTTCTCTACGCGTGCAGGACAATGCCGTCGAAAAGGAGTCCGTGCTGGCCTATTCGATGCGGGATCTGGAGAGCCTGCGCCATGCCAATCTGGCGCTCGAACTGATGGAACAGCTGCAGAATAAAAAGGACGCCGAGATCAGCGCTGAACAGGCGTGCACCTATCTGAACCAGCAATACGGTTTATATGAATTCATCGGTGCCGATGCCATCAAGCTGGCCCAGCGCATGGAGCGCCGCCTCGGCAACGCTAAACCCGCCGCACCGGCCGAATGTATGACGCGCTTATGGCTGGCACGCGGCAAACTGTCCGAGGCACTGGCCGCGTCGCAAGGCGCTCCGCAGACAGAAGCCGACGCGCCCCTGCAGCGGGAACTGGCCTGGGCACAGTTTTACGCAGGCAACAGCAGCGCCGCACTGGAACGCATGGCCAGCTACCGTGCAGCACGCGAGCGCAACACCGGTGGCATGATCAATAGTGCCGACGCTGCCAGCCATATCGCCCTGCTACAACGGGCCGGTGTGGCTTTACCTGCCCCCCTCGAACACTTTGCACGCGAGATGCCAGCAGGTCCGTGGCCGCGCCCGCTGCTGGCCATGCAACTTGGTCTGATCAGCCAGCAGCAACTGCTGCAGCAGGTCGATGCCATGCGGCGTGACCGGCAGGCACTGGCGCGCGAGGAAGCCTGGTTCTACATCGGGCAGGCACGTCTGCTGGCACACGATGAGGCCGGGGCGCAACAGGCCTTCAAGTGGGTACTCGGCCATGGCTTACGCAATCAGCCACTAGCGCGTCAGGCACAATATGAACTGCAGCAAGGCTTCGCCCGCGATAAACTCGCCGAGGCGGGCATGCAGGCCAAGCGCGACAAGGACTACACGCGTGCGGCCGCGCTCTGGCAGCAGGGTGCTGCTGCCGGCAGCGCCAACAGCCAGTACGGCCTGGCGATGCTGGCCATGAGCGGCATGGGCATGAAGCAATCAGTCAGCGAGGCGATACGCTGGCTGGAGCAGGCCGTGGCGCAGAACCATCCAGAAGCCGAAGCCATGCTCGGCGCTCTGTACGCCTATGGCGAAGGGGTCCCCCGGGATCTGCCCAGAGCACTGGAACTGCTGCGCAAGAGCGCAGACCAAGGTGTCGCGAGTGCGCAACAGGAACTGGGACGTCGCTATCGCTGGGGCGACGGCGTCAAGCAGGACTATGCACTCGCCCGGCAATGGTTGCAGCTGGCTGCCGATCAGGGCAACGATGAGGCGATGGCCCAGCTAGCCAGCATGTACAGCAACGCCGAAGGGATGAGCAGCAACCACGAACTGGCGCTGTTCTGGAATCAGCGCAGCGCCATGTACGACAATGCGCAGTCCGCGTTTAATCTTGGCTATGCTTTAGAAACCGGACAAGGGGTGCCGATCGACTACGTCCGCGCACAGACCTTGTATCGCCTTGCTGCAGAAAAGGGCCATGACTATGCGGCAAATAATCTCGGTGCGCTCTACCACAATGGTCGCGGCGTCAAAACCGATTACGCCGAAGCACTGGCATGGTATCGCAAAGCCGCAGATCTAGGGAATGCGCTGGCCATGAAGAATCTGGGCGAGCTGTACCGGGATGGCAAGGGTGTCAGCCGCAACCTCGTGCAAGCGGAAACCTATTTCCGCACCGCCGCCGAGCGCGGCAACAATGCGGCAGTTTTCCAGCTAGCCCACCTCTACGATTCGTTCACCAACAAGCCTGAGGAAGCCCGTAAATTGTATGAAAAGTGCGCTGAACAGCATAACTCGGACGCGGAATTCAACCTGGCCATGCTGTACCAGAACGGCCGACTGGGCAAAGCGGATCGCACAAAAGAACTGTACTGGCACCGGCGCGCGGCGGAAGATGGCGATCTCGACTCGCAACTGAGCTACGGGAAGGCACTCGCTTTCGGTGACGGGATCGAGGCCAATCCCGAGCAGGCGCTTGTGTGGCTGCAGAAGTCAGCCGATCAGAATAACGCCGAGGCGCAAGGTCTGCTGGGAGAGTTCATGCTGGCTGGCTATGGTAGCAAGGCCGACCCGGAAAAAGCCCGCGTACTCCTGCTGAAGGCCGCCAGCAACGGCCGTATGACGCACATCCCGGCGCTGGCGCGTATTTACGAGCACGGACTAGGTACCAAGGTCGATTATGCGGAGGCCGTCGCGTGGTATCAGAAAGTGGTCGATGAGTCGCTGGAAGCCAAAGTACGGCTCGGTACTCTGCTGATTCGCGAGAAAATCGATCCGGCAAAAGGCAAACACTTGCTCGCGCGCGCCGATGCTCAGACCAGCGCCGCAGGGTTCTCGCTGCTCGCGAGCCACTATGGTGCCGTCGAGAATCAGGAAAAGACACTCTGGGCCCTCCAGCGCAGTCTGGCACTACTGAGTGAACAGCAACAGGAAGACCTGTCACAAACCCATGCAACACTGGAAAAAACCAGCGACTATCTGCAGTCAGTACGCCGTTACACCGACGCACTGCCCTACGCCGAACGGAGTCTGGGCATGGCGCAAAAACTTTACGACACCGATGACGCAGCACTGCTCAAGGAAACCGAGAAGCTGTGTGACCTGTACCAGATGACGGGGCACTACCCCAAGGCAGAAAGCTGCTATCTCGCGCTGCTGCAGCAGCGCGAAAGACTGCACGGCGCACGTAGCGCGCAAGTGGCGGCCTTACTCGAAAGCACTGCCGGCCTGTATCAGGCAGCGCATCAGTTCGATCAGGGTATCGTACTCGCCCGGCGATCCCGCGCGCTGTATACCGAGCTGGGCTTATCAGCGCTGATCAATGCGGAGCACACCCTGGCAGCCCTGCTGAAGTTGAACGGCGAATACGACGAAGCGGAAAAAATACTACAGGGCGGAATCGCACGTCTGCAAGCGTCGGCAGAAAAAAAACCTTCTCAATTAATGATGATGCAGTATGCGCTGGGGCAGTTGTATTTGCGCTGGCATCGTGACGCCCAGGCTTATAGCGCGTTTCAGGCGGCTATGACGACTGTACAGGCCGACTTGGCCAGCGATGCCGGGTTTATCGCCAGCCTGCAAAATGCGCTGGGCCGCACCCAGATTGCACTCGGTCACTATGAGGATGCCGAAAAACTGCTAACGCAAGCATTGCCGTACTGGGAAAAAGAGGCAGGGCCGGATCAAAGCGCACTCAGTATCAGCTGGCTTGGCTGGGGACAACTGTACAACGGACAGCGCCAGTACGAGCGCGCCCGCCTCAAATTACAGCAACTGCTGACGATGCGCGAGAGTCTGCCCGTCTTTAACAAAGAGGACGTTGCCGAGGTACTACAGGAACTCGCCGTCAGCCTGCGGGGGCTGGGCCAGATCGAACCGGCGCGCGACGCCCTGCAACGGGCACTCTCGCTGCGTCTTGCGGTCTATGGTGAAGCGCATCCGCTGGTACAGGAATCCCGCACCCGCTTAAGCACCCTGTAGGCCAGACACCCGATTGGGCTGGACTGCATTCGTGCTCAGTTAGCCGTGCGCCGGTAGTAGTAATACTAGTACCGGCGCACGCACGGCGCCATGCTGACTACCCGCCTCATGCCGCGAGGGCAGCCCCAAAGTCGACCAGCCCCGAACGGGCCGCCAGATGCATGAGTTTGAAGTCATTCTCTGCATTGAGTTTCTGCCGGATCAGGGTCAGATAGTTCAGCACCGTCTTCGGGCTCAGGTGCATCAGGCTGGCAATCTCCTGCACCGACTCGCCATGCACCAGTAAGCGCAGCAATTCGAATTCGCGCGGCTTCAAACCATGCACGCCCGCATCGCAGTCCGGTGGGGCCAGCGCCTGCATATCGCGCGACAGCACGCGCTGCCCCGTCATCACGGTACGGATCGCAGCGATCACCTCTTCCGGCTCGCTGCACTTGGTCAGATAGCCGTGCGCCCCCGCCTTGAATGCCTGTGCCAGATGGCCGGCATCATCATGCATCGACAGCACCAGCACCCGCAGCGACGCTTGCCGCGCCAGCATGCCCGCGATCGCTTCCAATCCGCTACTACCCTTCAGGTTCAGATCGACGATGGCCACATCCGGCTCGCTCTGCTGGAGCAGTGCATTCGCTTCTGCGGCGGTGGCCGCTTCGCCCACCACGCAGAAATCGACTTCCGCCGACAGCAGGCGCCGATAGCCGCTGCGCACCACCGCGTGGTCATCCACCAGCACAATGCGGATCATGCTGGCACTCCCTGCGTGCAAGGCTGAGGGGCAGGCAGCGCTGTCTGCAGTGCAAAGTTGGCCCGCAGGTGCAAGCCGCCGCTAGTCCCATGCAGCACCTGTAACTGTCCCGCTACCATGCCGATCCGCTCCTGCATCCCGAGCAGCCCGCCCTGCCATTGCAGACCGGACGGCAAGCCGCAGCCGTCATCACTCACTTCCAGCACCAGCCTGCCGGCGACCGTCTGCAGTCGCACGCTGCAGACCTGCGCGCCGCTATGGCGTACCACATTGGTCAGCGCTTCCTGCACCACCCGATAGATCACCAGCGCCAGCGCCTCATCCACCTCTGGCAGCAGTTCCGGCAAGGCCAGCTCGAAGCGTATCGCGGTCTGCTTGCCACGCCAGCTCGTCAGCAATTCCGTCAATGCCTGCTGCAAGCCTTGCGCACTCAGTCCATGTGGGCGCAAAGTTTTCAGGATGTTGCGCAACTGGCCAGTACAGGCACGCAGATCGCGCCGCAAGTCGGCCGCACATTCCGTCACCAGCGCAGGCACCATGTGCGCGCCATGTCGCTCCAGATGGGCGGCAGTCACATTGAGCGACGTCAGGGTCTGGCCCATCTCATCGTGCAGCTCGCGTGCCAGTGCACGCTTCTCATCCTCCTGCACAGTGATCAGCTGACGCGCCAACGTTTGCTGCGCAGCGCGCGCTTCGGCCAGCGCAGTGGCCAGAAACTCGATGGCGCGTGCCACCCGGCCAAACTCGCGCAAGGCAAAGTGCGGCAAAGCGGGATCCGGCTCACCACGCGCCAGACGGTGCAAGCTGGCCTCCAGCTCGCGCACGGGACGCAGTGCACGGTCGGCGCACCACCACGCCACCAGCAAAGTTGTACCAGAAAAGAACAACAGGGTGCTCCAAAGTCGCACAGTGTCCGCCAGCCGCTCGCCGATCTCCGAGGCGGGATTGGCGGCAATGAACAGGGTTTGTTCGCCGATGCGAATCTGCTGTTCCGGCTGTGACGCAGCAGAATCCAGCCCAAGCCATCCCAACAGCGGCTGTGCCGGGGTGTGATGTCCCGTGCGTGGCCGCACCCCGTGCGACGCGTCGGCCGCCGTGCGGATGCTCAGATGCCGCAAACCGGCCTGGTCCAGCAACTGCCGGAGTGCCGGCGCGCCCTGTGGCGCCAGCGTACCGGCGCTCACCAGCACATTCACCAGATGGGTCGACGCGGCGACTTCCGCTTCCACATCGGCCCGTAGCGAATGCAGCTGGACCACAGCAATCATCGCCAGCAAGCCGGCGAGCAGTACGCCGAGCGAGCCAAGCAGACGGCGGCGCAGATCCATGATGTCCCCTTGTTCTGTGTTGTATGCCCTCAGGTTCGCAACTTCCATGCCAAGCAAGCAAGGGCGCAGATCGGGAATTTTTCCCTAGCCCGCACGCCCGTGCGCTGCGAATAATGACGACCATCACGCCGTACCAACATCATAAAAATCAGGAGACCCAGCATGCAATCAGCCCGATACCGCCCCCCCGCCATCGACACGTCGCTTCGTCTCAGCAGCCTCGCCGCCGCGCTGGCCGCCATCTGGTGCAGTGTGCCAGCGTGGGCCGATGAGGCCGATGCGTCGGCCCCCATGCAGACTGTGCAGGTCATCGGCACCACGCCCCTGTCCGGCGCCATGCTGGCACGCGAACAAGTCCCCGCGCATGTCCAGCATCTCGATAGTGCCGACCTCGCAGCACCGGCCAGCGCCAGCCTCAGCGATGCTATGCATCGCCGACTGGGTAGCGTCACCATCAACGAGGTGCAGGGCAATCCCTTCCAGCCGGACGTCAGCTTCCGCGGTTTCACCGCATCGCCACTGCTGGGCACGCCACAAGGTCTGTCCGTTTACCTCGACGGTGTGCGCCTGAACCAGCCCTTTGGAGACGTAGTGAGCTGGGATCTGATTCCCCTCGCCGCGATAGCCAGCATGGACTTGCTGCCAGGCTCCAATCCGCTGTTCGGTCTGAACACACTCGGTGGGGCACTGGTGTTGCGCAGCAAAGATGGCCGCAGCGATGCCGGCAGCGCCGTACAACTTCAGACGGGCCGCTACGGTCACCGGGAACTGTCTTTCGAACATGGCGGACACAACGACGCAGGCTGGCACTGGTTCGCCACCGGCAATGGTTACAAGGAAGATGGCTGGCGCGACGCGTCGCCCAGCCGGGTGGGTCAATTGTTCGGTAAGCTGGGCTGGGCGAATCGCCAGACTGAAGTGTCGCTCAGCAGCTCCTACGCGACATCCAGGCTCACCGGCAACGGCTTGCAGGAGCAACGTCTGCTGCAGCACGATTACGCCAGCATTTACACACGGCCGGATAACACCCACAACCATAGCTTGCTGCTGAATCTGGCGGCCAGCCATCGCGTCAGCGAACAACTCCAGCTGACCGGCAATGCCTATTACCGGCGGCTGCGCACCGACACGCTGAACGGTGACATGAATGACGATGCGCTCGATCAGTCGGTCTATCAGCCCAGTGCAGCGGAGCAGGCAGCGCTGGCCGCTGCCGGTTACCAAGGCTATCCCACCAAGGGTGCGAGTGCCGCGAATACCCCCTTCCCCTACTGGCGTTGCCTCGCCAATGTGCTGCTGAGCGATGAACCTGCGGAGAAATGCAATGGCCTGCTCAACCGCAGCGCCAGCCAGCAGCACAATGCCGGCATCAGCGCGCAGGCGACCCTGAACGGCAACTGGGCCGGCATGCCGCAGCAATTCACGGCCGGCATCGCCTATGACCGCAGCCACACGGAATTCCGTCAGTCGGCACAGTTCGGGTATCTGAATCCTGACCGCAGCATCACGCCGGTCGACTTCTATGCCGACGGCAGCGAGATCGATGACAGCGGTGCCCCGGTCGACGCGCGGGTCAATCTGAGTGGACGCAGCCAGACAGCCAGCCTGTACGCCAGCCAGACCATCAGCCCCAGCCCGACACTCCATCTGACCCTGTCCGGCCGCTACCACCGCAGCAGTGTGCACAACCGCGACCATCTCACGCCGGGCGGCGGCGCCGGTTCACTCGATGGCGATCATCATTACCACCGCCTGAATCCCTCGCTGGGCGCCAGCTGGGACGTGGCACCCGCCACCAATCTGTATGCCAGCGTCAGCGAAAGCAGCCGCACCCCGACCGCGATCGAACTCGGTTGCGCCGATCCGGCCAATCCGTGCAAACTGCCGAACGCCATGGCCGGCGATCCGCCGCTGCAGCAAGTCGTCACGCGTACCTGGGAAGCAGGCCTGCGGGGCAGCGTGGCGCAGCACATCCGCTGGAATGCCAGCCTGTTCAGTGCCAGCAATCGCAACGACATCCTGTTCGTGGCCGACGATAGCGCGGGCTATGGCTACTTCCGCAATATCGGCCAGACTCGCCGTCAAGGGCTGGAACTGGGGCTGAACCATCAAGGCAGCCGGCTCGACTGGTCGGCCAGCTATACCTATCTGGATGCCACCTTCCGCAGTAGCGAAGTGCTGGGCGGCGCAGCCAACAGCAGCGCCGATGCGAACGGCAACATCACCATCCATGCCGGCGACCGCATCCCACTGATCGCGCGCCACAATGTGAAGGCCAGTGCCGAGTGGCACGTGACGCCAGCGTGGTCAGTTGAGGCGGGCGTGCGGGCCATTTCTTCCAGCAACGCACGGGGCAACGAGAATGGCCAGCATCAGCCCGATGGTGTGTACTTTCTGGGCAGCGGCCGCAGCGCCGGCTACGCGCTGTTCGACCTGTCGACGCGCTATGCGGCCGGCTCGCGCTGGCAACTGTTCGCCCGCATCAGCAATCTGTTCGACCGGCGCTACGCGACTGCCTCACAGCTCAACGCAACAGGTCTAACGGCGAGCGGCAATTTCATCGCCCGACCGTTCTCGGCCTCGGGTGACAATCAGAGCGTCGTGTCATCAACTTTCTACGGCCCCGGCGCACCGCGCACGCTGGTGGCTGGCCTGCGCTACAGCTTCGGTCGCTGAGACGCACACTGTTGCCGCAAATAGAGAAGCCGACGATTGATGAGCGTCGGCTTCCGCCCCAAAGCCGCCTGTCGAGTTTCCCCCAAAGCGGACATTTTGGCCATCGCTCAGACTCAGCCATTTTTCACAAAAAAATCTAGCGACGTTTTAGGAATTGGCAACTGGGGCGGACAGCGCAATCTTGCCGGTTAAGTCGCCGCCAAGCATAAATAATTTATCGCTAATTGACCCTGTGTAACCCAAGTCTCGGCTACGCGCCACATAAAATTCTGCTTGACTCTGATTTCCAAGTGCGCCCGATACCAAAGCCAAGCCCAAAAATGCAGTTGGACAAAGTGGATCAATTTGAGTTGCTTGTAGGTACGCGGAAAACGCTGCATCTAAATTTCCTTCATGCCGATAAGCACTTGCAATACACATATGTCCCAAGACTTCAGGCTCACTCGTGTATACCTCAATCGCAAATTTGCAAAGTAGACGCTTCCATGGTTGGGCCTTAAGCTCAGCAACAAATTGCCGCGCGACTTGCGCTCCTTCGACATAATTACCGCGTCTAATCATGCGTCTTGAACTAAAAACCTTTCTCAACGCAAATGAAGAAATGTTGAAAAGGACGACAATTGTTAAAACCAACAAAATCCTTAGGGTAGGATGTAATTCAAATTTTCCATTTTTTCCAAAGAAAAATTCAAAAGTGCCGATTACTGTAATAATGACGCAGACGGAGAGCAATTTTCGAAGGGTAGTACGAGTCATAAACTTTGCTTTCAATTCTTGCACGGAGGGGCTGCTCCTGGACGAGGCTGTGTAAAAACGCACAAAAGCGAAATTTTCATGGGTAGGGTGACTATTCCCCGTATCGAAAAAAATTGCGTAGCGGCCGTTCTGAGAGGTGGATTTTTCTCGCGCTATTTTACACAGCCTCGGCCGAGCACGGTCAAAGCGTGGACTTTCCCATAATCCTGTCTATCAAGTACGGCACTGCCAGCAGGGTAACGAACACAGGGCCATAAGATGCATAAATAATAATCGGCACTGAAGTCCACAGCAGTGGCCGACGATTCTGATGTTTCAAAATTATTATTACTGAAAAGAAAAACCAAACAAACCAGCAAACCAGCGCGATGCCGACGTAACGTCCTCCTTGGTGCCAGAAAAGTAGCGACGTGGCCGCCCCCGATGCCCAAATTGCTGCCGCGACCAGTCTAGGGTCTTCTAGCATTCTCTGCCTCGTTCATAATCAAATTTGGTAACCAGGAGTGGCTGCTCCTCAGCCGGTTGCTGTCGCCCCTTTGCGGACCTTCGTTATTCTAATCCGCTTGAATTAATTTTATTGCTGCCTCCAGCACTTCATCTTGTTGCTTAGAAAGCCCGGCGATTGTTGGCATCACTTCGATGTCAGGGACAATTCCTATACGTTGCGTTGGCCTTTTGTCAGGATAAAAAACACCGATGCCACTAATCACCGTTTTCAAACCTCCAGGCAACGTTAATGCAGAAATATTGCCATCGGCACCTGCGGTTGTGCTTCCAACTACAATTGCGCGCGGGCTCGCACGTAATGCCATCGCGGTATATTCCGATTGGCTTTGAGACATTTCATCAACCAGAATTATTACTTTTCCCTTGTAGCCTGCGCCTCGCGGAGAAATTGTTATCTCTGGCCCCCACTTAAAGGCTCCCGGATTAGTAATGTCAGCTAACGTCACTCGCGCAAAACTGGTTGGTTTGTCCACCAGATACGAACCCAGTACGAAAGGCATAAAATCTGACGGATAATTACGAATATCAATTATCAAACCTCTTGTCTTTGACGCTCGTTCCATATAGGAAGGAACATCTGCCCGATTGATGGAAGACAGTTTGATATATGCGATGTCCTCTGTAATTGACTGAAATGTTTCGCCAGCCTTGTCATGCCGCACCTGAATTTGAGGCCCACTTCGAGGAGTACGGACGAGTGTAATTTCTTTGTCGCTGTCACCGTGTCTGATAGAAATTAATGCCTCCCCACATTTTCCGTTGGTTAAATTCGCTGCAATATCGCGCAACCGAGTCGCCTCGTTTGATGCAGCATAGTACGGACGTAAACTTGCAACTAGTTGGGTAATTGGTACGCCATCGATGGCTTCAAGCACATCACCCGGATTGATTCCACTCGTATTTGCCGTTTCAGAGTCCACGTAGCGATTTACAACAGCATTACCTTTCACAAATCGCACCTGTAAAGGAAGCGCACAGTGCCCTACTGGAGGCCGGACACTGAGAGAACTCCATAGGTTGCTGTGCGTGTCATTTGCACGTGCGATTACCTTCATCATTTCGAGTTCGTAAGCAGAGCGGCTCTTAGCAAATATCAGTGGACTTAAAGACTCGCGTAAAACGCTGTTCCAATCCTCGCCAATTTGGTCTCGATAAGGTGACCAATACGGTAATCCTCCCATTTTTAATGCGGGCTATGAGTAGAGACTATGCGGCGAGTGCTAGTTTTTGCTTCGGGGTGATGCCGCCATTGGCCATGTTGGGCCGGTCGTGATTGTAAGTCCATAACCAACGGGTGGCAAAATTTTGGATTTCCTCGAGGGAGTCGAACAAGTGGTGTGCCAGCCAATCGTAACGGACGGTGCGGTTATAGCGCTCAATGTAGGCATTCTGTTGCGGCTGCCCTGGTTGGATAAATTCGATGTGAATCCCGCGCTTCTCAGCCCATGCCTGAGTGACACCACTGATGTATTCCGGCCCATTGTCACAACGAATCATCAATGGCTGGCCGCGCCATTCGATGATCTGGTCAAGCGACCGAATGACCCGTTCGGACGGCAGCGAAAAATCCACGTCGATACCCAAGCCCTCACGATTGAAATCGTCGATCACGTTGAACAGCCGGATGCTGCGCCCGTCGCTCAACTGGTCGTGCATGAAGTCCATCGACCAGACTTGATTGATCGCTGTTGGCACCGCCAAGGGCTACGGCCGCTCGCGCACGAGGCGTTTGCGCGGCTTGATCCGCAGGTTCAGTTCGAGGGCACGGTAGATCCTGTAGACGCGCTTATGATTCCATTGAAAGCCCTTCACGTTACGCAAATACAGGAAGCAAAGGCCGAAGCCCCAATTGCGCTGATTGTTGGTCAAACGAACCAGCCAGTCCGCGATGACATCGTTCTCGGCATTGAGTTTGGCCTGATAACGAAAGCAGGTCTGACTGATGCCGAACGCCAGACAAGCCAAACAGATTGTCGCGCGCCCTTGATCAACGACCCAGCGCGCCATCTCTCGGCGTTGAGATGGCGCTACCACTTTTTTGCAAGTGCCTCGGCAACAATCTCAGCCTTCAGGCGCTCTTCGGCATACATTTTTTTTAGGCGCTTGTTCTCTTCTTCAAGCTCCTTCATGCGAGCCATCAGTGAGGCGTCCATGCCGCCAAACTTGGCCCGCCACTTATAGAACGTGGCAGTGCTCATACCATGCTCGCGGCACAGTTCGGGGATCGGTGAACCTGCCTCGGCTTGTTTGAGGATGGCGATAATTTGGCTGTCGGTGTAACGGGAAGGCTTCATGAGGAACTTTCAAAAATCATACTAAGAAAATTCTACTCATAGTTCCGATTATTTGCAGGGGGGATTACCGAACCAGCATAAAAGCACAGAGCAAACTAATAACCCCTGCCGCCGCACCAATCCAGCTGACATCCCCTTCGATAAGCACTAGGCCTAGCCCGAGTGATGAGACACAACCGGACACGAAGTATGCACGCATCGAAAAATATCCGAGCTTTCCCACCAGTATGGGAACGATAGCAAGGACGGCAGCAACTAACATGACATAGAACGGCAGCGCCACTATAGATATGAGCAGGCCATACTGGGTTTCGCTGCTACCCAAGGCAGCGATGCACCAGCCAGGTATCAACGAAAATAAGGCGGCCAAAACGGTTGCTGGTTCTCGTCGCATTTCAGTAGATTCTTACTCGTATATTTCATTGAAGGTCGGCTCTTGGCCGAACGCAGCCAGAACTTAAGGCAATATCATAGTGCCTCAACGTCGCAAAAAGCTCTCTAATTGTCACGCACCCGAATCGCTCAGAGCGGAAATTGGTATCACCGGCAAAACAAACTACTTTTTATGATTTGCGATGATTTTTGATATCTGAATGACCGAAAAAGTAGCCATTAAAGGCATGATAAATTCCACAACCATAATCATGCTTTGGTTCTGCAGATAAGGTACGTCAGCAAGAGCCCAATTCACGGCAATCACGCCAGCAATGCAGGCGGCAAATCCGATTGCACAAAACGGCTTCGCCTCTTTTCGTAGAAATAAGAATGCGATGCAAAGTGCTACTGAGATTATCTCGGCATAAATCGAGGTTAAGACGTCTTCCCCGTGCGCGTGGGCTGCACGGCTAACCAACGAAAGCACAACCAAATATATCCAACGACTCTGTCTCAAAAGAACTCCAATACGCAAAGCGAGGGGCAATCCAGCGTCTGTAAGCGGCCGCTACCGGCTTAGTGCATCATCTGGGCGTAAAGCTCTGCGACCCGCTCGACCGTGATGCCCATTCTTTGTTCAATTGCAAGTGGATGGTCAGTAGATTGCAGCTCGATGAATGGTCGAATGCCGTCGTCCCGTAGATGAACATTGGTCTTCAAGCTAATTGTGTCCGGGTAAGGCTTTATCCAGGCGTTAAGCCAACCAAAAAAAGGGCCGATATGTGAACGTTTCTCCGACTCATTGTACTTTACCCATTGGAGGTAATTGGCCTGGCTGAGCGACACCCAAACACCCCAACTGAACGGTTCAACTTCACCAATAACGGGAATTTCTAAACATCCCCGAACGAAGAAAAACTCCTCGTCAATTACGCAGTCGTCAGTTCCCAGATGGCACCGATTCTCTCGCTCCTCGGTCGGTACTTCATAGTAGCTAAGCGGAGCGTGCGCACCAAAGCTAGGCATACCTTCATGAACTTCGCCACAGGAGGTACATTTAAAAGAGAACATTATTATTCAAATTCCTCACAAAACAATGGCGCTTGAGAACATGAGCGTCGCTAGTGGCCGTGAGCAGCTAACGGTCGCCACCTTCACACGAAGAGGTCTTACTATTCCAACGGCCGCCGTTATCCAAGCATCGGTCAATCGAAATTTGAGGCCAGACCAACAGCGAAAATCCAATGGCAGACAACGCTGCGATGAGCAAGAAAAGCAGCCGTAACACTTTCATATTAAATTCCCACGTCCGTCTGCTTGTGGCCGATATTGCACAGTCGATTTTCTTTAATGACGCTATTGTCCGATACCATCATTCAAAATTTGCTGAAGCTGTCTCGTTCTGTCTTTGGTCAACTCCGTCTTACGAGCCAAGTATGACATTGGATACATACTCCCCCAGCACCGACGGACATCATTTTCCGCACATGAGAAGCGAGCATCGAGGTCAGCATCACGAAATACCAGCCAGGCATTTTGAGCTACACGAAGCTTCCTAACAAAGAGTGGCTCGTCGGCCATCTTCTTCAGAATCATCTGATACGTCTTATTTAGCTCTACATCTGCTCGTTCAAAGTCAGCGCTGGCGCAAGCATTCAACTCCAACTGATTCCCTGCCGTATTGCATTTAGGAGCGGCATCAGCCCAGACGCTTGCACCAAGAATTGCCATTAATACGAACAAAAATATCTTCCTCAAGTTCTTCATTATTTTTTTGTGTTCAACCTTGAAGGGCAGCTTGTGGCCGGTCCCAGCCATTGCAAGCAGCACACTTTATTTAAGGAGCTGCATCAAACCAATAGCCAAAACTGCGAATACGGAGCAAATAACACCAGTTGCTTTGACACGACGCTCGCAAGAAAGGCATACATTTCGAGGCCACATTACGTATGAAGGGGCATACCAAAAGATAACTCCGATGAGCGTGAGCAACTGAAACCTTATAGAAAACTCGGTGCGCCGGTTTTCAGGAAACGTCGTATAGCAGTTCTGACAGCGCAATTCTCGGTTAGACATAGTTCCAGCTTTCTTTGTTCAGACGTGGTTTTATCGGTAGTGCCCCCTCAAAGCAGCCCTCATATTGAACGCAATTTATGAAATCCTTCGAGATAGCTATATCCATCGATATTCCTATGTGTCTGCAAATGGCCGTTTGCGGCGTTGTTCAACTTTAACCAGCTTTAATGCGAGTGTGAAAGTGTCCGTCTTCTACAGCGCCCAAAAATAGAAAGTCACCACTATCGAAGCCTGATGCTGCCCCTTTGACGGACGAAAGATTAGAGGCAAGCAGCCCGTCATCTCGCAAAGCTTGAATCGCTGCAATCGCTCCATACGCTAACGCGAGGGGGTATTCGGCATCGTTTCCTAAATGCCCAGTGCCAGTACGATAAGCAATGGTATATATGTCGTGCAATACGATGGAGTTCAGATAGCTTAGCTCAGTGATTGAAGTAATTTCGGATGCCCAATCGATACCTTCCTCATCAAAATTCGGGCTGCCTCCCACATAAACATCCGCTGTCGTGCTGTTACCATCGCTAAGGTTCACAAGGCCAAACCACAGTCCATGCACGGACTTCGGCTCCAGTGTTTCAAAAGCGGAGGAAAGCCAATGTCGGATAGCCGGACCATCGGCTTCAAAGTTGATACTAGCGAGTAGTTCCCAATCTGGGTGTGGCTTCTGCCGTGAGCACTCCTCTATAACAGCTAACATACGCTGAGTCGTGCTTACTTCAGCCCCAATTACCTCTATGATTTTTTCAAATAGCTTGCTGTAATCATAACTCACAGGAGTTTATTTCCTCAAAATTTACTCAATCCAATTTAAGAATTTCATCGTCACATAGAACGACCGGTTTTGGCCGATTGCAGCTCAATCAGTAATACCAAAAAAGGCGTCTAGAACTTTTGGGTCCCATCTATCGTTTTCACTGTTGGGAAAGACCAATACCTCTCCTGCATCCAACAAATGGCCCAGTCGCTGTCGAATCAAGCGCATCGCTAGAGTCAGCGATTGAAATGAACTCACTCCTACGAAGTCAGGATAACGGCCATCAACTCCAATGAGAGCAGCCGGGCAGGCCCAAGAATCAGATGTCCGATAAGGAATACCAATAGAGGCTTGTATGAGAACCTTATTGCCATCACCACGAAGCCACAGAATATCTTGTGTTGCAATGTAAGTTGGATTTTCAGCCCTCACATTCTCATCCTTTGCTAAGGTAACTTGCGAAAGTCCGCTGTTGGCCGGTAGCGGCATCAGATGTTATTGCTCAAGTTTTACATACTTCAACGACCTATCAATCTCTTCAGCAACGCACTGAAAAGCCGACTGAGTGGAGCGTAGCAGCAGATATGATTTTAGATTGCCGAATTTTAGCCGTTGCAATACATCCTCTTCTTTCCCGGAAAATTGCTTCTTCAGTGTCTCATCTTCAAGAATGGCCTTCCTGGAGCATAGGCAAATTTTGTCAACACTAATCGGGTGCTCCTTCAAGGCGACCTCGTATGTGGGGTCACTAACAAATTGAGGAACCACCTGAGCGCACGTCCCATCATTGACATCTGCAAATTTTTTCAATTGCTCAGGGACTTGGTTTTGAGAAAAAACGGAGGTCACTGAAGATAACGTCAGGATAAAAGCAATGAGATTTTTCTTCGAATACATTTGAGTTTTTATGATTTTAAGAAAATGTGAAATTGTAAAATCTGTCGGTCCGCTAGTGGCCGAACGCGGCCTGCGTTTTGGGCATCAGCATCGCGACTTAAGGGCAACGAGGCTATCTAATTGTCACGAGTTGAAATCGCACCGTATTAGAAATTCGAATTTTTCTCTGCATAAATAGCTTCAGTAAGCGTTGCAACGTCAAACATCAGCGGTGTTGCTACCGGCCCCCATTTCGTTAAATCAGGCTCTTCCATTACACTGGACGCTTAATATTTTCCCAGCTCGTGTGAGCACCACATTTACAACGTTACAACCACCATCAAGAATCCTTGGTAACGCATCTTTGCCTACCAACTTCACGCCGCCAGAACCTTCGCCAACGACAAAGACCGCTTCTACTTTTGAGTTAGCATGCGTTCCGTAGAATTTATAGTGCCGTATATATTCGTGTAACTTATACGAACCAGGCGGCAGCGTCAGCCTCGATTCAACACCCGCGATGAAGTCCAGCGCAGCCGTGCTTCTATTTGCGCCAAGTGATACTTGCGAAACCAGCATGGCGCATAAAACAGCGCTGGCATAAAATCGTCTTTTATTGTGCATAGAAAGTCGCAGGAAAAGAAGGCTCTCTGACTGTCATGATTTGAATGGCTGCTTGTGGCCGAGAGCCGAATTATTCATAAAATTCGGACTAAGCCCATCGTTCGTCCAGCCATTCATCTAGTTCGGATTCATCCAGGCCGGAAAGCATGGCTCCGAGTTTCAACTCGCC
>JAIXXN010000016.1 GCA_027490725.1 Oxalobacteraceae bacterium
ACGACGCCTTTCTGTACACGGTCGATGATCTGGGCAAAGTGGTGCAGACCGGACTGGAAAACCGTCAGGCTGCCGTGGCACAGGCCGAAGCCATTATCGAAACCCGCGTGCAATCGTTTATGCACTGGATCGATGACCGCGCCGTGGTACCCGTCATCCAGAGTCTGCATGAAAACGGCGAAGCACTGCGCCAGCTCGAACTCGAGCGGGCGCGCCGTATGCTGGCCAAGGGCGAAGATATCGACGCGGTACTGGAAGCGCTGTCGAAAGGGCTGACTGCCAAATTCATGCACGGCCCGCAGCAGGCGCTGCACCGTGCCCAGGGCGAAGAACGCGCCCATCTGGCAGCCCTGCTGCCGCAGCTGTTCCGCGGTCGCCGTTAGCGCCGCTGCCGTGCCGGTGTGCGCCTGCCGCACACCTTCCCTGCCGCCCGACGGCACTGCTTACACCTTACTCCCGAATCCGCTATGAAACCATCGATGCTGGCCAAGCTTGATCAATTGGCAAACCGTTTAACCGAGCTGGATGAATTACTGATGTCCGAAGGCGCCACCAGCAATATGGACGCCTACCGCAAGATGACCCGCGAGCACGCCGAACTGGGGCCGCTGGTGGCCCTCTACAAATCCTATCAGGAAGCGCTGGGCGACCTCGCCACCGCACAGGAAATGCTGGGCGACCCGGACATGAAAGAGTTTGCGCAGGATGAAATCGACGCCGCGCGTGGCCGTCTGGCCGAGCTGGAGCTGGAACTGCAGAAAATGCTGTTGCCCAAAGACGTCAACGACGAGCGCAACATCTTCCTGGAAATCCGCGCCGGCACCGGCGGTGACGAATCGGCCCTGTTTGCCGGCGACCTGCTGCGCATGTACACCCGCTTTGCCGAGCGCAACCGCTGGCAGGTGGAAGTGGTGTCGGAGTCGCCGTCCGATCTGGGCGGTTACCGCGAAGTGATCGTGCGACTGGTCGGCAACAGTGTGTATTCCAAACTGAAATTCGAATCCGGTGGCCACCGCGTGCAGCGCGTGCCCGCCACGGAAACCCAGGGCCGCATCCACACCTCGGCCTGCACGGTAGCGGTCATGCCCGAGGCGGATGAAGTGGAAGACGTCAACATCAACCCGGCCGATCTGCGCATCGATACCTTCCGCGCCTCCGGTGCCGGTGGTCAGCACATCAATAAAACCGATTCGGCGGTGCGCCTGACCCACTTACCGACCGGCATCGTGGTCGAGTGTCAGGATGACCGTTCGCAGCACAAGAACAAGGCGCAAGCCATGAAAGTGCTGGCCGCGCGCATCAAGGACGTGCAACTGCGCGAACAGCAGTCAAAGGAAGCGGCCACCCGCAAGAGCCTGATCGGTTCGGGCGACCGTAGCGAACGGATCCGCACCTATAACTACCCGCAAGGGCGCATGACGGATCACCGCATCAACCTGACGCTGTATAAGCTGGACTTCATCATGGATGGCGACCTCACCGAACTGACCAATGCGCTGGCCGCCGAACATCAGGCCGAGCTACTGGCCGCACTGGGCGACTAAGCAAGAAATAAGGCACAAATGGCAACTCTGTGCGAGAATTGTTGCTACTGTCATTGAACCAACTTCCGGACTAATCCATGAATCCATCGCGTACTCCCTTGCTGGCAATTGCCGCCTTCAGCTTCGCCATGATCGCCGTTGCGCTGTATCTCCAGCATGCGCTGGATATGCTGCCTTGTCCGCTGTGCGTGATCCAGCGCTACCTGTTCCTGAGCGTCGGCATCCTGGCAGTGGTGGGCGCCTTCCGCAAACCGCGCGTCTACACGGGGCTGAGCCTGCTGGCGGCCCTCGGCGGTCTGGGTACGGCTGGCAAACATCTCTACATTCTGGCCCATCCCGGCCTGTCCTGCGGCATCGACCCGATGGAAACCCTCCTCAACAAACTGCCGGCCGCGACTTACCTGCCCTTCCTGTTCAAGGCGGACGGTCTGTGTGAAGACGCCACCGCGCCATGGTTCGGTCTGTCGATTCCGCAATGGTCGCTGCTCGGCTTTGTGATGCTGACCATCGCACTGGGCTTGCTGCTGCGTCGCCGCGACGCATGATCCGTCACACGGATCAGCTGTGCGCCGGCCTGAGTCTGGCTGCAGCGCAGCGACAGGCACTGCTCGATCCGCTCGACAACCGCATTCTGCTGTGCCACGCGCTGGGGGTGAACCGGGTCGCCCTGATTACCCAGTCAGAACGCCAACTCAGCGCGGACGAAGCGGCCCGTTATGCCGCACTGGTAACGCGCCGCCTGGCCGGCGAACCGATCGCCTACATCGTCGGCGAGCGCGAATTTTTCGGTCTGCCCTTCGAAGTCGATCCGGCGGTGCTGATTCCCCGTCCCGATACCGAACTGCTGGTGGAACTGGCGCTCGAACGTCTGCCCGCGCAAGGCCGGGTGCTCGACATGGGTACCGGTAGCGGCGCCATCGCCGTCGCGCTGGCCCACCAGCGCCGCGATGCCGAGGTCACTGCACTCGATGTCAGTGAAGCCGCCCTGACGCTGGCGCGCCGCAATGCCGCGCGCAATCAGTGCCACATCAATTTTCTCAGCAGTGACTGGTTTGCCGCATTGGCACAACAGCCACGCTTCCATCTGATCGTCTCCAACCCGCCATATATCGCCAGTGGCGACCGCCACCTGTCGGAAGGCGATCTGCGTTTCGAGCCGAGCGGCGCACTGACCGATCATGCCGACGGGCTCTCGGCGCTGCGCACCATCATCGCCGGTGCCCCCGCCCACCTGCACCCGGCCAGCTGGTTATTGCTGGAACACGGCTACGATCAGGCCGCCGAGGTACGCGCCTGCCTGCAGGCACATGGTTATCAGGACGTGCAAAGCTGGCAGGATCTGGCCGGCATCGAGCGCGTCAGCGGCGGCCGGCTCGCCTAGCCTACCCCGACCACGTCCCTTTTTAATAATTTGATACACTAGCCAGCGATTTGCGTGCGTGCACCCCGAAATGGGCGTGCCGCCGACGCGATTGCGCGTTTTCGGTTAATCTCGCAGCGGATCCTGCGGGATTGATCCGGATGCCACCCTGCTGCACCAACGAAAGGAAGACCGAATTGTCCCAACTCTTGACTAGCCGTCTGGCCCTGCTGAACCAGCCTGCGCACCATGCGCTACTGGGCGGCCTGCGCGGCATCGAACGCGAAACCCTGCGCGTGGACGGACACGGCCATCTGGCAAGCAGTCCCCATCCGCTGGCGCTCGGCTCGGCCCTGACGCACCCGCAAATCACCACCGATTACGCTGAAACCCTGCTGGAGTTCATCACGCCGGCAGAAACCGACATCGCCACCACGCTCGGCAAGCTAGATAGCATCCACCGCTACGCCTACAGCAAGCTGGGCAAGGAACTGCTGTGGAGCCAGTCGATGCCAGCCACCCTGCCCGATGAAGACGACATCGCCATCGCCTGGTATGGCGACTCGAATATGGGCATGCTCAAGCATGTCTACCGGCGCGGTCTGGCACTGCGCTATGGCAAAGCCATGCAGTGCATCGCCGGTATTCATTACAACTATTCGCTCGACGAAGGTCTGTGGCGCTTGCTAGCAAGTCAGGAAACCAGCGCGCGGCCGCTGAGCGCCAAGGCTTACCAGTCAGACGCCTATCTGGCCACGATCCGCAATTTCCGTCGCTATAGCTGGCTGCTGATGTATCTGTTCGGCGCTTCGCCAGCCCTGCAGAAGGGCTTTTTACGGGGCCGCCCGCACCAGCTGGAAACCCTGTCGGACGACACCCTTTACCTGCCCTACGCCACCAGTCTGCGGATGAGCGATCTCGGCTACCAGAACGATGCCCAGTCCGGCCTCAGCCCGCACGAAAACTGCCTCGACAGCTACGTCGCCGCGCTCACCAAAGCCGTCAACCAGCCGTATGCGCCGTATGCCGAACTGGGTACCAAGCGCGATGGCGAGTGGATCCAGCTGAGCACCAATGTGCTGCAGATCGAAAACGAGTACTACTCCACCATCCGCCCCAAGCGCGTGATCCAGACCGGCGAACGGCCGATTCAGGCCCTCTGCGCCCGTGGTGTGCAATACATCGAAGTGCGCTGCATGGATGTCGACCCGTTCGAACCGGTGGGCATCAGTCTGCCAGCGGGACGCTTCCTCGACGCCTTCCTGCTGTTCTGCGCGCTGGAAGCAAGTCCGGCCATCTCGCCCGAAGAAGGCTTGCGCCACACCGCCAACTTCGCCCGCACCGTCAAGGAAGGACGCCGTCCCGGTCTGTTGCTGGAGCGTGGCGATAGCGAACTCAGCCTGCAGGACTGGGGCCGTCAGCTGCTGGCGCAGATTGCGCCGGTGGCCGCCCTGCTGGACGCCCGCCGTGGCGACAGCGCCCACAGCGATGCGCTGGCACTGCAGGCCGCCAAACTGGACAATCCGGACCTGACCCCGTCGGCACAGGTACTGGCCGCACTGGGCCAACACGGCAATTCGTTTGCCGCCTTCGGACTGGCGCAGAGCGAACGCCATGCCGCATATTTCCGCAGTCAGCCACCAAGTGCTGCCGCAGCGGCCGAACTCGACGCCATGGCCAGTGCCTCGCTGGCCGAGCAAGCCAGTATGGAAGCGGCGCCGCGCATCGATTTCGATGACTACGTGGCAGCCTACCGCGCCAGTAATCTCTGCCACTCCAGCGGGGATTGCGACTAAACTAGGGGCACTATCACCGCCCACTACGCGCGAGGCCCGCTTTGCTGACTTTTTACAACGAACTGCATGCCCAGCACCGCGGCCGCCACGAAAACTTCCGCGGCGAGCTGCGCCCCTGTTTTGAAAAGCCCGAGCGTGCCGATGCCGTGCTGGCCGAACTGGGACGGCGCGGTCTGGGTCGCATCGTCACCCCGCAGGGTGTACCCCTGATGTCGCTCGAGCGCATCCACACGCCGCGCTATCTGCACTTCCTGCGCAATGCCTGGAGCGAGTGGCTGGCGCTGGACGCGAGCAATGCCGACAAGGACGCCTTTCCGGCGGTCTGGCCGATCCGCTCGCTGCGCAGCGATATCGAACCCGAGAATTTTTGTGCGCGCATGGGGTTGTACTCGATGGATAGTGGCACGCCGCTCACCGCCGGTACCTGGATCGCCGCCAAGACCGGTGCCGATTGCGCCGTCAATGCGGCCCATGCCTTGCGGCTGGGCGAGCGCGGTGCCTTCGTGCTGAGCCGCCCGCCCGGCCACCACGCCGGCGCCGATTTCTACGGCGGCTACTGCTTCCTCAACAATGCCGCGCTGGCCGCCCAGCACATGCTCGATGACGGCGCCCGCAAAGTCGCCATCCTCGACATCGATTACCACCACGGCAATGGCACCCAGAGCATTTTCTATGGCCGCGACGATGTGCTGTTCATCTCCATCCACGCCGATCCGCGCATCGAATACCCCTTCTATCTGGGTCATGCCGACGAACGCGGTGAAGGTGCCGGACTGGGCTACAACCTGAATCTGCCGCTACCGGCCGGCACCAGCAGTGCCAGCTGGTTCAGCGCGCTGGAAACGGCCTGCATCCGGCTGGCCAGCTACGGCGCCGATGCGCTGGTGGTGTCACTGGGGGTGGATACCTTTGCCGGCGATCCGCTGTCGCGCTTCCAGCTGCACAGTGCCGACTACCTGCGCATCGGCGAACGGCTGGCTTACCTGAACCTGCCAACCGCCTTCATCTTCGAAGGCGGCTATGCCGTCAAGGAACTCGGCACCAACGTCGTCAATGTGCTGGAAGGCTACGAAACGGCGCTGTAACGCGCTGGTAGGCCTCTGAACCGGGGTCAGATCCGACATCCGGACACGGCCTGAACGGTGTAAGGGCCATCAACGCGAATGCGTCGCAAAGGCGTTGCGTCCCTATTTTTCAGGCAATAGTGTGGGGGCACCGAAAAATCAAATTAAATCGCTTGCTATTTAATTTTGCACGATGTATATTCTCGACATGGACGCAGCAAACGTCCCGCAGTAGAAGTAAGATAGTGCACTATCCAATCGTTCGCAATATTACTTTCAATTTAAAAGGAAACCATCATGTCGATCAATCAAGTTCTGTACCGTGCCCATGCTAAATCCACCGGTGGCCGTGAAGGCCGTGCTGTCTCGTCGGATGGCGTCCTGGATGTCAAACTGACCACCCCGAAAGAACTGGGCGGCGCTGGTGCGGTGGGCACCAATCCGGAACAACTGTTCGCAGCCGGCTACTCGGCCTGCTTCATCGGCGCCCTGAAATTCGTCGGTGGCCGTGACAAAATCGCCGTTCCGGCCGATACCTCGATTGACGCCACGGTCGGCATCGGCGCCATCGAAACCGGCTTCGGCATCGAAGTCGAACTGAAAATCTCGCTGCCGGGTCTGGATCGTGCCGTGGCCGAGCAACTGGTTGCCGCTGCCCACATCGTCTGCCCGTACTCGAACGCAACCCGTGGCAACATCGACGTCACCCTGACCATCGTCTAAGCTGCAACAAAGCCAGCCTTTGCCCTACAATCAGGTGAACTACACCACAGGAAACTGCAATGATTGAATGGCAATGGCTGGCGTTTGACGAGATTCCCCGCCACGACTGGTATCAGGTACTGCTGCAACGCCAGCAGGTATTCATCCTCGAACAGACCTGTCTGTATCCCGACATCGACGGTTGCGATCCGCTCTGCCATCACCTGATGGCGTGGCGCGAGATCGACGGCGTGCGCACCCTGGTGGCCTATCTGCGCTGCATCCCGCCGGGCATCAAATTTGCGGAAATGTCGATCGGCCGGGTACTCACCACCCAGGCCGCACGCGGCAGCGGCATCGGTCATACCTTGCTGGCCAAAGCCTTGCCGCTGGCCGAGGCGCTGCATCCGGGGCAGGCGATCCGCATCGGCGCACAAGCCCATCTGGAAAAATTTTACGCCACCTACGGCTTCCGTAAAGTCACCGAACCCTACGACGAAGACGGCATCCTGCATATCGACATGCTGCGCTGAGCTAGAGCGGAGCGAAAAAAAAAGACAGCCGAGGCTGTCCTTTTTTGCGATCCTATTCCGGCAGGCTTATTTCACCGTGACCAGTTGCACGTCGAAGATCAGCGTGGAGTTGGCCGGGATATTGCCCTGAGCTACCGAGCCATAGCCGAGGCTAGGCGGAATCGTCAGCGTGCGAGTACCACCCGCCAGCATACCGACCAGACCCTGATCCCAGCCAGCGATGACTTTGCCTACGCCCAGCGGAAATTCGAACGGGGTTTTGCCCACCGTGGTATCGATCAAATTGCCACGCAGATTAGGCTTGCTACCGTCATACAGATACAGGGTGTAATTCACGGTCAGGGTTTTGCCCGACGCCGCCGCGGTACCGCTGCCGACCACTACGTCCACGCTGGTCAGCGTGGTCGGTGGTGGCACGACGACCGGAATAATGCCCTTGGTCACATCGACCAGCTCGAAGTCATACACCAGTGGCGTATTCGCCGGAATGGCGGCATAAGTGATGCCGTTCACCTTCACCTCGGTACGGGCGTTCGGACCAAAAGCCAGATTGGCTGGCAGAATCGCCGTGCGCTTGCCGCCGATTTTCATCCCGGTGATGGTCTGATCCCAGCCCGTCACCACATTGCCCACGCCCAGCGTGAACGGTGCAGCCGGTTTGCCGGTATCGACCGAGCTTTCCACTTTGGCACCCTTGAAATCGGCTTTGCTGGCGTCGTACAGATAACCGACCAGATTGATGGTCACCAGATCGCCCGTTGCTGCAACGGTGCCGGTACCGACCACGGTGTCGGTCACTTTATAGGCTGGCTGCACGATCACTACGGTGGTCGGGGTCTTATTGCTGCCGCCGCCACAGGCCGTCAGAGCTGCTGCAAAGGCAGCGGCCACCACAATTTGAAACATCGATTTCATGATTACCTTTGAGGAGTCTTCGTTGTTATCCCTGCGCCCCCTGCACTGCGGAGGCGATTCGGAGCAGAAGTGTAGCAGACCGCGCAACTTCCGCTCGGGCCGCTACATTCGCTTACACATTTTAAGCGTGCCGGCAGGCTTAAATTTCTACCTGGGTACCCAGTTCGATCACCCGGTTAGTCGGGATCTGATAGTAGTCGGCAGCGCCACGGGCGTTACGCGACATGGCCACAAACAGATGCTCGCGCCAGGTCGCCATGCCGGCGCCGGGGGTAGAAATCACGGTCTGACGGGCGATGAAGAAGGACGTTTCCATCATCTCGAAGCTCAGGCCCAGACGTTCGCACTGCGCCAGCGCCTTCGGAATATCCGGTTCATCCTTGAAGCCGTAATGCACATTAAGCTGGTAGCACTGGTGACCGAGTTCGATGATTTTCACCTGCTCGTCAGCCGGCACCCACGGCTCTTCCACCACGTGGACGGTGAAGAACACCACCCGTTCATGCAGCACTTTGTTGTGCGACAGATTGTGCAGCAGCGCATGCGGTACGCCATCGCTCTCGCCACGCAGGAAAATGGCAGTGCCATAGACACGGGTCGGTGGCGCCACGAATAGCGAGGACAGGAACTCTTCCAGCGGAATCGCATGTTTCTGCAGATTCTGGAACACCAGCGAACGACCCCGTTTCCAGGTCAGCATGATGGTAAACAGTACCGCACCCAGCAGCAGCGGGAACCAGCCACCGTGGAACAGTTTCAAAGTACTGGCCGAGAACAGCAGAATGTCCATGGTCAGGAAGAAGCCGGTGGCCGCCAGACACAGGGCCAGCGGCAGATTCCAGCGATAACGCGTGACGAAGAAGGTCAGCACGGTAGTAGCCAGCATGGTCGCCGTGACGGCAATACCGTAGGCACCGGCCAGCTTATCGGAAGAACCGAAGCCGATCACCGCCAGCAGTACCACGGCCAGTTGCAGCCAGTTCACGGCCGGAATATAGATCTGGCCGATTTCGCTGGCCGAGGTGTGCATGATGCGCATGCGCGGCAGCAGCCCGAGCGCGATGGCCTGCTTGGTCATCGAGAAGGTGCCGGAAATCGTCGCCTGCGAGGCAATCACCGCCGCCAGGGTGGACAGAATCACCAGCGGGTAGACGCTCCAAGCGCCCAGCTGCTGGAAGAAGGGATTGGAAATCGCCGATGGGTCGCGGATCAGCAGAGCGCCCTGCCCCAGATAGTTCAGTGCCAGTGCAGGGAACACCACCAGGAACCAGGCGGCGCGAATTGGCGACTTACCAAAGTGGCCCATATCGGCATACAAAGCTTCGGCACCGGTGAAGGCCAGCACCACCGCACCCAGCGCCAGGAAGGCAATCATGCGGTTCTCGAAGCAGAAACGCAGCGCATGATAGGGATTCAAGGCATTCAGAATCTGTGGAACTTCCACAATGTTGATAACACCCATCACCGCCAGCGCAGCGAACCAGACCACCATGATCGGGCCGAACCAGCGACCGATCCCTGCCGTTCCCTGATGTTGCAGAGCATACAGCGAGACCAGCACCACGATGGTCAGCGGCACGATGTACTGTTCCAGCCCCGGCGCCGCCACTTCCAGACCTTCGATTGCGCCCAGCACGGAAATCGCAGGGGTAATCACGCTATCACCATAGAACATGGTGGCGCCGAATACCCCGAGTAACATCAGCGGATAGTGCGCCCGCGGCGCGGCCTTGCTGACGGAATTCAGAACCAGCGCCATCAGCGCCATGATCCCGCCTTCGCCACGGTTATCGGCGCGCAGCACCAGCGTCACATATTTGAGGGAAACGATGAAGGTCAGCCCCCAGAAAATCAGGGAGATAATCCCCAGCAGGTTGGCTTCATTCAGCGCCAGCCCGTGCTCGGGATCAAAAATGGTCTTCAGGGTGTAAAGAGGACTGGTACCGATGTCGCCGTAGACGATGCCCACGGCCGCCAGCGTCAGCGCGGCGAGACTGCTTTTCTTGTGTTGCTCGGTCAAGATTGCACCTGTTGTTGTTTTGGTGCATTGCACAATAGGCCAACTATTTGCAAAAGGCAAGGAGATTTTCGCATGACAGAATCTTCGATATTTTGATAGTGACAGTGTACGCCGCTGTCTTGCCGCAGGCGAGTTTTACCGTGAACTCAGCGCGTGTTTTCCTAGCGGGCTCAGCGACGCCACGCCATTTCAGCGATAATGGCCCGCTCCGCCCCGCTTGAAGCCCCGCCCGCCATGAATACCGGTATCTTATTCGCAACACTGTCCTTCTTCTGCTGGGGCATGTTCCCTTTGTATTTCCACGCCATCGGCGAAGTACCGGCCATGGAAATTCTGGCGCACCGTATGCTGTGGTCGCTGCTGTTCCTCGCCATCGTGCTGAGCGTGCGCCAGCAATGGGCTTGGCTACCGAAAGTGCTGCGCCAGCCGCGTGTGCTACTCAGCTTCGTCGCTTCCGCCGCCCTGCTCTCGGCCAACTGGTTCGTCTACATCTGGTCGGTGAATAACGGCCACGTCATCGACGCCAGCCTCGGCTATTTCATCAATCCCCTGATTAATGTGCTGCTGGGACAGATCGTACTGAAGGAGCAACTACGGCGTGGCCAGTGGCTGGCGATTGGCGTGGCCGCCGCCGGGGTGCTGTGGCTGACCTGGCAAGCCGGTCAGCTGCCATGGATTGCCTTAATTTTAGGCATCACTTTCGGCGGCTACGGCCTGCTGCGCAAAACCGCCGCACTGGCGGCGCTGGAAGGCCTATCGCTGGAAACCATGCTGCTGTTCCCCGCCGCGCTCGTGTACGTGCTGTGGCTGACCTGGCATGGCACGAATACCTTCCTCAACACCCCGGCCGACAGTACCCGCTGGCTGCTGGCGGCGGCCGGACCGATCACCGCGATTCCCCTGCTCCTGTTTGCCGCCGGTGCACGGCGCATCCCGATGGCCGTGCTGGGCCTGCTGCAATATCTGTCGCCCAGTATGCAGACACTGCTGGGCGTATGGGTGTTCCACGAAGCATTCCCGCAACCACGCCTGATCGGCTTCCTGATTATCTGGTCCGCACTGCTGCTGTATGTGGCCGAAGGGCTGTGGCAGAGCAAACGCGCTAAATAGTGGGCGGGCAGCAGGATTTATCGTATCCTGTCGTCCTTCCCCGGATTTCTTCGCATCCCTAACATTTTTACCGAGAGTTGAATGGCAAATTACGTCTATACCATGAACCGCGTGGGCAAAATTGTCCCACCCAAGCGCCAGATCCTGAAAGATATCTCGCTGTCCTTCTTCCCGGGCGCGAAAATCGGTGTACTGGGCCTGAACGGCTCCGGTAAGTCGACCTTGCTGAAAATTATGGCAGGTCTGGACACCGATATTCAGGGCGAAGCCGTGCCGATGCCGGGCCTGAACATCGGCTACCTGCCGCAGGAACCGCAGCTGGATCCGGAAAAAACCGTGCGTCAGGAAGTTGAATCGGGTCTCGGCGAAGTGTTCGAAGCCCAGGCCAAACTGGAAGCCGTGTACGCTGCCTACGCCGAAGAAGATGCCGATTTCGATGCGCTGGCCACCGAACAGGCCCGTCTGGAAGCCATCATTTCGACCTCCGATGGCGGCAATCTGAATCTGCAACTGGAAATGGCCGCCGACGCGCTGCGTCTGCCACCATGGGAAGCCAAGATCGGCGTGCTGTCGGGCGGTGAAAAGCGTCGCGTAGCGCTGTGCAAACTGCTACTGTCGAAACCGGACATGCTGCTGCTCGACGAACCAACCAATCACCTGGATGCGGAATCGGTCGAATGGCTGGAGCAATTCCTGCTGCGCTTCCCGGGCACCGTGGTCGGGATTACCCACGATCGCTACTTCCTCGACAACGCCGCCGAATGGATTCTGGAACTGGACCGTGGTCACGGCATTCCATGGAAAGGCAATTACTCCTCGTGGCTGGACCAGAAGTCGAACCGCCTGAAGCAGGAAGAAGCGACGGAATCGGCACGCCAGAAAGCGCTGAACAAGGAACTGGAATGGTCGCGTCAGAATCCGAAAGCGCGTCAGGCCAAATCCAAAGCCCGTCTGGCCCGCTTCAATGAACTGAGCGAATACGAATACCAGAAACGCAACGAGACCCAGGAGATCTTCATTCCTGTGGCCGAGCGTCTGGGGAATGACGTCATCGAATTCAAGAACGTCTCGAAAGCTTTCGGCGACCGTCTGCTGATCGACAACGTCTCGTTCACCATTCCGCCGGGCGCCATCGTCGGCATTATCGGCCCGAACGGTGCCGGTAAATCGACCCTGTTCAAGATGATTGCCGGCCTCGACACGCCAGACAGCGGCGAAGTGGTGATCGGCCAGACCGCCCGCATCTCGCTGGTGGACCAGAGCCGCGACAAACTGAGCGACAACAAGACCGTGTTCGACGACGTCTCGGGCGGCGCCGACATGCTCAGCGTCGGTCGCTTCGACATGCCATCGCGCGCCTATCTGGGTCGCTTCAACTTCAAAGGGTCCGACCAGCAGAAGATCGTTGGCAATCTGTCCGGTGGTGAGCGCGGCCGTCTGCATCTGGCCAAGACCCTGCTCAAAGGCGGCAACGTACTGCTGCTCGATGAACCGTCCAACGATCTGGACGTGGAAACCCTGCGTGCGCTGGAAGATGCGCTGCTGGAGTTCGCCGGTTCCGTGCTGGTGATTTCCCACGATCGCTGGTTCCTCGACCGTATCGCCACCCACATTCTGGCCTTCGAAGGCAATTCGCAAGTCACCTTCTTTGACGGTAACTATCAGGAATACGAAGCCGACAAGAAGAAACGTCTGGGTGAAGAAGGCGCCAAGCCGAAACGTATCCGTTACAAGCCACTGACTGTGTAAACGCACAAGGCCACCGCAAGGTGGCCTTTTTTTCGTCGGTGTTAGCGCTTAGAAGTTGTAGCGCAGACCGGCAGTGATGGCGCCGTTTTTGCGGCCCAGGTCGATGTTGTTCTTGCCGTAGTTTTCGTACTCCAGCGAGACTTTCACGTTTTTGTCGATGGCGTATTCAGCGCCGACCGAAGCGTACAGCGCGCTCTTGTTGTCGCCACCGCTGAAGGCCGCGATACCGCTGGTGCTCACCGCATTGTGGTTGCGCGCTACGCCCAGTTTGCCGAATACGGCAATCTGATCATTGACTGCCCAACTACCTTTACCGGCCAGATAGTAGGAGTGCGCATCGGTCTGGACATGGCCAGCGGCGCCGCCGACGGTGTAGTCATAGCCTTTCTTGCCGAAGTCGGTGTAGCCGCCTTCAATCGCCCAGGTTTTGTCGATGTTGTAGCCGCCGTAGATCTTGCCGGTGGCTTTGTCACCGCTACGGTCAGTGCTGCTGGTAGCGTTCGGGACGTCGAATTTATAGTGGCTTCCCACCACGCCTACACCGACATAAGCGGTGCCGGCTTCATCCGGAGCGGCAAACGCGGAAGCGCTGGCCAGAACAGCAGCAGAGGCAACAAAGGCAGACAGAATTTTTTTCATGATCGTGATCTTTCAGCAAAAAATGTAAGGGACTTGCTTGGGATCGCAGTTCTGTGAAGTGCGATGTAGTCACGATAGCACTACTGGGCGGGATAGTACGCACCGATTTAGTAAGAAGTGTGACACATTGTAAGCCAAATAAAACTCGGCTCTAGAGTGATTACTCCAAACTTAAATGATGCTTAAGGTGCGCGCAGAATATTCCTGAAAGTCAGGTTGATGCGCTCGCCGCAGGGGCGGGTCTGCTTGTTGATACCGTGCTGCCAGTGCTGCTGCAAGCTGCCAGCCATCAGTAACAGGGCACCGTCGCCCAGCGCCAGCTTGAGGCGCTGGCCACTCTGACGGTGTTTCAGGATGAAGCTGCGCGAAGCGCCGAAACTGAGCGAGGCGATGGCCGGTTGCGGCCCCAGTTCGGGTTCGTCATCGGCATGAAAACCCATGCTGTCGCGTTGATGGCGGTAGTAGTTCAGTAGCACGCTGTTAAAACGGCGCCCGGTGGCCTGCTCGACCGCCTGCTTGAGCAACAACTGCAAGGGCGTGAAGGGCTCGGGATGGAAGGTCTTGCCGGAATAGCGGTAACTGGCGTCACCGTGCCAGGCCATCAGGCGCGGCTGTAAATGCTGCTTGCCCCAGACCTGTATGGTTTCAGCGCGCCACGCGGTTTCAGCGCGCAGACGCTGCATGACAGTTTCGGGGGACAGGCTGAAAGACAGTTGTGGCTGGAACCAGAGTTCGCCATCGACGATGGGAATCTGTTGCAATCCGTGATACCCGGCACCTTCTTCAGCAAGCTGGTCGGAAAATAAGTCCATGCGCTCGATGATAGCGAAATTCTGCCACCACTGTGCGCAAGGACGTCGAATTTAGCTGACGTTCAGCTGCCGGGGTTTAGGCGTAGGCTTCTGCCAGACTCATCACGCGTGGCGTGATGGTGATGCCGATGCCGGTGAACAGCGCGGTAATGGCGGCCATATTGGCTTCCATCTCTTCTGCTTTCCAGCCCTGGAACAGGTCGGTACCATCTTTCTGGAAGTGCAGATCGAGCACCTTGCCGCGATCTTTGTGGGTGTAGCCACCGCTATAGGTATTCTTGAAGCCCATGCTGGCCAGTGCTGCCAGCACTTCGGCCGGTGGATTGTCCGGATCGGTGGCCATGAACACGCCGAAAGTCTTGCCCGGTGGTTTAGCGGCGATATCAACGTCGTAAATCCCTGGCGCTTTTGTTACGGTGGTACTTTTCAAAAATAACATGGTCTTACCCCTATCCTGTTGGCGCGCCGGCTTGCTATTTGATTCTTTAAGAAAACATTCTAGGAGACAAGCTTATTGCTAATTCCCTGATTTGTCGACTAATCCGGCCACTTATTTGTGAATTCGTACCAATAAAACTGCAAAGTTATCACGCCTAGCTGTGCTGGACAGACGACAGCCTTATCAGAAATATACCCGCTTGATCGCTATTTGCAAGCATATCCGCATCGCCGTGGCATGCCCGCCACCGGCTCAGCGCGGCGTACCGGACGCGCCACGTTTGCGCCGGGCCAGCTCGGTAGTCGGTGCGATCAGTGCCTGATATAGCGCACCACTGGGTGCATCCCACGTACTCACGGCTGCCAGCTGGCGTTCAACGGTGGCCAGATCGCCGCGTGCAATCGGGCCACTGAGTGCCGTGGGTGCCCCCAGCCGGAACACATTGGCGAGCGATTCGCTGGCCAGCGGCTGGGCGATCTGGCACGCCACCGCTTCCGGAATACCGGCTGCCTGATAGGCACGCAGGGCCGCATCGAGCACGGTCACCAGATAGTTGCTAGCGAACACAGCCGCCGCGTGATACACGGTTTTCGCGGCAGAGTCGAGCGGTACCGGCTGCGCGCCAATACGGTTCAGGGCCGGCGTCAGCACGGCCAGCGCGGCGGCATCGCCTTCGATCCCGCAAAACGTGCCGGCAAAGCCAGCATACACGGCCGCCGGATCGGCAAAACTGCGGATCGGATGCACGCTGGCGACGGCAGCCCCGGCCTCACGGGCGAGCTGCAAACGGTCTGACGCCAGCGCGCCACTGCAATGGAACACCACGCTGGCCTGCAGCGGCACAGCTTGCGCCAGCGCCGCGCAGGCCGCCCCGATCTGATCATCGCCCACCGCCAGCACGTGCACATCGGCCGGCTGCAATGCGGCATAGTCCGTCACCACGCGGCCACTACCGATAAACGTCTGCGCCTGCGCGGCCGAATCGGCCGAGCGCGTCAGCACCTGCTGCAATGCCCAGCCGCCCTGCTCCACCAGCAAACGCCCCAGCACCCGTCCCACATGGCCGGCACCGATCAGGTTAAACGTCGTCATAGTATCCCGGTAGCTGCTCAATTGCGGGCGTGTGACAGCTGGAAGCTCTCGATGCCTTCAAACGCGGTCAGCTCGGCCGACAGGATCGAGATCGGCGCGCCACTACGCTTGCTCAGGGCCTGTGCCACAAAGCGCCATTCCTGCATACCGGCATCGAAGGCGATCATCAGCGAGCCACCGGCAATTTCGTAGCCGCGCTGCAGCGCCATGGCACGCAGGGCTTTTTCCTGCGGCATGAAGCCGGGCTTGAAGCGCATGGTGATGGCAATCGCATGGCGTGAGGGCAGCCACGCTTCCAGCTTACTGATGAAAATCATGGCGCCGGCGCACAGCATGGCCAGCCCCATCGCGCTCAGATAGAAGCCGATCCCCACCATCACGCCGATCACCGACGAGGCCCAGATCGACGCGGCGGTGGTCAGGCCGCTGATGTTGAAGCCTTCGCGCATAATCACGCCGGCCCCCAGGAAACCGATGCCGGTCACGATGCCCTGCACGATACGGGTCGGATCGGAAGCGGCCAGCGTGGCCGTGCTATGCCCGCCGAACCAGTCGCCCGGATAGCCGCCGATCACGGTCAGCGCGGCCGAGGCCATGCACACCAGACCGTAGGTGCGCATCCCGGCAGCCCGGCCGTGATAGGAACGCTCGTAACCGACCAGCAAGCCCAGTAACAGCGCCCCGATCAGGTTCAGCAGAATCACCGCATTGGTGGCCAGTTCCTTGTGCGACCAGTAGGAAAACAACACCTCGATAGATGGCATAACACAGACCTTTCGCTGCGCTCAGGGCGCTTTTTTGACTAATTGTTTTTCGAAGGCGACATCCAGTTTGCTGACCCGTTTCGGGGCGGCAGGAGAAATGCTATTGACGAAGACCACGAACTGGTCCAGCTCCAGCGCGGCGCACAGTGGCGGCTGCCCGGCGCCTTCGCTCAGGAAGAACAGACCGCTGGCAGTACGCGACATGGTGTAGCGGGGATTGCCGCTACGCTGCTTGAGACGGTCCAGCGCCGTCGTAGCGCGGGTGGCGCGACCGCTCATACAGCCTCCGTACGCAGTTGCAGCCAGGCCAGCGCGGCGCCCGACAGCAAGGGCGCCAGCCGCTGGCGCACACTGGCGTGATAGTCGTTGAGCCACTGCCGTTCATCGTCGCGCAACAGCGCCAGTGCGATGCAGCGGGTGTCGATCGGGCACAGGGTGAGGGTTTCGAATTCGAGGAAGTCGCCAAACTCGGTGCTGCCAGCTGGCCGGTTGTGCACCAGATTCTCGATGCGTATGCCCCACTGGCCGGGCCGGTACAGCCCCGGTTCGATGGAAGTAATCATGCCTGCCTCCATGGCCGTATGCGGCTCCGGCATGGCAGATGGCGAAATCGACTGCGGTCCTTCGTGCACGTTGAGGAAGTAGCCGACGCCATGCCCCGTACCATGACCGAAGTCCATGCCGGCGGCCCACAGCGGTGCGCGGGCGATGGCGTCCAGCATCGGCGACTTGCAGCCGCGCGGGAAACGCGTGGCCGACAGCGCCATCATGCCCTTTAACACCAGCGTGAAATCGCGCTGCTGGGCTGCGTCGATGCGCCCCACCGGCACCACCCGGGTGATGTCGGTCGTCCCGCCCAGATACTGGCCGCCGGAATCGATCAGCAGCAAACCATCACCGTCGATCACGGCATGCTGTGCGGCAGTCGCGCGGTAATGCATGATCGCGCCATTGCTGCGGAAACCGGCAATGGTGGCAAAACTCGGGCTGACAAAGCCGGGACGACGTGCCCGCGCTGCCGTGATTTCACGGTCGATATCGAGCTCCGTCAGCGGCGCGCGCTGGGGATCGGCCAGCGTCGCTTCCAGCCAGCTGAAAAATTCGCAGAGTGCCGCGCCATCCTGTTCCATGGCCGCCCGCACGTGCACCAGATCCGCCTCACTCTTGCGCGATTTCGCGAAGATGGCCGGGTTGATAGCGTCGATCACCTGCACCCGCGCCGGAATCCACTGGCGCGTGCCGTAGCTGATGCGGCGTGGATCGATCAGCAGCGTGCAGTCGGCGGGCAGTTGATCGAGCCGCGCCGCCAGCGCATCGTAAGGCGCCAGCAGCACCCCGTCGGCCGCCAGTGCTGCCTGCAGTGCCGCGTCGATCTTGCCGGCCGAGACAAACAGGGTGGCGTGCTGCGCATCGATCAGCGCATGCGCCACAAACACCGGGTTGAAACTGATATCGCTGCCGCGCAGATTGAACAGGTAGGCAATATCGTCCAGCGCCGAAATCAGGTGCAGCTGGGCGCCCAGCTGCAGCATCGCGGCGCGCAGACTGGCCAGCTTGTCGGCACGGCTGACGGTGGCATACGGCGGCAAATGCGGGTAGACCGGTGCCAGCGGCATGGCGGGGCGTTGCTCCCACACCTGTTCCAGCAGATCGCCTTGCGTGCGCAGGCGAACGTCGTTGGCCTGCAAGGCCAGCGATAACTGTCGGCCAATGGCCAGCCCCAGCACATTGCCATCCACGGCGACCGTCTGGCCGGCCTGCATGGTGGCGGCCAGCCAGTCGACATATTGAATGCTGGCGCCCGAGGTCAGCTTCATCAGGCTGATACCGGTGCCGGCCAGTTGCTGCTCGGCCTGGGTCCAGTAGCGCGCGTCCGTCCACAGACCGGCAAACTGCGGCGTAACGATCAGCGTGCCGACCGAACCGGTAAAACCGGACAGCCATTCGCGGCCCTGCCAGCGCGCTGGCAGGTATTCGGACAGATGGGGATCGGCAGAAGGAATCAGCAGCGCATCGATCTGCTGCTGGTGCATCACCGAACGCAAACGCGTCAGGCGCGCGGCGATGGGATGAAGGTCGGTGCTAGACATGGGTAATTCGCAATCCTGTGCGCCGCCTGAGCGGCCGGGGTTTCTACTGGCTGCCATGATACCGCGATTGCCGCAGCCACAGGCCGCTACTTGAGCGCCGGGCTCGCTTCGGCCTGATAACGACGCAGTCCTTCCAGATCGAGGATGCAGATGCCGCCGTAATCGAGCCGCAGCAAGCCCTGCTTTTCCAGCAGTTGCAGCGCCTGATTGGCACGCTGACGCGAGGCGCCGGACAGCAGGCCCAGCTCCTCCTGCGAAATCTGGATCAGGTTTTCCAGCCCCGGATACAGGTGGGAATTGAACATCGAGCCCAGACAGCGCGCCACCCGGGTGTCGGGATCGAGCAGCCGGTCGTTTTCCACCATGCCGATAAATTGACCAAGACGCTCATTGAGCTGCATCAGCAGAAACCGCGTGAACGGCAAACTTGATTCCAGAAGCCAATGAAAAGTGGCGATCGGCATGCGCAAGATGCGGCTATCACGCAACGCTATCGCATCGTATTTGAGAATTTCGCGTTTCAAGAGCGAGCCTTCACCGAACCAGCCACCGGGCGGCACACCGGAAAACGAGACACTTTTACCGGCGGCGGAGAAGTTGGTCATCTTCACCATACCATCCAGAATCCCGATCCAGTTTTCTACCATGTCACCCTTGCGGCACACATAACCGCCTTTGGGAACAAAGGTTTCGAAGGTGTCTGCCTCCACCCGCGCCATCTGGGCAGGGGTCAGATCCTGCGCCCAGATCGCACTGCGCAAGGCGGCAGGCAGGGTCAGCGGCTGGGGCGGGGGCGGCGGTGGAGGCGAGAGTAAACGTGATTCAGTCATTGTTGCTGTGCACCATAGAAAGTCTGCCAATTGTCGTTGAAATGACATCGTGCGGCACGTCATCAGGCTACTATCATCACACAAAAAGGCGCGGGCACAAATAATCGGCGGATCACCGCCACACCGCCCGCCCGATAAGCAAATCGCAACCGGAGACACTGGTGCACACACAGAACACAACTTTTCCGCGCTGGCTACAGACCCATGCGCAGATCCGGCCAGGCCGCCCCGCGTTTCGCGAGAAACACCTAGGCATCTGGCAAACCTGGAACTGGGCGCAGGTGCAGGACGAAGTGCGCGCACTGGCCTGCGGGCTGGCCGCCATCGGCTTCCAGCGCGGCATGAATCTGGCCATCATTGGTGATAACCGTCCCCGTCTTTACTGGTCCATGCTGGCCGCCCAGTGTCTGGGGGGCGTGCCGGTGCCGCTGTATCAGGATGCGCCCGCCGCCGACATGGCCTATGTGCTGGAAAACGCCGAAATCCATTACGCCATCGTGGAAGATCAGGAGCAGGTCGACAAGCTGATGGAGCTGAGCAGCCTGTACCCCGGCATCGCCCACATCGCCTATGACGACGAGCGCGGCATGCGCCACTACCGCCAGCCCGGCCTGACCTCGTTTGCCGCCCTGCAACAACTGGGACGCGAATGGGACCGCCAGCATCCGGGCCAGTTCGACGCAGCCCTGCAGGCTGGCCAGAGCAGTGATACCGCCGTGATTCTGTACACCTCGGGCACTACCGGCAAACCGAAGGGCGTGTGCCAGACCCACGCTGCGCTGATCGCCGCCGGGACTGGCGGTGTCGGCTTCGAACACCTGAGCGATCAGGAAGACATCCTGTCCTATCTGCCGATGGCCTGGGTGGGCGACTGCCTGTTCTCGTTTGCCCAGGCGATGACGGCCGGCTTCACCGTCAACTGTCCGGAATCGGGCGATACGGTGATGACCGATCTGCGCGAAATCGGCCCGACCTATTACTTTGCACCGCCGCGCGTGTTTGAAAACATGCTGACCACGGTGATGATACGGATGGAAGACGCTGGCGCCATCAAGCGCAAGCTATTCCACCACTTCATGGCCGTGGCGCGCCGCTGCGGCGCCGACATCCTCGATGGCAAACCGGTGGCGCTGAGTGATCGGCTGGCGTATGCGCTAGGTCAGATTCTGATCTACGGGCCACTGAAAAACGTACTGGGACTGTCGCGCGTACGCGTCGCCTATACGGCCGGTGCCGCCATCGGCCCTGATCTGTTCCGCTTCTACCGTTCGATCGGCGTGAACCTGAAGCAGTTCTACGGTTCCACCGAAACCTGCGCCTATATCTGTCTGCAACCGGATGGACACATCAAGTTCGACAGCGTCGGCCTGCCGGCGCCGGGCGTGGAAGTCAAACTGGCCGACAACGGCGAAGTGCTGGTCAAGTCGCCGACCCTGATGGCGGGCTACTTCAAGCGTCCCGATGCCACCGCCGAAGCGATCGATGCGCAGGGCTATTTCCATACCGGCGATGCCGGTCTGTTCGACGCCGACGGCCATTTGAAAATCATCGACCGCGCTGCCGATGTGGGCAAAATGCACAGCGG
>JAIXXN010000018.1 GCA_027490725.1 Oxalobacteraceae bacterium
GCGGCGCGCGCGATGCGCGCTATGTACGCCGTTTGCTGACCATCCACCGCTGCCTGGAAATCGGCGGCCGCCTCGGCATCTACGCCAGTCTGGCGCTGCTGCCGCAATGGGGCCACGCGCTGGCCGGCTGGGCCTTCTTCTGGCCCGTCATGCTGCTGGGCATACTGACCCTGGGCGCCGCCAAGATTCTGGAAAACATGGAGATTGGCCACAACGTACTGCATGCCCAGTGGGACTGGCTGCGCGATCCTGAAATCCAGTCCGGCCGCTGGGAATGGGACCACGTCTGCCCGTCCGACCAGTGGAAACACGCCCACAACGTCAAGCACCACACCTGGACCAACGTACTGGGCAAAGACGCCGACGTGGCCGGTTACGGCCTGCTGCGCATGTTCTCCGGTCAGCGCTGGAAGCCCTTCAATCTGGGCAATCCGCTGTGGGCGCTGCTGCTGGCGATCTTCTTCGAATGGGGCATTGCGATTCAGGAACTGGAACTGGGCCGCGTGCTTCAGGGCCGCATGAAATGGTCGGCACTGCGTCCGATGTGGCTGCGCACCCGCGCCAAAATCTGGCGCCAGATGCGCAAAGACTACCTGCTGTTCCCGCTGCTGGCCGGACCGTTCTTCCTCTACGTCGCCGGCGCCAACGCGGCGGCTAACATCGTGCGCAATCTGTGGACCTACCTGATTATTTTCTGCGGCCACTTCCCGATGGACGTCCACGTCTTCACCAAAGCCGAGGTCGAAAATGAAACGCGCGCCCACTGGTACGTACGCCAGCTGCTGGGCTCCTGCAACATCTCGGGCGGCAAGCTGTTCCACATCATGAGCGGCAACCTGAGCCACCAGATCGAACACCACCTGTTCCCCGACATGCCAAGCAACCGCTACGGCGAAATCGCACCGCGCGTACGCGCCCTGTGCGCCCAGTACCGCCTGCCCTACAACACCGGCTCCCTGACGCGCCAGTTCGGCACCACCGTCCTGCGCATCGTACGCATGAGCTTCCCCGGCTACAGCCCATATCTGGACGGTCCACCACCGAAGCGCACGCCCCGCGTCCGCACCACCGACGAATCCGCCACCCCCGCTTAACCCGGGGTCAGATCCGACATCCGGACACGATCTGAACTATTGACCCGGGGTCAGATCCGACATCCGGACACGGACCGAACTGTTAGCAAATAGTTCGGTCCGTGTAGCCTTCCCACCGACCGTCGCGCCACCTTTGAATCGCCGCAGACCGCCCCCAGTAGCGCCACTTCTCTCCACCGAAAACGCCAAATGTTATGATCATCGAATTGGCACGGCCGCCTGCGCGCCCCGACGTCAGGCCTTGATCGAAAAGCCCGTGCGCTCTGCTCTCAGGAGAGCTCTGATGAAACAGACACTTATTAGTTTGATTTTCACTCTGCTGGCAAACACTGGCTGGGCGGCACCGATCAGCATTCTGCTGGCGGCCGAGGATAACTGGTATCCCTATTCTGCCAAAGTCAACAATCAGGCCGAGGGGCGCTCGGTCGATATCATCAAAGCGGCCTATGAAGCGGCTGGTGCCGAAATAACGCTGGACGTGATCCCCTTCAACCGTGCCATGATCCTGACCAAGAACGGTCGCTACGCCGGCTTGTTCAACTCCGGACTGAACGAGGAAGTGCATCGTGACTATCTGATCCCGCGCAACCATATCGCCCTGAGCGAGCAGGTGGTGATTGCACGTGCCGGCACGCCCTATCAAGATCAGCAATCCTTTCACCACAAGCGCCTGGCGCTGACGCTCGGTTACACCTATCCCACCGAGATCACCAGCGATCCGCTGAACCGTATCGAGCGCGCGGCAAGAGATCGCAACAATCTGGCGAAACTCATGGTGGGCCATGCGGATTTCACCATTAACGACCGGCTCGTTTTCCTGTCACTGCTCGCCACAGAGCCCGCTTTAAAACAAAAGCTGGAGATTGTCGGCAATCTCGATCCGATCAAAATCTATGTGCTGTTTGCGAAGACGGAGCAAGGTCAGCAGTCATTAAAATTATTCGATCTGGGCATGGATAAAATCATCCAGAACGGCACACTGAAAGCCATCGACGAGCGCTGGAAAAAGAAACTGCAGTGACGCGCAGTGCGCCGCCCAGGCGCCCCGCACTGCTTGCCACATACCAGCAGCATTCCCATCCGCCTCAGAGATACCGCGCTCTCTGACCTGACGACCAGCAAGTGCCGAGGCCGTTGCCCCGGCACTCACCCGCTATGCCGCGTCGCTCAGAAACTCGTCGACAGACCAGCGTACAGCGTACGACGCGCACCATACTGCGGCGCACCGACACCCACGCCCGATCCATCGCGCAACAGATACGACTTATCGAACAGATTCACCACGGCCAACCGCGCCTCAACCATCCCGACCGGCGTGTGCTTCCACGTATGCGTCAGCGTAGCATTAACGGTGGTGTAGTGCGGCAGCGAACCCGAGTTCGGCGCAGCACCATCGGGCGTCATGCGCAAGCCACTACCGTAGAGCACATCGGTGCTCAGCTGCGAATCGCCGAAGTGATAGTGGGCACCAGCGGACATGCTGAGCTTCTGATCATGGTCGACATAAATCGCATGCTGGGCGATGTAGTCCAGCTCGTCCTTGCCGAACAGCGCCTGCCCCGACACGATGTGCTGGCCCGTTGCTTTTTGCGTCGTCACGTTCCAGTAAGCGCCCCAGTCTTTCTGGCTATAGATCGCGGCCAGCTCCAGCCCCTTGGCAACGCCACGCTCATAATTAAATGGCGAGAGTATCAGCGCCTGACCGAACTGCCCCTCATCGAGCAGGTTGTGGATTTTCTTGTAGTAAGCATCGGCCGTCACGGTCAGCGCATTGCTGAGCTGATGACTCACACCCACATCGTAATAGTGGGTGCGCTCCGACCTAACGTTGTCGGATACCGGCACTTCCGGCGCATTGCTGGTATTCGCATACAGATTGATGCTCGACTGCGCTGCAAGTTCCTGTGGCGGCGGCGTGAAGTAGCGCGAGTAAGCAGCATGCAGCGAGGTGCCTTCACGAATCTTGTAGGCTAGGTTGATACGCGGGCTCCACTGCTGCTCATCAACGAAGGCCGACACCTTGTCGAAGCGCACACCATAGTTGACCGTCAGCGGCGCCAACAACTGCCACTCGTCTTGTAGGTACAGACTCGCCAGACGGCCAGTCTTGGCGCCGTTGTCGACGATCATCTGCGGCGTATTGCTGGTCTGTGCGCCACTGTCGTCGGTGGGAAACACCGCCACGGTATTGTCGCTATGCGTGGTTTGCCGCGTGTACATCGCGCCAGCGCGCACGGTGTGGCTGGCATTGAGCTTGTAGCCCAGATCGAACTGCAACCCGCTGGCACTGTTGGAGCGCATCGAGTTCGAAGCAACGCCATTGAACACCAGATCGCCCGCCGCATCCGGCAGATAGTGCAGTTCCGAATACTGGTGGAAGCCCGACAACTGGTAACTCAGATCACCGAGACTTTTCTGCAGCGATAACACCGCGAAGCGATTCACTTCGCGCTGACTTTCGTTGAGCTGCTCGGAAGCAATCGTGCTGGTGCCAGCACCGATATCGCTCACGCCTGCCAGCGAGAAAGCCGGCGCCTGCGCGGGATTGTTCGGAATCTGGAAGTGCCCCAGATAGGTGCCGAACATCAAGCCCAGCCGGGTATTCTCATCGACGAAATAAGACAGATTGCCGAAGGACTTGGACTGGTGCGTCTGGTCGTGCAGCGCCGTGCGCGTAGGCTGCGGATTCTCGATGCCGAGCTGGTTGCCCAGATAGCTGCCGGACAGGTAGTAGTTAAACGCCCCGGAGCTGCCGAACAGTTCGGCACTCGGCTGGACATAGCTATTGCTGCCAACCAGCACGCCTACCCGACCGCCCGGCTTGACGCCTTCCTTGGTCTGGATATCGATGATGCCGGCCGTGCGCAAGCCGTACTGTGCCGGCAAGGCGCCGGTGAGGAAATCGATCTGATCGACCAGACGGGTGTCGATAGACTGGCCGAAGCCGGTGATGCTTTCCGGCAGTTGCACACCGTTGATGCGGTATTGCACGTTGGCGTGGTCGTCGCGCACGTGGATGGAACCGGACGCTTTCGAGTCCTGCGCTACCCCCGGCAAGCGCAGCAGTACTTCATTGAACGGCGTGTCCGCGCCCTGACCGAGGTTCTCGATCATGTGCTTGTCGATGGAGTAGACGGTGGTGCCGACTTTGGGGGAAAGCTCCATCCGCTCGCTGCGCAGGTGGGCAGCGGTGACTTCGACGCGCTGCATGTCGGCGGGCGCGCCGGCCGACGGATCGGAGGCATCGGGCGCCTCGGCTGCGAAAGAAAACGATGCTGGTGCAGCGGCGCACAGGGTGGACAGGACAAGCGCGCGCTTGCCCAGCTTAGGAAGCTGATACATGGTGGACCTCTGAATAGTTAACGACGAGCGCAGCCGGACACATGCCGGCTAACTGCCCGAATACATTGGATAGACGTTAAGGAACTACGCAGAGGCGCGTGGCGGGCCACGGCCGGGAGGGAGCAGCTGGGCGGTGGCGTACGCCGCCACATACAGCGTTGCGGCGACGATGCAGAAGTAGGCTAGTTGAATCGCGTGGACCAGCGCCGGTGGTGTCGGGACATCGGCCAGGGTGTCGCCGACTACCGCGCAGATGACGCAGTCTTCGAGGGCGGCTGTGCTCTTGTGGATGTGCGTGGTCGACGCGGAGACGACCAGCAGGAAGCTCAGCGCCGCTAGCAAACTCACGGCATAACGCCAAAAACCGCGCTGCTGCGCGGTTGCTGACAAAACTGACCGTGAGAATTGGGACATCTAGCTGATTTCGGGTTGGGGCTTTTTTTATGATAGCAAAGAATTGGCGAGCTGGTGGGAGGCTGAGTTTATTTCGCTGGGGATAGGGTCGATTGTTCATCGGCCACGCTGATCTAATCACTTACAAAAAAAGTCGCGGATCGTAACTCCAGCGTTTGATCGTGGTGGCCGCAAGCGCTTTTTGCCTAATGAGTACTAACAGAATTCATCGGCTTGGCAAAAAGATGTATTCCATCCTTACGATCGAGACGCCCCGCCAGGGTTGTCAGCGCAAACGCAGCGAGTACCACAATCGCCCCAATCCAAGGGGTGGCCAACAATCCAAGATGTTCAACAATCAAACCACCGCCCCATGCACCGCCAGCAATACCAAGATTGAAGGCTGCGATATTCAGTCCGGAAGCCACGTCAACAGCTTGTGGTGCATCCAGCTCTGCCCGCTGCACAACATATACCTGTAAGCCCGGTACGTTCCCAAATGCTACTGCTCCCCAAACTAGTACCGTCGCCAAAGCCAGCCATGTGTTGCTTGCGGTGAAGGTAAGCGTAAGCAATACCAGCGCCAAGGAAAAGAACACTATTTGCAATGCACGAATCGGCCCCTTTTTGTCTGCCAGTTTGCCGCCCCAAATGTTTCCGAAGGCGACCGACACGCCGTAGACCAGCATGACCAGACTGACGCTAGAAGCAGAGAATCCAGATACTTCCTGCAGAATCGGCGCGAGATAAGTAAAGGCGATAAACGATCCGCCATAGCCTAGCGCAGTCATTGCGTACACCAGCAACAGGCGGGGTTTTTTGAGCACAGATAACTGTGTCAACAGGGATGCCGGCTCTCTATGAGGAATATTATCCGGCACCAGAATCCAGCTACCGATAAACGCGACTATCCCCAGCATCGATACTGCAAGGAATGTCGCCTGCCAGCCAAATATCTGGCCGATGAAAGTGCCCAGAGGTACACCTGTTACGAGGGCGACGGTCAGTCCGGTGAACATCAGTGCAATCGCACTTGCAGCCTTTTCTTTTGACACGAGTCCTGTGGCAATCGTCGAACCTATCGAAAAGAACACGCCATGCGCTAAACCGGTCAGCACCCGGGCTGCAACGAGTGCTGTATAACTTGGCGCCATCCATGCGACCAAATTGCCGATGGTGAACAGCGCCATCAAACTCAACAACAAATTCTTGCGCTTCACGCGGCCAGTCAATGCTGTCAATACCGGTGCGCCGATGGCAACCCCCAGAGCATACAGGCTGACTAAAAGCCCGGCAGACGGAACCGAGACATTAAGGCTTGCGGCAATAGTAGGGATCAGGCCGACAATTACGAATTCTGTCGTCCCGATCGCGAAAGCACTGAGTGTCAGCGCCCAGAGTGCGAGAGGCATGATTTTCTTTCTGAGTTGAGTGGTTGAGGCCTCGCAGTGTGCGCGTTGCACTGTCAAAGAAAAACTATGTTGACTACAATACACTTTTACCTGGGAGTCACTAATGCTGAATGTTGATGCGCTGATTGCCTTCGTAGCGGTGATAGATACCGGTTCATTTTCTGCAGCAGCCGAGCGACTCAAGCAGACTCCATCTGGTGTCAGTCGCGCCATCTCGCGACTGGAATCGCAGTTGGGCTTGGCGCTGATAACGCGTACTACTCGCCGACTTGATCTCACTGAAGAAGGAAAATGGCTACTGGCACGTGCCCGGAAAGTGATCGCTGATTTGCAGAACACGGAGGAACAACTGACCGCCCGCCTTTCTCAGCCCGCAGGATTGGTGAGAGTCAGTGCCGCGACGCCTGTATTGGACCATATGGTTGCGCCATTGGCTGCGGCGTTTATGGATAGCTACCCGCAAGTCCAACTTGAGCTAATTAGTGGCGAAACGGTGATTGATCTGATCGAAGCTCGTATTGATCTTGCCATTCGCATCGGCCCTTTAGCGGACTCGACGCTTAACGCCAGACGATTGGGAACCAGCCGCCTGCGCTTGCTTGCATCGCCAGAATATCTTGCGCGCTACGGCGCCCCTAAAAATATCGAGCAACTTGCGGAACATAGGCTGATCGGCTTTACAGTGCCTTCTTCGCTCAATATCTGGCCATTGAAACACATCAATGGTGATGGATTACCAATACACCCAAACATCGCCGCATCCAGTGGTGAGACTGTACGGCACTTAACTTTAGGGGGAGCTGGTATAGCCTGTCTGGCTGAGTTCCTGACACGCAGCGATGTAGAAAACGGGCGCTTGCTACCGATTCTTGAAGCTGAGCTATTGCCATGGAGCCAGCCGGTGTGGGCGGTATTTTACAAACAGGAAGCACTGGCACCGCGCATTAGTGCATTAGTGGATTTCTTGGCGAAAAGACTAAGCGAGGTGTTAGATGACTGACCTCAACATTGCGCCTCGTTGACCTAAGCAGAGCATTAAACTAGCCGCAATTGGCAGAACTCAGCTGTTCGGAATACTAGCTCGCATATAAGCCAAGTTCTCAGAATATCGCATGCCTGCGCTTGCATTTTCGCTTGTTTTCTAGCGGCTGGGAATTGAATAGCTTGGTTGTGGCGTGATGCCCGATCCCGCTCTGCGTGGCCGGGTTTCTTTATTTTCGCTTCTCTTTACCTTGTTCCGCTCCGGCCATCGACGCCAACTCGGCGATCTCGGTCCGGAATTTGCAGGCAGAGCTGGTTCGGCCTGAAACGCTGGCAGCCCTCGGTGCGTTGGTCGCCGGCATGGCGCACGAACTCAATACGCCCATCGGCAATGGTCCTATCGCGTCGAGCACCCTAGCCGGTGAACTCGACGCCTTCGACCACATCGTCCAGCAGCAGTTCAGCCGTCGCGACCTGCTGCGCCAGCTCGAGGTGCTGCGCCACGGCACCAATCTGGTCGTGCGCAATTTGCAGCGGGCCGGCACGCTGATTACCAGTTTCAAGCAGGTGGCCGTCGACCAGACCAGCGAGCAGCGCCGCCGCTTGCATCTGGCCGAACTGGTCGACGAGGTGCGCATTACGCTCGAACCGACTTACCGCGGGCGCTGCCAATTCCACCTCGACGTCAACGTCGCGCTGCAGCTCGATACCGATGCCGGGGCACTGGTGCAAACTCTGACCAATCTGGTGGCCAATAGCGTGCTGCACGGCTTTGCCGGACGGGACAACGGCAATAATCTGATCAACGATCTGCTGCACGGCGAGATCGCCATTGCCAGCACGCCCGGTCAGGGCACTGAAGTCACTTTGCGTTTTCTGCGCGTCGGCCCGGCCAGTCGACAGCGCATTGCATCTGCAGCACTAGGGCCTCCTCGGCCGCACCGTCGGTGCGGCCGGCGCCTGTAGATGCAGAGGTCGTTGATGCGCGTTGAATTGGCATAGAATGTGAATGACTGACACGTAGAAATCCAAAAAATGAATAGAATCAATGCGTTCACGAGTTCCAGCCTAAGCGCCCATCATTTGGATTGGAATCTGGTTCGAGCGTTCTTGGCCGTCATCGATTACGGCTCGCTGACAGCGGCGGCCAATATGCTTGGCGCAAGCCAGTCTACATTGAGCCGTCAAATCACCGAACTCGAATCAGTTGTTGGTGTCGCTCTGTTCGAACGCATTGCGCGCGGCCTTTGCGTGACTGCGGCTGGTACCGCCTTGATCGAACCGGCCCGTCAGATGCAAATGGCTGCGCAGTCACTGTCCCTGCGCGTCCTAGGCCAGGCTCAGGAACTAGTGGGCACGGTGCGCATCGCAGTCAGTGAAATGGTGGCTGCCTATCTCTTGCCAGAAACCATTGCTGAACTGCGCAGCGCACATCCGGAAATCGAATTGGAATTGGTTGTCTCGAACCACAACGAAAACTTGTTGGAGAGGCAAGCCGATATCGCCTTGCGTCATGTTCGGCCAAGCCAAACTGCTTTGATTGCTCGCCATGTCGGCGACCTCGACATGGGATTCTTTGCCCATGCGGACTACGTCGCCCGTATGGGCGGCAGCATCGAGCCTGATCGACTTGATCAGTATGAGTGGATCGGCTACGACCGTTCCGATCTGTTGGTGCGCGGATTCAACGCGGCTGGACGACCGGTGACGCGGACCTTTTTCGGTGTCCGCTGCGATAACCATATTATCGGATGGCAACTGGCACTGCACGGCGCTGGCCTTGCTTTCGCCCCTGTTTCGATCGCCCGCCGTTACCCTCAAATGCGCCGGGCATTGCCAGACATCGCCGTTCCTGGACTGCCAGTTTGGGTGACCGCACACCGCGAACTACGCGATAGCCGCCGCATCCAATTGGTGTTTCAATGGCTCGCTGCCGGAATAGCGCCGATGACAGGTGCGCCATCGGGCAAAGATTAGACAAATCGCCGAAACGCCAATCGGGCTTCGTTGAACAATTGCCAGGCAGATCAGATCTTGGCTCGGCGTTACGCTGCGCGCGCGTCAGCCCGGCCTAGCAGGAAAGGGATTGCCGATCCGAAATCAAACAGATTCCCATTGCAACGATAGAGAAAGCGGCCTGTGGCTTACTCCCCTTTCATGCGGGCCGCGGCCGATTGAAGTCCGGACTTGGCGGGAACGAGGATGCCGGCTTTGCCGATGCCAAATTCCGGCATGTTCACATAGACATTCTCATAGCTGCCTGGGCGCGCAACATAGGTCTCGTGCCAGATGCCGACGGAACCGTCGTCGCCGATCGCCTTGTTGAATTGCTGCCACGCCGGTAAATGGGCGGCGCTACGCGCACTGGCGTAGGCCAATAACTGGTCCATGCTGCGCCAATATTGCAGCAGTATGGTGGTTCGGGAGAACCACATTTCGTGATGCAGCAGTCCCATACCGGGGTTGGCGTACAACTCCTTGATCATCTTGGGCATGGCCGTTGCGATAGGCAGCCACTTGTGGACGGCCAAGGGTCGGTTAATGCGCATGCCAATCAGAAAGACGACGAACTCGCCTTCCATGCGGGCCGTCATGCGTTGCGTATGCAGCATCCGGTTCACCTCCATCGATGTGATGGCTCGATTATACGGGTGGCTTGCGTCACAGTAGGTTGCAGTCTTCCATCCATTTTTGCATCCCTGGTTTGCGCTTTTCGCAATTGTCCACGACGCCATGATGCGCGCATACTCGCCACTCTGTTCAATTTCAGGTCCTATTTCACTCCGGAGTCCTTATGCTGCGCCCTGCCATCCTTGCCACCCTCTTTGTTTCACTTAGTCATATTGCTATGGCAGCACCAAGCGCGCCGGCGGCGGCGCATATTGAGCAATACCTGCAGGCTGAAATGGAGCGGTTGCATATCCCGGGCCTGGCAGTGGCAGTCATTGGCGAAGGCAAGATCCTGTATGCCAAGGGCTTGGGGTACAGCAATCTTGAACACAAGACGCCAGTGGGCCTCGATGCGGTGTTTCAGTCTGCATCGACTGGCAAGCAATACACGGCACTAGCCATTTTGCAGTTGGTGCAAGCAGGCAAGCTCGGCCTCGACGAGCCACTGCGCATGTATATGCCAGAGGCACCACCGACGTGGTCGGGGATCACGCTGCGCCAACTGCTCAACCATACAGCGGGCTTGCCGCCAGTATTGTCCCAACTCAATTTGCAGCAGGAAATGAGCGATGCGGCCATGCGAAAGCGCATCTTCGCAGAGAAATTGCTATCCGAGCCAGGCAGCAAGTTTTCCTACAGCAATCTCGGCTATGTCTTGCTGGGCGATCTGATTGCCCAGGTGTCTGGCCACAGTCTGGGCGCGTATTTGCGCCAACACGTGTTCGCCCCACTGGGCATGCAACAAAGTCGGCTGGTCGATGAGCTTGCCCTCGTGCCTGGCCGTGTAAGTCCGTACGAGTGGGATGGCAAGCAATGGAAGAATGTGGCCTGGAGCGCGCCAGTCTATAACCGTGGCGGCGACGGCGCCTTGTGGCTCACCCTGCCCGATGTGGCGCGCTGGGACGGCGCCCTGTATGGTGATGCCCTGGTACCGGCACCCTTGTTGCGGCAAGCATTTACGCCGGGTAAGCTCAATGATGGCAGCCTGACCTCTTATGGTTTTGGCTGGTCGATCCGCTTGATCAACGCGCAGCCCGTTTATGAACACAGCGGTGTATGGCAAGGGTATTCAGCGCAGATTTCACGCTACGTCAATGCACGACTGACGGTCGCCATGTTTGCCAATCTGGATGGCGCGCCGCTGGACCGGCTGACCCATCACGTCGCCGGCCTGTGGAACCCCACCTTGATGCCGCCGGCGCCAACCGTGCTGGCCGACCACGAACCTGATGTGACCGCCATGCTCACCGAGAGGATCAAACAGCTGGCGCAAGGCACCCTCCCGGCGGACGCCCTCAGTGCCGAGTTTGCGGCGACATTCGTGCCCGATCAGGCCAAAGAATATCAAGCCATGCTGGCGCCACTGGGCCCGCTCGCGGACCTCAGCTTGAGCAAGCGTCGAGACGATGGCGCCATTCGTGTGTATATCTATCGCCTTGCGATGGGCACGACACGATTGCTATGCCAGCTGCGGCTGACTGCAGACGGCAAGATAGCACTGCTGGCCTTCCGCCCAGAGTAAGCCTCCCCCTCTTAAACCACTGATAGAAAGAACCAATGACGATGTTTCGCACTGCACTCCTCCTTGCGGCATTTTGTGCTTGCCATGCAGCCAGCGCCCAAGTCCCTGTCGTTGCCAATCCCAATCATGAACAGCTGCTCTACAGCGCCGATCCGGTACTGGCGGCGAACAAACTGCTGGTGTACAACTTTCAGCGCGAAGTCCTTGAAGCCGGACATCTGTCGCTGGCCGCGCAGTATCTGAGCGACGACTATATTCAGCATAACCCGAATGTTCCAACCGGTCGCGCCGGCTTTGTCGACTATTTTTCGACGTTCATGAAAGCGAGCGACATCCTGCCAAAAGTGTCGATGCCGATTGTGCAGTTGACCGCCGAGGGTGATCTGGTTATCTTGACGACCCTGGCCAGAATGCCACTACCAGGTGGCGCCGGCAAGACTTATACCACGAGCTGGTTTGATATGTTTCGCATCAAGGATGGTAAGATTGTGGAGCATTGGGATCCAATGACCAAACGCTGAAATGTATTGACGGTGTTCTCCGATACATTCATATGGCGCGCAATCGCCTTGTCTAACACGCCTTGGGCAATGCCGTGCAAAACGTCCCTTTGCCTCCTGGTCAGCAACGCACTAATGAACTCGACCGGTATTGCTCAGGATGGGCGTCATCGTGGCGACATGGGAGGCAATTCGGACGACGAATTGGGATGGAGGTGACGATGAGAGCAGCACTGCGAGAAAAAATAGTGGCAGTATGTGATGAAAAGATCGCTAAGAAAGGGCCTGCCGTCGGCTTATCTTTTTATGCATTCTTCTCGAACAAGAATCACGATCCAGAATTACTGATGGAAGCAGCTCAATGGTGGATCCGCGAACACAGGTTAGACCACTTTGAAAAAGCAGTAAAGATCAAAAAAATGGTGCAATAACTGGCATCACTTAAGCGTGCCGAGCCATCCCTAAGGCCGTCCGGCTCTTCCTCTGGCCAAGACCTTACAACGCCGCCTTGACTGCTGCCACATAGCGATCGCTGACGGCCAGCTCGTGCCCACAGCGCAGTGTCAGGACATAACTACCTTCCGTGGATTGCCGTAGCGCCAGCAGCTGGTCACGCTGCGCCAGGGCGCGGCGGTGGACGCGCATGAACACTGCCGGATCAAGGTAGCGTTCCAGCTCGGCCAAGGTGCTTCGGTGCAGCAGCGTGCGCTGCTCCAGATGCAGCCCAACGTAATTGCCAGCGGTGTCGATCCACAGTACTTCAGCCAGGTTGACACGGTCGATCCGGCCCACCGAACGCACCGTCAGCTCACGCCAATAGCCTGGTTCCGGATCGACGAAGCGACGCAATGCACCAGCATAGGCGGCGCGCTGGTCGAGCAACGCGCCAGCGCGTTGCAGCGTCTGCCGCAATCGTGCTTCGTCGATCGGCTTGACGAGGTAGTCGAGTGCGTGAACATCGAAGGCGTCCAACGCATGACCACGGTGCGCGGTGACGAATACGATCAGCGGCGGCGCAGCCTGGCGGCTCAATTCGCGCGCCAGGTCCAGGCCCGACTCGACTGGCATCTGTACATCTAGCAAAATCAGCTCAATCTCACCCTGCGCCAGCTGGGCGCGCGCAGCCTGCACGCTGGCGCATTCCGCCACCACATCCCACTCTGACAGCGGCGCCAGCGAAAGCCTCAGATTGGTGCGCGCATGCGCCTCGTCGTCGACGATCATGACCCGCACACTCATCGGACGTTTCGTACCGGAAGGCGCAAGGTAGCGGTAAACCGGCCTAGCGCTGTTGTCGTATCGAGCGCGGCCGCACCACCGTAGGCCAATTGCAGGCGGGCGCGCGTGCCGCGCAAGCCGATGCCAAGGCCCGCGCTGGGCGCCGCATTGGCGCGCACCGGGTTGCTGATGCTTACCTGAAGCATGCCGCCATCACGGGCAAAGGCGATGGCAATGTCGCTAGCGTCGGCGTGGCATTCCAGATCGTGGCGCAATGCATTTTCCACCAAGGGTTGCAGCAGCATGGGCGGGCAGTCGATGTCTTTGTCCAAGGCTTGCACGCCATCGATTCGCACTTGCAGCCGATCGCCGAAGCGCAGGCGTTGCAAATCCAGGTAATCCTGGACGAAGCGCAGTTCGTCCTCCAGTTCGATCCAGTTGCGCTCGCTGCCGGCCAGCGCGTATTGTAGTAGGTTCCCCAAGCGCGCCAGCCCCTGCAACGCCAGCGGGCGGTCGTCCAGCCGCACCAGTGCACCAATGGCGCTCAGGGTATTGAACAGGAAGTGCGGCTCGAGCTGGCCGCGCAGCGCCGTCAATTTCTGCACTTCCAGCGCCAAGCGCGCCTGTGCCAGTTCCGCTACCTGCTGCTGGCGCTGCAACCACAACAAGCCTGCCGTGACGGCACCGAATGCCATGGTCAGCATCACGAAGACGACGAACCACTCGAACTTGTTCATTGTCACCCAATAATGCAAGGCGTTCGCCAGGCTCACATCAAGGTCCAGCTTGTGGACACGGCGGAAAGCCAGCCCCAGCATGGCGATGGGCCAACCTGAACCGATAAACGCCAGGTAGCCCGCCGCAATGCGGCGTGGCGTGGCCAGCCAAGCCGGATGGCGCCGGTAAACCATGCACAAGCTGTAGCTTTGTACCATCATGACCAGATAGCCCACCCACCAGCCCAGGCACATTTGCCAAAAACTGCGTTGATCGCCGTGTTGGTCGGCCTCGCCCCAGGTGGTCGCACCGGCTACCAGGCACAGCATGGTCCACAGGCTGAAGTTCAGCAGGAAGGCGCGCAGCCAATGGGGTAGAAGCGTGAATAGAGTCATGGCGCGCAGTATATCAGCCGGCTTTTCCCGTTCGCCCCTAGCGCGGCGGCGTTCATCACACTCCGCCACAGGGCAGCGCGAAGTTCGCCACAATGCGCGTCTTTCATCACTACCTGCCCTTGACTATGCACCCTACCTTGCTGCTCCCACCCTTGCTATTGCTTTACCTCGCCGCCCATGGCGAGGAATTGACACGTATTGAAATCAAAGGTGGCGCCGCCCAAGAGTTGCGCCGCGTGGATACGGCAGGACGCATCATCGTCAGCCGCGAAGAGCTACACCGCTATGGCGATGCCAATCTGGCCGATGCGCTGCGCCGTCAGCCCGGCATTGCTATTGTCGATGGCATGGTGCAAATGCGTGGGTTGGGCGGTGGACGCACGCAAGTGTTGATCAACGGCGAAGCTGCGCCGCCCGGGTTTTCGCCCGATTCGCTGGCGCCTGCCCTGATCGAACGGATCGAAATACTGCGCAGTGCCAGTGCCGACAGCAGCACCCAAGGAATCGCCGGTGCCATCAATATCGTACTACGCAAGTCGGCCCCCGCCGCGCATCCGAAGGCCACATTGACGGCCGCGCACACCCAGGCTGGCTCGTTTCCGGAAAGCGCATTCGAGCTGCCACTGAAAGGCCAAGCTTATTCCGGCCTGCTCGCGGCCCATGCCGCACGCAGTCTTGATCCGTTCGACAGCAAGGTCTTTAGTAGCTCGACCAGTCCTGGCAAAGCGAACCAACGTGTGACCCAGGAATCCGGCCGCACCGTAATGGAGCGTGCAGGGCTGGCGCCGCGCATGAACTGGAAATTCGACGATGCCAGCACCTTGCTGTGGCAAGGCTTGTTCGACGTCAACCGCATCGATAACCATGGCCAGGCACAGGAAACCATTGTGCGCGGCGCCGCCAGCGACTACCCCCGCAATCACTTCGACTCCCGCGCCCGCACCCTGACCGCGCGCAGCGATGCCAGTGGTGCCATGCGGCTGGGCGATCGCGGCCGCTTCGAATGGAAGGCCGGCCTGAACTTCAACCGGCGTGACAGCGATTACCTATTCACCGGCAGCGACCTGCACAATGCGCCAATATGGTTGCGCCAAGTCGTGTCGGATGCAGCCGACTATGGCGCCAGCAGCAGCGGCAAATGGAAGTTCGGCGCCGGGGCCGATGCTGGCCACGCGTTGGTGCTGGGTTGGGATGGCACCCTGGCACGCCGCTCGGAGGGGCGCCGCCAGCAGGATGCCGACGCTGGCGGTGCCCCGCTCGGCCTGCTCGACCAACGCTACATTGCGCGCGTGCAGCGGCTGGCATTCTATGCGCAAGACGAATGGTCGCCAACGCCAAAACTTGACCTGTATATCGGTTTGCGCTGGGAGGCTTTGCACACTCGGACCGAGGGCCGCGATTTGCCGCAAGTGGCGCACCACTCCAGCGTGTGGAGCCCGGTGGCGCAGGTGCTGTATCGCCTTCCCGGCGGCCACCGGCAGTGGCGCGTGGGACTGTCTCGCACCTACAAGGCGCCGGCCACGCGCGACCTGGTGCCGCGCCGCTTTACCGTCAATAACGACAACGACCCCACCAATCCTCATTTCCAGGGCAACCCCTCACTGCGACCAGAACTGGCATGGGGAATTGACTTAGCCTACGAAGCGTATTTCGGGCAGGCCGGCATGTTCAGCGCTTCCGCTTATGGACGCCGGGTTGACGATGTGATCTTGCCTTTCCTGTTCCAGGATCATGGGGCCTGGACCAGCACACCGCGCAATGCGGGACGGGCCGATGTGCGGGGCTTGGAATTCGATGGGCGTGTCGCGCTGGGTGCAAGTGGTGCCACGGTGCGCGCAGCCCTGTCGCGCAACTGGTCGACAGTGGCGGCGGTACCGGGGCCGGACAATCGCTTGGGCGAACAAATACCGTTGACATTCAATTTTGGTCTCGACTACCGGGTGCATGCCGGAGCGACCGTTGGATTGAACTGGAATGTGCAAGCAGGCGCTTGGGCACACACCTCGTCGACGCAGTGGCGCGATCGTGGCCCTGTGCGCCGGCTCGATGTTTATGGACGCTGGCAAGCAAACTCACGCTTGGCAGTGCGCTTGACGGCAGCCAATCTGCTGGCGCCGGCTGCCTCCAGTGCCCAATTATTTGTCGACGCCGGCAATGATGTGTTGCGCAAAACGGTGACCAACGGCGGGCGCACATTAAAGTTCAGTGTCGAATTGCCAATATAGATGAAATCAGGGCGGTCTATGCCATTCGCCTACCGCCCTGTCGACGGGATGAAATCGGGGGAAGCTGGGGAAGCCAGCCTTGCCGCCAAATTTGACAGAGATCGTGCGCATCGCAACGTGCGCTTCACGCGCAATCAGTTCTAGGCTGACTCCGCCGTAGTCCTTTCGGCAAATGAGCGGGGTAGGTCGCACTGCACGGAGGTTGTGTGACCTGTCTTTTCCTGAGCCCGTAAGGGGAATTGGAGCCAGTTCGCGGATGGGCTTCTTTACGCTTAATTCCTGGCAAACGGATTGGCGACTGCAGACTCACCGCGCAACACGCATTACTAAGCTGGTTACGTATCTCTGGTTCGTTAAAAATGGGGGATTACCGATCGGCTTGCTGCGCTTTTTGCAGCCATTGCTTGGCTTCATCGGGCGTCGCTGCGATGGCTGCAAGCTGCCTCATCGCAATCGGCTCGCCACCCGCTGCTGAGCGCAACATCAACCTTTGGGCTTCTATTTTGTCCGCAGCGACGCCGGATCCTTCCAAGTACAGTGATGCCAGCAAGGCCTCGGCACGTGGTTGGCGTTGCTCGGCTGCCTTACGCAACCAATACGCGGCTTGCGCCGGATCCTTTTGAACACCAGATCCAGACAAATAGCACTGTGCGAGCTTAAGTTGACCTAGATCATCTCCTGACTGAGCGGCTTTCTGGTACCAGCCTGCAATAGCCCGGTAGTCCGGTTGTGGTTCTGTTTGAGCGGCGAGCGCATCGCCCAGAGCGACTTGCGCTTCCTGACTGCCGTGGTCGGCCGCCTTCTTGAGCCAAGTAATCGCTTTACCGATATTGGGCATGACGCCAACGCCGTTAGCATAGGCCATACCGATTTCATATTCGGAGTCCGCATGCCCCAATTCCGCTGCGGACATGAAGTAGCTCAGAGCCTTAGGCTGATTCATCGGTAGCCCCTTGCCGTGCCACATCGCATCCGCTAGTTGATGGATGGCGCCGGGGTGCCCGCGTTCGGCCGCAGCGCGGAACATAGGAATAGTCTCAGCATCATCGCCAGTTTCGGAATGAATAGCTAAGGCGAGCTGAAAGTATGCGTCGAGGTCGCCTTCAAGTGCCTTACGCTGGGCGCGCAACATTGCCCCTGAAGGGGCGCCATAGCCACCAGACATAATGAAGTGATAGTCCACCAACATCCACCGTGGCACGGGAGAACCGTTGACCAGTTTTGGCGTGAATAGACATTTCTGGATGCCAAAGATTGCTGCTTTATCGAGCGCATCGTATTTGCTGGACTTGCGGACGACGGTGTCGATTACTTTCCCTTCCGCGCTGACAAGAAAGGCGAGCACGACGTCGCCCTTCATATCCTCCTGCAATCTTTGATGTGGCCAGTTAGGCTTATCGCAGCGAGAAAGCTCCGCCGAACTCGCCAACTCGATGCGCTCTGAAGGGACTGCATTTGATGGATGAGCGTACAGCTCAGTCGGTGCGAGCGTAGCAAATGTGAGAAGACCAAATATCAGGCTTTGGTAGGATTGGTTCTGAAGGAGCATAGTTGGTTACATGGTTGCGGCATCAGCCGATGCGGCGAAGGATAGCAGTTTATCCTTTTAGAAAATGCGTGGATTCTCACCTGTGACTCGGGAGCATTTCCGTGACTCGGGGTCGGATCTATTACTCCAGGCGGCTCGGGGGTGTGCGGATCGGGGTTAGATCCGACATTCAGACACGGACTGAGCCATTGGCGGGTGATCACGACTCGCGACTCGCGGATCGGGGTCAGATCCGACATCCAGACACGCGACTCGGGGTCAGATCCGACATCCAGACACGGACTGAGCCGTTGGCGGATGATCAGGTGAGGTACGCGCGCCCTCGGCGCGCGAAGCTGCCCGCACAGCGGGCAGCAGTCGGAGGATTCGGAGCGGCTCGCCCCTGCAGGGGCGATGCCTTCGAATCCCCCTCGCAAGGCCCGCAGGGGCCTTGCTTCTCTCCGCCAAGAAACAAATGCAAAAAGGCCACCCGAGGGTGGCCTTTTTTACATTTGTATCCTTGGCGGAGAGAGGGGGATTCGAACCCCCGATAGGCTATGAACTTTTCGCGCCGGGAAATATGGGGAATTAGGGGGTGTGAAATCAACTACTTAGCGGAAAAGCTTCCCCCGCTTGCCCATCAACTCCCCGACGTTAACCCACAAGTTAACCCAACTTCTACCATGAGCCAGATAGTCTTAGGCTTGGGGAGGATTGAAAGCCCATACAACGGAGGTCATCACTGTGTGGTATGTGTTGAAAATGAATGACTTGAGCGCCAAGAGCACGTAAAAAGTTAGCCCCCCTAACATGACGAACCCGGTGCTGATCCATGGGGCGCGGACCAACGTATAGCCGCCGATCGTGTGCACCTCAAAATATTTTATTAAAGAAATTACAAGTCCGCCTTCACCAGCAAACAGCTTGACAGCCAAGCAAATGACCACAAAAAAAATATAGACAACAAAGACTTCCACAAATGTGAAAAAATTAACCTGCAGGTATGAAAGCTCAGTCTCCTTGTACTTAGTCTGGTGCATCCTGAGAAAAAGTTCAGGCTTCGATAAAGTAGCAAAAATCGTAAACCCTGCAATCAAGAAGCCTAGCACCGTCGTGCCCATACCGAGTCCCAAATCTCCGAGCGAACGAATTAGCGTAATCCGCTTTTGCGCATTCTCAGGAAAGAAGATGCAGTCACAAGCAAGAACAATAAACACAGCAAGAGTTGCGCCGATATTAAAGAAAGAAGGCTTTAGCCATCGCACACACTGGCGATATATCTGCCACAAGCTCTTCTCAGCAAGCAACTCCACTCCTATCATGACCAGTACCTTTTCACGATGTCTGCAATTTTTTGAGCGGCCTTATCTCCTCCGCTTTTCAACGCAATTGTGCCCATTTGAATCTGTGTTTTCAGCTTCTCATACACCTTGTCTCCAGCTGGAATAACCTCTGTCGGAAGCGCATTGATGATGAAGGAAGCGTTAAAACTCTCGTTGGTGGCAGTCAGGACATCGCCATTGATGCCTTTACCACGAAGAGTAATCCGCGCATTACCGTCTTCTGCCTGTGCAGAGATCAGCTTTGTAACGCCCCCCTTTTCTAGTCCGACCTCGCCGGTCTTATGAGTCTTCAACAGGACCTGATCGGCATGAATCCTGTCTTTTATATCACGCATCTCGCCAAAGATCGGAGAATTGTCTAGCTCATGATTAGAGTTCAACACTCGGACTTCCACCGTGTTAATGGTCCTAAACTTCTGGACAAACGCTGTCACAGAACTCTCAGTCGCCATTTGGGTCACCTCCAGAGCTGGCGGCGGGTACATCTCACGCAGAGCCTTCCACGTTATCTTCTTACCTTGAAGCTTGGCATCGTTATATATCTTAGTACTCCATTCATTGTAAGCGCTACCAAGGAATGATCCCATAGTGGAGGCAAACTGCGACATGCTAGGAGCCCCTCGCCCCTCTGACACATATAGCAGCTTGTGGTTCGACAAAATAAGGGCGAAGAACGCCGTAGGCGCACTATCCATGACGGCATAGTCCTTTTTAATCTTTCCGTCTACCATAACCTGATCACGCTCGACTTGAGTATCTTTAACATGGCGCCCGATGAACGCAATTTCACCGTCAGAAAATTTAACTAGCTTTGTGTCTAGGAGGAAATACTCAGCATCGGAATAGCTCCGTTTTCTCGGCTTTGTGAACGCAGGAAACACTACTTCATCAAACAGGTCCAGCATGACGAACTTCTCGCCAAAAAGGCAGGTGAAGTTCGCTAGTTGCATTTTACGGGTCGACATTTTTTTAGATTCAAGAAACTAACAATCTGCTAATTCTACTCCACCCTGCACTCAATCTTGCAATATAAACATCTAACTTTTAATACTACTTTGCATTTCCGTACTTTTATACAGTAGATTGGGCAGGCGTCTGCAACGCAAATGAATCTGCGCAGACGCCTGCGCATTAACTTCAGAACAATCCGACAGGGTCGGATGCCTTATCCCAGCTATAAATAATTAGCTCCTGCCGATCGACAGCCCTACCACCGCCGCCGACCGTATAGGAGATCCCGGTAACATCCATCTGAAACCTTGAAAAAATCCGCCGGATTTCCGGATGATCATTCAAACTGAGGATAGCCTTTCCCTTGATACGGGACATCAACTCGGCCATTCGTTCGTACTCGTTCAACGGAAAATCTACGCCATAGCCTGCCGTTTCCAAATACGGTGGGTCCAAATAAAACAGAGTATGTGGTCGGTCATAGCGCTCCATGCATTTGTACCAGTCAAGGTTTTCAACATAGGCGCTAGACAGCCGGAGGTGGGCAGCCGATAGATTTTCCTCGATCCTCAGAAGATTCACCGGCGGTGCAGTTGTTGCTGTTCCCCATGTTTGACCATCTACTTTCCCTCCGAATGCCTGCTGCTGAAGGTAGAAAAACCGAGCGGCCCGCTGAATATCAGTCAAAACGTGTGGTGGCGTCTCCTGAAGCCACTTGAACACGTCCCGACTAGACAATGCGTATTTGAACTGGCGGACAAACTCCTCCAGGTGGTTCTTCACTACGCGATACATGTTGACCAGCTCACCGTTGATGTCGTTAATGACTTCAACTTCTGCCGGCGGACGCATGAAGAAAAGCGCTGCACCACCAGCGAAAACTTCAACATAACAACTGTGCGGTGGGAACTGCGGAATGATGCGATCAGCAAGACGACGTTTCCCACCGATCCATGGAATGATTGGCATTGCCATAGGTAAACCTTATTTTTTATGCTATTCTCCGATCGCCGTCCGGACGGTAGCAGAGCCTTGCTTGGTTCACTGGTCATTCAGTGGATTGAGGCTCGCCCAGGTTGTTAGCGCAATCTGGGCGAGCGCTCTGTTTTTTTCGGTTTACGGGCAGCCTGCGACTATCGCCTCAAGATGGGCCTCATACGCCCGCCCGCGTGGCCAGTCCCGTGCCAGAGCCAAAACCTTGTCGCCGTCGCTTGCCGTTGCCGGCAGTCGGCCGAACTCGAACTCGGGCCGCGCCTGTCTTTCATGCACGCATGGCACCGTCACCGGAACTCGAACTTCGATCGGCGCCGGCGGCACGCTGCTGCATCCAGCTAGAACTACGCCCATTAACATGATTACCTTCATCTAATACTTTCCAGTAGTTGGTTTACGGCCGGCATAGCATCGGCGCATGTCACTGCCCGGGTCAATCCCAGCTTTACCAGTGCGGCGTCGTATCGGCGGCCAGCCGCAGCGGCAAGCTGCTGAGCAGCCTGCCCGCGTGCGTCGGCCTGTGCGGTCGCCGCCTGCATCGCACTAACGGCACTATTCTGAATTGCGATTGACGCCTTCAGTTCAGCGCTGACTACCCGTTCAGTCGCCAGCGCCGCACGTGCAGAGTCGCGATCATGGGCGGCCAACCACCAGCCGCCACCTAGCCCGGCGCTAGTGGCAAGCAGGACAGCCAGCAGCCCAATGGCGACAGCGCGCCACAAGACGGCTGTCATGCCAGTACCCGATCAGCAACGGCATAGAGAGCCAGTCGGTCAGCTAGCCCATTCGTACCGCCGTTGACGCGCCGTGTGACGCGCACCTGATCGCCCGTATCAGCTAACTCGTTCAGACCACGCGTTTTCCAGAACCACGCTGCTGAGCGACAGGCGTTCACCGGCTGCTCGAGCAGTTCAGGCCGGGCCAGTAGGTCGAGGCCCAAGGCGATGCCACACGCAACATAATTTGCGCGGCCGGTAATCTGGATCAGGCCACGGCCCTTGAATCGCACGCCATCCCCAGGCTGGGAATTTCCAAGATCTGCCCTGCCCTCGTACGCGGCACCGCTGGCCAGCTCACGAACGTATAGCAGTTGGCCAGACTCATGGCCGATCTGCGCGAGAAATGACGACTGGCGCGCTGGTGTATCGATGTCAAACTCTGCCATCGCGGCATTCAGTGGATCAATGAATAATGCGGCCCGGTTCCGAGCATTGGGCATGATTTTCAATAGCTGGTCGATTTTCACTTAGCACCTTTCTGTGCGAGCGATTGCGTGGTGCGAGCGCGCTGGAAAATGTTAAAAATGACGACGGCCAGCCCGACATTGCGGAATACATCCTCGGGAAGATATGGCTGCAAGGCCGGTAGGTTGTCCCGTACGGCCTGCATAATTTTGTCTGCGAATGGCCAGGCCGCCAGTAGCATGCCGTTGACCCAGACAGTTACAGAGCGCAGGGCGCCACGTATTTTGATTGGCATAATTCCCCTATTGTTTAATGGTGACTTTTATCGACTGCCAGATAGCCAGCGCAATGAATCCGCAGGCGCCGATTGCCCCTGCGCCGGCAACCTTGATCAACGCCTCGCGCACCAGTTTATTTCGCAGTTCACGCCACTCAATGACCGCCTCGTGGTAACGCCGGTGCCCTTCAATATCGCCAGCTGGGAAGCCTTGTGACAGTTTCTGGATTGCGGCCTCGGTCGCCTGAAATTTCCCGACAGCGATGCCTAATTTCGCAATCGCATGCTCGGCAGCTCGCTCAGCAATCCGCTCGATTTGGGTCTCTGAGATATGGACTTCATGGCGCCGTTCCGGACCACTGTATTCATTTCTTTCTGTCATCGCTTTCCTCAACTTATTTACGCAACTGGGCGCGAAGAGCGGCTGCCTCCGCGTCGAGCATGGCAATCCGATCCGTGTCACCTTCACGTAGCGGCCGAATGGTCTTGGTATCGATCGCGGCCAATGCGGCGAGGATCGGCGCGTTGTGCTCGGCAACGCTGATAGTTGGTGGAACCGGCACATATTCAGAAATTGAGGCATCGCCAAGTACACTGAACGGATACACGACCCCGTCGCAGATGTAATGATCCTCATGCGACTCCACATCACTGAACGGGCCGAATGTGGCTGTGGCTGTAATTAGTTGTTTCATGCTGCCGCCTCGATGCGTTGGAAGGTTACGGGACTGGTTCCGGCAGTGCTGCCAGTCTGGAAATAGGATTCGTTGCTGGCCACACCAGCAATCCCAACATAATTCGACTGCAGCATCGGCGGAGCTTTCACCTGATAGAGTGCTGCGGATGTGGCCACTATCGATTGCGCTGCAGCGTCAAACGCCAGTGACGTAATGCCAGCGGCAGTAACGAGCGCGAACGAGTGTCTCCCGCCTCTAGAGGTTGTGTTGGCAAATCCAGTCAGCAATGACCCCGCTACGGCGGAAGTACTTAGTAAAGCAGGTGAAGTCCCCGCGAAATTGACATCAACCTTGTGCACAGCGGTTCCCGTTCCATGTACCAAGAAGGCTGCAATCCCGCTCAGAACTGCGGACGCTCCAATGTTGGACAGTGTTCCAATATTCGACACCTGCACCTCGGTACCGACGCTTGCCGTACCGGCACTATCGGTCAGTGTGTTAAGGAAGATACTGCTGGAAGCAACCGTGCAATACACCAACTTAGCAGCCGTGACTGGCAATGCTGTTGTCTGGTTTATGCCACTTGGAATTTGACCAAGATCGGCACTGTTCACCGCCTCGACAGTTCCAGACAACTTAAAGATCGAGGCAAAATGTGTCGTATTGGGATAATCAACAACGATGTTGCCATTCCCGTTCAGGATCGCCCTGTACATGGAAGCGGTTGCGGTAACGGTGGCAGCTGTTCCGAGTGTTAGCGTTGACCCAGACACAGTGAATGGGGAGCAACGCACCTGCGTTGCGCTCCAGGATACGCATCGGGCAATCGAGCCACTTGCGAAGACAATGGGAACATTGCCCACAAGCAAAGTCGATTCGGCGCCAATGGTCGGAGTAATACCGGAAATCGAAATCGCTCGGACACCAGCGTCATTAGTGCCGGGGGTGCGCATATAACCGACAACGAACGAGGCGCCGACCGCAACAAGCGTCGGCGAGGCAGAGGACATTGATGTACTTAAGGTAGCTGCACCCTTCGATCCTGTATTAACGGTAATACCCGTGCCAGAGATCGTAAGCGTAACGGCTTCCAATGCAGTAGCGGAACACGACACTACAAGTACCTGGTTTGCCGCAGACAGCACGGCGGAAAACAGGCCCTGGTCGACGACTCGAACAAGCGTTGGTGCCCCCCATGAAAGCGAGCTGGAGTCATAGACAATGGCGTAGCAATTTGCACCGCCGAAGATGAAACATACGCGCGTGGCATCCAGTGGAACCGCAATCAGGTTTCCCAAATTGACACCGGCTACAGCTGGAAGCAGGAGCTTTGCAGTAACACCTGTTTTTTCAACGCCATAGAGTGTCCATACTCCAGCCGCCGAAAGGTTATCTGCCAAACCGATCACAGCCCCGGATTTCGGGCGAACCCAACCGAGCTGCACACCGGCGCTATTCTTGATGCCATAGTCAAAATCACCGGCATTGTAAAAGCTAAAGAGGCTGGCAGCCTCTATGCATGTCGTAGCAACTGGCAACGTGGCATACAAGCCCGCAGATGCAGGCGTGATAGTCATCGCTGCAGGGGATGTCGCAGTCAATGCCACGGCACCGGTGATTACTGCACCTGCAAGCCCCGGGATTGGCTCCCAGCTCTCGTTTGTCCCGTTGGTGTATCTGTATTTCCCGGCATTGCCGGTCTGCAGAGGAGTTTGGCCTGGAGCCATCATCCAATTTGCGGAATCAACGGAAGGATCTTGTGTTCCGGAGCCGATGGTCGTCCGACGATAAATATAGGGTTTTCCAGGAACCGTACTATAAGTATTTTCACCAATTCCGTAGGTCTTCCCACTGACCCAGAGGGTTACATTCGCGGCTACTGCAGCACTGTTCGCGGCCGCCTGAGCAGCCTCAACCTGATTAGCGGCTGCAGTAACCTTCGCACTCAAGTCAACAACCGCATCCGCCAACATCGGCAAAAGGACAGTACGGTGTCCACCGGCACCGAGGTTGTTTGGACCAGTATCGCCATCGTTGTAGCTGGTCCCATTCAGGGTAACGCTATTCATAGTAACTCCTTGATTTCAAAAGCCGTCTTGTTTATCAGCGGATATGGGTATTCAATTGGACTAAGTGTGCGAAGGCGGGCCAGAAATCGGCGTCGAATCGCATGGACGGTGTCATCCGGATCGTGTATCCAAAGCAGCTCTTTATCGATGCCGGCGCGCCGGAACAATTCGAATGCTTGTGAAAATGCCTCGTCCTGTTTCATCCAGTCCAGAGTGAACTGCTGGACGCGATATGGCACGCGTACATCGAAATACTCAGCGCCGGAACGCGCCTCTTGAACCTCTGTCTTTGTCTCCCATGCGAGAGACGCGCCATAGCTCATATTTAAGGCTGGCTGCCAGACTGGGCCGATGAAGATCCTGCCAAACTGCAGATACCCCGCAGCATTGTCGGCATCAAAGATTTGCAGGCGCCAGTACCGAGCAATAACATTAGACTCGGCCAGCATGGTGAGCGTGGGGGTGTAACCAGTAATCTGTTCTGCCGTGTAGCGGCCGCTCCACCAGTTATCATCTTCCCAGTCAAGCGCACTTGCGGGGAATACCACAGGCCAGACGTCTTTTGGCGTAGATCCCGTGTCATAAATAACGGTAGAGAAGTCACTAACATCCGCGCCGCGCAAGCGGTATTTAGCGGCAAGCGAAAAATTATGGTTGACCACCGCCAGTGCTCGAATATTCCGTGCAATGCCCAAATCGATATCAAGCCAGGTGCTGGATGGCTGCGCATCCTGCGTACGCGCGAACTTGCCAAGCACACGGTTTTTTACGTTCGCCAGCGGTAACCCAGCAGTCCACGCCCCGCCAGACAACGCCGCGCTGTCGACGCGATTGGGGAATCCCAGCATGCAATTAGCCATGTATTAGCCCCAGAGTGAAAGTGTTACGACGCGTCCCGAAAACGCGATCCCGATTAATCGAAAAGAACGCCCGGATGCCATGCCAAACCTCGGCTGCCTTCCCGCGATGACATCCATGATGCGGGGCGATGCCGGTGCGAAGAGATCTATACTGATGGGCGCATCGAAAATGTCGCGGCGAACTTTATAGAGGGCGAGGAGACGTTCAGCCTCGGCCAGCGCATCGGCCTCAGTCACGAGAAGTGTATCGACGACCAATGTCCCTGCCATTTGCCACTGCGTCTTAACACTCGCGTCTACTGCTGTCGCTGAGCGGACATCACGTTCGACAAAGCCGCGCCGTGCGGCGGTAGTGACGCCAGCAAGGCCAGACTGCTGCAGCGTCCAGTTCCTGGCATAGTTAACGGTCACAGACCAGATCGGGGCGCCATTGTCTTTTGGCGGGCGGCGTTCGAATCCACTGAGGATGTCGTAATCAGACAATGTCACCACTGGTTGACTGCTGGGAACACTCAATCGTCCCATTCTAAGCACACCCTCAGAATCAAATCCATACCAAGCACCAGCGCTCGCAGCGATCTGATCCATCGCACTGGCGAACGTGACACTGGCATCGTCGATCCAGATACCGACCATTGCACCACTGAGCGCATCAAGCGCCGCAACATCCGCCAGTGAGATTTCCCCCAAGCTCAGTCCGGAATCCAGCGCCAAGCGCTTGATAATCTGCCCTACCGTGCGATCCCCACTAGCGGCGCCCTGGGTAACGTCGACGGTGATTTGTTCGGCCGAAAAGGATCCAAGACGGAAATAGCCACCGGCTGGCCACGCACGGTATTGCCCTGCGCTCGGCGGATTAGCCTCCATGTCCGCCTGCGATGTATAAGCGGCACCGGCGGTCAACGCCGCGCCATTGGAATAGACTGCGTCGACAGCGCTACATTGGCCAACCTCAAGAATCAGCCGCGATGTATTCACCATTGGCGGGCTGACGTTTAACACCCGGCCATAGGATACTGGCCGCGCCTTGCCCTTAAGATCAGCAACACCATCCAGGCCAGCGGGCAGTGCGTTGGTCCCGCCATAAAGCATTGCGGATCGCACAGGCAGCTGAAATCTGTACTGCTTATCGCGGAGGCGAATCACTACCTGGGAAAATGTAGCCTCGATACTCTCGACGGTGGCCACCAGGATCGTCGTGAAGCCCGCAGGGTAAGCACCGCCTTCGCCTGATCGGATCGTCACAGGTCGACCATCGAACGAGTAATTGAGCCAGTCATCGAATTGACCGTCGACGTTGGCCAGCACAATTTCACCCGTTTCCAATTTCGTAGCCCCGCCAGTACGGCCATCTGCGAACGCATGCAAGCCTATCGAACCCGAGTCAATAACACATGGTTCGAATGCAGTATTCGCGGGCACATCAGTCGGAGACGTAGCAAACTGCACGTCGGAAACATAAAACGTCGCGAGAGTTCCGGCAGCGTCAATTGCGGCGGTAAGTTCGATCAAAATCATGATGCCCTCGCAAGCTCGCGCTGCGTCTTCGCCACACCGTCGGCTACCCGCTGCAACTTAGACAACGTCTGCGTACCAACCGCACCACCCTGCGCTACCGATGCCGAAAGGTGCGTGATAACCTCTCTGAGCAATCTGTTGGTTTCCTCGGCGGCGGCGGCATCATTTCGTACTCGAGCAGCAGTCTGCACGCGTTCGCCACGATGTAACTCGGCACGATAGCCGTCGAATGGAACGAAATCCAATCCATTCGCGTGCGATCCATCCAACTTCTGCTGCGCCATGACACGAGCGTAAAAATCAAGCGAGAATGTGTCACCCAGTACGCTGGCAGCAGAATTTAAACCCATCGAACTACCGGAATTTACCGCTGCAGCGTTGACCTGAGCAACCTGATAGCTTGCCAGCGCATCGCGCACAGATAAGACAGATTCGTTGATCTGAACAATCCCCGCCACCTGCAAATTCAGCACAGCCAATTGGCTCTGTGCCACTGTGGCTGCGGCGTCGGCCCGACTAGCAGCGATTGCGATTGCCGCCTGGACTTTCGCGAAATCACGGGCGTACTGTTCATTCCCCCCGTTATAGCTCTTAGACGCATCGAGCAGAGCCTTAGCTGCAGACTCCATATTTTCCGGTGTGGCAGCATCGAACTGACGCTGGGCTTCGGCGTATTTCTGCTCCGGCGTCAAAGTCGACGACTCACTGAGCAAAAGCGATTTGCCCAAACTACGCATCGATACCGCTAGCGCCTGCGATTTTTCAATCACGGACTTCAGGGCGCTTGATTCTGCGTTATATGCAGTCGTTACAGCCGTCCGGGCCGAATCAAGAACTGTGGCCGCAGCTGACCGGGCCGACTCAAGCGCCGTAGCGGCCGCCTCATCGGCAGCAATCGAGGACTTCAGTGCCGCCAACCGATCGTATAAGGCAACCGTGCTCGCATCCATCCCTACGGTTTCAGCAGCGCGCAATTGTGCGACCGTCATCGTGCTCTTTAACAGTTCATCGATCTGTTGTTGGTAGCCCGCATTTACCGACGCAAGATTACCTACGGTCGTTGCACCTGAAGATTTCGAGAACAGTGAAGTAAATGCATCGTTCACACCCAGCAATACCGCAGTTGCCTTAGCGCCGGACTCACCCAGAGCAATCTGGGTTTCGACTTGGGCGCGGAATGCCTCCATGGTTGTAGGCATGGTTAGGCCAACACTTGCAAAGGCATCCGATACCTGACGCGTAACCGCTGCTGTCTTTTCACTTTCGCTATAGAAATTGTTGTAATAGGACGATGCGTTCGTGTTCAGAGCATCAATCCCTCCTGCCGCAGCCATCAGCGCGGCAGCAGCGGCATCACTCAGGTTGGAGAAACCGACCAACCGATTGCCCAAGTTGGCAAGCGCCTGTTGGGTTGCAACGATTTTGGCGACTGTCGACGTCAGCGTCTCGATAGTCGGTGCTGCGCCGAGACCATCCAGCATTGACGTCGCCCAAGACGGAAGACCGATGTCATCAAGCACCGTACGCACCGAACTACTCAGAGCAGCCAGATATTCGGCCTGTCCAGCCGCGCCGTCAGCGAATACCTTCGGCGCCCATGCACCAGTCTTTGTATCCTGCCAATCAAGTATCTTGGCGCCCAGTTTCTCAATGACCAGGCCGCCCCATGCGCCATCGCCACTGGTGTCGTCCGCAAAGGCCGTTGCAGCGGTATAGCCAGCTGTCTTGCCAAACGCCTGGGCAGTAGTGTCAAGGATGCCGACAATACCCGACGCCAGCGCAGCGGTCAGTTTTTCAGTCTCAGCCGATACCTGAGTCGCCTCAAAATGGAGCGACTCGGCGCGGATCGTATTGACGCCCGCAGCCGAGGCGCTTGATGCGCCACCGGTATGGTAGGTGCCGCTGTTATCCATACTCTTCCAGATGGCCACAGCCGCACCGATGCCGAGCGCGATCGGTCCAAGGACACCCACAACCGACGCAAAGCCAGCCGTCAGCCCCGATGCCGTGCCGGATGCAATAGCCGAAAAACCTGCGCTCAGCGTACTGCTGAACCCGATCTCGCCAGCCAGCAATGCGCCGGATGTCTGAAGCGCGCCAGCACCAATGGCACCAATCGTGCCGGCAACCCCGGCACCGATCCCGGCAGCACCGGCAGCACTACCAGCGGCCGAAGCCACCCCGCTAGATGTCACGCCCAGGAGGCTCGCTACCAGCTTCATCACGAATGGCTGCGCGAACATCTTGTAGATCTGATCGGCGACTGAAGTCTTGAAGGTAGTGGCCAGAGATTTCGTGAACGACGCCCACCCCGATTTGCCGCTATTGAGCATATCTGCAAAACCCTGGCGGAAAATGTCGTCATATTTTTTGACACTTTCCCGCCATCGGTCGATCATCGGCTTGTTCGTCTGGTTGGCATACCAGGTCACATACTGCTCTTGCAGCAGACGCTGCGCTTCCGTCCCTTCACCTGCTAGTGCAATTCGCTCCTGCCACAATTTAGCGTCGATCGCCAGCAATGCAGCAGCCCGATCCTTCTCATCGAGAATAGATTCAGCCGCAAAACGCTCATTGTCGGTTTTCAGTTGACCGGCATATCCGAGCGCCTTGGATTGGGCCAGCGCCGCCCTTGTGACCTCAACGCGCGCCCCCATCTCACGCCGCATCTGCGCGATGGATTCTTCAGACAGTTTGCCGTTCTTCTTTTCAATCTCAGCGATTTCTTTCAGCAGTTCGGCTTCAGCCTTGATGGAAACCATCGCAATTTCGCGCGCCTCCGCCGACTTACCAAACAACTGATATTCAATAGCAAGCGCATCATTCGACGCAAGCCGGGCCTGCGTACTTTGAATGATCCATGCCAGCACATCCTTTTCGGCGGACTGGGCTTTGATCAACTGCTCGCTCGCTGACTGTTCCGCCAATGCCGCCCGGACCACCTCTTGGTGAGATGCTGAGAGTTTCAGCTTACCGCTGGCCAGCTCCTGAGTAATCTTGATACTGGTTTTCTGCGACTCAGTCGCATCAGTGCCGATTGCCAATTCGAGACGGTTTTCTTCCGTCTTGGTACGGATTGATGCGATCAGCATTTCGTAGGCTGTCGTCTCTTTGTTAATGGCAGCTGCAGCACCTTTGTCTGCGTACTGTGCACGCACCAATTTCTCCATTTCTGGAGGTATCTCGCCGAACTGCTTTTTCAAACGTTCCAGTTCAGCAGCTAGCTTCTGGGCATTGGTACCGTTTTCCCCGAACCATTTGGCCAGTTGATCAGCTCGGGTACCATTTGCAGCCAGCGAGGTCTCTGCATTAAAAGCCTCGATCTTGGCGGTCAGTACACCATACTCACGTCCCAGAGTCTGCAATATCGCTTGGCGCGCAACCAAGTCCAGGTTGGCATACTCACCCTCCCCTTTGGCAACCTTTGGTAGCTCCGCTACGACCTCACCAAGACGCACTGAGGCTGCCGATTCGCTTTTGGTTGTGGAAATACCAGCCTTCGAAAGTGCGTTGCGTTCACGCAGCTTCTCGATCTGTTTATCGAGACCTTCCACGATCTCTGCAGTCGATTGTCGTACATTTTCGCTGGCGGTTTTTGATGCGGTGGCGGAACTGGATCCGAAAAGAGACCATGCAGTGGCAGCAAGTCCCAGAACCGTAACGACGGCACCAACGGGGCCACCCAGCAGGCCAAGCGCGCCTCGCAGAATCCCGCCGCCCACGGCTGCAGCACCAGTCGCTGCAGTCTGCGCCGCCAGAGCTGCTGTATGTGCCTGCGCCGCAGCAGCTGCCCGGGCCTGAGCCGGAATCAGCGCATTTTGCGTCAAGGCCAGAATTGAATGTCCTTCAGCGGCGAGGACCGCCGCGCGTAATTCACGCTCACGCGCCGTTGCCGCAGCCAAGACAGCCGCCGTTTCGGCAACCGTCGCTTGCGTCAATGCTATGGTCTGGGTCGTCGCCAGTCGGTCGACAACAATTTTCTCGTATGTTTTTGCAATCCAGCCCGAAATGGTCGATGCCAATTTCGCAGCACTAACCGTAGCAATCACATTCATCAGGAAGCCAAGGTTATCAGCCAGCAGTCCGATACCCTTCGTGAGGATGGCAACCGTGCCATTCGACTGCGCTTGAACGGCCGTAAATTCCAGCACATTATTTTTCAGCACCGTGAAAGCACCGCCGATGCTCTGAACCTGCTTTGACTCTTCGCGCAACTGGGCCAGTGCTTTGGGAAGCACGTCGGCCATCACCTGAGAGGTGATCAGCCCATTCGACGCCATGTTCTTGAGTGCACCGACCGGCACGCCAATTCCATCAGCTAATGCCAACATCAGCCGTGGTGCCGCCTCATTAACTGCGTTGAATTCTTCGCCGCGCAAAGTTCCGGACGCAAATGCCTGAGACAACTGGAGCTGCGCGGAAGCAGACTCAGCAGCAGTCGCACCAGAGACCTTCAGCCCTAAGCTCACGACCTCAGTAATATCTGCAACGCGTTGCTGGGAAACCCCCAGTTCGCGCGTTCCATTGGTAATGCGGGCATACAGGGTGCCGGTACCAGCCAGCGCTTGTTGAGCATCATGAGCAATCCGACGCACCACCTCCAACGAGCTTGCATATTCGGTATTGGTTTGAGTAGCCAGTCGCAATTGGGACGTGTATTTCGTGTACTCATCCGACATTTGAATAATGCCGGCAATGCCCGATCCTAATCCGATCGTGCTCGCGAGCGTCTTGAATGCGGCCGAAACAGTATCAGAGACCCGATTCATCGAGGTAGCAACCGAATCGATTTGACGGCGCGACTCCTCCGCACCGTCTACACCGATCCTGATTACTGCGCCTGAACTCGCCGTGTAAGCCATGCACTACCTTTACTGTCGTTTTTCGGAAAGCGCCTGGAGCACTCCGTGTTCCATTGCTTGGGTCATCAAAAATAGCTCCGACCGCTTTTTTTTCTTACAAGGCCAGTGATTGATACAAATCTGTACCGATCCGTAATTGAGCCCGGTTCGATAGCCCATTTCATAAATCCATTGGGACTGAACAGATCGCCAGAAATTGAATGCCTCAATGTTTTCCGGCCAGAGGATGAAATCTTCCTCAACAATTACGCTCCCTTCCGCTTTTAGACCGAAGGCCGCCAGAGCCTCAGAAATCTGGGTCTCTGGCTCTGGCTCATCCGATCCTGGAATGCGTAGGTCGCCGCAAGCCAAAAGCCGTGCGGCGGCTACGAGTTTTTTGTGCGGGCACCGTTCTCTTTAATGTAGGACTTGACCACAACATCCAGTACGCCAACCGCGTTGTACATCACTGCCAATGCATCCTGGCAGAACTCGGCCGGGGTGCCGTCATCGTTCAAAATGAACTCTTGACCTTTCCAGCCCGTCGTCAGGGAGAGCATTTTTTCGCATACCTTCGCATTGGTCGGCACGCCATGCTCACCCTTGCAGCCCTCCTCAAATTCTGTCTCGCCCTGCCGCTCGATAAACAGCGTGAACGAAAATTGCTTGAGCTTGCCGCCATCGGCCTGGCTGAATTTCACTGGAACCGAAACGGTATCGGAGACTGCAAGTTTGTAAGCCATGGTGTTGTCCTTCTTTATGTGAGTGAAAAATTAAACGGAGATCAGACGGAGTTCATCGTTGCCGGTACCGGCCGAAGTCGGAACCATCCGCAGGTCATAGCCGCACAAGCGTTTGCCGTTGAGCTCGACCTTCTTCGGATTGACCAGCTGCACTGCCGGCGCGTGAATCAGAATTTTGTTGCCGGTCGTGGTGCCCAGCGTGAGGCCGAGGCTCTGCGTGGTATTCGCCTTGACTGTGCCCATGAACGTGACTTCCTGAGCAGCGGTCAAATCGAGCTCCATACTGCCGGTGACATCGCGGTCGGTGATATCGACACTCTCGCTACTCAGCAATGGTGTGAAGTTGACGGTATTGCCGAGATTCAGCTCAATACCCGTGCTCGGGTACACGAGGCCACCAGTCAGCGCGCCCAGCGCATAGGTGGCGCCGAGGGTAATGTCCGTGACGTTGGCTTTTGTGATTGCTACAGGAACCTTCCAGGCGGCATAGCTGGTGCCGCTTGGGTTAGCGGCTGCGATACCACCGTCGAGCCCGATGAATTCAAACTTCAACTTGGGGCTGTCGCCGACCTTTGCACTGAGCATGCAGTTACCCATGACGCCCCACAGCTTATGGAGCACGCCGTCGTCGTAGTAGTAAATGGTCAGGGTTTTGAGTGCAGTAGATACCGGCGTGTATTCAACACGCGATGGCGACGATAGCAAGCCTTCGGCCATTGCGCAGGCCAACAACAGCTGCCCCCAAGCTGGGCCGACTGCGGCGCTGCCAGCGCCTGCCAGTTCGACAGTCAGACTGACCTTTACGCTGGCGGTACCAACCAGCTGCTCACTGGCGCCGAAATAGCCACGCACAACATTTCGTTCAATGTTTTTAGCGTCCAGAGGCGTGATGCTCATTTCGGAGACCAGAATTGCATTGGCTGCGCCGGTGGGAACTGCATCAGTCCCGGCGGTCGTTTCGGCTTTTGCCAGGATGACGGTATTACGAATATAGCGGGGCATAGTTATTCCTCGGTCGAGGCTGGCACGACTGGCTCAGCTGGTTTTTCAACGGGATCGTTGGATACCCATTCCTGACCATTCCAGGTCCAGCTACCGCCGCCTGGTGGATTCGGAATGGTGGCCGGCACGTCGCCGGCACTGGAAGATGCAGTTTGTTTGGTCGCCATGATCAGTTCAGTGTGTTGTTGGATGTACGATGGGAGACTGCGTAGGTAATACCAACCCAGCCGGTTTTTTGCCCTTGCGCGTCGTTTTGCGCCTCGATCTGGATACACTCCAAATCAGCGACAGTCCCGCCGAGAGTCGGATCTGCCGCCAGCCGCTCATAGACAGCAGCCAGTAATGGGTCGACTGCCAGATCTCCGCCAAGGGTTGCGCTGCGGGCATAGCATTCGACCGTGATACGCGACTGCCAGTCGATCGGCGCGCCAAAGATCACACCGCGCTGTGGTACGCCACCATCCCACTGGACGTTGATTGCAGTGGCATGGCTTTCGGCCAGCGTGCGCTCGCGTGCACGGAAAATATTAGGGGACACCGGCTGTCCAGCGGACAGCACAGCGACCATCGCGGCGACGATGTTGGAAAAAGCTGTCGGCGTCGTCATGCGGATAGTTCCAGAAGGAGAACACTGACCCCAGTGCCGTCCGGTTGATGCTCAGCGACGAAGTACGACACCGTACCGATAACCAGTGCGCTGCCAACCACACTGGCAGAAACACCGACAGTCGGCAGGGTGAACGCAGGTACTGTGCAGGACATACCAAGCCCGGCACCTGCCGAAACATATGCACCGTCGAAGATGCCACGCACCGCTGCACCAGCCAGTACGGCATCTACGGCGAATTCATCGCCGGCGAAGAATGGGGTTAGGTCCATTAATTAGCCGCCTGCAGGAGGTGGTTCGTTCTCTGGAGGTGGTTCGTTTTCTGGTGGAGGATCATTTTCCGGTGGGGGTTCATTCTCCGGTGGCGGCTCGCCGCCGCCACCGCCACCAGCGCGACCAGCCAACACTGCGGAACCGCATTCAATCAAAGCCTTAGCAGCAGCATCAGGCAGATTCACGACATCGTCCGGGGACAAACTGCGGAGGTCATGCTGCACCGGATTAACGATTTTGACTTTCATCGTCGCCCCCTTACGCAACCGCGTTTTGAATCAGGAAGCCTGCAGCGGCCGATGCCATCACGGGAGCTTCAGCGCGAGTAACCGGGAAGATCCACGATTTGCTGTTACGGTCGTAGTACGGCTCTTCCGCAATTGGGTAACCATCGAGCTGATAGGTATAGCCGTAGCTCGGGGCACCAGCGCTGGAGACCGGCGCCGTATTCGTATAGGCAATGACAACGTCCTTGCCCCAAACATCGGTGAATGCAGTACCCGCATCGTTCGAATAGATCGCTTCGCCAACCACAACGCGCTCAACACCAAACAGCATTGCCAGCAGTTCAGGCGTGGCAATATCACGGCCGGTGTATTTCACCCGGTCGACAACGATAGGATGTTGCTTCAGTGCAGCCATCACCAGTGCGCCCATCACGATGGTGTTCGGGCGCTTACCGATAGCTGCGCGAACCGCTTCCTTCGCCGCTTCGATCACTTTCACAGGATTGCTAACGCCCGAGAAATCGGACCACTGCGCGGTCCCGGACAAGACCAGCTTGTTATTCGCAGCATAGGTCGCAGCAGTACGAGCGATGTCTGCGGATTGTTTTTCCAAACGCAGAGCCATAATCGACAGTACGCCGTTCAGTGCCAGCGCCGATTTGTCGATCGGGATACTTTTCTGCGATTCCTGCAGGTTTTCGATTGGCAGCAGGCCTTCGAGCGAGTAGTCAACCAGTGCGTATGGGTTACCGCTATAGCCGAATTGCACACGACGAGTATTTTCGCCAGGAGCGCGCTGCGAGCCGTACAACATGAACGCTTCTTTACCGAAGGTGATAATGTTTCCGCCGCGCAGTGGGACATCCACGGTGGGGAACAGTACCGATGCAACCATCTCGGAATTCTGATAGCCCTGTGCTACGGTCGACAAAACCGGATCGACGACACGGGCATTGGCTGGAGTCATTTGTGGCATGGTGGGTCCCTATTAGTTAGTAATGATCAGGACTTCAACCTGATCACCAGCGCCGGTAGCGGCATTCAGTGCGCGGCCAATAGGCACGCCAGCGGATTTGGTGACGACAGCACCAGCGGCGCCAACTTCTAACAGCGCACCATTAGCGATTGCAGCACCAGCGATGCCGATGCCAGTACCACCAGCAACAACGGGGACGCGCGAACCAATCGCGCCAGCAGTTGCGGCAAAGCCAACCGCGTTACCTGCGGCAGTCGCAACGGCGCCCGTCGCAGTAACAGCGGCGTACTGGGTAATCGCAGTCGTCGCGGTGAGACCCAGCGTCAACTGGGAAATATTCGAAACAGCCATGTTTAGACTCCTTTTTCGATGATGGTGACGGCGGCGATATAGGTCGTGCCGGGGTGTTCGGCCATGTAAGCCTTCGCTTTGGCATCGACTTGAGCGCGGGTCAGCGCCTTACCGGCATCTGCTTCCGCTGGCGGGACGGCGGAAGCAGGCGCTTGAGCCAATGGGGTTGGTGCTTCGGCGCTCATCGCCGCTGCGTGTTTGCTGCGCGCAGTCTTTTCGGCAGACAGAACGGCCTGCGCGGCATCACCTGCCGTGGACTTGCCGTCAAATTTCAGGGTATTGATCAGGGCCTCGTGGCCCGGAATCGATTGGCTCTCGACGCTCTGGATGCGAGCGAGTTCAGCACTGGCGCCCTCGGCCCGGAATGCGGCCGCAATATCTGGGTGCTCAGCAGCGACTTTTTCTACTGTCAGCATGGTGGTTCCTTGGTTAGTTGATGCTGTGGATTTACGCGCCATGCCGGCGCGGGGTGAAATAGGATCTTTACGATCTGCATTGAGCTTGGCCACCAGCTGGTCGAGCGTGATGGTGCCAACGACAAGACCGGCATCGATTGCCTGTTGACCGATGAATACGCGACCATCTGCCATGTCGGCCAGCACAGTCTCTTCGCTCACGCCCAGGTTGGTGGCGACAGCACTCACGAACAACGAATAGGTGTAGTCGAGTTGATCCTGAATGCTTTGCTGACCTTCTTTGGTCAGCGGCCCATATTGACTGGCGATACGCTTATACTTGCCGGCACTAATCTCGGTAGTCTTCACACCCCGAGCAGCTTCGGCAGCGCTAATATCGCGGTGCGAAGTGACGACGCCGATCGAGCCGACAGAAGTGGTGCCGTCGGCAATGTAAGCGGCACTGGCCGCAGAACCGATCCAGTAAGCAGCACTGGCCATGGTTCCATCGGCAAGCGTGACAATCGGCTTAACGTCGCGCGCGGCGCGCACTGTATCGGCAAGCGCCTGAGTCCCATCAACAGTGCCACCTGGACTATCGATGGAAAGGATGATGCTGTGCACGGCAGGGTCTGCCAGCGCTGCGCGCAGACTGCCGGCAGTCATCTGGCTACTCATTCCGCCTGAGATCGCCGATAACATATTCATTTTCTTGGCGATGATGCCCTCAATAGGCAGGATCGCAACGCCATCGACAATTTCGTATGACTTTTGTTCGTTGGCCAGAGGGCGGCCGATGCGAGCCTCAACGGCCGCCAGATCGATTTGGTCGCCCTGCAGATGCGATGCATAAATCGCATGCATTTCGAGCAGCCTTGCTGGCTCGATGGCCCAAGGGCCGTTGAGAATATCGAGAATTTTCATAGCTCTACTGTAGGGATTTAGGTTGTCTCAAAACAGGGCAACTTGAGACGACTTTTAAATTTTCAGTAGAGCTAGTTGCAGGTGTTAGCCTGGCAGGACTTCAACGGTGTAGCCTTCGATGATGAACCACTCCGCCAAGCTTTGCAGCACGCCAGTTATCGTAAATACCTGATCGACAGTAGTGTCTACCGTCAGCGTGTAAGTACTACCGGAGCGGGCCGTAACCCAATCGTAAGAGCCATTGGGGAACCCAACAACCTGCCTGTTTGTACCGCGATTGCGCATCGAGTAACGCGCACCGCCGCTAGCACTGGTCGTTGGGCTGAAGCCTCCTATTTGCTGCCCTGCTAGTTTAATGTTGAGCGTCTTTGTATTCGCACTATTAAACCAGTTCAGCAGGCAGTCAAACCGCAGTTGGCCATTAGGTCCGAGTGAACCGCCCGGAACCGTTACAGAGGCCAGTACCACCTCTGTAGTTCCACCTACGTAACTGCCGGGCGTGATACCGGTCGGGGTAACTGTAGCTGCTGCGTCGAGATACAACTGTAGGCTGGATGGGCTGGTGAACGTCGCGTAGTACATACCAGCGGCCAGACCAGCCTGCGCGAAGCAGTAGACCCTAACAACACCACTTGGCGTTGATGGTAGTGAGTTAGTGAGTGGACTAATGGCGCCCGTAGCGCTGATATTCGTACCTGATGGAAGCATAATAAGCGGCACAGCCGACTGTGCCAGAATATAAGACGAGCTATCCTGAGTTTTCTTCATCGAAGCAGCCATCACTTACCCCCGGCAGAAATGATCAGATCAGCATTACCAGCGGACTTGGCATTAATTCGCACATCAGACCAACCCGAGCAATCAACCTGCAGGAAGAAGGAGGCGCCAACCGGTGTAGTGTTAATGTCGGTACCGCTATCGGAACGGCCATATCCATTCAACTGACGGGGGGCAAGCTGCATCCATGCGCCATTGCTGTCCCCACGCACCCAGATCTCGACGCCTGTCAGCGCGGCAATAGCAACGGCACAGGTAACTGTCAGTGTCGTAATTGGCGTCACATTAAACTCGGCGACTGTGGCAAATGCGGCGGCGGCAACCAAGTCCGCTTGAATTGGCGGAACCTCCTGATAGACCGTGGTGTAACTCAATTTTTCGAACTTGGTCGGCATGTTAAATTCCTTGATTAATCGTTGGCGCCAGAGTTATCCAGCGTTACTGGTTGAGCCGGTATGGCAGGAGTACCCGCAGGAGGGAAATAGATCCCGTCGCGCTTTTCAGCATTGACCTCACGGACGCGCTGTTCGTGCTTACTTTCCCAGTTCACGCCATCGTGCAATATGCTTTCGGCCTGCTTGGTGCTGATGCCCATCTCCACCCGCTTACGCGCCGCATCAACCTCTTTCCCTGGATCGATACTGCCTGGTCCATCACCAGTCCACGTAGCGGCGCACCAGCTGGCGCGCACGATCTCATCACTGAAGAATCCCGGCGCGCTAATGCGTCCCTCGGCCACCTCATCAGCCAGCCACAGTTCAACTACCGGCTGGCACAGGTAAGTGGCAAGCATGTCGCGCCGGCCACGCCACCCCTTCCAGGCCATCAGCAGCGCGGCGCGCGCGGCACTGTAAGAACTCTGGAAGTGCATTGTCAGCACTTCGAAGGGCAATTCCAGTGCAATCCCGATCTGGCGAACCATCGCAGACCAGAACGGATCGAACTCCGGATTGGGACGGCCAGGCGCCGGGCTCTCAACGCTTTCGCCGGGCAGCAAATTAATGGCCTTACCCGATTCCATCTCACCGGTCCAGCTACCTGCCTTCTCAACAATTGCACCCTTGGCATCATCATCAAACAGAGTGTCAAATGCTTCGGGGTCCATTTTGATGAAGGTGGCGAACAGGCCGCTGATCACTGCGGCATTGAGTTCGGCATCAGACCAGCGGCCCAGCTGCTTCAGCGGTTCGAGAATTGGGGCAATCCAAGGGACACCGCGAATCTGGCCGGGCCGCAGTGGCTTGAAGATGTGCAGCAGGTTGCGCCGGCCAGTGCTATCGCCACGAAAGACGACGCGGTCCCATTGGTTCCCAGCAGTCAGATAATCGCCTGGATGTTTTTGCGCTATGTGAGCTGCGATTGCCTCGCCGGTGTTGGGCGAGATCTCGATACCATCGATCACGGTTTCGCTGTCGTGCTTTCTGTTTGGATTGCATACGCGATCGGCCTCAATTAATTGCAATGCTAAGCGGGCTGAAAAACCAGCCCGCGCAATCCGTGGAGTTAGCACAAAAATGTCGCCGCTCTCGAGCATGCTCCGGAATGCCAGCTCCTGAATGCCATAGAAATTGAGTCGGCGACCTACGTCGCAGTCGGTGGACATTGCCCATATTCCAAACCGACGTTGGGCATCCTGCCCCCACGCCTTGGCCTGCTCGGGAGTCAGTCCAAGAAAATCAGCATCGATTGCCGGGGTATAACTTAGGCCAGTCCCGACGACGTGCGTGACCTCGGTATTGAGCGCCCCCAACGCCAGCGGGGAGTTGCGCATTTGATCCCGGCTACGGGCACGCAGCACTGGCAGATCACGAATAATGTCGGCCGCCGGAGAGCCAGCATTGGGTTGCCAGCGATTCAGCGCGGAACGATCCATGCGCGCACCGGTATAGCCACCAGCAATTGCCAGCTGGGCGCGCGCTGCCATTCGAGCCGTTGCCCGCTTGGGCGAGACATAGGCAATTGCCTTGTCGAGCAAATTTTGCTGCATGAAGGGGTTCGCAGGACGCTTCATATCAGCCGCCTACCACAACGGTTCGGCTACGAGTGCGGCCGGAAGCACTATTGGTGAGGGTGATCACGCGGCTATTCCAGGTGGTGATGCCGCGCTGGATGGACTCCAGATCAGCACGGGTAAGCTTACGGCCTGCTATTTCGTACGACTGCGAGTTCAGCACCGCAGTCTCTGCCGCTAGGTATGCGTCAAGTTGCGCCTGCGCCTGCGCGAGGGATATTCCAGCCATACAGTTCTCCTAAGGTAGCCCCCAGTTTAGGGACTTAGGCTGTCTCAAAACAGGGCAACTTGAGACGCCCCGCCCTAATCGCCCTTCATAATTCGATACAACGTGGCGCGCCCAATTTTGAACTTGGCAGTGATTTCGTCGGTGGGCAGGTTAGATAAGCCTTCCCGCCGAATTTCGGCACGCTGCTCGAGCGTCAGGTGCTTATTGCGCTTGGGGATGCGCATGCGTTGGCCTCCGTACTCGGCGCGGATCCGGCTCTCGATTAGCTCGGCCGTCTGGGCATCGAGGCCGCGCGCCCGGCACTCCAGAAGGATGATGTCGACAATATCCGGTTCTGGATCGTGGCTCATGCAATCCTCCGCCGCGCTCCGGACAGCGAGATCTTCCCGCCAACGATGGCGGCTACTGGGCGCGGGGCGGCCGGCATCGAGGCCGGGGCCGGCGTTTGCTGTGCCACCGCCGCAATGCGCTCCTGATTGTCCGAAGCGACGATCGATTCCAGCGGCGCTGCCAGCAGTGGAACAGGCCGGGCCGCACTAGCTGGCGGCAGGGCCTCAACGAAATTGAACAAATCACGATTCGGCGGGCACAGTTTGTCGCGGCGGGCCTGCCAGAACGATTCAGATTTCTTATCGAGTCCCAGATGGTATGCTGCGGCCAGGTTATAGACCATCAGATCCAGTGCCTCATTGCGATCGCCGTTTTTCTTCTCCCACACGCTCACCTTGCGCCCACGTTTGTACACGCTGACTCGGTACTCGGCGGTCAGCTGCTTGTAGTAGTCCTCGGGAAGGTTGTCCGAGAAGTGCACGGTACCGGCGCCGGCACTGCGCTGCCACCGGCTGGCCAGATAGTCCTTGGCCGTGTCGGTACCGACGAACCAAAGCTGCCCACCACGCTTTTCAACCTTGCCGCGATAGTTGATATCGATGATCGTAGGCTTCTTGCAGATGATGGGACGGTTCGGCCGCGATTCACCCTTGATCGCGAAGACGCCGCGCCGGCGGCGGGAGTAGGTGAAGTTGTACACGTCTTGCGTGTGGCCACCGCCGCTATCGATAAACGTCGCCTCGATGCCCATCATCTCGCCGTAGGCATGCCGGTACTGCGATGCAATCAATTCATCGGCACGGCGCCAGGTCGAGTCTTCCGCCGGTGAGCCGTGGATGATCTGGTAATCGACTACCCAGCACTCCATAAACTCACCCCACGCGACGACCTTGAATTCCAGACGGTCATTCTGAGTATCGATCGCGGCCGTCAGTACCAGGCCACCGGCGGGAACGGTACCGAGGCGATAGGGTTCAGCACGCTCCATCAGCTCGCCGAATTTGGTCTGCTCTTTGATGCGATCCCATGAACGTGCCAGCCGCGTGTTGTAGAACGTGATCATCAGCTCTTCGCTGCCATCGTCCAACTTGGCCTTGGCAGCGCGGTACTCACGGACCATGCCGATCCAGGAGAACCAGCCGTATGGCAGGAACATGCCGTTGATCGTGAAGCTGACCGTCTCGCCGTCACCGGGCACGCCCTCGGACCACGCCCCGCGCTCAAACATCTTCCCCTTATCGCCTTCATACATCATGGCGCCGCATTCAGCGCACGGGTACATGGCGATCTCGCCATCTTCCGATACGACAAGGCGTTCGAATACCAGCGGCTGGGCGTGGCCGCAGTGCACGCAGTCGGCCAGCGCCTCTTCGCGCGTGCCTTTCTCAAACAGGCCTTCGATGATGGACTCGCCCCGGATGGTGGGCGAGCTGGGGAAGTAGGATTTCCGATTGCGCTCGAATGTGGTCTGGCGCGCCTCGGCCAGCGCCACCGGATCACCCTCGCCGTTGACATTGCCTTCGGCACGGTCGACCTCATCGAACAGGATGCGCCGGGCCGAGACCTCGGACAGATTGGCTGCGGCGCCGGCGGTGACGATGTTCAGCGCCCCGCCGATGTATTCTTTGGTGTCCATCGTGTTGACGGCGTCACGCGAACGGGGTGATGCAACGCGGTCGGCCACCTCGGGCACGGCCGCAATCGTTTTGGTCAAGCGCGCGCTGGTACGCTTTTGTAGCTTCCCGGTGGGCAGGATCCAAAGGAAGTTTGCCGGCGACTGGTGCACGGAGCAGCAGAACCAGTTCAGGCCCACCTGCGTTTTCAACATCTGCGATGCGCCCATCACCACCACGCGCTTGCACGGGTGGCTATCCGACAGCGCCTGCATGACGCGGCGCGCGTGCGGCGTCCGGCTGGTGCGGTACTTACCGTATTCGTTTGCGCCCGAGTCCTTCGGGATCACCATGTACTGGTCCGACCATTCGTCGACGGTCAGGTTTGGATCTGGCTCCAGGCCGCGAGCGAAAGCCTCGCCGACGGTATCGCTGGCCATCATCATGCGTCGGCATCCTCATGCTCTTGCTGCTCGCTGATGTCCAGCTTGACCGTGATCGACTGGACCATGCTCAGCATCAGGGCGCGATGCTCCCGCTCGATCACTTCCTCGCACGCCTGGGCATCGCTCAGGCCGGCCACATCCGCAGCGATCCGGCGCGCCGAGTTGGTCAGTCCATCGCGCAAGGCCCGGGCGATCGCAAAGACGGCGGCGGCCACCTCCGCTTTCACCAAGTACTTACCCTGCATTTCGGCCAGCCGCATTTCCGAGATTGCCGCTTCCGCCTCTTCGCGCCGCGCCCGACTGCTGTCATAGCCGGTGGCCAGGGCATTCCCAGCGCTGGCGCCAGCAGCGTCCGCCGCGCCAGCGGAATTGGCGCCGCGTTTTCCGTTGGCACGCGCCCGCGTATGCTTTTGATAGAGCACGCCAGCAACATCGGGGTCGAGCCGGCCGTCCACCACGGGGATGCTGCAGCGGTTCACCGCCGCGTAGCCCTGCTGGCGCGAAATTCCCAGGCTCTTGGCCCATTCGGCGATTGTTGTCGTGTTCGGCATGTTTCTGGTCAGGTGTCAGGTTATTTGTCAGGAAATTAGTGGGCCAGTGGCTAACGCGGCGACGGGGTCTGAACCACCCTCGGTTGCACTTCGTGCCGGAAGTACCTTGATGGGGGTGTCCCCCGGCAAGTTGTCAGGGAAGCGCGATCACCGCAGCCCCAGCCGCGTCACGATCTTCTCCATCTCGCTATCGAATCGGGCCGGGAAGGCTGCGCGCGCGGCGGCCTCACCCACTTCGAAGAACCGCAGGCGTGGCTGGTACCGGACATGGCTGACGAACAGGAATACCGGCCGGATTGCACTGCCCATCGCGAACTTCTTCTTGAGATAGATGCCGGGAGCGAGGCCGCGCGTGCGCGTCGTCAGCGCAAAATAAGTCTGGCCTTGCCGGCGCACGGTCCGGCGTGACGCTGCGCTACCGCTGGCACGCGACTCAAAGCCGGCGCCCAGCTGGGCCCGGAGCTGCGAAAGAATCTGTACGATCTGGCTGCGCTTGACGTTGCCGTTCGCATCGAGCTGTGCACCGGCAGCTGGAACCGCGAAGTGACCAGCGGGCAGAAGGCGCGCCGCCTGCAGTGCACGTTCCATCCCTTTTTGCCGGCGCTCGCCGCCAAAGATCTGCGGCGCCAGATACCGATCAGCCGGTGTGCCTTTACCCGAAGGGTTGTCCTTGAGCCAGACCTTAGCCTCAAGGCTGCTCTTCGTCGCGCCTTTGACGAACATGCTGTTGAGCGTGTAGTTCGTCGGGCGATCAAAAACGCGCGCCATCTCAGCACGGATCGCAGGGCGTACGTCATCGATGGCGGTTCGCGTCAGTGCGGTGGCAGCTGCATAGTTCGACAGCTGGCCCAGTTGCTGAACGCGGGCAGCTACGGCAGGGAATGTGGTTTGCAGATTCAATCTCATGTGCGGCTCACCTTCATCAATAACTTTTCTCTGGCTTCTTTACTATGTCCCAATGTCCTAATGTCCCAATGAATAAAAGGTGACACACGTGCACGCACGCGGGTGTGCGCTCGTGTGTCACGCATACGCACACACACATACGCACGCTTGCGCACACGCACGGAGGAACGCGTTAGGACAATGGGACATTGGGACATTGGGACAGAGGCCGTGAATGCAGCTATGTCCCATTGTCCCGTCCCATTGTTTTGCACGTTGGGACATTGGGACTGTCTGGTTAGAGCGCATCTTCGTCGCCCTCAATCTGATCGCCAGTAGCTGCATCACCAGCTGGGCGCTTGTAGATCCAATCACGCTTGCCATCAATCGACTTGCTGGCACGCTCACGGTGCCAGCCAATCTCCGACATGCAGCGGCCAATGCGCTGTTGCTCTGGCCGTGTCCACTTGGCGATGTCGAGCTTGAGTGCATCGCCCATAATCTCGGCCATGGTGGCCTGGCTGCGGCCCTGCAGCCATTCACGGATCAGCGTGATGTAGGCGTCACCCACATAGCGAGCATCCTGCTGCTCGACGAACATATCTTTCTCTGCAGAGGTTGGCCACCATTCGGCGCCGGCACGGTACTGGTGTACTGCCTCGGCCCAGATCTGATCCCGGCTAGCGGTCAGGCCTTCCAGATCAATCAGCGTGACCTTCACCGGCCAGTAGCGGCGATTACCAGTATCGTCCTTCAGGTATGCATCGGAATTGGTGGTGCCGGCGAACAGCTGCTGGCGCGGCACGTCGATGGCTCGCTTGCCATATGGGCTGCGGTACCGGTCCACGTACTGGCCAAAGAACAGCTTTGCTCCGGTCGATTCGGCTTTGTTGAAGCTATCCAGTTCTGCCAGCTCCACCAGCCACTTGCCGCGAATGACGATATAGGCGTCTTTGTCACCCAGCCGGAACGGCGCATCGGTGAACCACTCGCCACCCAGCACCTTGAGCGCGGTCGACTTATAGATACCCTGGTCACCTTCGAGAATCAAAACGTTATCCGCCTTGCAGCCCGGCTGATAAATCCGGGCCACGGCCGCCACCAGCCATTTGCGGGCGACGACTTCGTTGTACGGGATATCCTGTGCACCGAGACGGTCAATCAACCACCGGTCGAGGCGCGGCGCGCCATCCCATACCAGCGCATTGAGATAGTTCCGGACCACGTGGTATTTGTTGATGTCGGCAATGAGCAGCACCGCACCCATCACCACATCCTGGCGCGGGGCGAAACCATATTTCTGCTGCATCCATAGCGTGCAACGCAGATCGTCCATATCGCTCCACTCGCCCAGCTCAGCGCCGGCAAACGGAGGATCGATCAATTTGACCACCACACCACTGAATTCGTCGTAGGCGATGACGCCCTTCCATCGCGGGTGATTTTCCAAAATCAGATAGACGTTCGACAGGGTCGGAAGAATTGCGTAGCTCTTTTCCGAGCGGGTCAGCTGCCGTTCCCAATTATCGTCGACTGCATTGGCTGGAACGCCCTCGCCACCGCCCGCCCATTCAGGAGGCTCGCCGGCGTCGCTATGCCCTTGCGCTGCGCCAGCGGATTTCGCGGCGCGGCGCTTCTTCGGCTCGGCCTGTGGTGCGGCATTGCCAGCTGGCGCATCCGCAGCAGCTGGTTGCACGTCATCGACGTTGGCCGGTGCCGGACCGCTGATGGAAGCCAGAATCGCGGCGGTAAGCTGCTCGCGCACTTGGTCCAGCGACTCGTGGACGTGGAGATCGTTGAAGTCGCTCCACTTGTTTTCGCCGCGCGCCGCAAAGCGTGGACAGACGATGGATGCATTTCCGACTGCGCGCGCGGCTTCGGTTGACCGCGACACACCGGCATTGGCGAAAACGCCAGTGAGCATCCGGCGGCCAGCGCGCGCATCAATCTCGATGAACGGAACGCCTCGAGCGTCCTTCTTCCAGATTGCCAGCAGCTTCACTTCTGTGCCGTCAGTAGCTTTAACCGTGCGATCCCGGCCATCAATAATGATCGGGCAGTCTATCTTCCACTTTTCCAGCGCCCACTTGCTGGCCCGCGCCTCGAGCATCGAGTCGTCATCGGCACAAAGCAAGATGTGTTTGGTTGGATGCAGTTTGCGCGCCATCTGCGCCACCGCCATGATGTTGCCAGCGTTGAAGGCTATGAAGCCACCCATAACACCATCGGTGGCCATGCTGATGCTGCGCGCCGTGGCATAGCCTTCGGCAATGAAGAGGATGCTGTTCTCGTCATCTATTCGACCAACAGGACAGCATGCCCCTTGCATAGCCATACCGGCATTGAACCGTTTGGTTCCATCCGGAGCGATCTTCTGCAGACCGACAAGACGCGGTGGCTCGCCCGGCTCCAGAACCGCCATAGGGATCAGGGCAGTACCATCTTCTTGATAGCGGATGCCGGGCGCCGTAATCTGCTTGCGCTCGATGTAGGTTGACGTTCCTTCCTTCGAGGCAGCCGCCCACTGCTGGCCGGCCCGGATCGCAGCGTTAGATGCCGCCTGCGCTTTTTTCGCAGCCTCTTCACGCTCGAGTTTGCGGCGCTTCTCTTCTGCGCGTGCACGATCTTCAGGAGAAATATCGGTCCAGTCCATCGCGATATGCTGGGTATTTTCTTCGTCACCTTGCCAATACCCGAATGAGCCGGTAACCAACTCCTGGCCGGACTCGGTCGTGAACTCGAGCAGCCGATACCAATATTTATTCTTAGGGCCGTAGCGATGGAATTTACCGTCTACGATAGGATGGCCGGCCGGTAGCTGTGGCCCGCCATCCTCAATTTGTAACTTTGCTTGTTCTTTAGTTGCCATTCACCGTGCTCTCAAATGTTTTCAGCCATGTCCGTGTCGGTTGATTCCGCATCGGGAATTGGCGCCGCACCTCTCGCTCAAGGTCGATCACGAACTCGGGGGTTTCTACAAAGCGCAGGTTTGCCACGAACTTCTGACGGGATTCCTTGCTCGGGATCTGGCAAATCCGACGCGCCAGATTGAACAAGATCCACTCGGGTGGTGATTTGCACACATGCCGGTCACTGACCGGATCATCCGGGACGTTTTCACGAATGCGGCTAGCCATGTCGTGCCCGCCCGAAACTGCGCACGCGCGATGCACCTGCGCGGATTTTCTCAATGGCCTTGGTCAAGGCGCGACGTGCACGGCTCGATGCCTCATGCACGTCGCCGACTTCTTTGTATGCGTCCTCCAGCTGCTGCACGGTGGACAATGGTGAGATATTGATCAGGGCCAGCGCGGCCTCCGCCGATTCCTTGACCATTTCGCGCAAATGATTCTGCGCATCAAACTCACCCTGGTCACCCGACTCGCTGCTGGATACCGTGACGCCGAGGGGGCGAAGGATGTCGCCAATGCAGTGGAGGCGGACATCCATCGGCATGGCCGACAAGATCGAGTGGATGAAATTCGCCGGGAGCAAATTGTTGTCCTTCGATTCGTCGTCCAGCCAGCGGAAGATGCGGTCTGCATTCACCTTTTGACGCTCGAACAAATCGCGCGTCGTCGGGTCAAACACAATGCCGGTGACAGCTGGACCATTTAGACCATCATGCGCCTCAACAATCTGCTGGACGACAGCCTCGCGGCTCCAGCCTTCGGCCTTACGCCATGATGAAACGTGGCGGCGCACTATGCCCACCAAAGTCTCCTGCGATTTGTCGCGCATGCTTTTTTTCCCTATGTTGCTAATCTTGATACATCGACCAAAATACGAAACCACTCCTATGACCAAGCGCATCTACGACCAAATTCCAGGCCTCGCAGCCAACAAGCACCTCACCATTGAGCAACTGGAGACATTGGTCAGGGGACTGGCCAATTCTTTGTCCATAGGATTTGATGGGGTCGATTCGGATTTCGTGCGCAGGCACATAGCGGCTCGATTACCAGCTAACTGTGCGGTTGCAGACCATGTGAATCCGCCGGAGCCGCCGAACCCAGTTCAGGCCATACGTTCTGCCAGTCTGACGGCCGCAAGTCTTTGCGCGTCACCTTTCCGCCCGTGGCAATTTCGATGGAAAGGCAATGCTCAAATGGGACTCCACGCACGCGCCAGTTTCCGAGACGAGCTGAGCTTGCCCCGATTTTTTCGGCCAGCGAGGACAGCCCCCCACACAGCTGGATTGCTTTGTCTAGTGAGTTCATGCGGCCATGCTACACATATCGTGTACCAAGGTCAAACTATTTGTGTAACACGTTTTGTGAAGAAGTGACTATTCTCCGGATATGAACAAAAGAGCCAACATCCCATGGGAGCGAATTGAATCCCGCCTAGCCGAGATCGGAAAAGATCAGGCGTGGTTGCGCTCGACCCTAGGTATTGAGCCAAACGTGATCACAAACTGGAAATCACGAGGCGCCCCCTCTGGAAAAGCGGTTGCGATCGCACAAGCGCTTGACCTTTCAACCGATCAGCTACTGGGCCTCTCCAGCTCCCTAGTTCAGGTCCCGGGCGGGATCCGCGTGGTCATCGATGATGGAAACTCCCCAAACCATTACCAGATCAAAAAAGTGAAGTTAAACCTTCGTGCTGGCGTTACCGGATTTCAAACTATTCCCGACATCTACGATGGTGATACCGTTAGCATCGCTAAAAATTGGGTTGACCGAAGGGGTTTTCATCCAGGCACACTGATAGCTCTCACGGTCGTTGGTGAGAGCATGGAACCGAATCTATACGAGGGCGATGTGGTGGTCGTAAACACGTCCGACACCGCAATGAAGGATGGGGCGGTTTTCGCGTTCAACTATGACGGCGAGGCTGTAATCAAACGCCTGGTGAAAGAGCGTGGTGACTGGTGGTTATTTTCGGATAATGTCGACCAAGCGAGGCATCGGCCAAAAGGATGCCGAAGTGGCGAATGCATCATTATTGGTCGAGTCGTAAAACGTGAAACCGACCATATTTAATTAATAATGACATTTGGATAGATTTCTATTCAGAGGCTCTCCATATAATCAATAATCGACTTTTTATTGATTATCATGCGAAAACTTATCCTGCCCGCAGCTGCTGTATTGATTATCGCGTCTGGAATATTTTGGTTTAAATTCGACAGCTGGGTAACGCTTCCGAAAGTAAGGCAAGCTGTAAGCGATCGCATGAGCGATCCGGCTAGTACGCAGTTTCGAAATGATCACGTCACGAACAACGGCTGGCATTGTGGCGAAGTTAATTCTAAAAACGGCATGGGAGGCTATGCCGGCTTCAAGCGTTTTATTTCGAGCGCACCTCAAGGCCTACTTTACATCGACGGGATTGGTCTAGTCGGACAATTGCCAACAGCCGAGGTGATAAAAGTCTTAGATATACAGATCAAATTGCTGGAGGCATCGAATCAACGCCGAGCACAGATCCCTGACTTACCAAAACCATCAACCGCAGAAATCGAGCTCCAAGCAAACAACGAACTCTTCCAAGAGCGCTGGGTTGAGTTCTGCGAAGCAAATTAATTCCATTTTTACGCATCCCTCTCCCCGTAGATCCTGCGCTCATTTACACCTCAGGCCTGTGAGACTCAAGGCCTGAGGTGTCCGTTTACGCTTGATTTCCTCCTCCAACATCACTGGAAGACACATTGTCATACCCCTCGTATGAGGGAGAAAATTACACAAAAGCAACCCAACCACGCAACCTCTCGAAATAAAATACACAAAACGTTTGCCTAGATACACAATCAGTGTAATACTTGATCCATCGAATCCCAACCGATGGAGCGGCAAATGTCCACATCTCAGTTCTCACATGCCTTACCACCTACCCCCGAAGCGGTAATCATCTACGGCCCACAGGGCTGCGGCAAGACGCGCAATGCCGATGCACTCATGAAGCACTACGGGAAGACCGTGGTCTACGACTACGAGCCCGGCATGCAGCCAATCTTTAAGCATCCGGCGCGTGCGCTGATCCTGACCGATATCGATCTGCCCGGCTCAATTCCGTTCGCCATGGCCATGCGTGCCGCTGGCCTGCAATGGTGATCGCCATGACCGTCGACGAACTCAAACAGGCGATCACTAACGCCGCCAAGGATGTTGAGCGGCACATCCCAAGCGGCACTCCAGCCGAGCGCGCCAATTGCTTCGTCGCGACGCTCGCGGGCCGGATCAATGGCAACAACGATCTCGAACTTGCCCGGGCAGTCTGGGCCGTCTATGGCGAGAAATATCCCCTCGCCCGCAGCCTATGCACACCATCTCTAATGGGGCGCGTATGAGCGCTTTCACCGTCACCGTGTGCCGACTCGACCGCCACCCCATCTATTTCTTCGCCATCGGCACCAGTGCGGCTGCCGTTGGCGAAGCTGCGGCAGACCGGTTCGGCATCTGCGGCATCACCATCAAACCAATCTGAGGAGCGAGCATGCGCACCATCTATCACCTGTTTCGTTTCTATCGCCAGCGCGGCGCCACCCGTTATCAAGCGGCCGCCCGTGCACTGCACGTCTATCAAAACGGCTTCTAAATTCATGGCCAGCGCAGATCACACGGAAGCCGAACTGCGCCGCGCCTGGCGCGAATGCGCGCTACTAGATACCTCGTTTTCCGAAGCCATGGGAAACAAGGCCCTTGCTATCGCCATCCGGCTCAAAGCCGATAGCAACCGCCGCCGGCAGCAGCGTATCGCCAGCCAGCAGCAGTTTGACCACAAACGAGCCCAAGCAAACGACCACGACTGAATATGAGAAACCCTCTACCCATTACTCGCTTCGACCCTACCGCGCCCCTTGATCTGTCACCACTGATCATCGGCACGCATACCGTGCGGCGCCACCGACTAGCAGGCACAAACTACACGGTCTACAGCACCATGCACGGCGACGATGTCGCAGGCCGCCAGATCAGCCACCCTGACGCCTCGGACTGTGATTCGCATATCAATCGCTTCATTGCCTCGACGCAGCCGCTGCGCGCCCGATCCGCCATGCTGGATACCCACCTGCATGACTCGATCGTTATGACCCTGAGCAAACGTGAACTGGATGCCCGCGATCTGTGCCGGATGTTCTCCAAGACGTCGGCCATCCTGTCTCCAGTGCTCAGCATGCTCGTTACCGAGAAACGCATCTTCTGCCGCGGCACCGCCCGCCGTCCTATCTTTACCGCCCCCGCCCTGCCGGCCCATTCCGTTACCCCAATGGAGCAATGATGTTTATTGAAATCGAGGATCTGGCACGCCAGACAACACTGCTGATCACCATCAGCAAAGAAGGCAGCGACCAGCTGCGCGTTGGCATCACGCCAGCACCAACCGACAGCAAGCAAACGCCGACGCTGAAGGCAATTTCGCTGGTTGGCACGGCAGCCGAGCTGGATGAAGGCCTCTCCGAAGCACTGGTTTTGTGGCAAGCGCCGAAGCGATCCCTCGCCGAACAAGTGCGCGCTGCCGTTGACGACGACGCTAAGCCTGTGGCTACGGCTAAGGCTCAGCCCGCGCCGGCCAAGGTAAAGGGCAAGCCCGGACCGAAACCCAAGAACACCGTTACAGCGGCTGCTGATGATGCCGCAGCTGGTGATGCTGTTGGCGATGCCGCTGGTGGCGATGCCGTTGACGATGCCGCCGGTAGCGATGCTGCTGCTGGCGATGCCGTTGACGATGCCGCTGGTAGCGATGCTGCTGCTGGCGATGCCGTTGACGATGCCGCTGGTAGCGATGCTGCTGCTGGCGATGGTGATGGCGATGCTGCTTGCGATGCAGCCGCCGCCGCCGCCATTGATGCTGCCGCTGATGCTGGTGATGCCGCTTACGCAACCGAAGCTGCTGCTCGCGATTCCGCTGCTGCAGCCACGCCAGAACCAGTGCTGGCCGGCGACGACTCGACAGCCAGCCACAAGGGTGGATCGCAGAACCATCCTACTGCCGGCCAAGCACCGGACGGTGACGATCCCGCCATTGATACCTTTACCCTCGAACTCTTCTAAGGAATTGCCATGCAAACCACCGAACTGCAGCGCGAATTCAAATACAACAGCGTCAAACTGGCAGACCCAAACCCGGCTTTTACTTTGGTCCAGGTGCGCGACTTCTTCGCCAACGTCTACCCTGAAATTATTAGCGCCGACATCGAGGGTCCCGAGATGATCGGTAACAAGCAGGTCTACTCCTTCCGCCGTGCGGTCGGTACCAAGGGTATAACCGTTGCAGTTATGCACTACATCGGCGATGCGACACCGGCCAGCGCGCCAGCACTCCAACACGTAGCAAAGATGGTGCGCGATCTGGCCGAGCTGGAGCAGATCGGCTGGTTCTACTCGGAGCCGCGTACCGCAAACTTCATCCGTATCACCGCCGAATTTGTGACCGACAACCCCAACTTCCTGCTGTCCGACATGCACCAGGCACGCGTGCGCGAGCTGCATGTAGCCCACTGCCGGATCGGGAGCGATGCAGCATGAAACAGTCCGCCAGCATTAGGGCAACGCTGATCAAGCGACTGCGCGAAACCGGCACTCTGTCGGCCAGCGCGCGCCCAGCAAATGCAATCTCGGCGATTGAAGCGCGTGATCCGGTAGTCATGACGGTAGCGCGCTTGATCGACCGGAAAAACAGTCGCCGTGGTGCTCGATGGTTGGCACCGGCGGCAAGCCATTCGGTGCTGCCATGATGGCCACGTGCGCCGCCGGCGGGCTGGCCCTGCCAGTGCTGTCTACTAGCATCCCGCGCCAGATGTACATTCCTGGGGAGACCGGCCTGACCGCCCCTCTGGCACTGGCACTATTGGAAACAGGGATAGTTACCGATGCGATGCTGGCCCCCGGGCCGAATGCAACGCTGGTGGAAGTATTCAACGAGCCCGATGAGCGCGAGATGTCGATCCATGCCCTGACTACTTGGTGGACGGCGCTGAAAATTAGATTCCCGATGCAGCGCTTCAACTGGGATCTACACGTGCAAGACCTCAGCAACATCGAAGACCATACCGGCGGTGACCGAAACGACCATTTATCGGCTGGCTGGTTTTGCCTTACGCGAAATCAAAATAGCGATATACCCCGCGTCTCGCTGGCGCGGCGCGCGAGACAACTCGAAGATTGCCTTGAGGGCTTCGGTCAGACAGCACTGGCGGTTCTGCAAGATGCGCTGAACCATCTCCCTGAGACGTTTTCTCCCTGGTTTGCACTCAGTGTCGCTGAACAGCTTTACTGGCAGGAGAGCGATACCGACGAGGAAATGATCGCGCAGGCAATCGAGGAAGGGCGAATAGAAAACTTCGTCACCGGACTTCCCGCTGACGCGGGCACGGGCGATTTGATGACACGCGCACGCTTCTACGAGGACATGCCTAAATGGGTAACCGCGCCTCAGCGCGTCGTTTCGAGAAAAGCGATTGTGCGCGCTGCGCGCGGAAAACCTTACGAAAAAAACGTGATCGCGGCTTGCGACAAGATCATCGAAATAGTAAGCCGCCCGGGCTTCAGTCTGAATTCTTGGGATTGCGGGGTACAGGCCCACGGCCACTACAACATTGACGCCTGCGCGTGCGTGCTGTGGTCTGAAGGCGACACCTTGACCACAGCCATCGACGAATGGCTCGACGACGTCGGCAATGCCGGCGAATACGTCGACTTCATCTCGATGAATCAGGTGACGCTCAACGCGTCCCAACTGACGAAATACCTGCGCCATACGGAGTGCATGATGGAACTTGCCCAAGCCACCGAGACCTTGCTGTTCCTGCTGGGAGATGAATTATGAGCCGGGTCGCTGTTATTGCTGGTGGTGAGACGGAACTGACGCTCACCGATGCGCTGCTGATGTACCGATCCGGACGCGGCGAGGTCTACGCTACGGTGCACCCGGTGCACGCCGACGGCATTGAGCCGGGCCGCCAGATCATTGGCGCCGGAGTGCCGCTGACCAAGGGCGCGCTGGACACCTTCGCGCAGACGGTCGGACAAGCCACAAGCTTCGGCGGCTTTGTTCCGGATAACCTGCTCTATACGTCGCCGAATATGATCGCCTGGTGGACGCCGGAATCGATCCGGCGCTGCTGGTTCCGGTCGCAAAATAAGTTCATCGGCGAGATGGCAGCAGATGTCGCCCACCCCGCACTAGTGTTCGTAGTGGCCCCCAGTGGCTGGTACGTTTTCGCGCTGCGTGAGTCGGTACGGCCAACGCCACAGACGAAACTTTGCCACTCGCCGCACTTCAATGTTCATTCAGGCGGGAATATCTGCACCGGCAACGTCAAGCTGCCCTCGGCTATCGAGGCTGGCGCGATCGCCGACTACGAGGACGCTTTTTTCCGCACCCGATTTACGCACCCAAACCGCGAGGGCGCCACCACCTATAAGGGCGGCATGACCATGCTATGGCGAGCCCAAATCAAGCAGGCCAACCCCGATCAGATGCGCCGCGCCCTGCGCGGCACGAACGAAACGCTGCAGCGCGCCATCGAGCGTATCGCAGCCAATGCAAAAATTTAATTACCGGAGAATTTTATGATGAATGCCCAAGAGTGCCTGATCAAGATGGACAGCCTGCTCGAAATGACGAAGGCCGCGTTCGAGGCGTTTGTTCAGAATACCGAAGCTGCGATCCGTGTCGAGCGGCCGCAGGTGCTGTCCATCGATGAGGACAATATTGAGACTGAAAAGCTACAGATGGATGTAGCGCTGTTGGCAGCAGCACCAGTAGCCGTGGTGCCAGCGAATAGCGACTTCTTCCCCCTGCAGGAGAACGGTCACCGTTTCTTACTGGCCTCCGACGGCATCTACCTCGAGGCACGTCGGCCATGGCTGCATTTCATCCAGCGACTCGCCGCCATAACCGGCGTGCGAGTACCGTACGGTTCGCTGACGACCAAGGTGGAGTTTCCATTCGGCCGACTGGGGAATGCATTAACCCAGTTGCAGGAATTCGCGCAGCACGCAAAAGCGGCGGCGCCGATCGAGGCGGCCGGCAGCGTGATCTGGAACAGTTCCACCGACGCCTGGCGAATTGAATACCCCGAAGTAATTGGCGAGGCCAGTTCCACCCACATCGAATTCAAACAGGTGACGCTGCAGGATAACGAACATCTGGTGATCGATCTACACAGCCACGGCAACGGTCCGGCGTACTTCAGCGGTCAGGACGATCTCGACGACGCCGGCAGCGTGAAGATTTCCGGCGTATATGGAAACTTAGATCAAGCCGAGCCTACCGCCGAATTCCGTATCTGCGTCCTGGGTATGACCATTCCGCTGAACGTACCAGCGTCCAAAATTTTCGGCGAAGAGTAAATCATGCCGCACATGACTCCTAGCAGAATGCTCGACAGCCAAGTCGATATCGCACTAGTCGGTTGCGGTGGAAACGGCTCTCAGATGCTTACTGGCCTTGCCCGGCTCAATCACGCACTCACTGCCCTCGGCCATCCCGGGCTGACTGTAAAGGCGTTTGACCCTGATACCGTCAGCGAGGCAAACATGGGCCGCCAGATGTTCGGCGCGTTCGATGTGGGCGCCAGCAAAGCCCATACCCTAGTGAACCGTATCAACGCCTACTTCGGCCTGAATTGGGAATCGCATTATGGCCGGTATGAAGGCGACATGAATCACTTCGACCTCATGATCGTGTGCGTAGATAGTGCGAAGGCCCGCTACGAGATATCCCAAAGCCTTCGAAGCTACAAAACGCACTATCTGATGGATCTCGGCAACCGCGCCGCAGATGGCCAGGTGCTGTTTGGAGAGATCCGGGAAACGGGTGACGATAGTGGCGATATCCATGGACACGTTCGTCTACCGTGCCCCTACGCCGTATTGCCCGAGCTGATCGACGTTCATGCGGTGGAAGATGACACTCCCAGCTGCGGACTGGCCGAAGCACTGGAGCGCCAGGAGCTATTCGTCAATCAGGCGATCGTGACGCCGGCGCTGAGCATTCTGTGGGAATTCTTCCGTTACGGCCGCCTCACCTGGCACGGTGCATTCGTCAACCTACGCACCGGCAGCATGCGGCCGATGATGGTGAAGGAGCCAGCATGAATTCGCGCACGATCCATTTAACATCCGGCGATTTTGACTACACGTACCCAGAAACCAATACCCGCCGCTACTTCATCCTCGAGGAGGGAAATTTGAATCCACGTCCACCAGCTCCGTCACCCAATGCTCTGCAGCTCCTGCTTAACGACGATGCGCTGGCCAGCAGCTGCCAAAGCCTTGGCCAGTATCGCAGCATCTTGACCAAGAAGCTCAACGAGATTTATCCGCCAACACCGACGACGGTCTCGATCGGGAATGAGGCAAAACTAGCGGTCGGAGTGCACGCAAATAACCATGGTGTAACAGTTGCAATTCACCTGAAACAGGGTGATGTAACCACGGCACTTTACGCGCAGGATCATCCATTAAATCGAGAAACGGTCGGATTTGTCACTGTATCTACTGAAGTGTTCACCAACCCAGCGGCTGCACCGCTGCCCGGCAACCACGAATAAGGAATACACATATGAATGCCCCAGCAGTCAACCTCCAATGGGTTTTGATCCCGGTCTTTGCAGCGATGACCGGCTACTCCGATAAGGCCGTACGCCGCAAAATCGAAGACGGTATCTGGATCGAAGGAAAACAGTACAAACGCGCGCCCGATGGCCGAATCACGATGAATCTGCAGGAGTATTACAAATGGGTCGAGCAAAAATAGCAGGCGTAGAAGTCCGTGAGAACAGCATCCGTGTACTGTTCTCGTTTGGCGGGAAGCAGCGCAAGGAACCTGTCAAGCTCGATGGCGAGTTCCTTGCTCCAACGCCAGCCAATATCAAATATGCCGCACGCCTGATTGCCGAGGTGCGACAGCAGATCTCCAGCGGAACGTTTAACTACCGCGCCACCTTCCCTGACTCAGTCAACGCACCGCCCCCCAGCGGCCGGACTGGCGAAGAACTATTCCACGACCTGATCGACCGCTGGTGGAATCTGTTGGAAGTGAAGGCATCAACAAAGATGCAATATAAGCGGCGCAAAGATAACTTCTGGAAGGTGGCGCTGGACAATAAGCCGGTCCGGGAATTTATCCACTCAGATATCAAGGCGGCGCTGATCAGCGGGACATGGAAGTCCAACAAGAGCCGCAACAACGAGCTGTCAATGATTCGCGGCGTATTCGAACTGGCCGTGCTGGACAAGCAGATCAAGGAAAATCCATGCGATGGTATTGATCACGCCGAATTCCAAGTCAAGGGGCCAGACCCCTTCACTCTGACCGAAGTGCGCAGTATCCTCGCCAGCGTATCCGAGCATTACAGCGAACAGTCGCGAAACTACCTGCAATTCCAATTTTTTACCGGCCTGCGCACATCGGAGGCCATTGCCCTCGAATGGGCAAATGTCGACCTCAACAAGGGCGAGATCCTGGTCGACGCGGTGCTGGTCTATGAAGAGGCACAGGATTCGACAAAGACATCGACATCGCGGATAGTGAAGCTGACCAAAGAAGCGCTTTCGGCACTGCTCCTGCAGAAACGGTTCACACATGCCAAAGGGGGGAAAGTTTTCCACGACCCGTACTACGATGAACCGTGGCTATATAGCAGAATCACCAGCGCACCGTTCTGGACGACTACGCTCAAGCGTTTGGAGATTCGCCACCGCCGCGCCTACAACACACGCCACACATACGCGACGATCGGCCTGATGGCTGGCGTCAATCCAGCGTTCATGGCCCGCCAGCTGGGCCACAGCCTAGAAATGTTTTTCAAGGTCTATGCCAAGTGGATCGATGGACAGAATGATGATCGGGAGATGGCAAAGATACAGGCAGCACTAAGCGCTCAAAATCAGTTATGACAAAGGCCAGCGAAATGCTGGCCTTTCTTAAATATCTCGAGGATGCAAAGCACTAGGCAGCTTGCATGGATGCTTTCAAACCGGGGCATTCCAAGGAGTGTCCCAAGAATATCGCCTCGGTCCCGCGATATCGATTCTGTGCCGTGTAATTAAGACTATAGCTCACGTATTGTAAGGGGTTATACAATTCGCGAATCTCCGGCACATCGTCATATGACACCATCACATGCTGCCTTATGTCCAGCGCTGCTGCTGCGACTGCGGCATGGTCGTCGTGCTGGTAGTGATGTTCGTATAGGTCGCCGCCTTTCACATAGTACGGCGGATCAAGATAGACCAGCGTCCGGTCCGGCAACCCTGGAACGACAGTCTCCAGAAGCTCCACAGCATCAAGCTGATACAACACGATACGGTCATTATGCTCAGCGATCAGCTGTATTCGTTTAATCAGCTCTTCCTTTCGGAAGCGGGCATCAATTTTGAAATTACCGTTTTGTTCTTTTCCGCCTATGACACCGGCTCGCAGAATTCCAGATCGATTTGTGCGATTCAGGAAAAATGTGGAGAAACCCAATTCGAGAACGCCAGCGGAGTCCTTTCGCGACTGGACCTCTCGCTGTGCTCCCCAAGTTTCCATGTTCACTTCGGCATCTTCAATTAAAGCACACAGACTGTCAGCGTCGTTCAGCACCGAATGCCAAAAAGCCCACACTGAACGATCCAAGTCGTTAATATGCGCCGTTTCCACGAATTCCTGTATCACTAATTCTAGTGCCACCGATGCGCCACCGGCGTAAGGTTCCACATAGTGACCACCCATAAGCCGGTTGTGGCGAAAGAGCGCTTTGACATATTCCGTCAGCTTGGTCTTTCCACCAGGATAGCGTAATGGTGAATGGTAACTTGACAATTAGACCTCCGTTAAACAGGCGCTACTTTAACGCCTTTTGGCGGTGCTGGCCAGAGTCGCCTTAAACATGCGTAATCAAGCGCATAAATTCGGCAGTATTATCCCAAATCGTTAAAAGTTCGCTTGGCAATGGTGACGCATGACGGCTATGAACAAAGGCGTGAAGTGTTGTGATACTGTTCACATCAGAACCGTCACCCACCAACCGCGTAGCCAAATCTTCTTGGTTCTTATTTAGCTTGCCTGCCTTCTTGAGATGCGCAGCAGCAGAATTCACCTTGTCAGCCAGAGTAAAGCGCTTCGGGTCTTTACGGATAATCGTTACACTCTCGCGCGGAAGATAATCATCCAAGCTCAGCTCAATAAATACGCGCAACAGTACTGCAGCCGCGTTTTTGTTCTGCTCTACTTGCAGCGTCTTCAGCTCACGATAAATCGCCGCTAGCCGAGGGCTCTGGCCGCTGGTCGAGATCACGAACGATTTCGGAATCAAAGTCTTGCGCGTCAGTGATTGCTCGCGAACGCGGATCGTCGGCGGCGGGGATACGACTGCTGGCGCAACGTCCAGATCGACCGTCCAAGGACCATCGACCGCCTGGGTCTTCGGCAATACCGACTTTGGTATTTGATTCAAGTAGTCCTGACGCTGCGCCTTACTCTTAAGAGTAGTGACGTTCACGTTTCCCTTCGCGATGTCCTGAACCACATGGGTCACTATTTTTTCCAGTTCCCCCATCGGCACCAGGCAGTCGACCTTATCGCCAGACTTCTCGATACCCATCGCTGCACGCACTGCCGGATCACCTAACAAGCGGTTAAAAGTGGTGATTGGGAATGGACCACGGACCGTCAACTGATCCTCAGTGAACCAGCCGTTTTGCTTTCCGAAATCGAGGAGATTCAAACCAGCGTCGCCTTTACGGAAACGTGCCTTTTGCCTTCCGTCCCAAGGAACCGTACCAGCACCTTCATTTTCGCCTGTATGCTTAAGCAATATCCATACATCAGCCTCTTCACGTGTAGCAAATGGGACGACATTGATCTTGCTTACCTCATGCTTGCGTTGGGCAGAAAGCTGCTTCATCTTCTTGATGAACGCTGGCACTCCCGGCCCCGGAGGCAAAGAGTCCAGCATGACCGGCTTAGACAGTACCTTTAGTACCGCTGTACGGCGGTTACCCTCAAGAACCACGTACCGGCGACCTTCAATTTCATAAACAGCCAACAAGTCGATTGGGTTCTGCCCATTCGTCGTAATATGCTCAGCAAGCTTTACAGTCTTTGCTGGATTATCGAGCAAGATTTTTTCGAGGGCCTCACGCTGGCTCGTCTGCGATGGAAAGCGTGGATTATGCAGATCGAAGTCCAACTTGGTAACGGGTACTTGGATAGGAGTCATATTATTTAAGGTAGTTTTCCAATTGGAAATACTTAAATAATTTACACCTTTTTAGCAAAAGAAAAAAGAGGCAAGGTACCAAGAATTTCTAATTTATCCCAGAGTTAACCAAAAAACCAAAAAATGAATCAGAAAAACGAAAAAGCCGACTATCTCTAGTCGGCTTTTATCTTTGTAAATCAGTGACTTACGTATCCTTGGCGGAGAGAGGGGGATTCGAACCCCCGATAGGCTATGAACCTATACACGCTTTCCAGGCGTGCGACTTCAACCACTCATCCACCTCTCCTGCTTCTCTTCCCCTTTCGGAGAAGCCGCAGATTATAACAAAGATTCCACAGAGTACAAAGTTTATTTCCCCGACTCTTAGGACGCTTCTTTTAACTGCTCCAGAATCGCTGGATTCTCTAAGGTCGAGACGTCTTGCGTGATCGTCTCGCCCTTCGCTAATACGCGCAACAGGCGACGCATGATCTTGCCCGAACGCGTTTTCGGCAGGTTGTCACCAAAACGAATCTCTTTTGGCTTGGCAATCGGGCCAATCTCTTTCGCGACCCAGTTACGCAACTCCAACGCCAGTTTCTTGGCTTCTTCACCGGTCGGACGCGCTTGCTTCAGCACGACGAAGGCGCAGATCGATTCACCCGTGGTTTCGTCCGGCTTGCCGACTACCGCCGCTTCCGCGACCAGCGGATTCGCTACCAGCGCCGATTCGATCTCCATGGTGCCCATGCGGTGACCCGATACGTTCAGCACGTCATCGATGCGGCCCGTAATCGTGAAGTAACCGGTGTCTTTATTGCGGATCGCGCCGTCACCTGCCAGATACATCTTGCCACCCAGCTCTTCCGGGAAATAGCTCGATTTGAAACGGTCCGGGTTGTTCCAGATGGTGCGGATCATCGATGGCCATGGACGTTTCACCACCAGAATGCCGCCCTGCCCGTTCGGTACGTCAGCGCCGGATTCATCCACAATCGCGGCCATGATGCCCGGCAACGGCAGCGTGCACGAGCCCGGTACCATTGGGGTGGCGCCCGGCAGCGGGGTGATCATGTGACCACCCGTTTCAGTCTGCCAGAAGGTGTCGACAATCGGGCATTTCTCGGCACCCACCTGGGTGTAGTACCACATCCAGGCTTCCGGATTGATCGGCTCGCCCACGGTGCCCAGCAGACGCAGGGTCGACAGGTCGAAGTTTTTCGGATGCACGCTCGGATCGACGTCCGACGCTTTGATCAGCGAACGGATCGCGGTCGGCGCGGTGTAGAAGATGCTGACTTTGTGCTTGGCAATGGTGTCCCAGAAGCGGCCGGCGTTCGGGAAGGTTGGAATGCCTTCGAAGACGACCTGGGTCGCACCAACAGCGGTCGGGCCGTAAGCGATGTAGCTGTGACCGGTTACCCAGCCGATGTCGGCGGTGCACCAGTAGACGTCGGTCGGCTTGATGTCAAACGACCATTTCATGGTCAGCGCGGCCCACAGCAGGTAGCCGCCGCTCGAGTGCTGCACGCCTTTCGGGGTGCCGGTCGAACCGGAGGTGTACAGGATGAACAGTGGATGCTCGGCATCGACCCATTCTGGCTCGCATTCGGCCGGCTGGTTGGCGACCAGCTCGTGCAGCCACAGATCGCGGCCTGCAACGAAGTTGATGTTGCCGCCGGTGCGTTGGTAGACGATTACGTCTTTGATGGTGTCGCAGCCACCCAGTGCCAGCGCTTCATCAACGATGGCTTTCAATGGCAGATGTTTGCCACCGCGCATTTGTTCGTCGGCGGTGATCACGGCCACGGCGCCAGCGTCGATGATGCGCTCCTGCAGCGATTTGGCGGAGAAGCCGCCGAATACCACCGAGTGGGTGGCGCCGATACGGGCGCAGGCTTGCATCGCTGCCACACCTTCCACCGACATCGACATGTAGATGATGACGCGATCACCTTTCTTGATGCCGCGCGATTTCAGGCCGTTGGCAAATTTGCAGACTTTTTCGTGCAGTTCTTTGTAGCTGACGTGTACCGACTGGCCGTCGTCCGCTTCGAAGATGATGGCGGTCTTGTCGGCATTGCCGTTCTGCAGGTTGCGGTCGAGGCAGTTGTAGGACACGTTCAGGTGGCCGTCTTCGAACCATTTGTAGAATGGCGCGTTGTCTTCGTTCAGCACTTTGGTGAACGGTTTTTGCCACACCAGATTCTCTTTCGCCAGACGCGACCAGAAGCCTTCATAGTCGGCGGCGGCTTCTGCGCACAGGGCGTTGTAAGCGTCCATGCCAGCCACGGTGGCCTGGGCAACAAACGCTGCTGGTGGTGCGAACACGCGGGATTCTTGTGGGCCTTGTTGGGTCGTAGTACTAGTCATGCTGGTCTCCTGAGTTTGTAATCGTTTGAGTTATCGTTTGAATCAAACATAAACTTCATCGCTTACTGAGCCCTTACAGGCAGACAGTGGCAGACGATCAATGTTGACCTTATGGCATTTTACCAACTTCCCCGCCCATCAGGCAGACACGACTTTGCGCGACGACACCGGCTTTGCGCGTGTAAAATATCGGCAACTTCGCTCATCTGCACCACCTTTTGGAGATCCGCCGCATGACCAACCCCACCCCGAAACTTCGCCCGCTGCCAGCGTTTATCTTCATGTCGCGCTGGCTGCAATTACCCCTTTATCTGGGACTGATTCTGGCGCAGTGCGTGTACGTGTTCCACTTCTGGGTTGAGCTCAGAGACCTGATCGGCGCCGCGCTCGGCAATGAAGCAGCGCTGCAACACATCCTGCAAGCCGTGGCCGTACCGGGCGCCACCTTGCCGGAAAAACTCAACGAAACCACCATCATGTTAGTGGTGCTGGGCCTGATCGATGTGGTGATGATTTCCAATCTCTTGATCATGGTCATTATTGGCGGTTACGAGACCTTTGTGTCGCGTCTTGGTCTGGATGGCCATCCCGACCAGCCAGAATGGCTGTCGCACGTCAATGCGTCCGTGCTGAAGACCAAGCTGGCCATGGCCATCATCGGCATCTCCTCGATCCATCTGCTGAAAACCTTTATTAACGCCGGTGCCTACGAGGAGAAGGTACTGCTCGCGCAAACCGGCATCCACGTGGTGTTCCTGCTGTCGGCCATCGCTATTGCCTACACCGACCGGCTCACTACCGTGACCCATCACGCATCCAAATCCCACTAAGAATTCCACTAAACCAAGAGACCATCATGACCATCATCAAGCAAGAAGATCTGATCGATTCCGTTGCCGCAGCGCTGCAGTACATCAGCTACTACCATCCTGCCGATTACATCGAACATCTGGCGCGCGCTTACGAGTCCGAGCAAAGCCCGGCCGCTAAAGATGCGATCGCCCAGATCCTGACCAACTCGCGCATGTGCGCAGAAGGCAAGCGTCCGATCTGTCAGGACACCGGCATCGTCAATGTGTTCCTGAAAATCGGTATGGGTGTGCGCTTTGAAGGTTTCACTGGCACCGTGACCGATGCGGTCAACGAAGGTGTACGTCGCGCTTACAACTACGATGACAACAAGCTGCGCGCTTCGATCGTTGCCGACCCGCTGTTCGACCGTAAGAACACCAAGGACAACACGCCAGCCGTGGTACACATGGAACTGGTTGAAGGCAACACCGTGGACGTGAAAGTCGCAGCCAAAGGTGGTGGTTCGGAAAACAAATCGAAGATGATCATGATGAATCCATCCGATTCGCTGATCGACTGGGTGCTGAAAACCGTGCCAACCATGGGCGCTGGCTGGTGCCCGCCGGGCATGCTGGGCATCGGTATCGGCGGCACTGCCGAGAAAGCTATGCTGATGGCGAAAGAAGTGCTGATGGAAGACATCGACATGTACGAACTGAAACAGCGCGGCCCGCAGAACAAGCTGGAAGAGCTGCGTATCGAACTGTGCGACCGCATCAATGCGCTGGGCATCGGCGCCCAAGGTCTGGGCGGCCTGACCACCGTGCTGGACGTGAAAATCATGATGCACCCGACCCACGCTGCATCGAAGCCAGTGGCGATGATTCCGAACTGCGCCGCGACCCGTCACGGCCACTTCGTGCTGGACGGCTCCGGCCCATCCTTCATGACTCCGCCACCGCTGTCGACCTGGCCTAACGTGAGCTGGGCGCCGGATACGGAAAAATCGCAGCGCGTCAATCTGGACACGCTGACCAAGGAAGAAGTCGCTTCGTGGAAACCGGGCCAGACCCTGCTGCTGAACGGCAAAATGCTGACCGGCCGCGATGCTGCCCACAAGCGCATTCAGGACATGCTGGCCAAAGGCGAAGAGCTGCCAGTGGACTTCAAGAACCGCGTGATCTACTACGTTGGCCCGGTCGATCCGGTACGTGACGAAGCGGTAGGTCCAGCTGGCCCGACGACGGCTACCCGCATGGACAAGTTCACCGACATTATGCTGGAGAAAACCGGCCTGATCGCCATGATCGGTAAAGCCGAGCGCGGCCCTGCTGCCATCGAATCGATCCAGAAACATCAATCGGCCTACCTGATGGCTGTGGGTGGCGCTGCGTATCTGGTCTCGAAAGCAATCAAGAGCGCCAAGGTGCTGGGCTTTGCCGACATGGGCATGGAAGCGATCTACGAGTTCGACGTGGTCGATATGCCAGTCACGGTTGCCGTCGATGCCGCTGGTACTTCGGTGCACAACACCGGCCCGAAAGAATGGGCAGCAAAGATCGAACAGCTCAACGTTCCTATCGTTAAAGCCTGATGCCCTTAGCCCGTAGCGCAAGCGCCCCGATCGGCGTGTTTGACTCCGGCGTGGGCGGCCTGTCGGTACTGCGCCATATCCGCGCGCAGTGTCCGCAGGAAGATCTGCTGTACTTCGCCGATTCCGCCCATGCGCCGTATGGCGAAAAGAGCGAAGCCTATGTGGTTGAGCGTGCGCTGGCGGTGGCGCAGTTTCTGCTGTCGCAGGGTGCCAAGGCACTGGTGGTGGCCTGCAATACTGCCACGGTGGCGGCCATCAAGGCAGTACGGACGCACCATCCGGATTTACCGGTGGTCGGTGTTGAACCGGGTCTGAAACCGGCCGCTGCGGCCAGCCGTAACGGCAAGGTCGGCGTGCTAGCCACGGCACGCACTTTGCAGGGCGAAAAATTCCTGCAATTGCGCGAGCAGATCAGTGCCGCGACGGGCGCCGAATTCCTGCTGCAGGCAGCTGTCGGGCTGGTCGACCAGATCGAACTCGGGGATCTGCAAAGTCCGGTCATTGCAGCCATGCTGGAGCGCTATATCGCGCCCCTGCTGGCGCAAGGCGCCGATACGCTGGTGCTGGGCTGCACCCACTATCCGTTTGTGCGGGATGGCATCCAGCGCGTGCTCGATGCCCACGGCAACGGCAGCGTGCAACTGGTGGATACGGGCGATGCTGTAGCGCGTCAGCTGGTGCGCCTGCTCACCGCTGCCCAGTTGCTGCGCCCGCTCGAAGCGGACCGCACGCCGGCCGTACTGCGCGCCTACACCACGGCACCGGTCGCACCACTGCTTGCGGCCTTCGAGCATCTGCTGGGACTGCATCCCGTGGTGGAAACTGTCGCGGTCTGAAGCGCGCGAAATTTTCTGCAGAAACTTTGCATTTAGATTTGCACGTTTCATTGGGGACTTGTATAATTCGGCACCTGCACACGAAACGGTGTGTAGCAAGAAGTAAATCAGTGGTGGCTGTAGCTCAGTTGGTAGAGTCCAGGATTGTGATTCCTGTTGTCGTGGGTTCGAGCCCCATCAGCCACCCCACTGCCTTACTTGAGAAATCAAAGACTTACACGCTCTGGCTGTAGGTCTTTTTTCTTTTCTGCGTCAGTTCCATCCGCCCATCTCCCCCTAGGTAAGCACCATGTCACCCGCCGCCCCATGCGCGCGGCTGCGTAAGCAATGCAACATATAGCAACACGACTTCGCGTTACAAAAATTTCCATTCATCTGTTTCCTAACGGCACTAGATAGCGCTACAATGCACACTGCTGCGCGTGTGCGTAGCGTCTGCCCACCTCTGAGTACTAGTCCCGACATGTCTGAAGAAAATCCACTGTACGAAGTCGCCACCTATAGTAAGGACACCCCGTCCAGCCGCCCTGATCTCGATGGGCGCGGCGGTGTATTTGTGCCCAATGAACTGTTCGATCTGAGTGGTTCAACGACCATCCGTAAAGGCTCGGGTCTCGCCGGTTTCGGCAATCCCGACGGTAGCCTGACGGTATATTTCGAAAACAACCGCTTCGACGACAGCAGTCTGCACAAATGGGAAGACAAAGTGCGCAAAGCCTACGACCGCATGGTCATGAATGCGCCCACCGTCTCTAAAACCAAAATCGACCCCAAGTTTCTCGAATATGTGGGCTTTATTGATGGCCAGGGCATACAGTTGAAACATCCGGAACTGGTGCAGCAGTGGCTGGAACAATCGGGCGCGCTCGATACCGCACCGGCCGGCCCTATCATCACCTGGCCGAAGTCCAAGACACGCTTCTAAACCCTCTCACGAGGCATAGTCCTACAAAGCCTCGGACGTTTTTCCGATGCCCGAAGCACAACTCCCGCGTTATGCTGAACTGACAACAAGTTCAAACATACGCGGGAGTTTTTTATGGCACGTTATCTTTCGATCGCAAGCGCTGCGCTGTGTCTGATACTGGCCTGCGCCGCCACCTACGAACTCTGCTCGGGCAATATGTTCAGCGACCGGCGCACGACACTCTACCTGCTGCGCTAGATTCGCCTCACTTAGCGGCGCCGTCCACCACCATGGTGGTGATAATGGCTACCGCAGCACCAGCGCCCCAGTGCGAAGCCCAGACCGATCGTAACGGGTGGATAGTAATACGCTGGTGCCGGTGCGTAATACACGGGTGCTGGCGCGTAATACACCGGCGCAGGTGTCACATAGGCGGTGGTGTAAGCTGGTTCGCTGACATAAGTCACCCGATTACTCACCACCGGTAATTCTTCCGTGGTGTAGACCGTATCCGGGCCACCAGCGACCGTACGATTGGATGGCATCACCGCCACAGTGTGCCACTGGTAAGGATCCTGCACGCGCGCCGTGGCAGGGTAATATGCACGCTGCTGGGTAGCACAGCCGCTCAGAGCGGCAACCGCAAACAGGGCAAGCATCAAGGTCTTTTTCATGGCAATTCTCCTCTAATGGGAACTACTATAAAACGAAGCCTGCCTTGCTGGCACTGGCATTACAGCTTGTTACACCCGCTGGTATAGATGAAAAAAAGGAACCGCAGGCGGTTCCTTTTTTTAATGTTCCCGGAGGAATTAATCGAGTTTCCAGGCGTAATCGACTTTGGTCCAGGTTTCCGCTGGCGCACCGTCTTTGGTGCCCGGCTTGAACTTGCAGGCGCTCAGCGATTTGATGGCCGCTTTGTCCAGATTCTTGAAGCCACTGCTCTTGTCGACTTTAGAATCAGCCACCGTGCCATCGGCTTTCACCAGGAAGGACATCGACACCGTACCTTGCTCTTCGTTCATCAACGAGGCTTTCGGGTATTCCGCTTTGCAGCTCTTGGCATCGAACGATGCAGGGACTTCGGCAGCAAATACTGCTGGTGCGCTCGAAACGAGCACTGCTGCAACTACACTCAACCAACGTTTATTCGTAGACATCTGATTTCCCCCCAGTATTTAGTATCCGGCACACCGGCCAAGCTTGGCCGGCGAGGTAGTCTTACAGCTTCCAGCTATAGTCAACCTTGGTCCAGGTTTGCGCAGCTGCGCCATCCTTGGTGCCAGGCTTGAACTTGCATGCGCTCAGTGCTTTGATAGCTGCCTTGTCCAGATTTTTAAAGCCACTCGATTTATCCACTTTCGATTCCACCACGGTGCCGTCAGTGGCCACCAGGAAGGACATCGTTACATCGCCTTGTTCTTCGTTGATCAACGAAGCTTTAGGGTAGTCAGCTTTGCAGTTACGGGCATCCAGCGATGCCGGCACTTCAGCAGCAAAAGCGGTCGTAGCGGCCGACAACATCAGGGCGGCGAAAACACCGGTCGAAAATTTATTCATCATGCAATCCAAGCTAATTATTATTAACAACTGATTAATCGAATCCCACAGCGGACCTACTTGCCGCGCAAGAGCGCGGCGGCAGACTGCGGCAAAAATTTACAACGTTAGAACTCTTCCCACTCATCCTTACCAGCAGCTGGTGCAGCGGCTGGTGCGGCTTTCTTCGCTTTCGCAGCTGCCGGAGCTGATGCCAGTTTTTTCATTGGTGCACGTGGTGCAGCTGGCTTGACGGCGACGCGGGTGGCGGCCGCTGGCTGGTAAGCCGGGGCAGCGCTACGGTCTTCGTTTTCCGTCAGCTTGAAGATACTGACCACACGCGACAGCTCATTGGCCTGATCCTGCAGACTCTGAGCAGCGGCAGCCGCTTCTTCCACCAGCGCAGCATTCTGCTGGGTCATGGCGTCCATCTCGATGATCGAGTGGTTCACCTGTTCGATACCGGCGCTCTGTTCCTGGCTGGCGTTGGCGATTTCGCTCATGATGTCGGTCACCCGACGTACCGAGGACACCACTTCTTCCATCGTCACACCGGCTTGACCCACCAGCTTGCTACCAGCGCTGACCTTCTCGACCGAGTCATCGATCAGCATCTTGATTTCTTTTGCAGCACCAGCGGAACGCTGGGCCAGGTTACGCACTTCGGATGCCACCACCGCGAAGCCGCGACCTTGTTCACCGGCACGGGCTGCTTCAACTGCAGCGTTCAGTGCTAGAATATTGGTCTGGAAGGCGATGCCATCGATCACCCCGATAATGTCGACAATTTTCTTCGCCGAAGCGTCGATCGAGCTCATCGTGTCGACCACTTCCGACACCACTTTACCGCCCTTGATTGCCACATCCGATGCTGCCGAGGCCAACTGGTTGGCTTCACGGGCATTGTCGGCATTCTGTTTCACGGTCGAGGTCAGCTCTTCCATGGCCGACGCGGTTTTTTCCAGCGAGCTAGCCTGCATTTCGGTACGCGACGACAGATCGATATTACCGGCAGCGATTTCACGCGAGGCAGTACCGATGGTTTCCGTACCCGAACGTACCTGACCAACGATGTCCACCAGGCTGTTGCGCATTTCTTTCATTTCGGCCAGCAGGCTGTCCTGATCCTGACCATCGGTGTCGATCAGGATCGACAGATCGCCGTTGGCAATCGCACCAGCGATCGAGGCGGTGTAGTCTGGCTCGCCGCCCAGCTGTTTCAACAGGCCACGGGTAATCACCAGCGCCGCCGCCACCGAAATCGCCACGGCCAGCAGGCCCATGATGATCATGAAGTTACGTGCGCTGGAGAAGCCGGCAGCCGCATCGTCCTGCACTTGCTCGTTCAATTTCTCTTCGAGGCTAGCCAGCTGATCCAGTGCGGCCATCCATTTTTTCTGGGCCGGACGAATTTCCTTGATCAGTACTTTGGTCGCTTCTTCAGCCTTGTTGGCCAGCCACAGATCCGATGCTTTGGCGATGGCCGGCATGGCGATCGCTTCCTGCTCTTTCACCGTTGCCAGCAAGGCTTTTTCTTCGGCATTGGCTTCGACCGCGAATTGCGAGCTCAGCTTAGTCTGGGCATCGGCATATTTCGCTGCCAGATCCTTGATGCGATTCATTTCCGGCTCCATATCGCCGGCATCGGTCATCAGGGTCAGCACGCGCAGCGAGGTAATCCGCTCGCTGACATTGTTACGCATATCCACTACCAGACGGCCGACCACGTTGTTTACCGAAATCACGTGATCCAGACGTTCCTGGATCTGGCTCATACGCAGGATACCGACGGCGGTCACCGCCACGAGGAATAACAGAACCAGCGCGAATCCAAGACCCAGGCGCGTTCCGACTTTCATTTTTGCTAAATTCATTTCGTCTTCTTCGTAAGTGACAAAGTTGATATGAGGAGCCGGTGTGAGTCTCGTTTTGTCAACGAAACTTCCACCTGCCCTTGCTGCTGAGTAATAACTATGACAGTAGCAAACAATGACTGCGAATGCAAAAATTGCGATCCGAACTGGTCTGGCTTGTCGCTTTTGAACCGCACTTCACACGCTTACGCATGTGAACTTGTGTGAGTATTTGGGAATTATAGATGCAAATTTTTCCTCAAAGCAAGCAAAACCTGCCGCGAAAATACGCAAACGAACTTTCTGCGCGGAAATACCAACAGTCCCGTGGAATGTTCGCCGTTTACTGACTGTTTAGCGGAGAAATCAGTTAGGCAAACGCAGGCAGGCAGCCGCTTCGCGCAGCAAAGCCGGATCGCCCAGCGCCAGTTTTTTCGAGTCCGACAGGGTCTGACGGAAGGCCCGTGCGCCGGGCAGACCTTGCATCAGACCGAGCATATGGCGGGTCAGAGAATTGAGCTTCAAACCGTGCTGACCGTATAACGCGAGCTGGGCACGGATGTAGGGAATCATCGCTTCCAGCACCTGCTCGCGGGTTTTCGGCGCGCGCGTATCGCCGTAGTAGCGCTGATCGAAATTGGCCATCACGAAGGGGTTATGGTAAGCCTCGCGGCCCAGCATCACGCCATCCACATGCTGCAGGTGCAGATCGATCTCTTCCTGCGTCTTGATGCCGCCGTTGATCAGAATTTCCAGCTGCGGGAAATCGCGCTTGAGCTGGTAGGCCACCTCGTACTTCAGGGGCGGAATCTCGCGGTTCTCCTTGGGCGACAGACCCTTCAGGATCGCATTGCGGGCATGCACCACGAAGGTCTGGCAACCGGCGGCCGCCACGGTACCGACGAAGTCGCGCACGAAATCGTAGCTGTCGACCTGATCGATACCGATGCGGTGCTTGACCGTCACATCGATGGTCACCGCATCGCGCATCGCCTTCACGCAGTCGGCTACCAGTTGCGGCTCCATCATCAGGCAGGCGCCGAACGCGCCCTTCTGCACCCGTTCCGACGGGCAGCCGCAATTGAGATTGATTTCATCGTAGCCCCACTGCTGGCCCAGCTTGGCACTGATGGCCAGATCGGCCGGATCGCTGCCACCCAGTTGCAGGGCGACCGGATGTTCTTCCTCATTGAAGCGCAGGTGGCGCTCCACATCGCCATACACCAGCGCGCCGGTGGTCACCATCTCCGTGTACAGCCAGGTATGCTGGCTGATATGGCGGTGAAATACCCGGCAATGCCGATCAGTCCAGTCCATCATCGGTGCAACCGACAGACGGCGGCTCGCCTTCACAGGCGAGGAATCGGAGGACAGCGGCGTTGGAACAGTCATAGCAAACCAGGCAAAAGCACATCAGGGGACGACATTATAGCCCAAGCACCGTCAGGTCTCTCAGGCAGCGGCAGGTCGCGACGCGACCCGTTGCGGGAATAAAAAAACCGCCCGGCAGAGCGGGCGGTTCTTAGGGTGCGACAGCGAATTACGCTTCGCGCGATGCTTTCTTACGCTCGTGCTCTTTCAGGAAGCGCTTGCGCAGACGGATCGATTTCGGGGTGATTTCCACCAGTTCGTCGTCGTCGATGAATTCCACAGCGTATTCCAGCGACATCTGGATAGGCGGTACCAGACGCACGGCTTCGTCGGTACCCGACGAACGCACGTTGGTCAGCTGCTTACCTTTGATCGGGTTCACGACCAGATCGTTGTCACGCGAGTGGATACCAATGATCATGCCTTCGTACACTGGGTCATTGTGCACCACGAACATACGGCCGCGATCCTGCAGTTTCCAGATAGCGTAGGCAACGGCAGCGCCGTCATCCTGCGAAATCAGCACGCCGTTACGACGGCCACCCAGTTCGCCTTTGGTGTTGTCGACCGGAGCGTACGCGTCAAACACGTGGCTCATCAGGCCGGTACCGCGGGCCAGGGTCATGAATTCGCCCTGGAAGCCGATCAGGCCACGTGCTGGAATACGGTATTCCAGACGCACACGGCCTTTGCCGTCCGATTCCATGTTCTGCAGGTCGCCACGACGACGGCCCAGTTCTTCCATCACGCCACCCTGGTTGGCTTCTTCAACGTCAACGCTCAGTTGTTCGAACGGCTCGTGGCGCACGCCATCAACCATTTTGAACACCACGCGTGGACGCGATACGGCCAGCTCGAAACCTTCACGACGCATGTTTTCGATCAGAATGGTCAGGTGCAGCTCGCCGCGGCCCGATACTTCGAAAATGGTGTCGTCGTCGGTTGGTGCAACGCGCAGTGCCACGTTGGCTTTCAGTTCTTTGTCCAGACGGTCACGCAGCTGACGCGAGGTCACGAATTTACCTTCGCGGCCAGCCAGTGGCGAGTTGTTCACCATGAAGTTCATGGTCAGGGTTGGTTCGTCGACGGTCAGCATCGGCAGCGCTTCCGGGGTGTCCGGTGCGCAAACGGTCGAACCGATGCCGATTTCGTCGATACCGTTGATCAGGACGATGTCGCCAGCGACAGCGTCGTCGACCAGTACACGTTCCAGACCTTTGAAATTCAGTACCTGGTTGATACGGCCTTTGATCGGGGTCGAATCCGGGCCATTCAGCACGATCACGTCCTGACCGGTTTTCACACGGCCGCGGTTGATACGGCCAATACCGATCTTACCGACGTAGGACGAGTAGTCCAGCGAGGTGATTTGCATCTGCAGCGGACCGTCCGGATTGTCATCGCGCACTGGTACGTGTTGCAGAATCGCGTCGAACAGTGGCTTCATGTCGCCGCTGCGGACTTCTTCCGTCAGGCCAGCGTAGCCATTCAGGCCCGAAGCGTAGACGATAGGGAAATCGAGTTGTTCATCGCTGGCGCCCAGCTTGTCGAACAGTTCGAAGGTCTGGTTAATCGCCCACTCAGGACGGGCACCCGGACGGTCAACCTTGTTGACGACGACGATAGGTTTCAGGCCCAGTGCCAGCGCTTTGCGGGTCACGAAACGGGTCTGTGGCATCGGGCCTTCCTGCGCATCGATCAGCAGCAGAACCGAGTCAACCATCGACAGTACGCGCTCAACTTCGCCGCCGAAGTCGGCGTGGCCCGGGGTGTCAACGATGTTAATGTGGGTACCTTCGTATTCCACTGCGCAGTTTTTCGACAAAATCGTAATGCCACGCTCTTTTTCAAGATCGTTCGAGTCCATGACTCGGTTGTCAACTGCCTGGTTTTCACGGAAGGTGCCGGACTGACGCAGCAGTTGGTCAACAAGAGTGGTCTTGCCGTGGTCAACGTGGGCGATGATGGCGATATTGCGAATTGCGCGTTTTGTAGTGGACATAGTCGTTTATATTTGCTGAAGAACTGCGGGTGCGTACAGGATGTACGGATTGCCAATTTCTGGAACCGCGTAGTATAGCATGGTGCGGTGCTTCTCTTTACAGAATCCTGAATATTTTCAAAGAGTTGCTTAATTGGCCGGGGAATTACACAAAAGCGATCAGACGCTCCGGTGCAAGAATCTGGTATTCGCCCAGCTGGGCGGTGCCGAGCAGCTTGCTGTCCTGATACACCCGGACCCTGCCCTGCTCTGCTGGTAAAGCAATGCTTTCCTTGCCCAACGCCAGACGCTGGCCATTCAGAAAGCGTTTTGCCAGTTCCGGCGTCAGTTGCACAGCCGGGAAGCTGGACAGCAAAGCATCAACCGGCGCCAGTAAGCTCAACGGTGCGGCATGGGCACCCAGCTCGTCCAGCGTCAGCATGCCGGCAGTGCTCAAGGCCCCCACCTGGGTGCGCCGCAAGGCTTGCAGGTGGGCGCCGGTACCGAGTGCCGCGCCGATGTCCTGACCCAGCACGCGGATATACGTGCCTTTGCTGCAGCGAACTACCAGCTTCAGGAACGGCGCTTCATAGGACACCAGGGTCAGCTCGTGGATCACCACCGGACGTGCTTCGCGTTCCAGCGTGATGCCGGCGCGTGCATATTCGTAGAGTGGCTTGCCGTCGCGCTTGAGCGCGGAATGCATAGGCGGCACCTGTTCGATCGGGCCACGGAACTGCGCCAGCACGGTCTCGATCTGTTCCAGCGTCACCGCGACGGGGCGCTGGTCGATCACCACGCCTTCGGTATCACCGGTATCGGTGGTGACACCCAGATGCACCGTGGTCTCATAGGTCTTGTCGGCTTCCAGCAAGTCCTGCGAGAACTTGGTGGCTTCGCCAAAACACAGCGGCAACAGGCCAGTGGCAAACGGATCGAGCGTGCCGGTGTGACCGGCCTTCTTGGCGTTCAGGATGCGCTTGGCTTTGATCAGCGCGTCGTTGCTGGAAAAGCCCACCGGCTTATCGAGCAGCAGCACGCCGTCCACCAGATCGCGGACCTTCTTCGGAAAACTTGGCTTCATTGCCACGCCAGCTTATTCGCTGTCGCCGCCGCTGGCGGCAGCGCCTGCAGCGTCGGGCGCCACATCGTCCAGCGAACGGGTGCTGTTGGCCTGATCAATCAGGGCCGACAGTTCCATACCGCGTGCGGTCGAGGTGTCGTGCACAAAGTGCAGGGCCGGCAGGGTGTGAATGTGCAGACGCTTGCCCAACTGGTTACGCATGTAACCGGCAGCCGCCGACAGACCGTCGACGGTCTGTTTCACCTGTTCTTTGCTGTCTTTGAGCATGGTGAAGAAGATTTTCGCGTGCGCATAATCGGGCGTCACGTGCACTTCGGTAATGGTGATCATGCCGACGCGCGGATCTTTCAGTTCGTAGGCGATGATTTCCGACAGATCGCGCTGGATCTGATCGGCCACGCGCTGACCGCGCTGTGGAATGGTTTTGCTATGTTTTGCCATGATATTCCATAAACGGCAAGTGGACGGGAGCGTTTGCCACCGTCCACTTTACCAGTACTGCCAGTGCGCGGATTACAGCGTACGAGCGATTTCCTGAACTTCGAACACTTCCAGCGAGTCACCCACCTGGATGTCGTTGTAGTTCTTCAGCGACAGACCGCATTCCAGACCGGCGCGAACTTCTTTGGCGTCGTCCTTGAAGCGTTTCAGCGAATCGATCTCGCCGCTCCACACCACGATGTTGTTGCGCAGCAGACGTACCGAAGAAGCACGTTTCACCACGCCGTCGGTGACCAGACAGCCGGCCACTGCGCCAACTTTCGACACCAGGATGACTTGACGGATCTCGACCTGACCAATGACGGTCTCGCGTTTTTCCGGTGCCAGCATGCCCGACAGTGCCGATTTGATCTCGTCGATCGCATCGTAAATGATGTTGTAGTAGCGAATGTCCACGCCGTTCGACTCGGCCAGCTTGCGCGCCTGTGCATCGGCACGGGCGTTGAAGCCGATGATGACTGCTTTCGAAGCCACCGCCAGATTGACGTCCGATTCGGTAATGCCGCCGACTGCAGCGTGCACCACTTGTACGCGAACTTCCGAAGTCGACAGTTTCTGCAGCGAGCTGACCAGCGCTTCTTGCGAACCCTGCACGTCGGTCTTGATGATCATCGGCAGGTTTTTGACTTCGCCTTCGGCCATCTGGTCGAACATGTTTTCCAGTTTCGCCGCTTGCTGCTTGGCCAGTTTCACGTCACGGAACTTACCTTGACGGAACAGACCGATTTCGCGGGCTTTACGTTCGTCAGCCATGACCATGACTTCTTCACCGGCTTGCGGGACTTCCGTCAGACCCTGGATTTCGACCGGAATCGACGGACCAGCTTCATTGATCGGCTTGCCGTTTTCGTCCAGCATGGCGCGTACCCGGCCATACGAGGAACCAGCCAGAATCACGTCGCCGCGCTTCAGCGTACCCGACTGCACCAGAATGGTGGCAACCGGACCCTTACCTTTATCCAGACGACCTTCCACCACCAGACCGCGCGCAGGCGCGTCGACCGGGGCTTTCAGTTCCAGCACTTCGGCTTGCAGCAGCACTTGCTCCAGCAGCGCGTCGATGCCTTCGCCGGTTTTGGCGGAGACTGGCACGAATGGCGATTCGCCACCGTATTCTTCCGGCACAACCTGTTCGGCAACCAGTTCCTGGGTCACACGATCCACGTTACCACCGGGTTTATCGATCTTATTGATCGCTACCACCAGCGGTACCCCGGCAGCTTTCGCGTGAGCGATTGCTTCCTTGGTTTGCGGCATCACGCCGTCGTCCGCTGCCACCACCAGAATCACGATGTCGGTTGCTTTCGCACCGCGGGCACGCATGGCCGTAAAGGCTTCGTGACCCGGCGTATCGAGGAAGGTGATGATGCCGCGTGGGGTTTCCACGTGGTAGGCGCCGATGTGCTGGGTAATCCCGCCGGCTTCGCCCGAGGCGACTTTGGCGCGACGGATGTAATCCAGCAGCGAGGTTTTACCGTGATCGACGTGACCCATCACGGTCACCACCGGTGCACGTGGCACCGCTTCGAAGTGGGCGTGTTCGCCCTGATCGGCCAGCAGTGCTTCCGGATCATCGATCTCGGCAGCAAAGGCTTTGTGACCCATCTCTTCGACCAGAATCATGGCCGTTTCCTGATCCAGCACCTGGTTAATGGTGCACATCTGACCCAGCTTCATCAGCTGTTTAATCACTTCCGACGCTTTCACGGACATCTTGTGTGCCAGTTCGGCCACGGTGATGGTTTCCGGTACGTAGACGTCTTTGACGACGGCTTCGGTAGGCGCCTGGAAATTGGTTTCGCGGTCATCGGAGCTCGAGTGACGACGGCCACCCTTGCCACCGCGCCAGCTGTCGCGGCCGGTGCTGGCGCCAGCGCCACCACCCGGACGGCCTTTGCCGCCACCTGGCGCGCCGCGCTTGCGCGCGTCATCCGACCAAGTCGACGACACATTGGCCGATTTGATCGATTTCTTGTCGCCAACGGCAGGCTTTTTATCGCCCGGTTTGTCGCCCGGCTTGGCCGCAGCAGCGGTCGTCGCTGGCTTGTGCAGCGTACCTTCCGGTGCCTTCGGCTTGACCGGTGCCGGTACAGGTTCAGGCGCTTTGATGGCGCGACGTGGCGCGTTCATCATGGCTTTAATCTGGGCTACTTCATCCGCCACAGCTTTACGGGCGCGTTCGGTCGCATCAGCTTTTTCTGCCGCTTCCTTGGCTGCCAGTGCGGCCTTTTTCTTGGCTTCTTCCGCGGCGGCTTTTTTCTTCTCGTCGTCGGCGGCGTCGGTCACGGCCGGGCTAGGCGCTGCCGCCTGTGCCGCAGCTTTCTTGGCTTCCGCTTCAGCTTCTTTCTTGGCCTGGGCTTCGGCAGCAGCCGTGGCTTTCGCCTGGGCTTCTTTTTCCGATTCCAGCTTGGCCAGACGTTCCTGCTTCTCGCGCAGTTCCGCTTCCTGACGGGCGATCAGTTCTGCCTGTTTGCGGGCATCTTCTTCACGACGGGCCACTTCGGCCGGATCGATCACCGCTGCGACAGGCGCTGCTGGCGCCGCTGCAACCGGTTCGTCACGCTGCACGAAGGTGCGTACTTTTTTGACGGCGACCTGAATCGTGCGGGCTTTGCCATTGGCATCGGCCTGCTTGATCTCGGTGGTTTCCTTGCGCGTCAGCGTGATTTTTTTCTTCTCGGTTTCGCCCGATGCACCGTGGGTACGGCGCAGGTGCTCCAACAGCTTATCCTTATCATCTTTCGACAATGGATCTGACGTCGAACTCTTTTCGACGCCGGCAGAACGCAGCTGCGTCAGCAGCAAATCTGCAGGCATCTTCAGTTCGGTGGCAAATTGGGCTACGTTGTTACTCGCCATTCAGTCCTCTTTTCTATGTGTCGCGGA
>JAIXXN010000064.1 GCA_027490725.1 Oxalobacteraceae bacterium
GACCGCCAACTTGCTGGAAGTAGGTGAACTGCGTCACTTCCATGCCGTTCAGCCAGACTTCCCAGCCCAGACCCCAGGCGCCCAGCGTCGGCGATTCCCAGTCATCTTCCACAAAACGCACGTCGTTCTGCTGCAGGTCGAGGCCCAGTGCAGCCAGCGAACCCAGATACAGGTCGAGAATGTTTTCCGGTGCCGGCTTCATCACTACCTGATACTGGTAGTAGTGCTGACCACGATTAGGGTTTTCGCCATAGCGGCCATCTTTCGGGCGGCGCGACGGTTGCACAGACGCGGCACGCCAAGGCTCCGGGCCAATCGCGCGCAGGAAGGTGCCGGTGTGGAAGGTACCCGCACCCACTTCCATATCGTAGGGCTGGAGCAGGGCGCAGCCTTGCTGGTCCCAGTAGGTTTGCAAGGTCAGGATAATTTGTTGAAATGTCAGCATCTTGTGTGGTCGGTGGCGCGGCCTGTGGGCGCGCGGTGTCAGTGTCGCTAAAGAGACAATTTTAGCGGGTTTTATAGGGAGCCTGTAGAGATTAAGCGGCTTTTGGCCCCTTTTTTGTGCGCTGCGACCAAAACCATGCGCCCCCCAGCGCGATGGCGAGCAGTGCCAGCAACATGCGGTTGCCCCACAGAATGTATGGGGTGTTACCCTGCATGCCCTGCACGCTGGTGGCAAGCGTACCCATTTGGTTGACGGGCAGTTGCTGCAGAATCTGGCCGCGGCCATCGATCACGGCGGTGGCGCCGGTATTGGTGGCACGCAGCATGGGACGGCCCGTTTCCAGCGACCGCATCTGCGAGATCTGCAGATGCTGGGGAATCGCGATGGTGTCGCCAAACCACGCCAGATTGGACAGATTGAGTAGTACCGTGGCGGCTTGCTGGCCGGCTGCCGGATGGTTTAGCTGGGCAGCAATTTCTTCGCCAAACAAGTCTTCGTAGCAGATATTCGGCAGCACACGCTGGTCGCGCACGGTGAATGCGGGCTGGATGGGCGCACCACTGGTCTGGTCGCCCAGCGGAATCGACATCAGATTGACGAACCAGCGGAAGCCGTACGGGATGAATTCGCCGAACGGTACCAGATGGTGTTTGTCGTAGCGATAGTAAGGGCTGCCGGCCTGCCCGGTGATGCCCAGTGCGCTATTGAAATAGGCGCTCTGGCTATCGGCCATGGGTATGCCGAGAATTAACTGACTGTGGGTGCGCTGCAGGAATTCCGTGACGGCAGGCAGGTAATCGGTCGGCAGTTGCTGCGGCAACATGACGATCGCCGTTTCCGGCGTGGCGATCAGGTCGGCCGGTGCGGCCATGATGGCGCGCTGGTACTGACTGATCGCGGCCGCTACATGGGCGCCATTGAATTTTTCATCCTGCGGCACATTGCCTTGCAGCAGACGCACCGAAATGGGCTGACCTTGCGGGCTGGTCCATTGTGGCAGGGTCAGCGCGGCACCGCCGCCGAGGATGGCGATGGCGCTGCCGGCGGCAATCAGGCGGCTGCGGTGGAAGGTCAGTAGCAGCGCACCGGCCAGCGTGGCGGCTAGCCAGCCCAGTGCGTACATACCCAGCACAGGGGCGTAGGCGGCCAGCGGGCTGTGATTGTGCGCATAGCCGGCCGATAGCCACGGGAAACCCGTAAATAGCCAGCCGCGCAGCCATTCGCCGAGCGTCCAGCAGGCCGGCAACACCAGCAGATTGGCCGCTGCCAGTGGCAGGGCCCAGCGCAGCCGCAACCACGCCGCGCCGCCCATGGCTAGCGCCACATACAGGCCCATGCCGGCGGCCAGTAGTAGCACGGCCAGTGCCGCCAGTGGGCCGGGCATGCCGCCATAAGTGTGCAGGGAAACGTAGAGCCAGTGGGTACCGGCGGCGGTCCAGCCAAAACCGAAGGCCCAGCCGATCAGCGCTGCGCTGCGTACGCCGTTACTGCGTAGCACCTGATAGAACAGGGTGGCCAGCGCGAGTATCTGTAAAGGCCACCAGCCGAACGGGGCAAAGGCGAACACGCACAAGGCCCCGGCCAGCGCGGTGATGGTCATGCGGCCGCGGGTGGAACGTTGCGGCCGTGGCTGGGCTGGATCGGTACGGCGAAAACGCATCAGGCGTCGTCGGCGTCGATGGCGGCGGGCAGTTTTTCTACCAGCAGCACGTGGATCTGCCGGGCATCGGCACGCAATACCTCGAAGCGCATACCTTCGTAGTCGAACACATCGCCTTTGTGCGGCATGCGGCCCAGATGGTTGGCGACCAGACCGCCGATGGTATCGACGTCGTCGTCGGGCAGGGCGGTATCCAGTGCTTCATTGAACTGGGCGATCTCGGTGAGGGCTTTGATACGCCAGCGCGGGCCGTGGGTGCCTTCCTTGATCGACAGGATGTTGTCTTCCTCTTCGTCGAAATCGTATTCATCTTCGATGTCGCCGACGATCTGTTCCAGCACGTCTTCGATGGTGATCAGGCCGGCGACGCCGCTGTATTCATCGACCACGATGGCCATGTGATTGTGGTTGGCGCGGAAATCGCGCAGCAGCACATTCAGGCGTTTCGATTCCGGGATGAAAATAGCGGGGCGCAACATGTCGCGCACGTCGAAAGTTTCTTCGGCGTAGTAGCGCAGCAGGTCTTTCGCCAGCAGGATGCCGATTACTTTGTCGCGCTCGCCCTCGATGGCGGGGAAGCGCGAGTGTGCCGTCTGCAGCACGGACGGCAGCCATTCTTCGATCGGTTTGGAGATGTCGATGACGTCCATCTGCGAACGGGGAATCATGATGTCGCGGGCAGACAGATCCGACACCTGAAACACGCCCTCGATCATCGACAAGGCGTCGGCATCGATCAGGTTGCGTTCGTGGGCGTCGTGCAGAACTTCCAGGAGTTCGGCGCGGTTCTCTGGTTCGGGGGAAATCAGTGCGGTCAGGCGTTCAAACAGTGACCGATGGGGTTTGGCGTCAGTCTTGACGCCACTAGAGTGCTCTTGCATAGGAGGCGTGAGCCGTTGTTTCGATGGCCTATAGGATACACCAAATGGAGGGGGGCGACCGTTTTTGTCAGTTTGATCACCCCCGGCTGCTTATTCCGCGTAGGGATCGGCGTAGCCGAGCGCGGCCAATAACTCGGTTTCGATGCCTTCCATCTCGGTCGCTTCCTCGTCTTCGAGGTGGTCGTAACCCTGGGCATGCAGCACGCCGTGGATGATCAGATGGGCCGCGTGTTGTTCCACGCTTTTGTTCTGCTCGGCTGCTTCACGCTCCAGCACCTCGGTGCACAGGATGATGTCGGCGCGGGTCGGCTCATCTTCGGCAAACTCCTCGCCTTCGTTGTAGGCAAAGGTCAGTACGTTGGTGGCGTAGTCCTTGTCACGGTAGCTGCGGTTCAGCTCGCGGCCTTCCTCAGCGTCGACAAAACGGATGGTCAGTTCGGCTGGCGCGAACAGCGCGGCCTGCACCCAGCGGCGGATTTTCGGACGGGGCAGGACTTCCTGCAAGCTGGCGTCGGCGTACTGGACGGACAGGGAGAGTTTATTTTTTGCGGACATTTTTGATGGCAGTGGCTTTGATTAAGGGGGCGATTTCCGCCTCGTGGGTCTGGGCATTTTCGTAGGCATCGACGATGCGCGCCACCAGCGGGTGACGCACCACGTCTTCGCTGCTGAAGTGGCTGAAGGCAATCCCGCGTACCTCTTTCAGCACCTGCATGGCATCCATCAGGCCGCTCTTCTGGCTCTTGTGCAAGTCGACCTGGGTGACGTCACCGGTGACCACGGCCTTGCTACCGAAACCTATGCGGGTCAGGAACATTTTCATCTGTTCGACGGTGGTATTTTGCGCTTCATCGAGAATCACGAAGGCGTGATTCAGGGTACGCCCGCGCATATACGCCAGCGGAGCGATTTCGATGACCTGCTTTTCGAACATTTTCTGGGTGCGGTCAAAGCCCAGCAGATCGTACAGGGCGTCGTACAGCGGACGCAGATAGGGATCGACTTTCTGTGCCAGATCGCCGGGCAGGAAGCCCAGCCGTTCGCCCGCTTCCACTGCGGGACGGGTCAGGATGATGCGTTTCACCGCGTCGCGTTCGAGTGCATCGACGGCGCAGGCCACCGCCAGATAGGTCTTGCCGGTACCGGCCGGGCCGATGCCGAAGCTGATGTCATGTTCGAGGATGTTGCGCAGGTAGCGGATCTGGTGCGGCGTACGGCCGCGCAGATCGCTGCGGCGGGTTTTCAGAATCGGGCTATCGATGCTGGGTTCGACGAAGGGGGCGGCCACTACCTTGGCAACGGCGGCTGCGTCACCGGTCGTGACGGCCTCGACCTTCTGGCTGGCGCGCTGTTCGACCAGTGCCAGTTGCACTTCTTCGATAGGAATGATTTTCTGGGCGACGGCGTAGAACTGTTCGAGGATCTGCACGGCACGTTCGGCGTTATAGCCGCTGACGATAAATTTCTCGCCACGCCGGAAGATGGTGACGTCCAGTGCTGCCGAGATCTGGCGCAGGTTTTCGTCGAGCGGGCCGCACAGGTGCGCGAGACGCGTGTTATCGAGCGGCTCGGGCACGAAGTAGAAGGGCTGAACGGGTGTATTGGTTTTCAAAGTCATGCTTTACGAGTGAGGCCGCGAACGCGGCGCAGGCATTAGTTTAGCGTACTTTGCGCCGCCCCCGCCTAGGTAAACAGGGACCTGCGGCTTGATGCCGGATGTAACAGTTTCCTACAAGTTCTTGCGTGCGCCATCGCCCAGCCCCATGTGATGAAATAGCTTTGTTGCCAAGCTTTCTAGCTGCTGATTGATGCCGGTTAAGTTTTACTGCCGTTCTACTGCGTGGACGGGGCAGAAATCGAGCGCATTGCGCATAGAATTAAATTGCGCATCTGGCAACTTGGCGCGGTCGGACTTGGCTCAGAAAGGCTACTAAGTTGCACTTAAGTTCAGGCTTGCACACTCCATCCACCCAACCAAAGAAGGAACTACCATGACACACCATGCTCTCGCTTCGCAGGAAAGCTACAACCCTAACCACTTGCTCGATATTTTGCTGGGCAAGATGCAACTGAAAAACGATGCGGCGCTGTCGCGGATGCTGGAAGTGGCGCCGCCCGTGATCAGCAAGATCCGCCACCACCGTTTGCCGGTGGGCGCCTCGCTGCTGATCCGCATGCACGAAGTGACCGGCATGAGTATTCGTGACCTGCGTGACCTGATGGGGGACCGGCGCACCAAATACCGTCTGTCCGATGCCCAGGGGCGGCCGAAACCGGAAGAACGCCAGGAGAAGGCTGAGGCCGGAAATTATGCGCGTCACTGATGTGCCCGCGTATCATTGCTAAGCCGCGCTGCACTGCCCCCGTCACCGGGCGCAGTGCAGCGTGCTCACCAGCGCGCTGCTAGCCGAGTAGCAGCATCGCGATTTCTTCGTACTGCAGTTCGGTTTCACGGAACAGATGTAGATAATTATCCTCGCTCAGTCCCAGCGCATTCCATGCGACGCTCGAGACGGGCGGTACCAGATCATCGTCGTCCTCGACCAGATCGAGGGCATGCACGACCGAGTTGGCGATATGCACGATGGCCGCCAGAAAGCCGGCGCCCGGATGTTCCGGATCGTGATGGCCGCCGATAGCCAGGCGCATGGTGTCGGAGAAATTCCAGTGATCCGCCAGAGCCATGCCCGCATCGACGTGGTCGACGCCGAGCACGGCGCGTTCCGCTTCCAGCAACTCGCAGTCATGCGCCTTGCGGTAAGCGATGGCCTGCGCATACTGGCGCGGGAAGCAGGACACCAGTACCAGCCGGCCGATGTCGTGCAGCAGGCCGGCCGTGAACGCATAATCCTGATTGAAACGCATCTGGCGCGCCAGTATTTTGGCGCAGGCGGCCGTGGCGATGGAATGGCGCCAGAAAGCCTGATGGTGGAAGCCGGGGCAGTGCGTATCGGCAAAACAACCGGTCACGGCAGCCGCCGTAATCAGATTGCGGGTGGCCTGAAAGCCTAAATAGGTAATCGCTTGCTGGATGGTGGTGACTTTCACCTGTAAGCCATACAGCGAAGAATTGGCCAGACGCAAGGTCTTGGCCGTCAGCGCCTGATCGTGCGAGACCTTTTTGGCCAGCACGGCGATATCGACATCTTCCTGATCTATGCTGTTGAGCAATTCCATCACGACCACCGGTAGTGACGGCAGGTCGTCCAGGGTGCGGACCACTTCTTCGTAGCTGAGGATGTCACTCATGTTCGGGCGCCTCCCCTGCGCCATGGCGGTAGGCACTGACATAGCGCCGCAGTTGCGAGGTCGCCCAGTCCATTTCGGTGCTCTCGTCGTTTTTGCGGAACAGGTGGGCCAGCCGCGCTTCGTGGTGATGCAGCGTCGCTTCGATGGCTTCTGCCGAATACTCGGCCTGCTGTATCGGTAACACGCTGATGCCGTGGCGTGGCATCAGGGCCAGCATGGCTTCGGTCAGAATCGTGCCTTGCGGCAGCAGAACCTGTCCCTGTACATCGAGTAATTCGTCAGACAGCACCATGCCGGGCCGGACGTCCGGCAGGGCTAGTTGATGAAAGTTTCCGCTCATGGTGCGCTCCAAAATTGCCACAATGCCACATTGCCTGATCTTTAGCTTGCATGCAAGCAAAGTCTGCCATAGGAAACATGGCCACAGGTCGAACTTGCCAAGACGCATGTCATACCGTACATTGGGACGTACGCAACTTCCTACACATACTTACTTGCACGCGAGGCTGGTCCATGTTTGGTATCCAAGGCCGTTTGACACTGCTGTTCGTGGTCATCGTGACCCTGGTGCTGGGTATTTCAGGTACCTATGCCCAGTATAGTCTCGGACATGAATTGGAAGTGGCCAATCAGCGCCTGCGCGAAGGGGTGCTGACCCGCCTGCAGACCAGTCTGCCTTCCGCTTTATGGGACCTGGACAAAGCCAAAGTCGATAATATCGTAGCGGCGGAAATGCTGCCGCCCGAATTGGTATCGATCCGTGTCTACGATACCTCGGTCGGCCTGTTTTCCGGCAAGCTGCGCCATGAGAATGGCAGCGTCAGCGCCATCGAAAATGACATCGCCGTGGCCGGCACGCCGGTGGTGGCCGACCTGGCCTACCGCGATTCCGGCGCTGCCGGCGCTTCCCTGAAACCGGTGATCGTGGGACGGGTGGTGGTCAATTTCAGCCGCGCCCAGATTGATGCCACGCTGGCCGCTGAAGTGCGCCGCAAAGTCACCGAAGTGCTGCTGCTCGATCTGATTCTGGTGGCGGCACTAGCACTGTCGCTGCGCATCGTGTTCGACCCCCTGAAACGCTTGCGCGATGGTCTGTTTGATCTGGCCACGCGCGGCAGTGACGAAGTGGAAGAATTGCCCGACAGCCGGCACGACGAACTCGGTGAAGTGATCCGCGGCTTCAATGCCATCCAGCGCAAGGTGAAATCGAATATCCAGCGCATCCGCGAAGCGGAAGACGAGGCGCGCAAGTCGGCCCAGACCACCGCCAAGGCGCTCGATGATCTGCGCCGCACCCAGGAATCGCTGCTGCAGGCAGAGCGGCTGGCTTCGCTGGGCGGACTGGTGGCCGGGGTGGCGCACGAAATCAACACTCCCGTCGGGATCGCCCTGACCAGCGCCTCGGTCTTACTGGAAGCGACAGAAAAAGTCCATCTGGCCGTGGAAGGCGGCAACATCAAGAAGTCCGACATCATGCGCTATCTGGAGACTGCGTCGGAAAGCACCCGCCTGATCATGAACAATGCCTACCGGGCCGCGCATCTGATCCACAGTTTCAAACAGATCGCCGTCGATCAGGTGAGCGAGGCGCGGCGTCGTTTCGAGCTGCGCGACTACATACACGAAGTAGTCTCCAGTCTGCAGCCGAAGCTGAAGAAGACCCGGATCACCGTCAATATTGCCTGCCCGCCTGATGTGATGCTTGATAGCTATCCCGGTGCGCTGGCGCAGGTGATTACCAACCTGACCCTGAATTGCGTCGAGCATGCTTTCAACCCGGATGATGCGGGGCGCATCAGCATCAGCGTGGTGCAGCAGGCCGACTGGATTGAAATGCAGGTGGAAGATGATGGTAAGGGCATCCCGCCGGAAATGCTCGACAAGGTGTTCGACCCCTTCGTGACCACCCGGCGCGGCCAGGGTGGTACTGGACTGGGCTTGAACATCGTCTTCAATCTGATCGTTAAACAGTTCTGCGGCACGATCGCTGTGGCCAGCGTGCTGGGCAAGGGCGCCCGTTTCACCCTGCGCATTCCCTGCGTGACGCCGAGCGACGAGAATCCCCCCGTTTTACCCCATGATCAACACTAGCATGAGTAGAGTGAGCCCCTATGCCTAAAGTGAGCGGAGAATTCAAGGTCAGGATCGCGCCGGAAACCATGTCCAGCGTCGCCAATGAAAGCAGCATCAGCCGGATGTCACTGGATAAGCACTACAGCGGTCCGCTGGAGGCCACGGGGCGGGGCGAGATGCTGGCGTTTATGAATCGCGAGATCGGTTCCGGTGCCTATGTGGCGATGGAGCGGGTGCAGGGCACGCTCGATGGCCTGCATGGCAGTTTTCTGCTGCACCATTGCGGCACCATGCAGCGCGGAACGCCGAGCTTGGCGGTGGCCGTGGTTCACGATTCGGGGCAGGATGAATTGAGCGGACTGAGTGGCACACTGCAGATCCGTATCGAAGAGGGCAAGCACTATTATGATTTCGATTACACGCTGAACCCGCACCAGTCCTAGCGATGCCCTACGTCAGGGCGAAAAAAATCCCGCCAGTGTGCGGGATTTTTGTGCAGCGCAATAAGTGTTGGCCTAGTCGCTGAATTTTTCCGAAGCATCGCCGCGGCGCGAGGCAAAGCCCAGTACCACCAGACCCAGCATCAGCATCACGAAGGTTTGCGGTTCCGGCACCTGGGCCACCGGTTCGACTTCCTGTGCACGTTTCGGATCATTGGCCGGCAAGGCTTCCGGCGCATTGTTCTTGTCTGCCTGTGGCGCAGCATCATGGCCCAGACCGCAAGGCTGATCGCTATGGCCATCGCAATGTGCCAGCACCATGGTGGCGGCGGCCGAACTGACTGCAACAGCTGGAGCCGTTTGTGCTTGCGCGCCGCTGGTCATCCCCAGCGTCAGTATCGCGCTGACGATTAACATCTTGATTTTCACTCATTACTCCTGTAAGCCTGCAGAGCAAGCGCTTAAGACTGCAATAACGCTATCGGGGTACACTCACCGGACGGCTTAGTCTCGCTTTGCTCATGAGGGAGTATTAAACCACATTCAGTAATAAATTGCCATCTTTGTTTTAATTTAGACAATCAAATAATGCTGCGCAGCAATAGTTTTCGCCATAACACCCTTGGCGCAGAAATCTCCAGATGCGCAAGCAATAAATGAATTTGATAGGGGACAGAATCAGATGTTTTTTTCATGTAGAACGCACAGTTTTTTGACGCTGCTCAGTGCCCTGCTGCTTGCGGGCTGTGCCAGCCAGCCGCGCGCGCCGCTGGTAGGTGCGGAAGGTCATGATCCATCTGCCCGGGTCTGGTTGCTGGGGGAAGTGCACGATAATCCGGCCGGTCACCGCCAGCGCTACGAGCTGTTGCGCCAGCGGGTCGAGGCGGGCTGGCGTCCCGTGCTGGTGCTGGAGCAGTTCGACCGGGAAAATCAGGACTTGCTGAACAAGGCACAGAAATCCTGTCTGGATGCCCAGTGCCTGATCCGTGTGGCCGGTGTCGGGCGCTGGGACTGGCAGCAATATTATCCGCTGCTACAACTGGCGCTGACCTATCAGCTGCCCATGGTGGCTGGTAATCTGTCGCGCGCCGATGCCTCGCGTGTGGTGCGCGACGGGATGCGTGCCGTGTTCGATGTGCAAGGCATGCGCGACTACCAGCTAGAGCAGCCACTGCCGGCCGAGGTGCTTGCGGCACAGCGTGCGGAGATTGCAGCCAGTCATTGCAATATGGTGCCGGAGATGATGATAGCCGGCATGGTCAATGCGCAGGTGGCGCGCGATATCTGGATGGCGCGCCTGATCCGCGAGCAGTTGCCGCGCGATGTGGTGCTGATTGCCGGCAACGGCCATGTGCGCAAGGATGTCGGTGTGCCGTATTGGCTGACCAGTGTGGCGCCTGCCCCGGGGATGCGCAGCGTGGGCTATCTGGAAGCGCCCGAAGCGCGCGGGCGTTATGATGCGGTGGTGACCGTGGCGGCGCCGCAACGGCCGGACCCGTGTGCCAGTTTGCGGCAGCCCGCGTCACGTTGAGGAAAACCTGAGATGGAAACCATTTACCGTAGCGACGCCCCGGCGCGTCAGGAGCTCGATGTACTGGCCGGTGCCACCGTGCTCGAGTTTGGCACCAACTGGTGTGGCCACTGCATGGCCAGTCAGGCGCCCTTGGCGCAGGCGCTGGCCGCGGCTTCGGAGACGCCGCTCCAGCATTTCAAAATCGAAGACGGTCCGGGCCGGCCACTGGGGCGTTCATACCGGGTCAAACTGTGGCCCACCCTGATCTTCTTGCAAGATGGCAAGGAGCTTGCGCGACTGGTACGGCCTTTGCAGGCGGAGCCGATTGCCGAGGCGCTGGCGCAGATGGTCCGCTAGGGAAGATCAGTACTTCCCTAGGCGGAAAAATTTCAGATTACTAAACTTATCTTCTTGGCAGCATGGATGGGGCCTGTGTATGATCGTGGCCACCTTCCCATTGCAGGAGTTTCGCGCATGTCGCAGCCCCAAGCCCAGCCCCAGTCCCAGCCTGGCTCGCCACCCGCCAAAGCCAACTCGCCGGCGACCGTGCTGTTTGCCAGTCTGATCGGTACCACCATCGAATTCTTTGATTTCTATATCTACGCCACGGCGGCCGTGCTGGTGTTTCCAAAACTGTTTTTCCCTGCCAGTGACGCGGCGGCGGCCATGCTGCAATCGCTGGCCACCTTCGCGATTGCCTTCTTTGCCCGTCCGGTCGGTTCGGCCGTGTTTGGCCACTTCGGCGACCGGGTCGGCCGCAAGGCCACGCTGGTGGCTGCCTTGCTGACCATGGGCCTGTCGACCGTACTGATCGGCGCATTGCCGACCTATGCCAGCATCGGCACCTGGGCGCCGGCGCTGCTGGCGCTGTGCCGCTTCGGTCAGGGACTGGGTCTTGGTGGTGAATGGGGCGGGGCGGTGCTGCTGGCAACGGAAAATGCCCCGCCGGGCAAACGTGCGTGGTACGGCATGTTCCCGCAGCTGGGCGCGCCGATTGGCTTTTTCATGTCGGGCAGTATTTTCCTGCTGCTCAGTCAGACCCTTAGCGACGCCGATTTCTTCTCATACGGCTGGCGTATTCCCTTCCTCGCCAGTTCGCTGCTGGTGATTGTCGGTCTGTACATCCGCCTGAAAATCCATGAAACCCCGGATTTCCAGAAAGTGATCGCCCGCAATGAACGGGTACAAGTGCCGGTGCTGACCGTCTGGCGCGAACACCGCCGTGTGCTGGTGCTGGGCACCCTGATCGCCATGGCGACGTTCGTGCTGTTTTACCTGATGACGGTGTTCGCTCTGAGCTGGGGTACTACGGCACTCAAATTCAGCCGCAAGGACTTCCTGATCCAGCAACTGTTTGCTGTGCTGTTCTTCGGCCTGACCATCCCCGTCGCCGCGCTGTGGGCGGACCGCCATGGCCGGCGCCAGACCCTGATCTGCGTCTCGGCCGCGATTGCCGTGTTTGGTTTGGCACTGGCGCCGCTATTCGGCTCCGGCAACAGCTTGCTGGTGAGCCTGTTCCTGTCGCTGGGACTGGGTCTGATGGGCATGACCTACGGGCCGCTCGGTACCTTGCTGGCGGAACTGTTCCCGCCCGCCGTGCGCTACACGGGCGCCTCCCTGACCTTCAATCTGGCCGGTATTCTGGGTGCTTCGCTGGCACCGTATGCGGCGACCTGGCTGGCCAGCAATTACGGGCTGCAATACGTGGGCTACTACCTGTCAGCGGCCGCATTGATCAGCTTGTCGGCATTGTGGCTGGTGCGCAGTGATGCCAGTTCGATCAAGCATTAATTCCATAGTCATCATATGACTCGCGGGGCTGAGCTGTCGCTTAGCCCCATTTTTTTCTCCAGTGGTGTGAAAAACCCCGAGTTTTGCTTGCTTCAGCTGTTTTAAGGTTGTACGATGACATACAACTATTGATCTCGTGGAGACCGAGAGATCATCACCAGCACATCCGATAAGAAGTGATGCCATGAACCTGAACGAGCCTGTCAACGTCGGCGCGACCATCGGTAAATACCGCTGGACCATCTGCGCCCTGCTGTTTTTCGCCACCACCATCAACTATCTGGACCGGCAGGTCCTGAGTCTGCTGGCGCCCCAGTTATCCCGCGAATTTGGCTGGAGTAATACCGATTACGCCAATATTACCGCCGCCTTCCAGTTTGTGTACGCCCTGTCGATGCTGTTTGCCGGACGGGTGGTGGACCGCATCGGGACCCGCGCGGCCTATGTGGTGGCGATCTGCATCTGGTCGCTGGGCGCGCTGATGCATGCCTTCTCGGTGCCGATGGGCGAGGGCGTAGGCGTGCTGCTGGGCGCGGCCGGCGTGGTGATGGCTCCCTCCATCCTCGGCTTCATGCTGTCGCGCGCGGTACTGGCCATCGGCGAGGCCGGTAACTTCCCGGCTGCCATCAAGGCCACGGCCGAGTACTTCCCCAAGAAAGAACGCTCGCTGGCGACCGGCATCTTCAATTCGGGCGCGAATGTGGGCGCGATTCTGGCGCCGATCACGGTGCCGCTGATCGCCAGCATCTGGGGCTGGCAGAGTGCCTTCGTGATGATCGGCATGGTCGGCTTTATCTGGATGGCGGTCTGGCTGACGCTGTACGATACGCCAGACCGCCAGCCGCGTCTGTCGGCAGGCGAACTGGCATATATTCGCAGCGATCAGCCTGCTGGCGCAGTGCCTGCAGCGGCCGGCGGCAAGCAATCGACTGTGTCGTGGTGGCAGTTGCTGAAATACCGTCAGACCTGGGCATTTGCCTTCGGCAAATTCATGACCGATGGTGTGTGGTGGTTCTTCCTGTTCTGGCTGCCGACCTATCTGTCGGCCCAGTATGGCATGAAGGGCGATGCCATCGTGATCCCGCTGGCGGCGCTGTACAGCATGACCATGATAGGCTCCATCGGCGGTGGCTGGTTCCCCAGCTATTTCATGGCGCGCGGTTATGCGCCCTATGATGGCCGGATGCGCGCCATGCTGGTGATTGCTTTCTTCCCGCTGGTGGTGTTGCTGGCGCAGCCGCTGGGCAGTATCAGTTACTGGGTGCCGGTGCTGCTGATCGGGGTGGGCGCTTCGGCGCACCAGGCCTGGTCGGCGAATATCTTCACCACGGTGTCGGATATGTTCCCGCAAAAATCGGTGGCGTCGGTGATCGGTATCGGTGGCATGGCCGGCGGTATCGGCGGCGTGCTGCTGACCAAACTCGGTGGCTGGGTGTTCGATCATTACAAGGCCCTTAACGATATCCGTACTGGCTACATGATCATGTTTGCGATCTGCGCGACCGCGTATCTGGTGGCATGGAGCGTGATGAAACTGCTGGTGCCACGGCATAAGGAAATCACCGACCTGTAAGAGATTCCCGGTCCGGATGCAAAAACGCCAGACTGGCCGCGCAATGCGGCAAGTCTGGCGTTTTTCTATGCGGGACAGTTTAGAACAGCGTGCTGACATCCGGACGGTTGGCCAGTGCCTGCTGCACGATGGCAGTCACGCGGGCGCGGTCCGCACCTTGCAGCGGCTGACGCGGACGACGCACGTTTTCGTTGCCGACACCGGCCAGGGTTTCCACCAGCTTCAGGTTCTGAACCAGTTTGGTCGACACGTCCAGATGCATCAGCGGCATGAACCACTGGTACAGTTTCAGCGCTTCGTCAAAGCGCTTGGCTTTCATCAGTTTGTAGAGGGCCACCGTCTCTTTCGGGAAGGCCACCACCAGACCGGCCAGCAGGCCATCCGCACCAACCGCCAGACCTTCGAACGACAGGTCATCCACGCCCATGAACAGCTGGTAGCGGTGGCCGACGGCGTTGCGCAGATCGGTAATCCGGCGCACGTTATCGGTGGATTCCTTGATCGCCACGATCCATTCGCAATCGGCCAGTTCCTTGAAATCTTCCGGGGTCAGATCGACCTTGTACGAGACCGGATTGTTGTACACCATGATCGGCAGCTGGGCGGCCTTGGCGATGGTGCGCAGATTGTCCATTGCTTCGCGCGAGTCTGCCGCGTAGAGCACCGACGGCATTACCATCAGACCCTGCACGCCGAGGTCGCGGGCCTGTTCCACAAAGCGGCAGGCCGTGGCAGTGCGGGTTTCGCTGACATTGACCAGTACCGGTACCCGGCCAGCGGCGACGTTCAGTGCGGTCTTGGTGACGGCCAGCTTTTCGTCGAAGGACAGGGTGCTGGCTTCGCCCAGCGAGCCGCAGGTGAGCAGGGCATCGACGCCGCTATCGATCTGGAAGGCGAAGTGCTTTTCCATTGCTGCGTGGTCGAGATCCTCGTTCTCCTTGAACTTGGTGGTCACTGCCGGGAAGACCCCTTGCCATTTTGCTGCTGCCATATTGCTCTCCTTGTGATGAATCGGTTCGGTGTGGATGATTCGGTTAATGGTGGTCGGTGTGCTGCGCTGTCGCTTATTCAACTGGTGAATCAATCAAACTGCTTACCCGGGCCGGCACGATGGGACTACGCACCGCCATCGGGCGCCAGCCGTACAGCAATTCGGTTGCGCCACCACAGATGCGTCCCTGACAGGGGCCCATGCCGCAGCGGGTATGCAGTTTGGCGCTACGCCAGCTGGTATGCTGTTTCAGTTCGCCGTGACAGACATCTTCGCAGCGGCATACGATGGTGCTGTCATCGGCCAGTGCCAGTACTTCCGGACGCAACGCAAAGCTGCGTGCCAGCCGCGCTGCGAAGCCGCGCCAGCGGCTGCGCTGGCGGAACAGATGCTGGGTCGCGGCGACTTCGCCGCAGGCTGCCAGGCCGGCAATCCGCCCCTCCAGCAGCGCCAGATCGACGCCGCCCACGCCGCTGCTTTCACCGGCACAGAACACATCGCTGGCGCTGGTCTGCTGCCAGCCGTCGATGCGCACGGCCAGCTGGCCATCCTGCTGCAAGGTGCTGGCGCCTAGCGCCTGTGCCAGTTCTACGTTTGGCAGCAGACCGTAAGCGCAAGCCAGATAGTCGCATTCCAGCGTCTGCCGGGTGCTGCCGCGCTGTACCAGCACCGAGGTCAGCTGCGTGGTGCCGTGCGCGGCGCGTACATAGGCGTTTTTCCAGTACGGGATACCGCGCAATTGCTGCGCCAGTTGCAGGGCCTGGATTATTTTGGAAGGCGTCGCCAGCAGACAGAGCGCAAAGCGCGCCAGTGCCGCGCGGGGCGTCTGTTCGATGATGGCGACGATCTGCGCGCCACGTGCCCGCAAGGTGGCGGCAGCGGCCAGCAGCAGCGGACCGCTGCCGGCGATCACGACGCGCTTACCGGCCACCGGATAGCCGCCTTTGGCGAGTGCCTGCAATGCACCGGCACCGGTCACCCCGGGCAGGGTCCAGCCGGGGAAGGGCAGCAGGCGTTCGCGCGCGCCGGTGGCCAGAATCAGGCGCTGATAGTGCAGCGTGGCGGAACTGGTGGGCGTCTGTACCAGCAGCTGTTGCGCGGCAGGTGAAGACAGGACCCGGGTCTGGAGCAGAAAGTGCACCTGCGGCGCCTCCTGCAAGGCTTGCCAAAGGGCGCGCGCGCGCGCATCGCTCTGACTGGCCGGGCCGCCGCGCCAGATCTGGCCGCCAGCCTGCGGGTTGTCGTCAATGATGCCGACCTTGCGGCCGCAGGATGCTGCAGCGTGCGCTGCGGCCAGTCCGGCAGGTCCGGCACCGACCACCAGAATATCGTAGTGATTCATGGTGCCACCCCGCAAGGCGCAAGCTGAGGAGCTTCGATGCGCAGACCTTCCACGCACGGTGTCTGGCAGGCCAGCTGGTGCGCCACGCCATTGATGGTGGTACGGCATTCGTGGCAGACGCCCATGCCGCACAAGGGCGCACGGGGCTCGCCGCTGACCGAATAGCGGGTCAGGCCATCACCGGCGATGGCCAGTGCTGCGGCCACGCTGATGCCTGCTTTGACGCGCACTGGGCGCTGGTCGATGTAGATGGTGATGTCAGCCATGGAAGCGTTCCGGCAAATAGGGGCTGGCGGGAATCGCACAGCTAGCGCCGCACAGTTGGCTGGCCAGTAGTTGCGCCGTTGCCAGCGAGGTGGTGATACCCAGACCTTCGTGGCCGGTGGCCAGCCACAAGCCTCGGCGTGCCGGATGAGGGCCGATCAGCGGCAGACCGTCCGGGGTGGCCGCGCGCAAACCAGTCCAGCAGCGCAGAATATTGTGCCCGGCCAGCGCCGGGGCGAAACTGACCGCATGGCGCAGCATGGCGCGCAGAATCTGGGTTTCTACAGCCGGTTCGGTACTGCCGAACTGGCGCGAGGAACCGATCAGGATCTGGCCAGTAGGGCGCGGCTGCAGATTGAACGCGACCGAGTCGCCACTGGCCGCGTGGGCGCTTTTGATATAGCCCAGTTCCACCAGCTGGTGGCGGATAAAACCCGGGTAGCGGTCGGTGATGGCGAGATGGCCTTTCTTGGCCTGCAGCGGCAGTTCCGGTAGCAGCTGGCTGCAGCGCGAACCGGCGGCCAGCAGGATGTGCTGCGCCTGCAGGGTGCGCCCGTCGGCTAGCTGCACGCCGTGATCTTCGAGCGCCTGCACCATGCCGTATTCGAGGGTCGCGCCGCGCGCCTGCGCCTTGCTCAGCAACAGCCGCGCGCTCTTGGGCGCATACACCAGCCCATCGCCGTGCACCAGCAGGCCGCCTGCCAGACCGGCGCGTAACTGCGGTTCAGCCGCATACAGAGCGGCCGGTGCCAGCATCTCACAGGCCAGACCGTGAGCGCCGAGTAGCTCCGCCTTGGCGCGTGCGGCGGCCATTTCTTCTTCGTCGGCGGCCACCCAGATGGTGCCGCACTGCGTGTATTCATGCTGCGGTGCCTGACCCTCGGTGAGGTTTTTCCACAACGCCAGCGAGTAGGACGAGAGCGCCAGTTCGGCCGGATTATCGTCCATTACCACCAGATGTCCCATGCCGGCTGCCGTGGCGCCACTGCCGGGAACATCCTGTTCGATCACCGTGACCTGCAGGCCGCGCGCGCTGAGCGCCTCGGCACAGGCGGCGCCGATAATGCCGGCGCCGATGATGATCACGTCAGGCTGTTTCACCGGATGCCCCAGGCGAAAGGATCGCTAGGATCCAGAATCAGACGGGCTTCGGCATTCACCCAGGCGCGCCCGCGGATGCTCGGAATCAGTTGTGTACCACGATAGCTGTAGCGCGCTTCGAACACGCTGCCGATGACGCTTTCCTGTTTCCAGAGGGCGCCTTCGGCCAGTTTGCCGTCGGCCGCCAGACAGGCCAGTTTGGCGCTGGTGCCGGTGCCGCATGGTGAGCGGTCATAGGCTTTGCCGGGGCAGAGTACGAAGCTCTGGCTATCGGCACCGGTACGGGATGGCGCAAACAGTTCGATATGGTCGATCAGACCGCCGTTATCGCCGCGGATGCCCTGCTGCTCCAGTGCGGCGCTGATGGCGACGGAAAATTCGGTCAGCGCAGCGATATTCCCGGGATTGATCTCTACGCCGTGTTCGGCCACCAGGAAGAACCAGTTACCACCCCAAGCGATATCGCCGCTGACGGCGCCGTAGCCCGGCACCTGCACGGTTAGCTTGGCTTGACTGCGGTAGGACGCCACGTTATCGACCGTCACACTGCCGTCGGCATGCAGTTCCGCTTCCACCACGCCCACCGGTGTATCGATGCGGTGCCGGCCGACGACTATGCGTCCCAGGTATGCCAGCGAGGCCACCAGACCGATGGTGCCATGGCCGCACATGCCGAGGTAGCCGACGTTGTTGAAGAAAATGACGCCCGCAGCACAATCGGGGGCGTGAGGCTGGCACAGCAGGGCGCCGACCAGCACGTCCGAACCGCGCGGCTCGCACACCACCGCCGTGCGGAACGCATCATGCTCCTGCTGTAACTGCGCAAGCCGCTGATTCAGCGGGCCGCTGCCCAGTTCCGGGCCGCCATCCAGCACCAGACGGGTAGGTTCGCCGCCGGTGTGGGAATCGATGATCGAGATGGTTTTCATGCCCCCATCTTAGGCCGCTCCGCTTTGGCTGTCTTGCATCGTCTGCGCATGATGGATGACGAAATCTGCACAATTGTGAAAAAGTTCGCGACACGCCGCAGGCGGGCTGGCAGAATCCCCACTATGCACAAAACACTTCCAGACGAGGTGGCGCGCCGTGCGCTGGGCGCCGCCATCGCCGACCCTTTTTTCAGCGTGGCGCTGTTCGATGCACTGCCCGATGTGGTGTTCTTCGTCAAGGATGAACAGTGCCGTTATGTGGTGGTGAATCAGACGCTGGCGCAGCGCTGCGGCCAGCGTCATAAGGCGGCGCTGATCGGGCGCACGCCGGCCGAAGTGTTTGCCCATCCGTTCGGCCAGTCGTATCTGGCGCAGGACATGGCGGTGCTGGCCGGCGCTAGCGAAATCGAAGAACAGCTGGAGCTGCACCTGTATCCGAACCGCGATCCCGGCTGGTGTCTGACCCGCAAGAAAGCCTTGCGCGATGCGCAGGGCCGCATCGTCGGCCTGACCGGCATCTCGCGCGATCTGGCCATGGCGGACAAGAAAAATCCCGCGTATCGCAAGGTGGCGGCAGCGGTCAGTCTGATTCATGCTGAATATGGCCGGGCCCTGCCGCTGGCCGAGCTGGCCGCGATTGCGCACATGTCGGTGGCGCAGATCGAACGCTACTTCCTGCGCATCTTCCACCTGACGCCGCGCCAGATGATTATCCAGACGCGGGTTGACGCGGCCTCGCGTCTGCTGCAGGGGGCCAGCAGCGTGGCCGACATCGCGCAGGCCTGCGGCTATGGCGACCATTCGGCCTTCACGCGCCAGTTCAAAGCCACCACCGGCGTCACGCCGAGCCAGTACCGCCAGCTGGCGCTAGGTAGAGCCTGAACTACTGGCAGCAGTATGTGGCAGGGCTGGCTGGGCCGCTGCCAACTGGCGCTCTTCCTCGCTGGCATAGTCGCGATCCCAGGCCAGCACCTTGGGTGTCATCAGCGCATGCCAGAGTGGCGGCAGCAGCGCTACCAGCAGGGTCGACAGATAGCCGCTGATCATCATCGGCGCATCCGGATACGGTTGCAAGTCGTGATACACCACACTGGCGCGCGCATGGTGGTGCGAATGGCGGGTTAGATTGAACATGGTCCAGGAACTCAGGCGCTTATTGGTATTCCATGAGTGATGCGGCTGCACCGGCCGGGCCGGATTGCGTACCAGTCCATAGTGTTCCATGTAGTTGACCACTTCCAGCAGCGCCTTGCCGAACAGCGCGCAGACCGAGAAATACAGCGCCGCCGGCAGCCCGCCATACCAGCCGGCAGCTGCCACCAGTGCAGCGCTCATCAGATAACCGCGTAGCAGCAGATTGTGATGGCTGAACTGGCGCTGGCCGCGCCGCTCGAGACGTTTGCGTTCCAGTCGCCACGCACTGCGATTGCCTTTCACGGTGGAGCAGAGAATATGCCAGTACACATTGCGCCCGCGTGGCGCCGTGGCCGGATCGGCACTGGTCGAGACATAGCGGTGGTGGCCATACACATGCTCGATGGCGAAGCTGACGTCAAAGCTGAACGCCAGCAGCCAGCGGCCGATCTCCAGCGACACCGCTTCGCTGGTGCGGTGGATCAGTTCATGGGCGGTGATGGTGCCGATCAGACCGATCATCAGGCCGGTCAGCACCACTGCCGAAACCAGTTGCGGCGTACTGGCGTAACGGCCCGCACTGAAACTGGCGACCGATGCGCCGACAATCAGCATCAGTAGCGGTAACGCCAGCCATAGCTGGCCGGTGAGGATGGCACGGTGCTGTAATTTTGGTGTTGTGAGGTCGTCGCCGCCCAGCAGGTCGCCGACGATGTAGAACAGCAGTACGCCCACCAGCGTGGCGCAAACGGTGCTGCCACCGCTGTACAGGGCGGCAGCGGCGCACAGACCGATCACGTGAAACAGGAAGAATTTCAGGTAGTGCAGCGCATTCATAGGGTCTCCTTGTTGTTATAAGGTCCATTGTAGGCAGCGCCTTGCTGCCATAGCGAGGGCCGTAATTGACAGGGATGGGTTAATTATTGACAATCGAACTCCCTGTCAGCCCGGATGCCTCGCGCGTCGTCACCGTATGCCTCAGCACGACCCCCCATTAGCCAGTAGCTACCTGCGCCAGATTGCCGAACAAGTCGCCAGCATGGGCGGCGACGTCGATGCGTGGCTGGCGCGTAGCGGACTGCGTGCCGCACAGCTGGAAGATGCCCGCCTGTCCCTGTCGTTTGCGCTGTTCCGTCAGTTGGTGCTGGATGCGCTGGCGCTGACCCAGGAACCGGCGCTGGGGCTGCTGATCGGTGAACGGATGCGCGCCCACACCCACGGCATACTCGGCTATGCCGCCATGCATAGCGCCACCTTGCGGCAGGCACTCGAGGTACTGGAGCGTTACTTCATGCTGCGTACCAGTATGGTGGGCATCGCCATCGAAGTGCAGGGTGCGACTTTGCGGGTAAGTCTGTATGAGCGCGTGCCGCTGGGCGACATCGCGCGCCCCGTGCTGGAAGGGGTGCTGCTGGCATTTAAAAATGTTCTGGATTTCATTGCGCGTGACAGTGCGCCATGCCAGCTGGTGGCGTTTCAGTGCGCACCCTCCGATGTCGGGCTGGCACAGAGTCTGTTCCAGTGTGAAGTGCGTTATGCGCAGGACTGGAGCGGGATGTTGCTGCCGGCGGCAGCGCTGGATCTGCCCTTGAAGATGGGCGACCCGGCCAGTTTCGAACAGGCGCTGCAACTGTGTCAGCGCGAACTGGAGAAGCTGGTGACGCCATATTCCACGGCAGCGCGGGTGCGCCGCCTGATGCTGGAACAGCGCACCGCGTTTCCCTCACTGGCGCTGACGGCACGCTTGCTGCATGTGACCCCGCGCACGCTGCATCGGCGCCTGCTGGCCGAACACAGCTCCTATCAGCAGATACTCGACGAGGTGCGGCGCATGCTGGCCTGCGAATACCTGCGCGTGGGGCAATTGAGTGTGCAGGAAATCAGTTATGCGCTGGGCTACACCGACATTGCCAATTTCCGGCGCGCCTTCAAGCGCTGGGAGGGCGTGCCGCCTTCCGCGTGGCTGACTGCTAAAAGAGCGCTGAAAGACTGATGGAAGACTAGCGGGCGCTGTCGCTGCCGGTGGCCGGCGTCATGGCGACCTGGTGACCGGCCGGGATATTCTGCTCGATCCAGGTCAGCATATCCTGCCAGATGCGACGCATTTCGGCCGGCTCCGGCAAGCGCCCGGCGCTGGGCAATTCGATGGTCAGTACCGGCACATTGCTGCCACTGTAGGCGCCTAGCGAACCCGGATACACGCCGATTGGCGCTAGCCGCAAGGCGCCGAAACGCACCGGTGGCTGTACCGGACCGTCGAAATCGAGCACGCCGAACGGGGCATGTACAGAAATGATCAGCTGCGGTTTGAAGCGTTTGATTTCTTCACTGAGCCAGCGGCTTTCCGGTTCGGACAAAGGGCTGGAGCCGGGGAAGCGGCGTGGGTCGCGACCGGTTTTGCTGACCCAGTAGCGCTGCGCTTCGACATTCCAGCGCGGCGTGGGGAAATTGCGATTCAGGTCGACGCCATTGGCGTTGACGCGGCGCGGTTTGGGCGCCAGCATGCCGTCCGGATTGAGCACCGGCACAATATTCCAGTGCAGCGCACTGCTGGCCGATGGCGGCAGCCACTGCATCCACTGGAACACTGCCGAGGAAGCACTCAGTTCATCACCGTGGATCCCGCCGATTAGCAGCACCCGTACCGCCTCCTTGCTGCCGCTAGGCACCTGCTGGCGCGTCAGGATCGGAAAACCTTGTCGCGAACGGGCGCCTGACTGCACCAGTTGACTGCTCTGGCACATGGCCGGACTGACACGCGGCAGGCGCGCGCTCAGGCGTGCGCATGGCGTGCGGGCAGCGGCCGGCGCGCTAGCGGGTGCCGTTTTATGCGGCTGAGTGTGAGCATGGGATTGCGCATGCGCCGTAGCATGGGACGGAGACGCCAGCGCGACAGCGCTGCATACGGAACTGGTGAACGTTATGGTGAACGTTAGTAAGGCGAGAAAATTAGGTGGTCGCATTGATTCGCTGGAGAGTGCCGGAGTATTCAGCATCCGGCAAACATTATAGCTGAATTCTCCGCTCACCCGCCCTTCGCGTGGTGGGCGGATTCAGACGGTCTGGGTCTGGAATTTTTTGCGGTAAGACGCCGGTTGCATGCCAACCCGCTGCTGGAACAGGCGTCGGAATGAATTGCTGTCCTCGTAGCCGACCTTGAAGGTGATGCTGTCGAGGTTCATGCGGGTCGATTCCAGCAAGTGCTTGGCGCGTTCCAGTCGCAGCGTCTGCAGATAGGCCAGCGGCGTGGTGTGGGTGGCTTCCTTGAAGCGACGTACGAAATTGCGCGCACTGAAACCGAAGCGCTGCGCCAGTTCATCGATCGCCAGCGGCTGATCGAAATGCTGTTCGAGCCAGTTCTGCACGCGCAGAATCTCGGCATCGCCATGGCTCTTGGGCATGTTCCACATCACATACACGGATTGCTCGGTGGGCGCGCTATCGATCAGCAGATAGCGGCTGCATTTCTGCGCCAGTTCCAGCGAGCCGTAGCAGCGGATCAGGTGCAGCAGCAAGTGTGCCGAGGCGCCGGCACCGCCACTGGTCAGCAGGCGCCGGTCTTCGCACAGCACATCGCGTTCGGCCATCTGTATCGCCGGATAGCGGCGCCTGAATAGATCGGCCAGTGCCCAGTGGGTCGTGGCGCGCCCGCCATCAAGCAGCCCCGTTTCGGCCAGCATGAAGGCGCCGGTACACATCGCCGCTAGCACCGTGCCTTGCTGGTGTCGCGCCCGCAGCCAGTCGCTGTAGCGGCCAAAACCGGGCAGAGCGTCGCGCAGGGTGAACAGAAAGCCGGGGATCAGCACCAGATCGGTGTCAACGATGTCGGCCAGTGCGTGGTGTGCCTGCAGGGTCTGGCCACTCAGCGTCGTTATCGGAGCACCATCGAGCGAGGCCGTGACGATCTGGAAAATGGGCTGGCCCGAGAACAGATTGGCGGCGGTGAGCAGTTCCAGCGCCATGGTGGCACTGGCAGCGGAACATTGTTCGGACAGCAGGAGAGTCAGGTGCATGGCAGAAGTCGCATGAAATAAGTCATTTCTGCACCTACCTTAGCAGAAACGTCTGGCCTATAGTGGTGACCTTCCTCTACTACCCGCTGAATTTATGAATCTCTGGTTTCGTTTGCTGATGTTGTTGTTGCGCCGTCCCTGGCGCCACGCCGCCGATCCGTTTGCCACCACGGTGGTGCCGATGCGGGTCTGGCCGCTGGATCTGGATCTGAACCGGCATGTCACGAATGGCCGCTATTTCACCATGGCCGATGTGGGGCGCATGGATTATGTGCTCAAGACGGGGGCCTTCCGTACTGCCCTGCGCCATAAGGCCGTGCCGATTGTGGGCGATGTGTGGGGCAAATTCCGGCGCGAACTGAAGCTGTTCCAGCGCTTTGAAATCCATACCCGTATGCTGGGCTGGGATGATAAGTGGAGCTTTATCGAGCACCGCTTTGTCAGCAAGGGACGGGTGATCGGGGTGGTCATCATGCGCGGGGTGTTCCGTTCGGCGCGCGGCACGGTGCCACCGATCGAGATCGTGCGCGATCTCGGTGTGCCGGAACAGTCGCCAGCGCTGCCGGAATGGCTGATGCGCTGGTCGGATAGCTGTGACGGCATGAGCGTACAACTGCGCGAGGAAGAAGCGGCAGCGCAGCTGGCCGACTGACGCCGGCCAGTCAGGCCTTCAGCATGCCGCGACCAGCCCGGTTTCCATGACGCGAAGATTGCCCGTATGGTGAGCAGCGCCTGGCAAGCCCGGACAGCGCTTCGCGCGGGCGCAGTTGCAGTGCAGGCTGGAAGACTTCGATGTGAGACATAAGTTCTCCTGTAAGCCGCCGCCCTGGCGGGGCGGCAGTAAAACACAGCGGGGAAAGTGCGTCGCTTAGAAGCTATAGCTCAGACCTGCCTCGATGGAACGGCCCATGCCGGGCAGTGCACGTAGGCTGCCACCGGTCGCGCGCAGCCCTGCCAGATAGACGCCGCCGAGCGGATCGGCATAGTCTTTGTCGAGCAGGTTGCTGATGCCTGCACTGAGCTGCAACTGTTTGCCCAGCTGGTAGCGGGTGTGCAGATTGAGCAAGGCATAGCCAGCGGTGGCTGATTCGTAGCGGCGCTCGTCAAGCTGGTCTTTGCGGCTGACCAGTTTGGTTTCCAGCTGGTTAGTCCAGCTGCCGCTGCGTTGTTCCAGTGTGAGTACGGTATTCAGCGGCATGATGTGATACAGGTCGCCGCCGTCGCTGCGCTGGCCGCGCGTGTAGGCTGCGGTACCGTTAAAACTCAGCGCTCCCAGACTGGCGTGCTGGGCGAGCGGCAGCTGCCAGCTCAGGTTGGCACCGTACAGTTTGGCATTGTGGTTGGCAAATTGCAGTAGCGCGCCTTTGGCAGCCATTTGCATATACGGATTGAACTGGCCCAGCACATCCACGTCGATATAATCCTGCACCCGGTTGAAGTAAGGATTGAGCTTGACGAACCAGGCCTGCGCGCCGCTGCCGCCATGCCAGTGTGCAGTGAATGCCAGTGTGTAGGCGGTTTCTGCACGCAGATCGAGCTTGCCTACATAGCCGTTGCCATCGCCAAACCAGTTGGTCATGGTCATGGCCATATTGCCGCGCCCCCAGGAGTAGCGCTCATACAGATTGGGCGAGCGGTTTTTGCGGGCGGCAGCCAGTTCGTAAGTACTGCTGCTGTCGGCTTCGAAGCGCGCCAGCGCGGTCAGATCGTAGTTGTTGTCGCGCGTGCGACGTTCGCTGGCATTAAAGATCTTCGCGGCTGCGGCATCTTTGGCATTCATCATATTGTTGGCATACGGCTGGACGCTGCCGGTATTCATGCGCACCGATTCCCAGCGGGCGCCCAGCAGAGAGGTCCACTGTGCGCCGTGGCGGGTTTCCGCTTCGCCGAACAACGCCAGACGGTCACGCTGGCCATCGTTGATATTCACATAGGTTTGCGGACCCATCATCATCGAGCCTGCGACAGCGGGCCAGTAATCATTCAGACGGAATACGTGATATTCCTGACCGAAGCGCAGCAAGGCCGCGTCGCCTTGCGGCAGGCTGGCTTTGACGCTGTAGCCGGTATTGCGACCCTGCGTCACCATCGGCATCATGCCTTGCCGTTCCGGGGAGAAGAAGCCCATATCGTGATTGGTGCGCTCCCAGTAGGCGCTGGCATCGAGCTCGCCCCAGCCGAATTTGCCGTGGTAGTTGGCGTTGCCAAAGCGTCCCGTGTTATCCGTCATATCCATGTACTGGTTGGGGAAACCCTGATAGGGGATGTGCTGGGTACCGAGACGCAGCGTCAGTTGCTGGCCATCGCCGCGCCAGCCTAGCAGCACGGCCTGATTGATACTTTCGTACAGGCTGACCAGCACTTTCTGCCCCTGACCATCTTCATAGCTGTGGCCACGTGCATAGGCGGCGTTATAACCGAGGCTGAGCGTATCGCTGGCGATGCTGGCGGAGACCCCGCTATTGATCGCATTCCCATTGCTACGGCCACTGAAATTCAGTTTACCGCTACTACGCAACACCCCTGCTGTCTCCGAGAATACCGGGGCGGCCGAACGGACCGTGATGGTGCCACCAATACTGTCGCCACCGGCACTGACGGGTGTTACGCCGGCCAGCACATCGATATGTCCCACCTGCGTCGGATCGATATATGACAGCGGCGCATTCATGTGGTTCGCGCAGGCCGAGGTGATTTCCATGCCATCGATGCGCACTTTCAGACGGTCGTCACCGAGGCCATTCACAAACGGCAGTCCGGAAACGCCACCACCTTGTGCCACGCTGTAGCCGGCGACAGCGCTGAGCAACTGGCTGGTATCGCCGCCGCCAGCAGGGCGGCTTTGCAAGCCTTCCGCCATGGCACTGACCAGTACTTTCAGGCGGGGTTCCTGATGTAGATCACTTTCACTTTCGGCATAGGCGCTGGTGGCAAAGGTCACGCCAGCAGCGGCGACCAGAAACAAACGGGGGGTAGAGAACTTCATAACAATCCTTGAGACGAGAGATGAATACAGCGCACGGATGTGGCAACGCATTCCTGCCAGCCAGCGGCAGCAAGCAGCAAGCAGCAAGCAGCAAGCAGCTAGCAGCTAGCAGCTAGCGAGCGACAGGCCAGCAACAACAAGCGAACGGCAAGCGATAGACAAGCAGCTAGCGCAGCGCCACGGGGTGCTTAAACGGGTAAAGCGGGAGAGGGAAAATCAGACTTGAGCGGGGGGCGCGCGCGGATAGGCTGCCGACCAGGCGTGTGGCGTGACAGCGGCGCTGTAATACAGGGAAGGGTAGACGTCACGTCCGGCCAGTGCGGCGATGACGAGTGCCGCAGGACCGGGTAAGGCATGCACATTAGAGTGGGTGGTGCAGTACATGCAGTGATCCATGCCGGCCATGTCAGGAGCGCTCTGGCGTTTGCCATCGCTATCGAGCTTGATCAGTTTGGAACCACTGGTGGTACAGATTTCGATGCTGTCACTGATACCCTGACGATATTCGAGTGCCCGACTCACCGTCGGCGCAAGGACACCGAGCAGGAAGGTCAGCATGACCATCCAGACTTGCAGGGTTCGGTGTTTTGCGAGGAAATTCATACAGCGATTATAGCTTACTGCCAGCCAAGTCGGCGCCTGCTTTAGCGGGTGCTGCTGCCTTGCGTGAGCTGGTATTCGGTCTTGGCATAGCCTTGCAAATACTGGTTGGTGTAGTCGAGGAAGGCTTTCGAGCGGTAAGCAGCCACGATGTCACGGGCGAACTGCTGATCTTTGTCGGCGCTGCGCAGCGCCACCAGATTGATGTAGTTGGGCGAGATCTTTTCCGTGATCAGTGCCTCGGTCAGTTTAAGTCCCGATGCCAGCGCGAAATTACCGTTCACGAAAGAGTAATCGCAGTCCTGCAGCGAGCGTGGTAATTGCGCCGCTTCGAGTGCCACCAGCTTGACCTTTTTCAGGTTGGCGGCGATGTCTTTTTCCGAAGCGCGCAGCGGATCGATTTTGGCGCGCAACTGGATCCAGCCCAGCTGGTCGAGCAGTACCAGCGCACGGGCCTGATTGGTCGGATCGTTGGGCATGGCAATCACGCTGCCTTCGCGGACTTCATTGAGCGACTTGTGTTTTTTGCTGTAGATGGCAATCGGCGCAGTCGGGATGGTGATCAGATCCGTGATCGCCAGTTTGTGTTCGCTGGCGAACTGGCGCAGGTAGACGATGTGCTGGAAGATGTTGATATCGAGCGCACCTTCGGCCAGCGCAAAACTCGGCTGGATATAATCGCTGAACTCGACCACCTTGACCTTGTAGCCCTGTTTTTCGAGGAGTGGTTTGATGCCGAGTTTGACCTGATCGGCGTAAGTGCCGACGCTGGTGCCGATCACCAGTTCGCGGGGATCTTTGGCGGCCACAGTCTGGCTGACCAGCATGGCGAGCGAAGTCGCGAGCAGACGGCGGCGCACGGTGGAACGGGTAGTCATCATGAGTTTCCTTTACGAGATTAGCGGCGGTCGAGGCGACGTGCCAGCCGGCTGCCGCTCCACTGCACCAGTTGGACCAGAATTACCAGCACGGCCACGGTGAGCACCATCATGGTGGTGTCGAAGCGGTAGTAACCGAAGCGGATCGCCAGATCGCCGATGCCGCCACCACCGACCACGCCGGCGACGGCCGAATAGGACAGGAAGCTAATCGACAGCACCGTCAGAGCCGATACCAGACCGGCACGCGCTTCCACCAGCAGCACGTTGAAGACGATCTGACGCGGGCTGGCACCCATCGCCAGCGCCGCTTCGATCACGCCGCGCGGCACTTCGTGCAGTTGCTGTTCCACCAGCCGGGCGAAATACGGCACAGCAGCGCAGGCCAGTGGCACCGAGGCGGCCAGCGGGCCGATCGAACTGCCAACGATCCAGCGCGTCAGCGGTACCAGTGCCACTAGCAGAATGATGAAGGGGAAAGAGCGCAGGGTATTCACCAGCCAGCCTAGCAGATTCGACAGCAGTGTCTGCTGCAAGGCCTGTCCGGGACCAAGCAGGAAGAGCAGCACGCCCAGCGGCCCGCCCAGCAGCACGGCAGCGACCAGACAGATGGCCAGCATCAGCAGGGTCTGGCCCAGCGCCACCCAGAGTTCCGGCAGTATGGTCAGAATCTGTTCAAGCATGCTGTTCTCCTTTCCAGCTACCAGCCAGACCCGCTTCCGAGCGATAGAACGCCAGCTCGCGACCGAGCGCCGTCTGGCGCGCCGTGGCGGTATCGGCCGGATCGAATTGTTCGGCGATGCGACCATCTTCCATGACGACCACGCGGTGGCATAGCTGCCCCAGCACGGCCAGTTCGTGGCTGACCATGACGATGGTGACACCCAGCGTGGTGTTGATGTTGCGTAGCGTGGCCAGAATGCTGCGCGTGGTGTCGGCATCGAGCGCCGAGGTCGGTTCATCGCATAGCAGCACTTCTGGCCGGCTAGCCAGCGCGCGCGCGATCGATACGCGCTGCTTCTGGCCACCCGATAGCTGGGCCGGATAGCTCTCGGCGCGGTCGCTCAGGCCGACAATCTCCAGACACTCGCGGACCCGCGCCGCCAGACGCGGCGCATTCAGACGCTGGTGTAAGCGCAGCGGAAAGGCGACGTTGTCATACACGTTCAGATTATGCAGCAGGTTGTAGTGCTGGAAGATCATGCCGATCTGCTCGCGCGCACTGCGCAGCTGGCGCGCGGACAGGCTGGTCAGTTCCTGGCTGTTGACCTGTACCGTGCCGGCATCCGGGCGTTCCAGCAGGTTGATGGTGCGTAGTAAGGTGGACTTGCCTGCGCCGCTGCGACCGATCAGACCGACGATTTCGCCAGCGTTGATGGACAGCTTGATGGCGCGTAGCGCGTCGTAGTGGCTGCCATCGGGCAGCGCAAAGCTTCTGGAAATGCCTTCAAGGCGGATGATGTTCGGCATAGTACCCGGGACGACAGGTGAGGAATAAAGCGCGCCCGAGGCAATGCGCCTGCGGGGAGGAAGGGCCTAGTATCGCCGTGCAGGGGGAGTGCTGTGAACGAATAAATTCACTTGATGAAATGCGGATTCCGACTAAGGCAGTGAGGTATGGGCGGGAAAAGGTGTCAAGTTAAACGATTTTAAATGCTTCGGGGCGCCCGATGGCGTAGGCGTCAGCACTGGTGGCCATCAGGGCGCTCCGAAAACCGTCAGGCCAGCGCAGTCCCTTAGCCGAACACCAGATGCGTCTGGGTGGTATCGGCCAGCGTCGCGGCCTCGCCATGCCGGCGATCCGGCGCGGCCATGCGACGCGTGAGTTGCAACGATGGTTTGCGGCGCTCGTAATTGAACTGCCCCGAGACATCGAGTACGGGAGGACTCAGACGCTTAATGGCCTTGCGCACAACTTGATAGCATTCGCAGGCATGCTGTTCCAGATCGCGGCGCGACAGCATCAGGACGTGGCCACGCCGCCAGCGGATGATGCCAAGCTGCTGCAGGTTGCCGACTGCTTCGGTGATCCCTTCACGCCGCACGCCCAGTATCGCGCCCAGCGATTCCTGTGTACACGCGAGTTCGGTGCCGGCACTGCGATCCTGCATTTCCAGCAGATGACGACTTAAACGCTGCTCGGTGGAGTGATGGCTGTTGCAGACGGCCAGCTGGGCAATTTTCATCAGCCGGATCTGGATGTAGCGCAACAGCATGCGCATCAGCTGGCCGTTGCGGTAGAACTCTTCCATGAGGTGTGCTGCGCTGATCCGGTAGGCCGTGCCGGCCGACTGGATAATGGCGTGTGCCGGGGCTTCCTGACTGCCCATGCAGAGGGACAGACCCAGCATGCCTTCGTTGCCGACACTGAGAATTTCCGAGGTATTGCCGTTCTCCAGCACATAGTCGATCGAGACCACCGCTGTCAGGGGGAAATAGGCGTAGTTGATCTTGCTACTGATCTGGTACAGCACTTCATTGCGTGCCAGCGTCACCAGTTCCAGATGGGGGGCAAGCCGGTCAAACACGGCAGGAGCCAGTTCCGCCAGCAGGCAGTTGAGTGAGGGGGATGGCAGGGTAGACATGAACGTAACTCCTTCGGAGTCAAAGGTGGTGAGGCACGCTGCCGGAGCAGCGTATGGACCGACCCTCGGAATAGATAGTCGGCGTATATGGCTGGTGTGTCAAGCGAAGCTCAGCGCTGCTAGCGGGGCAGTACCGACGACGCCGGCTGGCCCGTCAGAATCCCCGTATAGGCGCTCAGTGTTTTGCCAATGACCAGCTGTTCGTCATGGATCTCGTAAAAATGGATGGCCTTGCTATGCGCGCTGGCCCTGACTTTGATCACGGAGATCACGCGCTGTAATTCACCGCTCAGTTCGATATAGCGTTGCATGACGATAGCGTCGGCCAGAAAAGCATTGCCGTAAGCGCTGAAGCGCAGCGTCTCGTAGCGGTCTTCCAGTTCGGCCGTCATCAGTACTGTCAGGCCCAACCCGGTCAGCACCGACACCATCCGGTACAGCGATTCGCGGAAATCTTCGCGGAACGACGAAGCCAGCGCCAGTTCGAAACCGGACAGGGAATCGATCACCACACGTTTGGCCTGCATGCGCTGGATCATGCTGACCAGATCATGCAGAATTTCATCGATCGACAGGTCCAGCGTGCGGGTGTTGATGACACCTACCTGACCTTGCTCGATCATGGCATTGAGTTGTTTGTTGAGCAGTTGATTGGGGCTTTTTTCGAACGCCGCCAGTACCCCTTTCTCGCCCATCCGCACGCCTTCGGCAAGGAACTGGTTGGCCAGCACGGATTTGCCGGAACCGGATGGCCCCACCAGTAGCACGGAATAGCCGACCGGTACGCCACCGCCCAGCATGGTATCGAGTTCCGCTACCCCCATCGACAGGCGCTGGCCACCGCTGACAGGGAGCGCTGGCTGGATGGAGCTGGACATGGCGCGCGGGAAGATGGTGATGCCGTCCTCGGTGATACGGAAGGTGTGCGCCCCCAGACTCTGCGCCTGTCCGCGCATTTTGATCACCTGTATCTTGCGCACCAGTGCGTCACGATGGATCAGCTGGGACATCCAGATGATGCCGTCGGCGACCGTGAAGACAGCGCCGGATTCGGTTTCCGGGTTCTGGTATTCGCCGATCAGAAACGTGGTAGCCAGCCAGCTGGTCATCTGCACGCCCAGCTGCTGCACAAAGTATTGCAAATCCACGCCACTGGCATGCGGGTCCTGCGCTGCCTGCACCATCGAGCGAAAGGAATCAATGAATACCAGTCCCGGCGAAAAAAGTCTGACTTCCTCGGTGATGCGCGCCAGCACGCGATCGAGATCACCGGCGGCAATATCGGCGGCCAGATTGACGAATTTGATGGACTGGTTGACCTGCTGGGCGTCGAAAAATGTAAATTGCTGCTGATAGCGCAGAATCTTCAGCGGTGGTTCGCCCAGCACGGTGAAGAACAGCGAGCGCCGCTGCCGGCTTGCCAGCGAGAACATGATCTGGTGCGCCAGCGTGGTTTTACCACTGCCCGGGGTGCCGGCCAGCAGGTTGAAGGAAAACTCGGGGATGCCGCCACCCAGCAGGTCGTCGAGGCCGGCGATGCCAGTCACCAGACGATTAATTTTGACGGTATTTTTCATGTTGAAGATCCTCATGGCACAGTACGCTTTCCAGTAGCGGGGTGGGGGCGGGGGCGGGGCTAGCGCGGCATAGCGATCCGCACAGGGCTGCTTGCAGCATGTCTAGCCGTTCTTTTTCATGAGTTCAGCAAACGCGTCGACCGGTAAAGGCTTGCTGAACAGGTAGCCTTGTCCTTCATGGCAATGGTGCTTGCGCAGGAACGCCAGCTGGGACGGGTGTTCGACGCCTTCTGCCACCACCCGCTGGCCCAGGCTCTTGCCCATGGCGATCACGGCATCGACGATCACGCCGTTGCCGGAAGGCTGATCGATATCGCGGATAAACGACTGGTCGATTTTCAGCACATCGATGGGAAAGCGGGTCAGGTAGCTCAAGCTGGAATATCCGGTACCGAAATCGTCGATGGCAATCTGCACCCCGATCTCTTTGAGTTCGCGCAGGATGGTGCCGCTGGTGGCGGTATCACTCATCAATACACCCTCGGTAATTTCCAGCTCCAGACTGGTTGGGGAGATGCCGCTTTCGCTCAGGATGCTGCGCAAGGCGGCACTAAATCCTACGGTGCGAAATTCTAGTGCCGAAATATTCATGGCGACCGTGCCCATTGCCAGCCCGTCCCGTTGCCACAGCGCGATCTGGCGGCACACCTGACGCATCACCCACAGCCCGATCGGCACGATCAGCCCGCATTCCTCGGCGATCGGGATGAAGCGTGCCGGCCCCATGATGCCTTGGGCGGGACGATGCCAGCGCAGCAGCGCTTCGGCCCCGGCGATTTTGCCGTTGCGCAGATTCACCCGTGCCTGATAGTAGACCTCGAACTCGCCCAGCAGCAGCGCCTGATGCAGGTCCGCTTCGGTACGCTGGCGTTCGATGGCGCGCTGGTTCATTTCGTTGCGGTAGAAATACCAGTGATTGCGGCCGTTGTGCTTGCCATGGTACATGGCCAGATCGGCGTTCTGGATCAGCAGTTCCGCATCGTCGCCATCATCGGGATACAGGCTGATGCCGATGGTGCAGCCGATATGCGCCACGGCGCCGGCCAGATGGTAGGGTTGGGCAATCGCCAGACAGAGTTTTTCAGCCAGTTCCGCCACGGCCCGTTCACTGCTGATTTCACTGAGCAGAACGATGAATTCGTCGCCGCCCTGGCGGCTGGCGGTATCACTGGTGCGCAGCAGCTCTTGCAGACGGTGTCCCACCGTTTGCAGCAGCAGGTCACCAACGCCGTGGCCGAGCGAATCATTGATGACCTTGAAGCGGTCCAGATCGATAAACAGTACCGCCAGGCGGCTATGCTGGCGCCGTGCCAGCGCCATAGCCAGCATCAGCCGGTCCATCAGCAACACGCGGTTGGGCAGATTGGTCAGGGGATCATGGTGGGCCATATAGCCCATCTGGTCACGCGCCTGACGGATGATGTCGGTGGTGATCTGTGCGGTCAGCATCGCCGTCACCAGCTGGGTATTCACCTGACGCAGCTTTCTGGTATGGCGCACCATTGCACGCTGGATGATTTCCGCTTTGCGTTCGCCGCGACCATGTTGCAGCAGATATTCGAGCGAGATGCGGCGCGCTGGCTTCCATTGGGACTGGACCAGTAGCGAGCGGGTGGCGAGCTGTTTCGGTGAAACCGGTTTGGGTTTGTGGATGGTATGGCGGCGTCCCAGTTTCAGGTAGGGACGCGGAACCGCATCGGGTGGCGGGGAGTGATGCCAGTGCGGGTCTTCCAGAGGCGGCGTAGCGCTGGTGCCCCCGGGCGGACTGGCATGTTCTGCCTGCAAAGGGGCGGCCAGCGGCGGCGGTGCGGTGGGCCAGGTGCCGGTAGCCCCGGCGGCATCGAGCACACTGAAGACCAGCGTCTGGCCTATCATGGTCGACAGCAAATCGTAAAAGGTCCGCAACAGTGCGGCGCTGGCTGCCAGCGCTTCGCCGGGCGGGCGTGCCTGCAGTTGTGCGCCGAGCGCCAGAAAGTCGTTGGCCGGTGAGGTCGAGAGCACCACTGCGCGCAACCATGGATAGTCGTCGTGGCACAGGTCTTGACAGCGGTTAAACATGGCGAGCATGGCGTCGTAGCCGATAATCGGCGCCAGCACAGCGGAAATCGCTAGCCACATACGCACGCTCAGCGGTGCTAATGCGGTTGCTGGCGTCGCTTCCAGCCAATCGATGATTGCTTGCGGATAGTGTTCTTCTCTGCGCATACTTTCCCGTGCCTGATGATGGGGCCAAGCTTGCTGGCACCTACCCGCGCTGACGCGCGAATAGGTGCGGCTGGCTTAAACGAAGGGATCGGCTTTTTTGAAGCGGCGTACGCCACCCAGCAAGCCCAGACCGAGCAGCAGCATGGTGATGGTCTCCGGTTCCGGCACGGCCGAGGTCATGGCCAGACCATAGGCACCGCCAGCGACGCCGTCGGCGACGCCGGTGATGGTCAGATGGTAGGCGCCGGGCATGAGCGAGTTGATGCTGTAGGTGCTGTCATTGCCGACGAAGGTGCCGTGGAAATCGACATCGGAACCGGACACGCCACCCCATAAGGTGTAGCTGAGACTCTGAATGTTGAACACGCTCAGGTTCTGCAGGGAGACGTTCAGGGCATTGGCAGAGGTCGACAGCATACTGGTACTCAGCACGAAATCGACCGTATCGGTAAAGCTAGCGGCGTCATGGGTAAAGATATGGGCATACGGTGCCAGAGGCGCAACCGGCACGGTGCCGGCGTTGATGCTGATGTCGTTGGCCCATGCAGTAGGGCTGAGAGCCAGAGCGGCGAGTGCTGCGATTGTCCATATCGATTTCATTTTTATTCCCCATAAATAATTTCTTACAGCCCGAAAGCCGGGTAGTAAGTCGAGCCCATCGGCGATTCCCGGACCGCAGCGTGAGCGGTCAAACAGCACGGTCCCGCACTGTGCTGGCCGATACCACTATCCTCGCCCCTGCACCTTGATGCATCTGTGGGCAAGCGCACATAGTGCAATTTATTGTTGTTTAGTTGGCAGCAGCAGGCGTCCGGACGCGTATGCGCCGGGCGGTGCCGCGCAGGCTGGCAGACGGGGGGGAGACTCGAGGGGAGGGGGCAGGGCGCGGCGTGCGCGCCCCGCGACTTACAGGATGCGTTCGCGGTTCAGGGTGTAGCGGGTGACGCGTTCTTCCAGCACAGTGACGCCAATGCCGGGACCGCTCGGCATGGCGATATAGCCATCATCGCCCAGCACCACGCCCGGCTCGACCAGATCTTCGCGGAAATAGCGCGAGGTTTCCGCCGTGTCGCCGGGCACGCTGAACCCGGGGGCGGCCTGCAACTGCAGATTGAAGGCGCGGCCGATGCCGGTTTCGTCCATCCCGCCGGACCAGACGCCGACGCCAGCCTGCTGGCATAGCGCGGCAATGCGCAGCGACTCAATCATGCCGCCCACCCGCCCTTGCTTGATGTTGATGATACGCGCCGCATCGAGTGCCAGCGCGGAGCGGGCATCGTCCAGATCATGGATCGATTCATCCAGACACAGCGGCGTGGCAAGCTGGCTCTGTAGCACTGCATGCTGGACTATGTCGCTGTAGGACAGCGGCTGTTCGATCATGGTCAGCCCGAACGCGTCCAGCTCGCGCAGCAGCGGCGCATGTTCGAGCCGGTAGTCGCCATTGGCGTCGGCCATCAGGGGCAGATCCGGATAGGCCTGCCGCACGGCGGCCACCCATTCGACATCCTTGCCCTGCATGATTTTCAGTTTGACGCGGTGATACGGGCGCTGCATGGCGTCGGCTACCGCGTCCAGCAATGCCGGGATGGAGGGCTGGATGCCCAGTGCCACGCCGGACTGGATCGGCCGTGCAGTCAGTCCCAGTAGCTGGTGTAGCGGCACACCTTGCTGGCGCGCGATCAGGTCCAGCAGGGCGTTTTCCACCATGGCCTTGGCCATGCCATGACCGCGCGCCGGACTCCAGCTGTCCAGCAGTTCGGCCAGCGTGCGCCCCGGCGTGATCAGTGGCAGCAGAAAGTCCTTGAAGATGTGGCGCACCGTTTGCGTGGTTTCGCTGGCGTAGAAAGGATCGGGGTCGGCCACACATTCGCCCCAGCCGACCACACCGTCCGATTCCAGCCGCAGCAGCAGGGCTTCCTTGGCCGCCCAGGTATGGACGCTGGTGGAAAACGGCCGGATATACGGGATGCGTACCGTGATCAGGTCGATCCGCTGCAGCACCGGAATGCGGGCCTGTGCGGCAGGGGACAGCGGGACGTCACAATGAAAGTAGTGATGATTCATAGTCGCTCAGGAGAAGGCATTAATTGTAAGCAGTCAGTACGGCAAAGGCTACCATGGCCATCGACATCAGCACGATCAGCAGCTGGAAGCGCCAGATAATGCCGAACCAGCGGGTCCATGGTACGCCAGCCACACCCAGCGTGGCCATCAGTACGGCACCGGTCGGGACGCTCATATTCGCCATGGCATTGCCCAGCTGGTAAGCCAGCACGGCGGTCTGGCGCGTCACTCCTACCAGATCGGACAGACCGGCCATCAGCGGCATATTGATGGCCGCCTGCGCGCTACCGGAATGGATCACGAAGGTGAAGGCGGTCTGCACCACCAGCATGCCCTGCGCGGCCAGCAGCGGTGGCCAGGTTTCCAGTAGGGTACCCATGCTGTGCAGGAAGGTATTCAGCACCGACGGTGCGTGCGGATTGGCACCACCGAGCAGGTATTCTATGCCCTTGGCCAGCGAAATCACCAGCACCGCCGGCACCAGTTGCTGGGCGCCCGAGATAAACGCTTCGGCTGCGGCGTCGGCAGTGAGGCGCCGTGCGGCGATGGCGATCACGGCCGTGAAGCAGCACAGTGTGACGAACTGGGTGGCGATTTCCGGAATGAAGTAGCCGGCTGCCACCACGCCCCAGACGATCCAGACGATGGTGGCGACGATGCCGACCAGAATCAGCCGGTCCGCCATGGTCAGTGCCTGCGCCAGTGCTGGCGCGGCGTGCTGCTTGTGTCCCTCAGGGGCGGCAGAATCGGCAGGGTCGGCAGGGTCGGCAGACTCGACAGGCGCAGCGTCGCGGTAGCGGTGGCGCTCGGCATACCAGAGCGTGAAAGCAATACCGGTACTGACAAAGATGCCGAACATGGCGATCCGCAGCGGTGCGCCCGACAGCAGCGGCACATTGGCAATGCCTTGCGCGAGTGCCACGCCAAACGGATTCATCCACGAGGTACCGAAGCCGATCTGGCTGGCCACATAGGTAATCATCACGCCCACTTCGGGCGGATAGCCCATGCGCCGGATCAGCGGCAGCAGCAGTGCCAGAAAGGCGATGGTTTCTTCGCCCATGCCGAACACGGCGCCACCGGCGGCGAAGGCGGCGAACAGGCTGCCTAACAGCAGGCGTGGGTGGTGGCCGGTGATGGCAATCAGGCGCAGCAGGCCGCGATCGACGGCACCGCTGGCGGTGACCACGCCGAAGGCGCCGCCGACCAGCAGGATAAAGGCGACCACGCCGATCGCCGAGCCATTACGGCTGCCCGAGGTCATGCCCTCGAAGGGCGCATTGAAGAAACCGATCTGCTTGCCGCTGGCGAACCAGGCAATGCTGATGTTGTGTTCGGCGACGCGGTAGGAATCGAGCGAAATGGCAACGCCCGGCTCGAAATAGCCAGCCGGTACCCACGGTACCAGTAAGGCCACCAGCAGGGCGATGCACAGCAGAATAATCAGGGTATGGGGAACTTTAAAACGACGGGGTTTACTGCGCATAGTGGCGGTCTTTGCTGACAATCACGGCGCCCAGCCCGCCGATCGAAGCGCCCCACCGGAGTGGGGCGGTGCAATCAGCGCACCGGGCGCAGTGGCTGGGACTGTGAGAGAACTAGAATTTATACTGCAGGTTGGCAAACATCGAACGGCCACGCGGGTCGCCATAGGTTGGATCCCAGGTGACTTCGAAGTAGCGCGACTGATTGGTGAATGGTGGCGCCGTATCGAACATATTGATCACCCCGGCACGCAGTTTCAGGTTCTTGGAGAACGCGTAGCTGCCCGTCAGATCCCACAGCGAATAGGCTTTCACGTCACGGTCATTCCAGCCCGGATCGGCCAGACCAGGGATATTCTGGTCGCGGTAGCTGGAGAGGTAGGTGTTGCCGAGGCTCAGATTGATCGGACCCTGAGTCCAGTCAAGATTGAGCTTGTGGCGCCAGCGCTGCACGGCTTTGTCGTCGCGGAATACACCGAGCCCATCAGCCATTGGCGAATTCGGATCGGACTGGAACTTGTACTCGGTGATCAGGGTGCCATTCAGGCTGGCGCTGAAGCGGCCCAGCGACGTTGCATCGCCACGCCAGTTGAGAGCCAGATCCAGACCGGACGTGTTGAGCTTGCCGCGGTTCTCTTTCTTGAACTGCAGGTAGGACACAAAGCCATCGCTGTCGCGTACCACGATTTTCGGATCATTGTAGTAGACCGGATTGTCGAACACGGTCTGCTCGCCGATTTCGGAAATGATGTCGGTCTTGCGGATCATCCAGTAATCGACACTGCCGTTCCAGTTCTTGCTCGGCTCAAACACCAGACCGGCCGAGAACTGTTTGGATTTTTCCGGCTTCAGCTGTGGATTGCCGTAGCGATCCAGATCGAACTGGGCAATTTCGCCCGAGATCGGATCTTTGACGAAGCTGGCAATCGTGCCGGAACGTACCGGCAGGAACAGCTCGGAGATCGACGGTGCACGGAAACCGGTACCGTAGGAAGCGCGCGCCAGCAGTTCCTTGTTCGGACGGTAGCTGATGCCGAGTTTCGGATTGGTGGTTTTCAGCTCCGGCGCGGTGGCACCGGTCAGTGGATCACGCACGGCTTTGTAGCGGTCATGACGGATCGCGAACTGGCCTTCCCATTCCTTGCTGAACGGTGCATTCAGTTCGGTGTAGAAGCCGGCGATATCGCGCGAGTTCGACGAGTCGGCCAGCAGTTCGTCGGAACTGGAACGGTCACCCTGCACGTCGTTGGTGCGCAGCGCCTCAGAGGACGTGAACGAGGTTTTTTCACGGCGCAGTTCAGCGCCCAGTGCCAGCATCAGGTCGCCGCCTTCCATGGCCATCAGCGCGCGCGTCAGCTTGCCATCGATACTGTCGCTGGTGCCTTTCGAGATGCGCGCCGCGCCATGAATCTTGATCGAGTCCATGAACTTGCGGCCCGAGTCGTCGGTGGGGGCGACAAATGGGTTGTACTGACCACCGGCGATGCCGGCCAGCAGTTTGCTACGCGAGACCCAGCCGTCGATATCCAGGTCGGTGGCCTTGTTTTCGCTGTGATTGATGGCGGTATCGTAATCCCAGTCGCCGATGCGACCGGTCGCACCGATGACCAGACGCGAGGCTTTACTGGTGACTTCGGTGGTGCGGCGTCCTGCATCGGTCAGACGGAAGCGGAAATTGATCGGGGTGGTGATGCCGGTGCTGGCCTGCAGCGCAGCGGGCAGGCGGATGCCGGTGCTGGTGCCGTTGATGCTGCCCGAGGTGGCCGGCGAGGCCGCATAGTCGGTATCGGCCTTGCTCAGCATGACTTCGGCAAACAGTTGATTGGCTTCGTTGACCTGCACGGTGCCGCGGCCGATAAAACTTTGTTTGTTGGCCTTCGGATAGACTTCCGAGTCGCCCATGTAGTTGTAGGAGCAGCCTTCCGTGCCGCCCGGTCCCAGTGGACGTACTACGTTCGGGCCCCCTTCGACGCAGGATGCTTTGCCGAAGTTGACGCGCCGGCCCGGCGAAGGCAGCCAGGTACCGCCGGGGCCGGAGCCTTTCAGATAGCTCGATTTGTTAAGAATGGCCAGCTGGGCCGAGGTCAGATCGACGTTGGCCGGGAAGCTGGTGCTCGACAGTTGTGGCGACAGGCGATCCGGCAGGCTGTATTCCTGCATGAATTTACGCTCCGAGCTGGACAGGCGGTCGGTCTTCTGCACATCCAGCGCGCCGAACACATTAAACCCGTCGGTGCTCAGGTTACCGTAGCCGCCCGAGATCGAGGCGGCTTTTTTGCCGGCACCGCCTTCACCGGTTTTTAGGGCATACACACTCATGTCGCCACCCTGATAGTCCTTGCGGGTGATGAAGTTAATCACGCCGCCCATGGCGTCGGTACCGTAGATTGCCGAGGCACCATCTTTCAGTACTTCGACGCGCTGGATGGCACCGGCCGGAATATTATTCAGATCGACGCCGGAATTGTCGCCCGGACTGGCGAAGTTGGCCATGCGCCGGCCATTCAGCAGCACCAGCGTGCTGGATACGCCCAGACCGCGCAGATTGGCGCCGTTGAAGCCGCGCTGGCCGCCCATCACATCGCTGACGCTGGCCGCATCGGTCAGGCCGCCCACGTTGGAGGAAATTTTCTGCAGCAGTTCGGCAGCCGTGGTCACGCCGGATTTGTCGATGTCCTCGCGCTTGATGATTTCCACGGCCAGCGCCGTTTCGCCCTCGATGCGTTTGATACTGGAGCCGGTCACTTCCACGCGCTGGATGGTTTGCGCCGCAACGGTCAGGCTCATGCTGCCCAGTGCGAACAGTACGGCGTGGGCGCAGCGGGAGCGGCGGAATGCTGAGCTCTTGTGCTTACTAGCTGTTTTCATGCGATCAGTCCTCTAAAGTTGGTAGCAAAACGCTAGCACCATGCTTGCGCCGCCACGTGTAGCCATCGAACAATTTCAGTGTAGGCAGGCTTGTGGCGCTTGCGCCGTCGCGATCCGGTCCGAGTCGCTCTGTGAGAAAGTCGTGTCGCATTGTTGCAATGTCGTCAGCAGCGAACTGTTGTGAACTTCCGACAGTGCGACATGCATTTGCCAATGTGCGCAAATGGCGCCACTGCACTGACTAGCGGCGGCCGATCAGTGGCAACATAGTCAGCAATCCCATCCTGATAAAAGGTGCAGCACTTGAAAACCGTATCGATACTATTGTTGTGGGCAGCCCAGCTTGCCACTCCGGCGGCGTATGCCGACGCACTGGCTGCACCTGCACCTGCATCGGCCCCGTTCCAGCCGGTCGCTGGCACCGTGGTGGCGCTGGGCGGTGCCGTGCGCTTCGATAACGAGGCGGTACGCCAGCGTATCGTCGAGCTGGCCGGTGGCCCGGGGGCACGTTTTGTGGTGATCCCGACCTCGTCCTCGTATCCGGAGTCGACCGGCGAAGACGCGGCACAGGAATTGCGCCGCCGTGGTGCGCAGGTGGAATTGCTGAAAATTGCCCCGCGCTGGGCCGGCGAGACGCTGGAATCGGCGCGCCGCGCAGCGGCCAATCCCGACTATGTCGCCAAAATCAATGCCGCCAGCGGGGTGTATTTCACCGGTGGTGCGCAGGAACGCTATGCCGATGTGCTCAATCCCGGTGGCATTGCGTCGCCGGTACTGCAGGCGGTACGCGCGCTGCAGGCACGTGGCGGGGTGGTGGCCGGTACTAGTGCCGGTGCCGCCATCATGAGTAGTGTGATGTTCCGCGATGCCCTCAATCCCGTGCTGGTGCTGAAAGGCGTGATGCGCGAAGGCAAGGAAATCGAGCGCGGTCTGGGCTTTGTCGGTGAGCAGCTGTTTATCGATCAGCATTTTCTCAAGCGCGGCCGGGTCGGGCGCATGCTGGGCCTGATGCTGGCCAAGGGTTACAAGCTGGGCCTCGGGGTGGACGAGAATACCGCCGCCATCATCCAAGGTAGCGAGATCGAGATCGTTGGCGCGACGGGCGCGCTGCTGCTTGATCTGCGCAGCGCCACGCAGGAGCCGGGACCGGTGAATGTGCGCAATGTGCGGATCTCCTATCTCGATAATGGCGACCGTTACGATCTGGCCAGGTCGCAGGGACAGGTCGTGGCGGCCAAACAGGCGAAAGGCGAAATCAAATTCCGCCAGCCCGGTTTTGCCAGCGAGCTGGAAAATATCCGCCCCGCCTATACTGACATCCTCGGTGAAAACACCATATTGCGGGCCTTGTCGCAGCTGGTGGACGGGCCGCGCACGCAGATCACCGGGCTGGCCTTCGACTTGCCGCAGGCGGGCGCGCCGCTGGCCAATGATCCCGCGCCCACGCTGGGCTTCGAATTCGTGCTACGCCGCGATGAACGCACCCACGGCTGGGACAGCGCCGGTATCGACGGCAAGGATTATTCGATTTTCGACGCGCGCCTCGATGTCCGGCCGGTGCGGATGAACACCCCGATATATCAGGCGTGGCCATGAAGCGCGCGACCCTGATTACAGGGCTGCTGCTAGGCAGTCTGGCCAGCGGCGCGCTGGCCCAGCCAGCGCTGGAGCATGCCAAACTGGATGCCGCTGCGGCCCAGGTGCTGCCGCAAGTAGTGCACTGGCGCCGTGATTTGCATGCCCATCCCGAACTGGCATTTCACGAGCGCCGCACCGCTGATCTGGTGGCCCGTGAACTGAGCCGCATGGGCTATGAAGTGACGCGCGGTCTGGCCGAGACGGCCGTGATCGGCCTGCTGCGGACCGGGCGTCCCGGCCCGGTGGTCGCGCTGCGCGCCGACATGGACGGCTTGCCCGTTACGGAAGACACCGGCCTGCCGTTCGCTTCACAGCAGCGCGTCCAGCAGGGCGGCAAGGAAGTCGGGCTGATGCACGCCTGCGGCCACGATATGCACGTCGCCATGCTGTTAGGGGCGGCACAGGTGCTGGCCGAGCTGCGCGGGCAGTTGTCCGGTTCCGTGAAGCTGGTGTTCCAGCCGGCCGAGGAGGGCGTGCCGAATCAACCGAACGGCGCCGAGCGGCTGGTCAAGGCCGGCGTACTGGAGAACCCGAAAGTGTCGGCCATGTTCGGCCTGCACGTCGGCATTACGCCCCAGCCTACCGGCACCGTGTCGCTGCGTGCACGCGGGCTGATGGCCGGCAGCGATACCTTCGAGATTACCGTGAAAGGCCGTCAGACCCATGGTGCCCTGCCGTGGAACGGCGTTGACCCGGTGGTGGTGGCCGCGCAGATCGTACTGGGCCTGCAGACTATCGTCAGCCGTCAGACCAATCTGACACTGGCACCGGCCGTGATTACGGTGGGTACTCTGCATGCCGGACAGCGCGCCAATATCGTGCCGGGCGAAGTGACGATGAGCGGCACTATCCGCAGCTTTGATCCGGCCATGCGCGAGCAGTTGCTGGTGCAGGTGCGGCGTACCGCCGAACAGCTGGCGCTGGCGTCGGGTGCCACGGCGGCAGTGAGTTTTGACGCCGGTTATCCGGTGACGTGGAATGATCCTGCGCTGACGGCGAAAATGCTGCCCAGTCTGCGCCGCGTGGCAGGCGAGCAGTTACTCAGCGACGTAGCGCCCAGCACCACCTCCGAAGATTTTTCCTATTACGGCCAGCACGTGCCGTCCCTGCTGTTCTTCCTCGGCGTGAACCCGCCGGGAGCGGATCCGGCGCTCTGGGCGGCCAATCACTCGCCCCGTTTTAACCCTGATGAAGCAGCCTTGCTGACGGGCGTACGTACGCTCGCCAGTCTGGCCGCCGATTATCTGACTGCACACTGAAAGCTGCCATGGAACAGATCACGATTGCCCTCCCATCGCCCGCTGCGGGAACCACCCGTAGCCTGAACTATTTGCGTTTCGGCCAGCCCGGTCAGGGCCCTAAGGCGTATATTCAGGCCGCGCTGCATGCCGACGAATTGCCCGGCATGCTGGTTGCCCAGCATCTGCGCCAGCAACTGAGCGCGCTGGAACAGCAGGGGGCTTTGCTGGGCGAAGTGATCCTGGTGCCGGCCGCCAATCCGATCGGGCTAGCGCAGACCTTGCTGGGCACCAGTCAGGGTCGCTTCGATCTGCGTACCGGGCAGAATTTCAACCGCCAGTTCCAGAATCTGTCGCAGGATGTCTGGCAGCGGGTGCTGCCGCAACTGGGTGCCGATGCGCAGCTGAATCAGCAACTGATCCGCACGGCGATCCGTGCCAGCCTGCAGGACCCTCAGCGCGATCAGGCCGCGTATGACGAACTCTCGGCACAGCGTCTGGCACTGATGCGGCTGGCCGCCGATGCCGACGTGGTGCTCGATCTGCATTGCGATTGCGAGTCGCTGCTGCACCTGTACACGGGCACGCCCCTGTGGGAGCGCGTCGCGCCGCTGGCCGGCCTGCTGGGCGCCAGCGTGGCCTTGCTGGAGACCGAGTCCGGGGATGACCCCTTCGACGAAGCCTGTTCGCGCATCTGGTGGGATATTGCGGCACTGGCTGGCGCCACCTTCCCGATACCGCTGGCCTGTCTGGCCGTGACCATCGAACTGCGTGGCTTTATCGACGTCGACCATGCCATTGCCGGGCGCGATGCTGCGGCGATCGTGGACTTCCTGCGTTTGCAGGGGGTGCTGGCCGGGCCGCTGTCGCAAGCGGTGCCTGCGGCCTGCGCACCGACCCCGCTGGCCGGCTGCATGCCGCTGACCGCGCCGGTGGCCGGACTGGTGGTGTATCTGCGCGAGCTGGGGGCCACGGTGCGCGCCGGCGAGCCGCTGATCGAGCTGATTGACCCTGTTAGCGGCAGCGTGCAACAATTGCTGGCGCCCGTAGACGGGCTGTATTTCGCCCGCGAAAACCGGCGCTATGTAGCGCCCGGGACGCGTCTGAGTAAAGTGGCTGGCAAGCTGGCGCTGCGCAGCGGCGCCTTGCTGTCGGCATGAACGTGGCGAGTCAGATGCGGGCCGGTACGAGGAAATAGACTATGGGTCATCCCTTTTCCGTTGCATTGATCCTGCTGCCCGGCTTTTCGCTGCTGACACTTGGGGCGGTGCGGGCGGTGTTTACCGTCGCCAACGAGGTGGAGGGTGAAACGCTGTATCGTGTGCGCCAGTTCAGTGCGGAAGGTGAGACGGTGCTCAGCCAGTGTGGCCTGACGCTGGCGGCCGATACCCTGGCAACCCTGTACCCCGAGCCTGCCGGTTTGTTGCTGCTGATCGGCGATGAGCACCTCGACGTTGAGCTGGGCGAGGTGGCCGGTCACGAGCTCGGGCTGCAGTTGCAGCGCTTCGGCAAGGACCGTGGCTGGGTGCTGGGGGCGAGTGGCACAGGAGCGCAGTTGCTGGCGCAGCACGGCTTGCTCGATGGTTACCGCGCCGCGCTGGACTGGCGCATCCAGTCCGAAGCAGTGCAGCGTTACCCGGCGACCGTGTTCAGCACCGGACTGTTCGAGATCGACCGCAATCGCATCACTGCCGGTGCCGGGGTGGCGGTACTCGATCTGTTGCTGCACTGGCTGGGCAAGCGCCATAGCAATATGTTTGCCGCCGAAGTGGCCGCCGTGGTGGGGCTGGATCGGCTGCGTAGCGGTGACGAACGTCAGCCGGTGCCATCCTCGGCGCAGCCGGCGGTGGGCTCGGCGCGGCTCAAGGATGCGCTGGAACTGATGGCCGCCAATCTGGCCGAACCGTTGCCGGCGGAAGAAATCGCCCAGCTGGTGGGCGTCTCGCGGCGTCAGCTGGAACGGCTGTTTCGCCAGCATCTCGATACTTTGCCGTCGCGCTATTATCTCGAACTGCGACTCAACCATGCGCGCCGTCAGTTGAAGCAGACGACCTTATCGATCCTGCAGGTCGGTCTGGTGTGCGGTTTTACCTCGGGCTCGCATTTTTCTACCACCTATCGCAATTATTTCGGCTATACCCCGCGTGAAGAACGGGCCCGGCAAACCATGCCGCCAGTCGAGACTGATATTGCCGGAGAGGACACACAATGAATCATCTGGACTACCTGTTGCGTCCGGCAACCCTGCAGGATCTCGATACGCTCGAACGCTTTTCCAAAGCTGCCACCTTCAGTATCCGCACGCTCAAGCCGGAACGGGCCCGTCTCGAAGAGCGCGTCGCACGTTCGCTGAAAGCCTTTGCCGGCAGCGAAGCGGCGAGCGGCGAGGAGCTGTATCACTTTGTACTGGAAGACTTGCAGGCGGGGCGGGTGGTCGGGACCAGCGGCATCGTCGCCAGTGCCGCCGCGAATGGCCGTTTCTACTGCTATCGCAACGAGTTCCTGGTGCACGGCAGTGATGAACTGGGCATTAGCAATCGCGAGCACACGCTGCGCATGTGCGAAGACCTGTCCGGTCACACTTTGCTGAGCTCCTTCTTCATCGAGCCGGAATATGGCGAGACGCTGGCGCCGCAACTGCTGTCGCGCGGGCGGCTGCTATTCATTCGTAACTTCCCCCAGCTGTTTGCGGAAAAAATCGGTGCCGAGAATCCCGGCCTGTGTGATGCGGACGGGAATAGCCCGGTGTGGAATGCGCTCGGCCATCGCTTTTTCAAAATGCCGTTTCCCGAGGCCGAGCAGCGCACGGGCGGGCGTTCCAAGAGTTTCATTCCCGAGCTGATGCCGCGCTTGCCGGTGTATGTGTCGCTGCTGGCCAAGGATGCCCAGTGGGCGCTGGGGCAGCTCCATCCGGATGGCGAACTGCCGTTCGGGATACTGATGGCGGAAGGCTTTGATGCCGATGCCTACGTGGATATTTTCGATGGCGGGCCGATCGCCGAAGCGCGCGTCGCCATGCTACGCAGTGTGGTGGCGGCGCAGGATGTGGCGCTGCACGCCCGGGCTGGCGTGGCGGGTGAGGTGTGTCTGGTCGCGAATCGGGAACGGGCCGGCTTCCGCGCCACGCTGGCGCAGGGCGAATTCGGCGAAGCGGGATTGCAACTGGCGCCGTTGGCGCTTGAGCGGCTGGCGCTGGGTGACGGTGCGCCAGCCTGTGCGGTGCGGGTGGATAGTCCGGCAGCGCCCAGCCGCGCATGGTCGGCCGGGACGGATGTTGCTTGATGCCGGCGCGCCTGGCTAGCGTGCGCCGGCGGCGAATTCGCGCTGCGGCAGGCGCAGCGTTACGCTGCTGACGGGGGCGTCGGCCGCTTCGGCCAGCGTCACCCGATACGCGCCAGCGGCAATTTTCCACTTGCCACGGCGGCTGTCGTAGACGGCCAGCGTGCGCGGATCGATCTGCACCGTGCTCTGAGCGGAGCCGCCGGCTGGCAGCGCCAGCTTGTCCCAGCCGCCCAGCCGTTGCGGCGCTTCCCAGCCGCCCCCGATCTTGCTGACATAGATTTGCGGAACCGCCTTGCCCGCACGGCTGCCGCGATTGCTGACCTTGAAGCCCACGCGGATGCTGCCCTGCGTGGCGTGGGCCTGCAACTGCTCATAGCGGAAACTGGTGTAGGACAGCCCGTGGCCGAAGGCGAACAGCGGTTTCAGTTGCTGGCGCTGGAACCACTTGTAGCCGACGGCGGCGCCTTCGATATTGTAGTTGCTGCTAAAGCGGGCTGCTTCGGGCAGGCCACGGCCGTCGATGGCCGGACGTGGCAGCTGTTCGACGGACTGCGGGAAGGTCGCTGGCAGGCGTCCCGAGGCATCTACCTCGCCCGTCAGCACGCGGGCGATGGCGGCGCCGCCGGCGCTGCCCGGATACCACGCTTGCAGCACGGCAGGCACCGCGTCCAGCCACGGCATGGTGACCGGCGAACCGGTTTCCAGCACCACCACAGTGCGCGGGTTGGCGGCTGCCACTGCGGCGATGGTGGCGTCCTGCTGGTGTGGCAGTGTCAGGTCAGGCTGATCGAGCGACTCTGCGGTCCACTGGGTGGCGAAGACGATGGCCAGATCGCTGCTGGCCGCCAGTTGTGCAGCGGCTGCGGCATCCTTGCCATCGTGGTAGGTAAAGCGGGCTTTCAGGCGCTGCGCCAGTTCCTGCATGGGCGAGGAGGGCAGGTAGGTGATCGGGCCGGGAAAACTTTCCGGTCCTTCATTCGGTACCAGCGTGCCACCGGCCGGGTAGACTTGCGACGAACCGCCACCCGACAGGACGCCGACATCGGCATGGCCGCCGATGATGGCGATGCGGGCATAGCGGTCGCTCAGGGGCAGCAGTTGCTGCTGGTTTTTCAGCAATACCATGCCTTCTTCGGCACCGGCCTGAGCAATCGCGCGGTGGCCGGCAAAGTCGATCTGTTCGGCGGCCACGGCCACCGGATGCTCGAGCAAACCATGGCTGACCATGGCGCGCACGATGCGCAGCGCCATATCATCGAGGCGACTCAGCGGCACGTGGCCGTTTTCAACTGCTTCTTTGAGCGGCTCCTTGAAATACGGCGACAGGTCAAATGGCCAGCCGGATTGCTGATCGAGGCCGTTCAGGGCAGCCGGCACGGTGGAGTGGGTGGCACCCCAGTCGGACATCACATAGCCGGCATAGCCCCAGTCCCGTTTCAGCACCTGATTGAGCAGGTAATCATTCTCACAGGCGTAGGCGCCGTTGACCAGGTTGTAGCCGCACATCACGGCGCCCGGCTGGCCCCGTTCAATGGCAATCTGGAAGGCCAGCAGATCCGACATGCGGGCTGCCGCATCGTCGATCCGGACGTTGACTTTCATCCGGCCGGTTTCCTGGTCGTTCAGGGCGAAGTGCTTGACGGTGGCGATCACGTGCTGCGACTGGATGCCGCGGATCTGTTCACCGGCCATCACACCGGCCAGCAGCGGGTCTTCGCCGCCATACTCGAAATTGCGGCCATTGCGTGGCTCACGTTGCAGGTTGGCGCCGCCAGCGAGCAGCACATTGTGGCCGGACAGGCGCGCTTCGCTGCCGATCATGGCGCCACCGGCATATGCGACGGCCGGATTCCAGCTGGCGGCGGTGGCGATCCCGGCGGGCAGCGCCGTGCGGGCGCGCGGGGCAGGGCCGGGCTGGGTGGCTACGCCCATGCCGGCGTCCGTCAATTGCTGGTGCGGAATGCCCAGCCGTTCGATGCCATACACAAAGCCGGCCGAATAGGGCACGCCTTCGGCGGGCTTGGCGACCCCTTTGAAATCCGTCGAGAAGTAGCCGAACACCAGCTTGAGTTTTTCATCGAGCGTCATGCGCTGGACCAGCGCGCGGGCGCGCTGCTCGGCCGCCGGGCTGGTGGCAGAACGGACGGCGGGGGCAAGCTCGGTGCGCGCTGCTGCGCTGCCGGACGCGGCGGCAAATCCGCACAGCAAGGCGACGGCGGCGGGGATCAGACGTTTGACAACGTTTTCATACTTTGGCGTGAAGAAAGGTGTAAATACAGGCGTAAAAACGGCCTTGCTGGCTAGTGCGCTAGGGCGCGGAAAAGGTGGTGTCGGCATGGTTGTCTCGTCAGCTCCTGAACGGAGCTCTATGGTTATCAAACAAAGGGAGCAAGAAATACTAACATGTTTATTACAAAACGTTAATAATTTCTTGCCGAGACTCAGCGCGACCGCGTGGCGAAAGTGCGCTCAGGGCTGGCGGGCTGCCGCCGCCAGTTGTGCTGCCGCCTGCTCCGGAGTGATCCGATCATTGCGCCAGTACTGGTTGATGACATCCCACATGCGCGCCACCGTGTGGGCCGGTTGCGCCATCCCGTGCGCCAGACTCGGCAACAGGGTGCCGCGTCGCGCGCTGGTCTTGAAATCGGCACTGGCACGGCGCGCACAATCATCGAACTTCTCCAGACTGACATCCTGGCGCACGGGAATCGAGCCCTTGGCCAGATTGAAGGCAAGCTGGAAATCCTTATCCATCACGGCATGCGCCAGATCGCGCTGTGCCTGGCGGTTTTTATCGTTCACCTGAAACATCGCCAGCGCATCGATATCGAAGGTGAAGGCGTGCGCCGTGCCCGGCATGGCGACACACAGAATGTCGCTGCCCGGACGCTTACCAGCCGCCTGCATTTCAGCCTTGGCCCAGTCGCCCATCAGCAACATACCGGCCTTGCCGTGGGTGAGCATGGCGGTCGAAGCGACCCAGTCCTGGCCACTGGACTGGCTGCTGCTGTAATGCTTGATGCGGCGGTAGGTGGCCAGTGTGCGCACCATCAGGGCGCTGTTCAGTGCCGCCGGATCAAGCTGTACGAAGGCGCGCTGGTAGAACTCGACACCGCCGACACCGATCGCCACACTCTCGAAGGTGCCCATGTCCAGCCAGGACTGGCTGCTGTGGGCGACGGGAATGATGCCGGCTTGCTTCATCGCTTCGGCCACGGCAAAAAACTCGTCCCAGCTGGTGGGCGGTCTGGCGTTGATTTTTTTCAGCGCGGCGGCGTCGATCCACAGCCAGTTCACCCGGTGCACATTGAGAGGGGCGGCCACATAGCGGCCACGGTATTTCATGGTGTCGCTGACGCTGCGCGGTAACAGCGTATTCCACTGGTCGGCGTTGGCCACCTCGTCGATGCTGGACAAGCCACCGCGCTGGGCCCATTCCTGGATGGCGGCGCCCTTGATCTGGGCGGCGGTGGGCGGATTACCGGAATTGACACGCGAGGCCAGCATCACCATGGCCAGACCGCCGCCACCATTGGCAACGGTGAAGTTTTTCCACACGTGGCCTTTGCGATGCAGGCTAGCCTTGAGTTCCGCCACGGCACCTGCTTCACTGCCGCTAGTCCAGAAATGCAGCACTTCCACTTCACCCCCGGCAGCGCCGGCGCTACTGCTAGCTGGCAGTAGCGCCGCCAGCAGCCAGACCATGCGCCCGGCGACATCGCGCAGTAGCGCGCTGCGTCCGCGCCGGCGCGAGAGGGAGGTTGGGGAAGTCATCGCTCACCGCCCTGCGCGACGGCTGCGCTGGCAGGCAGGCGCAGGGTAATCGTCAAGCCATGCGGCACGCTGTCCGAGAGCACGATCGAGCCCTGATGGCGTTCGACGATTTCCTTGACGATGGCCAGTCCCAGGCCGCAGCCATCGCCTGCGCTGGTGGCGCGCACAAAGCGTTCGAAGACGCGCGCGCGATCTTCGGCCGCGATACCGGGGCCATTGTCGACCACCCGTAGCAGGGTGTAGTCGCCAGCGGCTTCGGCACTCACGGTGATTTCCGGGTGCGCTCCCGCGTAATGCAGCGCATTGTCGATCAGGTTGCTCAGCGCCTCGCGCAGCAGCGGGGCATTCGCATACACCCGCAGCGGCGCCGGGCTGGCAGGTTCGGCCACGCCCAGATCTGCGCCCAGCCGCAATGCGCGCGGCACCAATTGGGCCACCAGCTCCTGCACCAGCCGGGTCAGGTCGACCTCGCAGCGTTCCAGCGCCGGACCGGCGCCCGGTTCCGCGCGTGCCAGCAGCAGTAACTGCGACACCAGATGGGCGCTGCGCACGGCGCTCTGGTGCACCAGCCTCAGGCGGTTGCGCTGGGCCTCATCGCTGGCCCCTTCCAGTGCCAGCTTGGTCTGGCTTTTCAAGCCCGCCAGCGGGGTGCGCAACTGGTGCGCTGCATCACCGATAAAACGTTGCTGGGCTCCTACCTGACTGCGCACCGAGGCCAGCAGCTGGTTCAGGGCATTCGCCAGCGAATGCAATTCCACCGGCGCCAGATCGAGCTTGAGGGGCGTCAGATCATGGGGCGCACGCTGCGCCACTTCGCGCTGCAGGCGGGCCAGCGGCGCTAGCCCTGCCTTGACGCCGGCCCAGACGATCAGGCTCATGGCCATCACCAGCAGCGACAGGGGGAGCAGCGTATCGGCGAGCATGGCACGGGCCAGTTCCTGCCGGTTGGCACTGCTGCGTGCCACTTGCACCAGCATGGTCTGGTCAGGCTCGGCCATGCCGCCATAGGCTACGTACAGGGCGGCGATCCGCATCGGCTTTTTGCTGCCGTCATCGGTGGCCACTTCGCCATCATAGAAGTAGGGGGTATCGAGTGTGTGGCTGGCCGCCAGCGGGGGCGCTGGCAATTGGTTATTGCCGAGGATGAAACGGCCGGGCGGGGTGCTGACGGTGTACATCACCCGGTCTTTCGGGTCCGCTTCTAGTACTTCCTGCGCGGCGCGGGGGAAGTCGATCAGCAAGCCCTGCTCGATGGGTTTTACTTGCCGCAGCAGGGCGCGCGAGCTTTGCACCAGACTGGCGTCGATGGCGCGGTTGGCGTAACCGGCAGCGAGCCGGTAAGTGACCATGCCACCGGCCAGCCAGAGGATTAATTGCGGCAGTAGCAGCCAGAGCAGTAACTTGCGCTGCAGCGAAACCATCGTGCGCTAGCCCGCCCGCAGCGGGGTTTTGCTATCGGCCTTGAGCAGATAGCCGAGCCCGCGTACCGTGCGGATGTCGATCTCCGAACCTTCCAGCCGGCGCCGCAATCGGTGGATATACACTTCGATCGCATTGCCGCCGCTGGCCCCTGCGGTATCGCCAGACCAGCTCTGGGTGATCTGTTCCTTGGTGACGACGTTATCGCGATTGACCAGCAACAGTTCCAGCAAGGTCCATTCGCGCGGACTCAGGTCGATGGCTTCACCGCCAATGTGGGCGCGGCGCAACATCGGATTGAAACTCAGCTTTCCGAAGCCCAGTTCGGTATTCGCGGGGCTTGTCGTTTGCACACTGGCACGCCGCAGCAGGGCGCGCACCCGGGCATCGAGCTCGGGAAAATCAAACGGTTTGGTCAGGTAGTCATCCGCGCCTGCATCGAGGCCGGCGACGCGGCTATCCAGCGAATCCTGGGCGGTCAGCACGATGACGGGCATTTGCTGGTTGTTGGTGCGCATATTCCGCAACACATCCAGTCCGCTCATCATGGGCAGGCCCAGATCGAGAATGCTCAAATCGAAATTCTGTCGTTGCAAGAGAAATTCTGCCACCGGGCCGTTCGGGGCGTGCTCCACGGAATAGCCCGCCCCGCTCAGATGGGCAATCAGCGCGTCGGCAAGGATGGCGTCGTCTTCGGCGAGAAGTATATGCATGGCGGCAGTGTAAACATGTCTGAAAGCTTAGGCCAGATTTTTTTAAGCCAGTGCAGAAAGCTTTACGTTATTTTAATTAACTGCTAGACTTTATTAACGATCTTTAATAATGATCGACGGAGATGCGCAGGTGGCCGGCGAGCTGACTGTGCTCCATAACAAGACTAATAAAGGAATATCGTGGCCAATTTTTCCCCGGCGCTCACTGGCAGTGCTACGCCTGACGCGCAGCATCCGCAGCGCAGCGCACTGGTAATCATCACCCTGCTGTTTTTCATGTGGGGTCTGCTGACCTCGCTCAATGATGTGCTGATTCCCCACCTGAAGGCGGTGTACACACTGAGCTATGTACAAGCCATGCTGGTGCAACTGTGTTTCTTCGGCGCGTATTTGCTGGTGTCCCTGCCGGCCGGCCTGCTGATCCGTCGCATCGGCTATCAGTATGGTGTGGTGAGCGGTCTGCTGCTGGCAGCGCTTGGCTGCGCGCTGTTCTATCCTGCTTCGCTCGGTACCTACGGCATGTTCCTGACGGCCTTCTTTGTACTGGCGAGCGGGATCACGATTTTGCAGGTGGCAGCCAATCCCTATGTGACCATCCTCGGTTCGGCGGCAACGGCATCCAGCCGGCTGACGCTGACCCAGGCCTTCAATGCGCTCGGCACCACGGTGGCACCGGCACTCGGTGGCATGCTGATCCTGTCCGGCACGAGCCTGACGGACCAGCAGTTCGCCCAGCTGCCTGCCGTGCAGCAGGCCCAGCAGAAAGCACTGGAAGCGGCCGCCGTACAGGGCCCGTATCTGGTGCTGGCCGGCTTGCTGCTGCTGACTGCGCTGGTGTTTGCACTGGTGCGCCTGCCGCGCATCGCGCCGCAGGCCGATGCTGCCCGCAGTAGTGTGGCGCTGTGGTCGCAACCGCGCCTGATGCTGGGCGTGTTGGCGATTTTCCTGTACGTGGGCGGCGAAGTCAGTATCGGCAGCCTGCTGATCAATTTCCTTGGCGAACCGGGCGTGGCTGGCCTGAGTGCCGCCGATGCGGCGCCGCTGGTGAGCTACTACTGGGGCGGCGCGATGGTGGGGCGCTTTATCGGCTTTGCCGTGATGCGCAAGGTCAGTCCCGGCAAGGCGCTGGGCGTGAATGCAGCCTGTTCGGTGTTGCTGATTCTGTGCGCCGTGTTCTCCGGTGGTGCGCTGGCGATGTGGTCTATCCTGGCCGTCGGCCTGTTTAATTCCATCATGTTCCCCACCATCTTCAGCATGGCCTTACACAAGCTGGGGGCGGCGACGGGGCAGGGTTCCGGCCTGCTGTGCATGGCGATTGTGGGCGGTGCCATCGTGCCGTTCGCACAGGGCTGGCTGGCCGACCTGTTCGGGGTGCAGCGTTCCTTCTTGCTGCCGGTGTTCTGCTATCTGTATGTGATGTTCTTCGGTATCAAGTACGCCAGTTTATACACCCGTCCGGAAGCGCAGGCCTGAATTCCGCGCCGCCCGGCGGCGCTGATTCTGTATGTAAAAAACAACGAAAAGCGGCAAACATCGTCCGCTTGCATGAGTTTTGAGATGCGTCCGTTGATTTGAAGATTAACGGCGCGTAATTTTCTTAAAAAATGAAAACGGTTTCAGGAAATTCGGTAATAATTATGAATATTTGCTGCTTTTCAAGATAACGTTTTCAGGCTGGGCAGCAGTGCTGCAACTTTTCACAACAATAAAATGGGAGACCTATGTATTCATTACGACATACCACAACTTTCAGGCGCAGCGTGCTGGGCGCGCTGCTGCTGACCTGCGGCATGCTGTCCGCGACGGCACAGAATGCCAGCAACACCAAGCCTGCCGACAAGGCTGACGCGGCCGCTACCGAAGCCGATGGTTTGCAGACCGTGGTGGTGACCAACCGCCGTCCCGAAGGGAGCCAGAAAGTGGCCGGGGTGGTGCAGTCCATCACCGCTGAGCAATTGCGCAAAGATGGTATTTCCGACCTGCGCCAGTTGCAGGTGGCGGTACCGGGCCTGAGCATGGCGAATCAGGAAGGCAATCTGGAAATCTTTATCCGCGGTGTCGGTTCCAGTAACAACACCGAACTCGGCGATCCGGGCGCCGCACCGCACTTGAACGGCACGTATATTCCCCGTCCGCGCGGGCTGGGTGCGATGTTCTATGACCTCGAGCGTGTCGAGGTCAACAAGGGCCCGCAAGGCACGCTGTATGGTCGTAACGCGATGGCCGGTACGCTCAACATCATCACCCAGAAACCGCTGATCGGTGAGACGGGCGGCTATCTGCAAGGTGAGCTGGGCAACCGCAAAGCGCATGGCGTGGAAGGGGCCTTCAATATTCCCATTTCCTCGACGATGGCACTGCGGGTAGCGGGCTACGAGTCGAAGAAAGATGCCGGCTATAAAAACATGTCGACCGATGCGCAGGCCAGCAAGCTGCCGGCAGCAGGTTCGGAAAACAACCATGCGGCGCGTATCTCGTTGCTGTTCAAGCCGAGCAATGCCCTGAACGTTTCCCTGATCGCCGACACCGGCAAAGAGGGCGGCACCGGCTATCCGGGGGCCAACATCTACAGTGCCGTCATGTCGACCGGGCTGCGTGCCGAAAATCTGGCTCTGCGCAACCTGGTGTACCGCGGTGAAGCTGGTGAGCTGAACAATAAGCTGAATGGCTTGCAGGGCAAGCTCAATTACGACTTCGGCCCTGTTACGCTGGAATTCAGTGCCAGCCAGCGCAAGGTGGACTTCCTGCAGCGTAATGCGGCATCGGAAGGGCTGGCCTATCCGGGTCTGGATCTGTCGACGATTAACTACGACAATTATTCGACGGTGTACTGGCAGACTAAGTCCAAGAGCAAGATCTATGAATTGCGCCTTGCGTCAAATGATCATGGTCCGTTGAAATGGAGTACGGGTGCTTTCCACTTCACGGAAGACCAGTCGGTCGGTTACCTGTCGACCTCGGATCGCGGCTACTGCTGCTTCTCCGGTACCGAATTCAGCATGCCGATCGTGCAGGGTTCTTCGAGCGCCGTGTATGGTGATCTGTCCTACGACTATTCCGACAAGCTGCGCGTGTTCGGCGGCGCCCGTTATTCGGAAGAGAAGAAGTATCGCTATGGTATTGGCGGTAACTGGGCACTGACGCTCGGTGGTGAGGACTACGGCTGCTGTATCGCCACCCGTCTGGGTACGCCGGGCTTTGTGCCGGCACTGCTGGGTCGTCCGAACTTCAATCTGAGCGACGTCACCACGCCGGCCCAGATCGCCCAGTTCCTGATCGAGGGTACCAAGACTCCCGGTGAGCGCGACACCCTGGTGGCGCAGATCCAGGCGATCGCCAATGGTACGAACCCTAAGGGCACTTGCTTCACCCGCCCGGACATCAACAATGGCAGCCAGACTTGCCCGAAAAATAATCCTAGCGATACCAAGGGTGGCTTCAGCTACGCCAATCTGACCATTCCGACCCAGCAAGTGGGGAGTAGCAAAGCGTCCTTCCCGGACATGCGTCTGGGAACCGAGTTCAGCATCGACCGTGATCATCTGGTGTATGGCAAGATCGCGACGGGCCACAAATCCGGTGGTTTCAACGATAGCTTTAATGGCAGCACCATCCCGGAAACCTATAGCCCGGAAAAACTGATCAGCTATGAAATCGGTAGCCGCAATGCCTTCAAGCTGTTCGGCCGTCATGCGATCATCAATACCACGGCGTTCCACTACGGCTACGATAATCAGGTGTTCCAGGATCTGACCTGCATTAACATGGATATCACCCAGACCCCGGCGACCTGCAAAGGTTACTCGCTGGCCAACCGTAACATCGGTAAGTCGCGCATCGATGGTCTGGAAACGGAAGCCAAGTTCGTGCTGCCTAACCGCTTCCGTCTGGATCTGAACCTGACGCTGCTGAAGACGCAAATTTCGTCCGGCAAAGTGGCCGATGCCCGCGCAGTGGACTACGGCGATGGCGGTAAAGCACCGCTGATCAATCTGGCCGGCAACCGTCTGCCGATGGCCTCCAACGTCAATCTGGCGACCCGTCTGACGCACTCGATGGATATCGGTCCGGGCACGTTTGACTGGCAGGCACTGGTGGCTTACCGTTCCTCGTTCTACCTGACCCAGTTCAATGAACAGGATATCGTGTTCAATAATGGCAAACGTCAAACGGCGCTGCAGGCCGGCTTCCCGGACAAACAGCGTGGTTTCGCGACGGTCAATCTGGGTCTGGGCTACACGCTCGATCGCTATCGTTTCGAAATGTGGGCCGCCAACGTGGGCAATGTGGAAGCTTCGCAAAAGGCGCTGGTTGGCCCTGCGCTGAACATCCGCTTCCTCAACGATGCGCGCTCTTACGGGATGCGCTTGCGTTACAACTTCGATTGAGTTGACGCTGTGATAAGTTGACGCTGATGAATGTCGCGCTGCCGCTGGTCCGGGCAGTGCGCGCAGGCCGGTCCGATGCTGTCGGGCCGGCCTGTTGCACTTTAAAACTATGGAGCAGATTTTGAATACTCTGATCAAGTCGCTGGCGCTGGCCTGCTGTGTGCTGGCCAGCCAGCCGGCCCATGCCGCAGCCCCTGCGGAACCGGCCACGTCCGCCTTCCCCGCTCTGTATGTGGACCCACAATCGAGCGCGGCTGCGTGGGTAAGCGCCCATCCTGACGATGGCCGCGCGGCGGAGATTGCCCGCCACATTGCCAGCCAGCCCGGCGCGCGCTGGTTCGGCGGCTGGAGCGGCGAGATTAGCGCTGCCGTGGGCCAGCATATGCAGGCCGCGGTGCAAGCGCGCCGCACCCCGCTGATGGTGGCCTACAATATTCCGGACCGCGATTGCGGCCAGCATAGTGCTGGCGGTGAAAGTAGTGCGAGCGCCTATCAGAACTGGATCACCGGCTTTGCGCGGGCCATCGGCGAGCGCCCCGCGATTGTGATTCTGGAGCCTGATGCACTGCCCCAGCTCGATTGTCTTGATACGCCCGGCAAGGCCGCACGGATGCAGTTATTCCAGTATGCCGTGCAGCAGTTCTACGATCTGGCGCCGCGTACTCTGCTGTACATCGATATCGGCAATAGCGACTGGCTCAAGCCGGACGAGGCTGCCAGACGCTTGCTGCTGGCCGGTGTCGCCAGTGCCCAGGGTTTTTCGCTCAATGTGTCCAATTACCGTAGTGAAAGCGAGAGCAAGGCCTACGGTGTGGCGGTAGGGGAGGCGCTGCAGGCGATGGTGGGCTGGCGTAAGCCCTTCGTGATCGACACCAGTCGTAACGGTGCCGGGCCGAATGGCAAGCAGTGGTGTGATGCGGCGGGACGCAAACTTGGTCTGCCGCCACGCATCAACAGTGCTGGTAGCCAGCCCGAAATGCATTTATGGATCAAGGCGCCGGGCGAATCCGACGGCTGTGCCGGACCGGCAGGCAGCTTTGTGCCGGAACTCGCCTACAAATTAATTCACGGCTGGTAAGCCTTACCTCGGCGCAGACAGGCATGACTGCGCCGAGCGATTGCGGCCGGCGTGTTAAACGGCAACGGTGAGATTGTCGACCACGTTGCGCACGCCGCTAGTGCCCCAGGCGGAATAGCGCACCAGTATCCGGTCAGCCCAGCTGGGGACTTTGCCGCTCAGGGTGACGTCAGCGCCCTGTACTGACACGGCAATTTTCTGCGCTTCATCGTGGGCGCGCCGTTTCAGGGCCGCTTCGATGTCGCTCTTGACCACGGATGAAGAAACCTCGGGCTGCAAGCTAATCTGATCGCTGACACCGGTCACACCCATCAGATAGCGCACGGCGCTGGCTGCGGCGGCGCGCTGATATTCCCAGTGCACTTGACCGGTGAGCGTCACGTGACCCTGTTCGACCATGACCTTGATGGTGTCTTGCGGAACGTAGGTTGACCACTCTAGCGCATGCTCCACGGCGCGCGCGATGTCGGCATCGTGACGCTGGCTGGAGCCGGGCAGATTAACATCCATTTCAATGGCTAGCGCCTTCACGCCGACCACGCGCTGTGCGGCACGTTCGGCATCCCATTTCTCGGCAAAGCTGCTGACATGACCGGCCAGCGTCACGATGCCGTCTTTCACTTCGACGCCGATGTCGCCGGCACTGATGGAAGGTTCCCACAGCAATTCGGCAATCACGTCCTGCTGCACTTGATGATCGGTTTTCATACGAGGCTTTCGAGGTGTTAAGCGGAGCTTGAGGATGCGCCTTGTCAGCAGGCGCATCCGTGCGCTGGCGCGCTTTCCACAACGAAGCTCAGGGCCTAGCGTTCATCTTGAACGGCTAGGCCCTGCGGTAACGCCGGATCAGCTCAGACGTGCGGCAATGCTGGCGACGCGCTGACCGTAAGCCTTGGCCGTATCGAGATCGCCTTGCGGGATCTCGTCGGTACTGGCATCGGCAGGCGATTGCACCAGCACGCCCACCGAGCCACCCAGATTGTTGATGTCGGTACGCTGGGCCGCTTTGCTGTTCGCTGGCATCAGGCCGAGGCTGACCCAGATACCACCGTGTTGCGAGGCCAGCGTCTGCAGCGCGATCATGGTGACGGCTTTGTCGCCATTGAAGCTGGCGCTGTTGGTGAAACCACCGAACACTTTGTCCTGCCAGCCACGCGTGAACCAGACTTTGGAACTGGTATCGGCAAACTTCTTGAATTGCCACGCGGCGTTGCCCATGTAAGTGGGCGTGCCGAAGATGATGGCATCGGCCGCCGCCAGCAGCTCCCAGCCGCCTTCAGGCAGATTGCCTTCGGCATCAATGGCCAGCAGGGTGCCATCCGCGCCGTCGCGCACATATTCGGCGACCCGTTTGGTGTGGCCGTAGCCGGAATAGTAGACCACTACAGTTTTCGTCATTATTTTCTCCTGGGAATAGGCAAACTGAACTGTGAGTGTAAGGGACTATTCCTGACTTGATAAGAACGTACCAAAAGGTAAGGATCCGGCGCTGGCGCAACAGGGGCGGCAGCGCCCCCCCTGATTTAAAGCTGTTCCAGGTAGCGCTGCGCGTCGAGTGCGGCCATGCAGCCGCTGCCCGCGCTGGTAATCGCCTGACGGTAGATCTGGTCCTGCACATCGCCGGCCGCGAAGACCCCGGCCAGCGAGGTGGCAGTCGCCATGCCCTGATTGCCGCCACGGGTCAGCAGGTAGCCATTGCGCATCGCCAGCTGGCCGTCAAAGATGGCGGTGTTGGGACGGTGGCCGATGGCGATGAAGACGCCGTGCACGGCCAGTTCCTCCAGCATGCCATTCTGCTGGCGCAGTACCACGCCGGTCACGCCGGCGTCATCGCCAAGCACCTCGTGCAGTTCGCGCTCGAGCTTCAGGACGATCCGTCCCTGTGCGACTTTGGCGTGCAGCCGGTCGATCAGGATAGGCTCGGCGCGGAAGTGTTCGCGGCGGTGCACCAGTATGACGCGCTCGGCAATATTCGACAGGTACAGGGCTTCTTCGACGGCGCTGTTGCCACCGCCGATTACGGCGACCTCGCGGCCACGATAGAAGAAACCATCGCAGGTGGCGCAGGCCGACACGCCGCGTCCCATATACGCCTGCTCCGATGGCAGGCCCAGATACTGGGCCGATGCGCCGGTTGCGATGATCAGGGCGTCGCAGGTGTAGTCGCCGTTATCACCGCTCAGGCGCAGCGGTGTTTGGTTCAGGTAGCAGGTATGAATGTGGTCATACAGCAGGCGTGTGCCGAAGCGTTGCGCATGCTGGCGGAAGCGCTCCATCAGTTCAGGGCCCTGCACGCCAGCCGGATCGGCTGGCCAGTTTTCCACTTCGCTGGTGGTCATCAGCTGGCCACCCTGTTCCTGACCGGTGATCAGGGTCGGTTGCAGATTGGCGCGGGCGGCGTACACGGCGGCCGCATAGCCGGCCGGGCCGGAGCCCAGAATTAACAAGCGGGCATGCTGTGGCGGGGAAGTCTGAGTCATAACGATCCTTGCTTAACTGGTAACGCGCTGTAACTGGCGCAGGAAAGAGCTGGCTGGCAGGAAACCGATCACGCGGGCCGCAGCAACTTCCTGGCCGCTGGCGTTGAACAGGATGATGCCGGGTGGCCCGAACAGTGCGAAGCGCTTCATCAGGGCGCGATCATCGGCGTTATTGGCCGTGACGTCGACCTGGATTAGCTGCATGCCGCGCATGGCGCTGGCGACCTTGGCGTCGGCAAAGGTCAGGTGTTCCATCTCCTTGCAGGCGACACACCAGTCGGCATAGAAGTCCAGCATCACTGGCTGGCGGGTGCTGGCCAGCACTTGCTCCAGTTCGGCGACGTTGCGGATCCGGGTGAAGCGCGGCGCGCCGGCAGCGCCATTGCTGTCGGCGCGATCGGCCGAGGCCACGCCGCGCAGATGGGCCAACGGTTGCAGTACATTGCTGCCGGAGCTGGCAGCGCCGACCAGTTCAAACAGACCGACCAGCAGCAGGATGATGCCTAGTGCACGGGCGCTGTAAGCGCCCAGCCCGGCATGCGCTGGCAGTGCTTCACCGGCGCGCAGGAAGCTGGCACACAGGATGGCAAACGCACCCCACAACAACATGCTGACACTCGCCGACAGGATGGGGCTGATCATCCAGATGGCGACGGCAATCAGCAGCAGGCCGAAGACTTTTTTCACATGGTTCATCCATGCACCGGCACGTGGCAGCAGGCTGCCGGCAGACAGACCGGTCAGCAGCAGCGGTACGCTCATCCCGCTGGCCATGGCAAACAGGGCCCAGCCGCCGGTGACGGCATTGCCGGTTTTGCTAATGTAGAGCAGGGCGCCGGCCAGCGGGCCTGCCACACAGGGGCCGACGATGAGTGCCGATAAGGCGCCCATGACGAACACGCCGGCCAGTTTGCCGCCGCTCTGGCGGCCGCTCGATTCGGTCAGGCGGCTTTGCAGGGCGCTCGGCAATTGCAGCTGGTAGACATCGAACATCGACAGTGCCAGCCCGAACAGGAGCGCGCCAAAGGTCAGCAGTACCCACGGTTTCTGCAAGGCGCCCGCCAGCCCTTCGCCGGCCAGCCCGGCGGCCACCCCCAGCGAGGTGTACACCAGTGCCATGCCCAGACTGTAGGCGGCGGCCAGCATCAATGCCTGACGGCGCGTGACCTGGCCTTCGCCGACGATGATGGACGACAGGATAGGTACCATCGGCAGCACGCATGGCGTGAACGAGAGTAGCAGACCGAACACCAGGAAGGCCGCACCGATGCGCCAGATACTGCCGCTTTGCAGGGTGCGCTGGGCCAGTGAGCTATCGTCTTCCGGCGCCGGCTGCTCGCTTTGCAGCGTGCTGCTGGCGGGAGTTGCGGCCAGTGGTGCTGCCGCAGTGCCTGCATCGACGTCGGCCAGTGCGCTGAGTACGCCGGGCTGGTCCGGATCGACGGTATAGCTGCGCACCACGGGTGGGTAGCACAGGCCTGCATCGGCGCAGCCCTGATAGCTGACTGTCAGGGTGAACGCGGCAGTGCCACTAACGGGTAGTGTCAGCTTCAGGTCGCCATAATAGGTTTCCATTATTTTGCCGAAGTTCTCGTCAAATTTGCGCTTGCCGACCGGTAGTACAGGCTGGCCTACGCCCGGGCCGCTGAACGACAGGCGTTCGCGATACAGGTGGTAGCCGGGCGGGATGGCCCAGTGCAAAGCCAGCGTGCGGGTATCGCGCAGCTCCGCCTTGAGCACAAACGCCTGTTCGGGTGGCAGGAAGTCGTCGGCTTTGGCCAGCGGCAGCCAGAGCGACAGCAGCAGCGCGCCCAGCCAGAGCCACACGGCGCTGAGTCGGGCAGTCGCCGTGCGGCGTTGAGGAACGCTGGCATACCAGCGCAGGGGGAAGTTCATACGGTTCTCCGGAAAATGTCGCCATGCTGATCCATGGCTAGATAACTCATACCGGACTGATTCAGAAAATCCAGTCCGTCTTGTGCCAGCAGCATCGTCAGGGTGCTGCAACTACCGGCGGCAATCGCTAACGGTGCCAGCACGCTGACCGAGCGCCAGAATCGCACCGGCATGCCGCTGCGCGGGTCCAGCAGGTGGCAATAGCGCTGCCCTGCCACGTCGATATAGCGTTCGTAGTCGCCGCTGGTGGTGAGCGCACCACGGCTGACGGGGATGCTGGCGATGGTGGCCTGCGCATCACGCGGATGCTGGATGCCGATCATCCAGGGCGTGCCATCGGGATGCGGGCCGAGAAAGCGCATATCGCCGCCCAGATTCACATAGCCATGCGCGATACCCTGAGCCTGCAGCACTTCAGCGGCACGATCCACTGCGTACTCCTTGCCGAAACCGCCGAAATCGAGTTCCATGCCGGCTCTGGGCAGATACACACAGTCCGGCGTGCGCACCACTTGCTGCCAGTCCACCAGCGGCAGCAGCGCGGCCAGCGCGGCGCAGGAAGGCAGTACCGCGCGGCGGAAGTCCCAGGCTTTGCGCAGTACGCCGGAGGTGATGTCGAAACGCCCCTGACTGGCACGCTGCAAAGCATCGGCGTAGTCGAGTAAGGCGCTGGTTTCGGCATCGCAGGCGATGGCGTGCTGACCGGCCGCTGCATTGATCTGACTGAGAATGCTGTCAGCCCGATAGCGCGAGTACTTGTGCTCGATCCGGCGGATTTCCATGATCGCCAGCGCGATCTTGCGGCGTGCGCTGGCGGCATCGGCTGCCGCCAGACGGATTTCGCAGCGGCTACCCATGGCATGAAATGCCTCGCTGTAGACCTGCTCTACCACAGCCGGGTAAAGCCGATCTGCACGCTGTTGGCATGCAGCGCTGCCAGCCCCGGGCTGCCACTGCCGAACACCCGCCAGGCGCTACGTTGCTGATAGCGTTCGAACTTGACGTCGACGCTCCAGTCACGATCGATCTGCTTGGCCACTTTCAGGCCCAGCGTGGCGGCACCAAAGCCGGCCAGGCGCTGGTCGGCTGAGGTGTAGGCGCTGCCACCGAACACATAGCCGGGCGGGAAGGGCTCGCTGCCATATACGGGATCGAAATAGAACTTTGCGGCGCGCTGGGTGTACAGACGCAGCGCCGGAGTCAGGGTCCAGCCGTGCGACAGCGATTGCACCCACTCGGCGTTGAGGGTGTGGGCGCTGATGCCATAACTATCGCGGTAGTAGCGGTAGCTCAGGCGGGTGGTCGCATCGGCGTCGATCAGGCGATGATTCCATTGTGTCAGCAGGGTACTTTGCTGGCGCTCCCCTGGACGGTTATCGACCAGCTTGTACGGGTCGGAATAATAGCCGTGACCACGGCTGTGCGTGAGCGTTAGCTGGGCGATATCGACCGGGGTCAGCACCTGCGTGACCCCGGCCAGCAGATTGATGGTCTGGCGGCTGGCGTTCTCGACGATGCGGTTGACGGGATGGATGGCATCGTCCGAGCCGCCCAGACCGAGCGACCAGGTGGTATTGCGGTCGGCGCTGAGCAGATTGGCTTGCACGGACAGGGCGCGGGAGCGGTAATCATGCTCATTGGAGTAGGCGGCGCCGACGCTGATGCTGCCGTTTTCCAGATAGCGCGTCAGGCTGACATCACCGGCCTTGCGCTGGTCAGCCATGCGCGAGGCGCCCGATACGGCCGTGTGGTAGCGCGGCGACGCGCCGGACACATCATCGGTGGTGGCGCTGGCCGCCAGGCTCCACTCGCCGGCCAGCGGGGCCAGCACGGAAATTGACGGCGCATGCACCTGGATCCGGTCTAGTCCTGCCTGATCCTCTTTGTAGTATAGGTATTTCATGCTGATGGCGCCCCGTTCCGGCGCGCTCTCGGCATGGCTCAGGCCGGGCAGCAGCATGGCCGCCGCCAGCAGTGCCTGTCCCAGTGGTGTGGCTTTTTCTTGTTGCATAGCGATCCCTGTCAGTTACAGCCGCAGCCACCGCCGCCGACGGCGTTACCGCCGGCCGCCGCTTCCTTGCTGGCATAAATATGTTCATTGAAGCGCTTGGCCAGCGCGTCGCTTTCCAGCAGCATGTCGCTGCGCGCCAGCTGGCCTTTTTCCCATGCTGGTACCGGCGTCAGGGCGCAGCCGGACAGGCCGGCAGCGAGGCCTGTGCTCAGCATCAGCATCAGCAGCCGACGCGCCATCATTGGTTCACCCCCAGCGCGCTGCGGATGCGGCTTTCCAGCAGGGCGCGATCAGCGGCGCGAAAGCCGCTGTGCTCGAACAGCACCTTGCCATCGGCACCGATCAGTACACTACTAGGCATGCCTTTCACGCCATAGCTGCGCGGGGTGGTGCCGCTGGCATCGTAGGCAATCGCGAACTGTGCCGGGTTGCTGGCGAGGAAGTTGCGTGCGTCATCGCTGCGGGCGTCCAGGTTGACGCCGATGATCTGCAGGTCTTTCTGGCCATAGCGCGCCTGCATCTGGTTCATCCACGGGAAGGACTGGCGGCAGGGGCCGCACCACGAAGCCCAGAAGTCCAGATACACCAGCTTGCCGCGAAACTGTTCCAAGCGCAGCGTGCCGTCGTTGCCGTTCAGGGCAAAGCCCGGCGCAGCCTGACCAACTTCCAGTGCTGCCGCAGGACCGGGCAGGGCCAGCGCGGTGCATACGGCCACGCTGGCAACAGTGCTGACAAGCGCGCTGGCCAGCACGGCGGTACGGGCCTGACGGCGGCGCCACAGCAGCACGCCACTGGCCAGCAGGACCAGCACGGCCAGCATCGGGTCATTCACATCCTGCGCCGCCGAGCAACCGCCACCGCCGCGATTCTGTGCGCCGCCGCTATTGCTGGCAGCTGCCACGCCCTGACCACTCAGAGCGACGCTCCAGCTGGCGCCATTGGCTTGCAGGGTCAGATTGCCGGTGCTATTGCCCGCCGCGACAGCCGTGAAGCTGACAGGCAGTTCGCAGCTGGCGCCGGCGGCCAGCGTCAGCGGGAAGGCGGCACAGCTGCTGCCGCCATTGCTGCTATCGCTGGCGATGCCATACGGGCCGCTGAAACTGGCGCTGTTCAAGGTCAGCGGGGCGCCGCCGGTATTGGTCAGGGTGATGCGTTTCACGGCAGCGCTGCTGCCGATGGTGCTGGCGCCGAAGTCGAACGCTTGCGGATTGGTGCTCAGCGAGGCCACGCTGGTGGGCACGGCCAGACCATTCCCGGAGAAGTGCAGGCTGAACTGGGCACCGCCATCGGTCATCAGCACCAGATCGCTGCTGCGCGCGCCGCTGGCGCCGGGCTTGAAGCTGACCTCCATGCTGCAGCTGGCGCCGGGACTGACGCTGGCGCCGCTGCCGTTGCCGGTACTGCAGCTGCCGGCCAGTACGAAGTCGCCGGGCTGGCTACCGCCCAGGGCCAGCGCCGTGATCTTCAGGGCGGCCGTGCCGCTATTGCTCAGCGTAATGCTGTGCACGGCGCTTTGCTGACCGACCTGGGTATCGCTGAAGGCGAACGGGGCATTGTCGGACAGGGTAGGACGCGCGACGGCAGCGGCGCTGCCGCTGGCGCTGACGGCGACCGACAGATCCGCAGCATTCGAGCGCAGCAGCAGGGTGGCGTTGACATTGCCGGCTGCCGTGGGCGCGAACGACAAGGGTACGCTGCAGCTAGCTCCTACCGCCAGCGTGCCGCTGCAGGTGCTATTGCCGAGCGTGATGCTGGCGGCGCCACTGACGGCGACGCTGCTGAAATTCACCGGTACATTGCCGCTATTGCTGATGCTGACGGTCTGGGTCAGCGCTGCGCCACCGACGGTCTGGGTGCCAAACGCCAGCACCGAAGGGTTGGCCGTGAGCGCCGGCGCCGGGGCACTGGCGCTGCCGCTCAGACCCACGGCGACGCTGGCGTTGCTGGCATTGGACGCCAGATTCAGGCTCGCCGAGAAGGCCCCGGCCACGCTGGGTGTGGCTGCTACCGTGATGGTGCAGCTGGCGCCGGCCGCAACGGGGACGCTGGTCGCGCAGCTGCCGCCGAGCTTGAAGATGCCGGCATTCGCGCCGCCCAGGCTGATCGCGCTGAAGCTCAGTGCGGCCTGACCGGCATTGTTGACGGTAATGGTCTGCAGCGGTGCCGTGCTGCCCGTCAGCAGCGTGCCGAAGTTGAGTGCGTTGGCTGACAGGGCGACGGTGGGCGTGGCCACGGCGTTGCCGCTACCGCTCAGGCTGACCGTGCTGGTGCCACCGGTGGCATTGTGGCCGATATTCAGGGTGGCGTTGCGGCTGCCGGCTGCAGCAGGGCGGAACACCAGTTGCACATTGCAGCTGGCACCTGCAGCGACGGCGCTGCCGACGGCACAGCTGCCGCCACTGATGCTGAAATCGGCGCTGTGGCTGCCGCCCAGCGTCAGGCTGCTCAGGTTCAGCGCAGCATTGCCGCTATTGCTGAGGGTGGTACTCAGCGCGGCGCTGCTCTGGCCCACGGTGGTGCCGGTAAAGGTCAGTGTGCTGGGCGACAGGCTGGCGCTGGGCGCTGCCGTCACCGTGGGGTTGCCGATGTAGGCAGCCAGATCGGCGAGCTCGGCGGCGCTGAATTTACCGTTGAACAGCGAGCCCATGCCGCCCCGGTTGGCGGCGAAGGCGGCGCTGATGACGGACGGGTTATTGGCGGCCGACAGAATGCCGTTGACATTGTTGGCGGGGGTTGCGCCATGGCAGGCGGCACAGGCCGTGCCGCCCGAGACGGGGCCATTCAGATACAGGGTCTTGCCGTTCAGGGCATCGGCAGCCTGGCTGGCAGGTGCCAGCGCTAGCAGGGCCAACAGCGCGACGGCAGGGCCGGGGCGGAGCGGACGGGTAATGTTCATTGATTCTCCTAACAGTTTAAGATCCACAGACTAAGATCCACAAAACGCGATCGCACAGGCATTGCACAGACCATGTAACAAGGCACACAGACGCCAGTCACGCCAGCGCTGGTAGGCTGCGCCAAACAGCAAGCCGGGCCAGAACACCAGCGCGGCTTGCTGCCAGCCCGCCGCACCATGTAGTGCGGCAAACAGCAGCGCACTCAGCAACAGGGCGTTCGCGGGGCGGCAGCGCTGTAGCAGCCAGTGCTGCACACCGGCGCGCATAACCCACTCTTCCAGCAGTGGCGCCAGCAGGAGCAGACGCGCCACATCGGGTGCTTCGGGGGCCAGCAGCGCAGGGCTGCAGTACAGGGGAGCGGCAAACACGTAGACTGAGCAATCCGTTAATCTTGTGACGGTCTATACCGGGCAGCGGGGAAATGGTTCAAAATTGCCTGTAAAAATATTTTTTCACTGAAATTGAACCTTTTCTCTGCCGGGCTGTATTCACTGGCTCAGAGGAGATCAGGTATGCAGGTAGGCGGGAGGACGAGGGTGCTGGAGGAACAGGATGAGACTGCATTGTTGCGGCGCGTTGGCGCTGGCGACCGCGTGGCGTTTCAAGCCCTGTACCGCGGGTATTTCGGGCGGCTGGCACGCTTTCTGGACCGCATGATCCGGAATGTGGCGCTGATTGAAGAAGTGATTAACGACACCATGCTGGTGGTCTGGCAGAAAGCCGATAGTTTTGACGGCAGCTGTAAGCTATCGACCTGGATCTTTGGTATCGCTTACCGGCAAGCCTTGAAAGCCTTGAACGGCCTCGATGAACCACTCGAGGCAGCGCAGGATCAGTGCGTCGCCGAGGGCGACCAACCGGAGCAGCTGCTGCAAACCCGTCAGCTGGAGGACGGGGTGGGGCGTGCGCTTGCCAGTCTGCCGCTGGAGCAGCGCGTCGTGGTGAGTTTGACCTACTACCATGGCATGGCGTATCAGGAAATTGCCGACACCATGGGCTGTCCGTTAAACACGGTAAAGACGCGCATGTTTCATGCGCGCTTGAAGTTAAAGGACATCTTGTCCGAGCATAGGGAAGAAATGCGATGAGTACCTCAACTGTCCTCAGTGCCAGTGAGCACCAGGCTATGCAGGAATTACTGCCGTGCCTGCTGACAGGCACGCTGGCCGCGGACGTCGCGGCGCGCCTGGAGCAGCATGTGCAGGCTTGTAGCGACTGTCGTGCCGAGCTGGCGTGGCAGCGCACGGTGCAGGAATCCGAGCCGGCGCTGCCCGCCGGGCTGGATATGGAAGGCGCGCTGGCCCGCCTGTTACCGCAGCTGGAAGATCAGGCCGTGCCAGCACGCCTGCAGCCGAGTTTGTCGCCCGCAGCGCCAGCGCTGCAGCCCGGGGCGCGACGCCGGCCCACCCGTTTGCAGCGCTGGCGGGCGTGGCTGGCACAGCATCATTGGCAACGCTGGGCCATGGGGGCGCAGTTTGCCGCCATCGCGCTGCTGGTGTTGCAACTGCCTGCCTTGCAGCACGGCGCTGCCCCTGCGTATCAGGCGCTGGGCAACGGCGCTGCCAGCATGCCCGATGTGCTGGTGGTGTTTAAGGCCGATGCGCGGCTCGACGATATCCAGCAGTTGCTGCGTCGCCACGCCGCGCAAATTGTCGGCGGCCCGACCGTGACGGGTGCGTATATGTTAGAGGTGGCGCCACGCCAGCAAACGGCGCTGCTGGCCGCATTGCAGGCAGATCCTGCCGTCGCAAGTGCCGCGGCGCTCACCGCCGAGGCGCCCGTGGAGCCGCCGCGATGAAGCGCCTGCTGGTAGCACTGTGGCTGGCGCTGTGCAGTGGCGCGGCACTGGCGCAGATCCAGAGCGGCGATGACTTGCCGCGTCTGCAGCCGGCAGATGGGGCGCGCCGGTTGAGCGACGCTGTTGCTGCCCCGCCCGAACAGCACGAGATACTGGTGATGTTTCATCTGCCCGCGCCACACTTCCGTAGCGATGGCTATGGCAGTGTGAATTACCGTGAAGATGCCGGGCGCAGCGCGCGTCAGCGACTCGCTGCGGCGGTGGCACGTGAGCATCAGCTGGAGTTGCTGGAAGACTGGGCCATGCCGGTATTGAATGTGGATTGCTATCGCATGCGGGTGCCGGCCGGTATGGCCGTTGCGCCGATTCTGCAGGCTTTGCAGCAGGATCGCCGCGTCGAGTGGGCCCAGCAAATCCAGAACTTTGCCGCGCAGGCGGCCGCCGATCCTTTGTTGCATATGCAGCCTGCCGCGCAAGCCTGGCAATTGAATCAGGTGCGGCGCACGGCGACCGGGCGCAAGGTGCTGGTGGCGGTAGTCGATAGCGGGGTGGAGAGTCAGCACCCGGATCTGGCCGGACAGGTGCTGGTAGAACAGAATTTTGTCGATGGCCAGAGCTATCTCGCCGAGCTGCATGGTACGGCCGTGGCAGGGGTGATCGTGGCCCGTGCCGACAACGGGGTGGGCATTGCCGGGGTCGCGCCGGAGGCGCACATCATGGCCTTGCGCGCCTGCTGGCAGGCCGCGAGCATGACCCGCTGCAACAGCTTTACGCTGGCCAAGGCGCTCAACTATGCACTGTCCCACGGTGCGCAGGTGATTAACCTCAGCTTGTCCGGACCAGCGGACCGCTTGTTGCAGCAGCTACTGGGGGTTGCGCTGGCGCGCGGCATCCGCATCGTTGGCGCGGTCGACCCGGGCCAGCCGGATGGCGGCTTTCCGGCCAATGTCGCCGGTGTATTTGCCGTCGCTTCGGATGGCAGTCCCTTGCCCGCTGGCCTGGCGGCCTGGCAGGCGCCGGGACGCGACATTCCGACCACCATGCCGGGTGGCCGCTGGGGTGTGGTGAACGGTTCATCCTATGCGGCGGCGCATATTTCCGGCATGCTGGCACTGATGGAAGAGCTCAAACCCCAGTTATCCGACACCCGATTGCGCGATGCCATCGTCTTCAATGACAGCCCGTCCCGTCTCACCAGCATCGATCTGTGTGCCACCCTGTTCCGTATTTCTGGAAAGTGCTCATGCGCCTGTCCCACCAGTTCCCCTCAGCGTTTGGCTCACTGACGCTGAGTGTCTTTGCCTGGGCATGGATGCCTGCCGCGCATGCTCAACTGAGCGGCAGTGCAGGGCTATTGTCCGACTATCTGTATCGCGGCATCTCACTGAGCAGCGACAAGCCGGTGGCGCGTCTGGCAGTCAATTATGACGCCAGTGCTGGCTGGTATGCGGGAGGGCAGCTGCTGAATGGGCAATTAGCGGGCGAGCCACATCGGCGCGCGCAATGGACCGGTTACGCCGGTTATGCCCAGCGCTTCGTCTCGGGGCTGGCATGGGAAGCGGGCGTGACCAGCTATCTGTTCCCCCAGCAGTCGAGCTGGAATTTCCGCGAGCTGTATGCGGGGCTGACTGGCGACAGCTTTAACACCCGGCTACATTACTCGCCCGACTATCTGGGGCTGGGGCAACGCACCGTGTTTGCGGAACTCAATAGTGGCGCGATGTTAGGCGAGCGTGTGCAGGGTATCTGGCATGTCGGCTATCTCTACGCGCCCGATCAGGCGCAGACCAATCGTGCCGAAGCACGCATCGGTGTGGTGAGTTTCTATCAGCAATGGCGTGCTCAGCTTTCCCTCGACGCGGTGCGTTTGCGCCCCGCTGCCAGTCCCACCATCTACAGCGCAGCGTCTGGCACCAGTGCCTGGCAGCATAAGTTTGTGCTGGCGTTCGAGCGCAGTTTTTAAGCGCCTGTCATGTCTCAGCGCGTACCTTGGCCGCAGGGCGGGTGAACTATGTCGAGTGCTCTGCAGGCAAAAACATCCGGAACGTATTGCGCCCCGCTCTTTTCGCCTGATACATGGCGGCGTCGGCCGAGTGACACAGGTCATCGAAGCTGACATGCCCCTCGTTCATCAGGGTGGCACCTATGCTGACGGTATTGGTGCATTGAATCGCCCCAAGCGCATATGGCTGACTGAGGGACGCCAATATCTTCTCGGAGATAGCGCGCGTTTTATGTGCGGCCTCGATGGGGTCAGTGCCCAGGTCTTCCAGCATCACCACAAACTCGTCACCTGATATGCGCGCCACCGTATCTACTTCCCGGACCGCAGCACGCAGACGTGTTGCGATTTGCTTCAACAGCAGATCACCGGCCTCGTGCCCGTGCTGGTCATTGACGCTTTTGAAGTTGTCGGAGTCGATAAACAACAGTGCACCGATTTGCTGGCTTCTCTTGGTGCCGTGCAGCGCCTGGTTCACGCGATCGATAAGAAGGCGACGGTTGGGAAGCTGGGTCAGCACGTCGGTCATCGCGATGTTGTGCAGGCTGATGTTGAGTTGCTCGAGCTGCTCCTTCTGGGCGGCTAATTCGAGGTTGAGCCGTTTCAGTTCTTCTTCTTGCTGCCGCCTTGCATTGATGTTGTAGGTTACGCCTATCAAGTGTTGCGCGTCCGGGAATTCCCGTCGTTTAACGATTTTCCCGCTGTTGGCGTACCAGACCCAGGCGCCCGATTTTGCTTTGATTCTGAATTCGCACTGATATTTGGGGGTCTTGCCGCTGGCGTGGTCGTTCAGCGCATTTTTCATCCGCTCAAGATCGTCCGGGTGGATGATCGCAAAGACGTTGTCCATGCAATCGCCTGCCTCTTGCTCGGTGTAACCGAGTTCGGCATAGATCTTGGTGGCTTTCCGGGTTACCTGGCCGCTGACGAGTTCGTTTTCCCAAACGTCCAGGTCTGCGGCTTCGATCACCGCTTCGAGGAAGGCTTCCCTTGGCATCTCCATTCGATTTGCTCCCCTTGCATTGTTTCGCCACTATTGCGCGAATAAGAATCTCATTCCACAACAAAGTATGGCATGTGTTGAGCGGGGGAAGCAAAATCACCCCAAAATCTTGCTTGAGCGAGGTGTTGCTCTAAGTGGAAGTTCTTTGCGCTTTTCAATATTGTCCGGTGCACGCTGCTCATTGATGCCATACCGACGTTTTGGGTAGAACAACATCGTGCATGCGTCAAAAACGTCAACTTGACAAAATTTCTTGCATTGGAGTACAGAATTACGTGACACTGTAACGGTCTCGGTTCTTATTGGATTTACATCACATGAATTTGAGTAATCTGGGCATTCGTGCCCGCATCACTGGCGGCCTGGCGCTGATTCTATTGCTGTCTGTGCTTAGCACGGCGTATTCACTTTACCGTAACGTGGTCACCAAGTATGAGGCTGGTCAGGTCAGTACCTCCTGGGTACCCGCGATCGAAAACCTTGGCCACATGAAAGGCTTCCTCGCAGATCACTATTTTGCGGTCAGCGATCGTATGGCTCGCCATGATGTGTCGGATCCCGCCGTGTTTGCGCGCAGATTGACTGAGATCGAAACGGCACTGGCTCGAACCACGGACGTGTATGCCAAGACGCTCGACGACTACCTACCTGATGATCCGCAAGGACCGACCGAGCGCGCCATGTACAAGGATTATCAGGCCAAGCGGGATGCGTATTTTGCGATCGCAAGGCAAGGATTAAAGGCGCTCGAGGCCGAAGCCGGCGCCACCGGTCAGTCCAGCGAGGCCGTTCAGAATTACATCGCCAATGGCCCGCCACGGTTCCGCGCAGCCTATGCCAGCATGGAACAGATATTGAAGTTTAATCTGGTGGGCACGGCAAAATCTGCCGACAAGGTGCTCGAGTTTGTCACGGCCACCGAGCGCGCGACGATCGGTGTTCTGATCGGTATTGTTGCCATCGGTTTGATACTGATCATACGCGTTCCGAATAGTGTGATTGCTCCGGTAGAAGAGGCAGTGGCGATGGCACAAAGCATTGCCGATGGTGATCTGACGCGGGTGGCGCACGTCAGCCGGACTGACGAACTGGGTCATTTGCTCACCAATCTGGAAGGGATGCGGGTGAAACTGGCCGGTGTCGTGGCGAATGTGCGCAGCGGCTCCGAGGGGGTAGCCACTGCCAGCGCCGAGATTGCACAAGGCAACCACGATCTGTCATCGCGTACGGAACAGCAGGCCAGTGTGCTGGAAGAGACGGCAGCCAGTATGGAGCAGTTAAGTGCGACCGTGAAACAGAACGCTGAATCGGCACGGCAGGCCAACCAGTTGGCGGCGAGTGCCTCGGCGGTGGCGATTCAGGGGGGCGAGGTGGTCGGTGAAGTTGTGGAGACCATGAAAGGCATTAATGAGTCGAGCCGCCGGATCAGCGACATCATCAGCGTGATCGACGGGATTGCATTCCAGACCAATATTCTGGCCCTGAACGCTGCGGTGGAAGCAGCGCGTGCTGGTGAACAGGGCCGCGGTTTTGCGGTGGTCGCTAGCGAAGTGCGCAGTCTGGCCGCCCGCAGTGCCGAGGCCGCACGCGAAATCAAGCACCTGATTAATGCCAGCGTGGAGCGGGTTGAACTCGGCACCGCGCTGGTCGACAAAGCCGGTTCGACGATGACGGAAACCGTGGCCAGTATTCAGCGGGTGACGGCGATCATGGGCGAGATCAGCAACGCTAGCACGGAACAGGCACAAGGTGTGGCGCAGGTCGGTGAAGCGGTGACCAGCATGGACGAGGTGACTCAGCAGAATGCGGCCTTGGTGGAGGAAATGGCGGCCGCCGCTAGCACCCTGAAGGAGCAAGCCTACGATCTGGTGCAGGTGGTGGCTACCTTCCGCCTGGATGACAGTTTCGCCCGCCAGAATGGGTTGGCGGTGCCGGTCCAGCATCCGGTCCGCGCCGCGCTGGCGCGTCCGGCGGGCAAGCAATCGGACAACTGGGAAACCTTCTGAACCTTGCGCTGCGGCGTTGTTGAATGAATCTGCGCCGCGCGGCGACACCGGTAGGGTATTGCTGCAATTCCAGCGTACCCGAAGCATAGAAGCGCCGCAAATAACCCTGGCTAGAAACACAAAAGGCCTAGTTCGAATGAACTAGGCCTTTTGTGTATAGAATTCTTGGTGGTGATAGGTGGACTTGAACCACCGACCCCAGCATTATGAATGCTGTGCTCTAACCAACTGAGCTATATCACCTGCAACGCGAAGAATTATGAGGGTTGGCCCATTTTCTGTCAAGGAATGCTGCTCATCTTTTTTTAAATATTCTGTTTATCTTATTTTTTGCGGCGATTCCAGCCGCAAATCCGTGCTATTTTTTTAACGCAGCCGCCGCGCTGCTGCGACAGTGGCGCGCCTGAAGCAGCCTCTATCTAGCCCAGCCGCGTCCTGATCTGCGCCAGCATGGCGCTGGCCGGATCGCTGCCCAGGCAGTCCAGCACCACCCGTTCCGGCATCGAGCGCAGCCATGTGAGCTGGCGCTTGGCCAGCTGGCGGGTGGCGATGATGCCGGTTTCGCGCAGGGTCGCGTAATCGATGCTGCCATCCAGATATTCCCACGCCTGCCGGTAGCCAACGCAGCGCATCGATGGCAGGCCGGGGTGCAGGTCGCCACGCCGACGCAGTTGCGCCACTTCGGTCAGCAGATTGCCGGCCGGACTGTCGGCCAGCATCACATCGAAACGCTGGGCGATGCGCTGGTGCAGCACGGCGCGGTCCGAGGGTTCGAGCGCGAACGAGAGTAGTTCGAACGGCAGGCTGGTCTGTTCGCGCTGGGCCAGTAGTTCCGACATGGGCTTGCCACTGAGGGTGCAGATTTCCAGGGCACGCTGGATGCGCTGGGCGTCGGCCGGTGCTAGCCGTGCGGCCGTCTCCGGATCGAGCAGCGCCAGCCGGGCGTGCATGGCGGGCCAGCCGATGCGGGCGGCATCTTCTTCGAGTGCAGCGCGCAAGTCAGGATCGGCGCCGGGCAGGTCGTCCAGTCCGTCTTTCAGGCCTTTGAAATACAGCATGGTGCCGCCCACCAGCAGCGGCAGTTTGCCGCGCGCTGCAATCTCATCAACCAGTCGCAGCGTGTCGGTGCGGAACTGCGCCACCGAGTAGGCGTCCAGCGGGTCGATGATATCGATCAGGTGGTGCGGTGCGGCGGCCAGTTCGGCGCGGCTGGGCTTGGCAGTGCCAATGTCCATGCCGCGATACACCAGTGCCGAATCGACCGAGATGATTTCGCAGGGAAGCTGGGCGGCGATGGCCAGCGCGGCAGCCGTTTTGCCCGACGCGGTCGGGCCCATGATGGCGACGGCCAGTGGCAACTTGGAATTCGAGTGCATATTACTGACCACGCAGGAAGAGTTTGTCGAGCGCGCCGATTTCGACTTGCACCCAGGTCGGGCGGCCGTGATTGCACTGGTCGGCCCGTTCGGTGCTTTCCATCTGGCGCAGCAGGGCGTTCATTTCCTGCGTCGACAGGATGCGGTTGGCGCGCACGGCGGTGTGGCAGGCCAGTGTGCCCAGCAGTTCGTTCTGGCGTTCGATTAGCAGGCGCGAGCCGCCGAATTCGCGCACATCGCGCAGCACGTCGCGCGCCAGCGTCTGGGCGTCGGCATTTTTCAGCAGCACCGGTACGCTGCGCACGGCCAGCGTGGTGGGCGACAGCGCGGCGATATCGAAGCCCAGCGTTTGCAGGGTGTCCTGATGTTCGTGCACGGTCGCCACTTCGATGGCGTCGGCATAGAAGGTGACGGGAATCAGCAGCGGCTGCACCTGCATGGCTTCACCGGCGACATGGCTTTCCAGCGCGTGCTTGAGCTGTTCGTACAGAATGCGTTCGTGGGCGGCATGCATGTCGACCAGCACCAGTCCTTTGGCGTTCTGGGCGAGGATGTAGATGCCGTGCAGTTGCGCCAGCGCGAAGCCGAGCGGGAATTCTTCCTGCGCCATGGCCGCTGCCGAGGCGATGTAGGGACTTGCCTGCGGCAGCGTCAGATCGCTGTCATTGCGGCGATGTTCACTGCTGCTGCCATCACTGGCCGGCGTGGCATTGCGTGCCGCGTCGCTGGCGCCACTGAACAGGGCGCCATAGCGCTCCGTGCTCTGTGCCACGCCACCCGTTGCGGCGCCCGCGTAGTGCGGCGTGTAGGGGTTCGGTGACGCGCCAGTAGCATCGTTGCGGGCAAACGGCGAGGGCGAGAAGGTCGGTGCGTAATCAGGTTTCAGCAAGGCGCCGAAGCTGGTCTGTTCGCCGCGCCATGGCGCCGTTTCCAGGCTGCCGGCGGCCGGCAGTGGCGACGGTGCGCTGCCATGCGCGGTGGCCGAGGTCTGTGACAGCGCGCGCTGCACGGCGTGGAACACGAACTGGTGAACGGCGCGGCTGTCGCGGAAGCGCACTTCGATTTTGGACGGGTGGACATTGACATCGACCAGTGCCGGATCGAGATCGAGCGCTAGCACGTAGGACGGGAAGCGGTCGCCATGCAGTACGTCCTGATAGGCCGCTTTGACGGCGTGCACCAGTACTTTGTCGCGCACAAAGCGACCGTTCACATAGAAGAACTGGCCGTCGGCGCGCGCTTTGGAGGCGGTCGGCAAGCCGGTATAACCATGCAGGCGCAGCGGGCCGGCGCTTTCATCGATAGCCAGCCGGGCTTCGGCAAAGCCTTCACCGAGAATATGGGCGCTGCGCTTGGCCATTTCGCTGACGTTCCAGTGGTCGACGGTGCGGCCATTGTGGCTCAGCGAGAACGAGACATCGGGACGTGCCAGCGCAATCCGCCGTACCACTTCGGCGCAGTGACCGAATTCGGTCTGTTCCGATTTCAGGAATTTACGCCGCGCCGGCGTATTGAAATACAGATCCTGTACATCGACCGTGGTGCCGTGAGCACCCGAGGACGGTGCCACCGTGCCCTGATGCGAACCGACCAGTTCCCACGCATGGGCCGCATCGGCGGTGCGCGAGGTGAGCGTCACGGCGGCCACCGAGGCGATCGAGGCCAGTGCTTCGCCACGGAAACCCAGCGTACCGACGTTTTCCAGATCATTCAGCGAGGCGATTTTCGAGGTGGCATGGCGCGCCAGTGCCAGCGGCATCTGCTCAGGCGGGATGCCGCGCCCATTGTCGGTAATGGCGATGCGTTTCACGCCGCCTTCTTCGAGCCGCACGGTGATCTGGCTGGCGCCCGCGTCGAGCGCATTTTCCAGCAATTCCTTGACCACGGCCGAGGGCCGTTCCACCACCTCGCCGGCGGCTATCTGGGAAATCAGCTGATCGGGCAGGGCGCGGATCGGGCGCGGCGGCTGAGGCAGGTCGGGAGTAGTGGTGTCGGGCGCGTTCATGGGGCGATTATAACTGCTTGCCGCCCGCCTCGCGCCCTGCGACTAGGGTTTGACGCGCACCGGAATCGGCGCGTTACACAGTTCCACATAGCCGGGCGAGAACAGATTCCACGGGCCGCCACGGTTGCGCTGGGCATCGATCACCTGCTGGTAGATCGGCGCTTCGCTGCGCATCACTTCCAGATGGCTGCGTTCTGCTTCCGGCACATCCGCTTCCAGGCGCACCGAGCGGATCGCCATGCGGTTTTCCTGGGCACCGTAGAAGCCCATCGTTTCGCTGCCGCGCGGCAGTGAGGACAGCAGCGCCATGCCGGACAGCACCCGACCGACTACGGTGATGTTGCGATCCAGATGGCGCGGCGCGTGGCCGGTCACGGCATACAGTTCGGCACCATTGCCACTATCGCTGCCATTGTCGCGACCCACCCCGACCATGCCGTAGCAGTGGGTTAGCCAGGTGGTGCCGGCGCGCGTGTCGCGGCCCACCGGGAAGCCGTTGGAGTGGCCGATTTGCGGTGCATAGCCATCACGGTCGGGCTGACGGACAAAGTGCCGGTCGTTCTTCAGTGGCACGGTAAATTCGCCGGCTACTTTGGCTTTGGCGCTACCCAGCGGACGGGGCGCAGTTTCCGCTTGCGGATCGCCCCACTGGGCCACATAGTTGTCCTGCGAGCGCAGAATCGCCAGACCATCGTAATATTTCTCTCGCACCAGCGTTTCGATATTCGCGATATTTTGCGGGGCAAAGCTGGGCGCCAGTTCGATTACCACGCGACCGCTGGCGAGCTCCATATAGAGTGTGTGCTGCGGGTCGGTGGGGCGCCAGTCGGACGCTTGCGATTGTTTGACGAGGTCGCCGACGCTGGGTTTGATCGGTAAATCGGCAGCGCTGGCCAGGCTGCTGGTGAGCAGCACGAGCGTGGACAAGGACGGTAACAGCACGGTTCGGTACATCCGGTATCTCCCTGGTAAATGGGGCGCGCGGTTTGTGCGTCCCGGTAAGATTGTAATCCGTATATCGAACGTGGGAAACTACGCGCACAGCGCCATTCGTGGTGTATGATTCCGGCGCTGACTTTATGGGAAGAATATGGACTTTATGCAATTCTTCGACATGATTCTTCATGTCGACAAAGCGCTGGGAGATTTGATTCGGAACTACGGTATTTGGGTGTATGCCGTATTATTTGCCATCATTTTCTGTGAAACGGGGTTGGTGGTACTGTTTTTCTTCCCCGGTGACACACTGCTGTTCATCGCTGGTGCCATGTGCGCAGTCGGTGAAATGAATCTGTTCCTGTTGATGGCGCTGCTGATTACGGCGGCTGTGACCGGTAATACGGTGAATTACTGGATAGGCGAGGCCATCGGCCAGCGCGTGTTCACCCATGATTACCGCTGGCTGAACAAGGATGCCTTGCGCCGTACCCATAATTTCTTCGAAAAACACGGCGGCAAAACCATCGTGCTGGCCCGTTTCGTGCCGGTGGTGCGCACCTTCGCGCCATTCGTCGCCGGCGTGTCGGACATGACGCATGCCCGCTTCCAGTTTTACAACATCAGCGGCGCCGTGCTGTGGGTGGTGCTGCTGACCACGGCGGGCTACTTCTTCGGCAATATCGCCATCGTGCGCGAACACCTGACCGAAATCGTGCTGGTTGGCGTGGGCGTGGCGGTGGTGCCGATGGCGCTGGGCGGTGTCTACAAGCTGGGCCGGCGCCTGCTAGGCCGGTAAATATGTTTGCATAGGCCGTCTGCCCTGCAGGCGGCCTGTAGCCTTGCGCTACGCTCTTATTTCATAAATAAATATCTTTCCTCGCCGCGCAGGCGCTCAAGTTTTTCCCCAATGCATCCGTATACCAGTGTGTAATTCTTTCACTTCTGGACTCCGATGCGTACTTTACTCACCCTGATAGCCTGCTGCTGCGCGTTGGCGAGCGCCGCCAGCGCCAACGAACCGCATGAGTCGGCGTCGGCCAAGGCGTCTGCGGTAGCATCCACAGTCAAAACCAAAGGTACCCCGGCGGCGGGCGCCAAGTCGGAGCATGGTGTCAGCGTGGGCGGCGTACCGCTGAAACAGCTGGCGGCGGCAGCGGCGGAAAAAGAAGCCGAGCCAGCGTCCTCCGGTGCGCGCAAGATAGCCAGTTCCGCTGCCAGTGCGCGCGAGCGCGAAGCCGAAGCGGAGTCCGACCTGTCGGCCAAGATCGCAGCGCGGCTGGCGATCATGCGCGCTAACCAGCAAGCCCGCGTGGTGGCTGCGGCCAAGGCCAAGAAAGCGGCTGCGGTGGTGGAAGCGGCGCCTCCCCGTGTAATCAGCCATCACTGGTCCTACGAGGGCGAAAACGGCCCTGCCAACTGGGGCAAAATCAATCCAGAATGGTCCAAATGCAGTACCGGCAATCGCCAGTCGCCGATCGATATCCGCGATGGCATGAAGGTCGAACTGGAACAGATTACCTTTGACTACCATCCGTCCTCGTTCAATGTGACGGATAACGGCCACACCGTGCAGGTGATGCTGGGCGGTGGCAATTTCATCACGGTGCAGAACCGCATGTATGAGCTGATCCAGTTCCACTTCCATCGCCCTTCGGAAGAGCGGGTCAATGGCAAGGGCTATGAAATGGTGATGCACCTGGTGCACAAGGATGGCGAAGGCAAGCTGGCGGTGATTGCGCTGCTGATGGAACGGGGCCGTCCGCAACCGGTGATCCAGACGGTATGGAACAACCTGCCACTGGAAAAACTCGACACCATGGCACCATCGTCGGTGATCGATCCGATCGACCTGATTCCGGGACGGCGTGACTACTTCACCTTTATGGGCTCGCTGACCACGCCACCGTGCAGCGAAGGCGTGCTGTGGCTGGTGATGAAAGAGCCGATTCAGGCCTCGCCAGCGCAGATGGCGCTGTTCAGCCGTCTGTATCCGATGAATGCACGGCCGGTGCAACCGGGTTCGGGTCGCATCATCAAAGAGTCCAACTAAGTCCACCCGCGCAATGCGGGCGGTATTCGCAAGCCGCTGGGCTAACCGGCGCAGCTGATACGGTGCTTGCCGGTCCAACTGCTGCCAGCGGCCAGCAGTTGCTGGTCGATGCGGGCCGGTTCGATACACACGAAACGCCGATATTCTTCATCGGCCAGATCGGTGAGCGCGGCGGCATCTTCCTGCCCCGGATTCCATACCACCCAGTTAGCAAAGCCCTGCTGCTCCAGTCGCAGCGTGCTGCTGGCCGTGTTCAGCGTGAGGGTCGGCGTGGCGTCATACAGACGGTCATGCTTGGCGGTGAAGTGCAGGGCAGGGTGGTTCTGGGTGGCCGTTTGCAGATGGTGGTCGGTATAGCGCTGGCCCTGCAGGCCACTGATGCTGGTGGCCGATAACTGGCCCACTTCGTAGTAGGTGTGCAGTGCCACGCCGAACGGGAAGGCTAGCTCAGCGTTATTTTGTACCGTGAAGCTGACCTCGAGCGTGTCGCCTTGCAGGGTGTAGCGCAGGGTCAGGGCAAACGCATGCGGCCAGGCCTGGGCATGTTCGGCGCTCAGGTCGTGCTGGTTCAGCTGCAGTTCCACGAAGGACTGGCCAGCATCGCCACCGCTGGCGCCGACGCGCCAGTGGCTGACGCGGGCAAAACCGTGACGCAGGCCGGGACCGCGCATATTAAATTGCGGGAAAATCACCGGCACGCCGCCGCGGATCGCTTTGCTGCCATCGAGCGGGGTCTGGCTGCTGACGAACAGGCGCTCGGTGCCATCGCCGGTCTGCCATGACAGCAGATGGGCGCCGAACAGCGACACCGTGATGTGGGCGCCATCGGCCGCCGTGATCTGCACTGCGGGCAGTGCGCCATATTCCGTCATCGTTACTACTGCCATGTGGGTTCCGTGTAGTGTTGGTCAGTCAGGTAAAACTTCAGTTCAGTAAAGTCACTCAAGCCAGCCGGTTTTTCGCCAGTGGCGGGTTCTTGGCAAAATAGCGGCGGATGCCTTTGACGATGGCTTCGGCCAGCTGGTTTTGATAACCCTCGTCGAGCAGTTTGGCTTCTTCTTCCGGATTCGAAATAAACGCCGTTTCGATCAGGATGGACGGAATGTCCGGCGCTTTAAGCACCGCAAAACCGGCCTGTTCGACCGAGCCTTTATGCAGCCGGTTGATGCCGCCAATTTCGCCCAGCACGGATTTGCCGAGTTTCAGCGAATCGTTAATCTGGGCAGTGGTGGACAGGTCGATCAGCACACTGGCCAGCTGGCGGTCGTGGTTGCGCACATTCACGCCACCGATCGAGTCGGCCAGATTTTCCTTGTCCGCCAGCCAGCGCGCCGCCGTCGAGCTGGCGCCTTTTTCCGACAGTACGAATACCGACGAGCCGCGTGCACTCGATTGCACAAACGCGTCCGCGTGGATCGAGACAAACAGGTCGGCCTGTACTTTGCGGGCTTTTTCCACCCGCGTGCCGAGCGGCACGAAGTAGTCGCCATCGCGGGTCAGCATCACGCGCATATTGGGAATTTCCTCGATGCGGGTTTTGAGCCGTTTGGCAATCGCCAGTACGATGTCTTTTTCACGGCTGCCGTTCTTGCCGGACGCGCCGGGATCTTCGCCACCGTGGCCGGGATCGAGCACGATTGTCAGCATGCGTACCAGCTTGCCGTTGTGGTCATGCCGGTCGGCCACCCGGGTGGGTAGTTCCTGTGCCTTGCTGTCCGTTTCCGGCCGCGCTGCTTCGGGCGGCGCAGCCGGGGTTTCGCCGGGCAGCGGCTTGCCGCTGCTAGCGCCGCTACTGGCGGGGTTGTCCACTTTCGCGGTATTGCCGTCGTTGGACCAGTTGCCTTTTTCGATCATCGCCGCAATCGGATCGGCTTCCTTGACCGGATACAGGTCGAAGATCAGGCGGTGTTTGTAATTCCCGGCCGGCGCCAGCGTGAACACTTGCGGGCGCACTTCTTCTTTCAGGTCGAACACCAGCCTTACCACGTTGGGGCGGTTCTGGCCTACCCGCACCTGCTTGATATACGGGTCATTCGACTGGATTTTGGCGACCAGACTCTTCAGCGTCGGGTTCAGTTCCAGCCCTTCGATCTCGACCACCATGCGTTCCGGGTCTTTCACCATGAAGTGGGTGGCTTTGAGCACGGCATCGTTTTCCAGCGTGACGCGGGTGTAGTCTTCGGCCGGCCAGACGCGCACGGCCAGAATCTGCGCCGCCATGGCGCGCACCGGTGCCAGTACCGACAGCAGCAGGGTGGCCCCGGCTTTGAGTACGGTGCGACGGGTGAGTGGCGCAGCGCTCACAGATTGGGGGCGAATTTCAGACGTTGGAGGCATGAGTGACCAGCGGGGGTGGATGCCCGCAATTCTACATCACGACCCAGTCCGCCCACTGCCACGTTCAGGGTGAGGTCAAGATCGGCGGCCGGCAGCACCCCGTCAGCCTTTTCCGGCCATTCGACGATGCAGATGTTGACCCCGTTGAAATCTTCGCGGAAGCCGGCGTCGAGAAACTCTTCCGGGCTGCCCATGCGGTATAGATCGTAGTGGATCACGCTCAGCGGCTGGCCGGCCAGTGTGACCGCATACGGCTCGCTGAGCGTATAGGTCGGGCTTTTCACCGTGCCGACATGGCCGGCCGCGTGCAGCAGGGCGCGCGTCAGGGCGGTTTTGCCGGCACCCAGATCACCATGCAGGTAGATCACCAGGCCGGGCGCGATGGCGTGCGCCAGCGCGGCGCCTAGCGCGGCGGTGGCAGCTTCGTCGTGGAGATGGGCTTGAAAGTGCGGCATCAATTAAAATGTCAGGTTGGTTGGTACGCCAGCCATTGTAACCGCCTGCGACCTTTCTTACACCGCCCCATGCCCCACACCCTGTCCGAGACCGAATTAGCCGAACTGGCCACCAGCATCAAGCGCTGGGGGGCGGAGCTGGGTTTTGCCGATGTGCGCATCACCGATATCGATCTGGCGCATGCCGAGCCGGGCTTGCAGGCCTGGCTGGATGCGGGCATGCATGGCGAAATGGACTATATGGCGGCGCATGGCATGAAACGCGCCCGCCCCGCCGAGCTGGTGCCGGGGACGGTGCGGGTGATTAGCGCCCGCATGGATTACCTGCCCGGCGCGACGCCGCCCGACTGGCGCGCCCGCGAAGCACAGCGGCTGGCCGATCCGGCGGCGGCGGTGATTTCCGTGTATGCGCGGGGACGCGACTATCACAAGGTGCTGCGCGCCCGCCTGCAGCAGCTGGCCGACCGGGTGACGGCGCAGATCGGAACCTTCGGCTACCGGGTATTTACCGATTCGGCGCCCGTGATGGAGTTGCCGCTGGCAGAAAAAGCGGGGCTGGGCTGGCGCGGCAAACATACGCTGCTGCTGTCGCGCAGTGCCGGTTCGACCTTTTTTATGGGCGAGTTTCTGGTGGACCTAGCGCTGCCGGTGGATCAGCCGACGGGCGCCCATTGTGGCCAGTGCACGGCCTGTATCGAGGTCTGCCCTACCGGCGCGATTCTGGGACCGGGGCGGCTCGATGCGCGGCGCTGCATTTCCTACCTGACCATCGAACTGAAAAGCGCCATTCCCGTCGAGTTGCGGCCGCTGATCGGTAACCACATCTACGGCTGCGATGATTGCCAGACGGTGTGCCCGTGGAACAAGTTTGCGCAGAAATCGGTGCTGGCAGATTTCGACGAGCGCCACGGACTGGGCAGCGCCACCTTGCTGGAGCTGTTCGCGTGGAGCGAGGAAGAATTCAACCGCAAGATGGAGGGCAGCCCGATACGGCGCATCGGCCATGAACGCTGGCTGCGTAATATTGCGGTAGCGCTGGGCAATGCTGCCAGTGCGGGGGCGCACGGCGATCGCGCGATTGTGGCGGCGCTGGCGGCGCGCTGCGCCGACGCCACGCCGCTGCTGCGCGAGCATCTGGACTGGGCGCTGAGTTGCCATCGCTGATCTGCCAACGCTGACCTGCGATGGTTGAACTGCGCTACACTGGGACGATCAACTTTACCGGGATGATCATGCAAACTTCCAGCCGCTCCAAGCAGTTCCTGACGCGCGCCACCCTGACCAGTCTTACGCTAGGCCTTCAACTGCACCTGCCGCTGGCCCTGAGTGCGGGGCTGGCGGTGGGTCTGAGCCTGACACCGACCCTGAGCTGCGCCGCGCAAACGATCAACTTCGACCAGTGGGCCGAGCAACTGGCCAACACGCGGGTTCGCAACGATCCGGAGCAGGCGACGCTCAAGCAGTACTTCAGTGCTAAGGAGCAGGACGCGCTCGATCGCAAGTTGACGCCTAACTCCATCGTGCAGCGCGCGCGTGATGTGGCCGCTGCTAAAAAGGCACTGGCGCAACTGGCGCAGATCAATCCGGCCACACTGACACCGCAGCAGCGCGCCAGTGCCGCCAGCATCCGCTGGAATCTGCAAGGCATGGTCGATGGCTATCCCTATGCCGACTATAACTTCGTGTTCAACCAGTTCGGTGGCCTGCATGTGCAACTGGTGAATTTCCTGTCGCAGGCACACCCGATCCGCAACCCGCGCGATGCCGAAAATTATCTGCTGCGCCTGCAGGCCGTGGCAGGCAAGATCGATACCGGCATCCTGCAGGCGCGCGGGCTTGGTGCGCGCGGGATACTGATGCCGACCTTTCTGACCCAGTCGGCCATCGGCCAGCTAGATCGTTTCCTTGATGGTGGTGCCGAAGCGAATGTGCTGGTGGCCAGCTATAAAGAGCGTATGGCCAGCGTCAAGGATCTCTCGCCGGCGCAGCAACAGAAGCTGGCCGCCAGCGCGGAAGCTATCGTGCGCCAGTCGGTGCTGCCAGCCTACCAGCGGGTGCGCACACTGTTGCAGGAACAGTTGCCACATACCGGCAATGATGCGGGCCTGTGGCGTTTGCCGAATGGCGATAAGGCCTATGCCTTGCTGCTCAAGCAGATGACGTCCAGCGATTACACGCCCGAGCAGGTGCATCAGATCGGCCTGCGCGAAGTGGCACGCATCGAAAAAGAGATGGATGGTTTGCTGCTCGGCCTCGGCTATACGGAAGGCAGCATCAAACAGCGTATGGCCAGACTGGAAAAGGATCTGCAGCCTAAAGAGGCCGAGCCGCGTCCGGCACTGCTGGCACGTTACGACGAATTGCTGCGCGATGCCGAAGCGCGCTCGCGTGAACTATTCGATATGACGCCGAAAGCGCCGGTGGTGGTGAAACGGGAACCGCCCTTTACAGAGAAAACTGCAGCGGCCCATTATTCTGTACCCGCCCACGATGGGACCCGTCCCGGCATCTTCTGGGCGCCCATGCCGGGTCCGGAGTTCCGCATCGTCGGGATGCGTACGCTGACCTACCACGAGGGAGTGCCGGGACATCACTTCCAGCTAGCGCTACAACAGGAAAACACCCAGCTACCACGCTACCGGCGCGACCGGGTGTTCTCAGTCGGTTCGGCCTACGGTGAAGGCTGGGCCCTGTATGCGGAACAGCTGGCGGCCGAATATCACTGGTATGACGGTGATGTGGTCGGCCATCTGGGCCAGCTCGACGCAGAATTGTTCCGGGCCCGCCGGCTGGTCGTGGATACCGGCCTGCACGCCATGAAGTGGACCCGCCAGCAGGGCATCGATTACGGCATTCCGGCCGCAGAAGTGGAGCGTTATGTGGCCATGCCGGGCCAGGCTTGCGCCTACAAGATTGGCATGTTGCGGATACTGGAGTTGCGCGCCCGCGCCCGCGAGGCACTGGGCGAGCGCTTCTCGCTGAAGGCCTTCCATAACATCGTGTTGCAGACCGGTAACGTGCCCTTAGCGGTACTGGAGCAGGTGGTCGACGAATGGATCGCGACACAGAAGAAAAGCTGAGGTAGTCGCGCTGCGGCCGGGCAGCTGGCAAGCGCTCGGCTATTTGAGCAGCCCCGCCAGTTCGACTGCCGTTTTCACCTGCATCTTGTCGAAGATGTGCGCGCGGTGTACTTCCACCGTGCGCATGCTGATGCCCAGCTGGTCGGCCACCACCTTGTTCATTTTCCCGGCCAGAATCAGATCGAGTACTTCGCGCTCGCGCGCCGACAGCGTCGCCAGTCGTGCATGGACTTGCGCCATTTCGCCTGCTGTGCGCGAACCGGCCAGTCCTTCCTGCACCCGGTCCATCAGCTGATTGTCGTTGAAGGGCTTTTCGAAGAAATCAAAAGCGCCACGTTTCAGGGCATCGACTGCCATCGGTACGTCACCATGGCCGGTGAGGAAAATCACCGGCATGCGCTGGGTCAGGCCGCGCGTGGATAACTGGTCGAAAGCGGCGATGCCGTTCATGTCCGGCATGCGCACATCGAGCAGCACGCAATCGCCCTCGGGATCGAACTGGCCGCTGTCGGCATGGCGCAGCAATTGCAGCGCCGAGGCATAGGCGCGCGAACTGATGCCGCGCGAGGTGGCCAGCCAGGTCAGTGCATCACGCACCACTTCTTCATCATCAACAATATGCAGCATGGGTTCAGGTCTCCGGTTTCGCAGTGCTGGCCAGTGCCGGCAGTACGAAGGTAAATATGGTGCCACCTTGCGGATTGGCGTTGTAGCTGAGCGTACCGCCGTGGAATTCTATCGCGGTTCGGCAGATGTTGAGTCCCATCCCCATGCCTTCGGCCTTGGTGGAGAAGAACGGCGAGAATAAGCGCTGCGCGACATCCTCGGGGATGCCGTGGCCCTGATCGATGACTGCCACGCTGACCTGCGCCGTCTCCGGCAGATACTCGGCCTGCACCTTCAGCATGCGGCGCTGGGGCGGAATGTGCTGCATCGCTTCGATGCCGTTGCGGGTCAGATTGAGTAGCACCTGTTCGATCATCACGCGGTCGGCCAGCACCGGTGGCAGATGCTCCGGAATGCTGACGCGGAACGACACATAGGCCTGCCGCGCCTGCAGTTCGATCAGGGTGCGGATGCCTTCCAGCAGCGTGGCGATGTCGATCTGCTGGCGCTGCGGTTCACTTTTTTTCACGAATTCATGCACGCTGCGGATAATCTGGCCCGCCCGCTGGGCCTGTGCGCTGGCCTGTTCGAGTGCCGGAATCAGCGCACTGGCGGCTACCACGCTATGCTGGCTCTCGGCGTTCTTGAGCAAATTCAGGGCACCGGTGGTGTAGCTGGAAATGGCGGCCAGCGGCTGGTTCAGTTCATGCGCCAGCATCGACGCCATTTCGCCCATGGTGGCCAGACGTGCACTTGATTGCAGTTTTTCGTGCTGCTGGCGGTTCAGGTCTTCGATGCGTTTGCGGTCGGAGATGTCGAGGATGGAGCCCATCCAGCCAGTCTGTTTGCCATGGCTATCCACCAGCGGTGCTTCGAAGATCAGCACCGGCACCCGTTCGCCGTCGGGACGCTGGAAAAAAGTCTCGAACTGGGGTGTGACTTTGCCGGCCAGCACCGAGGCGAAGCGGGTCTGGTATTCCACCATCGCTTCCGGTGCCCAGTAGGGCATGGGCGGCAGTTTGCCGATAATTTCCTCGGCCGGATAGCCGACGATCTGGCAGAACGCCGGATTCACGTAGGTGATGCGGCCTTCCAGATCGCGTGCCCGCAAGCCCGTCACCAGCGAGTTTTCCATCGCGGTGCGAAACGACATCTGCTGGCGCAGTGCGCCTTCGGCGGCCAGCCGGCGCGAGATATGGCCCCACAGTGCCAGCAGGCTCCACAGCAATCCTAAGGACAGCACGATCACCGAGCCGACCAGCAGGTTCGGCAGCAGCTTGGGTTCGCTCTTGACGCTGTCGGTGACCAGCGTGATGTTGGCGCCGGGTAGATCGAGCGCGCGTTTATGGGTGTACACGCCGTGACCGGGACCGGCTGCAGCGCGGCGCGCCAGAACACGGTCGTCGCGGTCTACCAGCGTGACCTGATTATCCTGCGCAAACCACCATGGCACCATTTCTTCGAGCAGCACGCGGGTCTGGTAGCTGGCCACCAGATCACCCAGATACTCGTCGCCGCGAAACAGCGGTACGTGGTAATCCATCACGGCGGCGGCGACGGGTGCGGCTGCGCCATTGCTGTGTTCACTCTGGATTTCGGGCTGGGTGTACAGCGCTTTACGGGTTTTGCGACTGAGCTCCATGGTGGCGGCCGAGGCGGGCGAGCTCGGTAGTGGCAGCGGCATGGCGTCGCTGCTGCCTTGCAGACTGCCATCGGGGCGCAGCCACGCCACCCGCAGGAACTCGTGACCATTTTTCAGCACTCTGGCCAGGCGGGTATGCAGTTGTTCCGGAGTCAAGTTTGTGCTGATGAGCTCGCTAGCCAGCGCGCGCAGGGCTTCTTCGTCGCGCCCCAGCTGGAAGCGGATGGTCTGTTCCACCCACAGGGTGTCGGCAATCAGCTGCTCCTGCCGTTCATTGCTTTCCATCTGGCGCGCCTGCCACGGCAACCAGATCAGAATCGCTAAAAAAAACAACACTAGCACGATGGGCAACAGCCAGCGTAAAGCGGTGCGGGTGGGCTGGCGGCGGCTGGCAGAGGGCATGTTTGGCGGGCTGGTGGGCATTCGGGTTAGCGGACGGTCAGGGTAACTGCTACGCGTAGGCCGGGCATTGTGGTTTTCCACAGTTGCATTGAAGGAAGCTAATCCTGAGAATCAGTAAAAATACAAATATAGTGTAACTTTAATTCACTCTGGAGACGCCATGAAACTCAAATCCGCCTTGCTCGTCCTGAGCGCTGCATTCAGCCTGAACGCCTTTGCCCAGGCTCCGATCGTGATCAAATTTAGCCACGTGGTGGCGATCGATACGCCGAAAGGTCAGGCTGCCGAGCGCTTCAAGCAACTGGCGGAGAAGGCCACCAATGGCCGCGTGAAGATCGAGCTGTATCCGAACAGCCAGCTGTACAAGGACAAGGAAGAACTGGAAGCGCTGCAACTGGGCGCCGTGCAGATGCTGGCACCGTCGCTGGCCAAGTTCGGTCCGCTGGGCGTGAAAGAATTCGAAGCCTTCGACCTGCCGTACATCTTCCCGTCGAAAACCGCCCTGTACAACGTGACGGAAGGCGAAATCGGCAAAAGCCTGATGAAGAAGCTGGAATCGAAGGGCATTACCGGTCTGGCATTCTGGGATAACGGCTTCAAGGTGATGTCGGCTAACAAGCCGCTACACACCCCGGCCGATTTCAAAGGTCTGAAACTGCGTATCCAGTCGTCCAAAGTGCTGGACGCGCAAATGCGTGCACTGGGCGCCAATCCGCAGGTACTGGCCTTCTCCGAGGTGTATCAGGCGCTGCAGACCGGGGTGGTCGATGGTACCGAGAATCCGCCATCGAATATGTACACCCAGAAGATGCATGAAGTGCAGAAGCACGTGACGGTGTCCAACCACGGCTATCTGGGCTATGCGGTGATCGTCAACAAGAAGTTCTGGGACGGTCTGCCTGCCGATATCCGCGCCGCACTGGATAAAGCCATGAAGGACGCTACCACCTTCGAGAAAGCGATTGCCCAGCGCGATAACGACCTGGCACTGGAAGCGATCAAGAAAACCGGCAAGACCGAAATCTACACGCTGAGCGTGAAAGAGCAGGCCGAGTGGCGCAAAGCCCTGCTGCCGGTGCAGAAAGATATGGAAAGCCGGATCGGTAAAGATCTGATCACCGCCATCAATAAAGAAGCAGCCAAGTAAGCCTGCCCGGGGGCGGCGCCTGCCGTCCCCGTTCATCTCCTCCCCTACCTGTCAAGGTGCCCCTATGAAATTCCTCGATAAGCTCGAAGAATGGCTGATTGCGACCCTTATGGCCGTCGCAACCGTCCTGATCTTCGTTGCGGTGCTACACCGCTATCTGGCCGGTCTGCCGATCCCGGTCCTGCAGGACTACCTGATTCAGTTGAATACCAGCTGGGCGCAGGAAGCCTGTATCTATATGTTCGTCTGGATGGCCAAGTTCGGTGCCGCGTATGGCGTGCGCACCGGCATCCACGTCGGCGTCGATGTGATCATCAACCGTATGAGCACGCCATGGCGTAACAAGTTCGTGGTGTTCGGCCTGCTCGCCGGTGCGGTGTTTACCGGCATCGTCGGTACCCTGGGCGCCAGCTTTGTCTGGGAAATCGGTCACACCGACCAGACCTCGGCGGATATGGAAATGCCGATGTGGATCGTGTATCTGGCGGTGCCGCTGGGCTCCTACCTGATGTGCTTCCGCTTCCTGCAAGTGCTGGTGGCGTTTGTCCGTACCGGCGAGCTGCCCAAGCATGACCATTCCCACGTTGAGGGGCTGGCCGAAGAAACCGCTGCGGCGGAAAAAGGAGTACACGCATGAATGCGCTGATTATCTTTGTGCTGCTGCTGTTGCTGATGCTGACCGGCATGCCGATCTCCATCTCGCTGGGCCTGACGGTACTGACTTTCCTGTTTACCATGACCCAGGTGCCGATCGAATCGGTGGCCCTCAAGCTATTCACCGGCATCGAAAAATTCGAGATCATGGCGATCCCGTTCTTTATTCTGGCCGGTAACTTCCTCACCCATGGCGGGGTGGCGCGGCGCATGATTAACTTCGCCAGCTCGATGGTTGGCCACTGGCACGGCGGTCTGGCTCTGGCCGGTGTGCTGGCCTGTGCTCTGTTCGCGGCCGTGTCCGGCTCGTCGCCCGCTACCGTAGTAGCGATCGGTTCCATCATTCTGCCGGCCATGGTCAAGCAGGGCTATCCGAAGAGCTTCGGGGCCGGGGTGATTACCACCTCCGGCGCGCTGGGGATTCTGATTCCACCGTCGATCGTGATGGTGATGTTCTCGGTGACCACCAATACCTCGGTAGGCAAGCTGTTCATGGCCGGGGTGATCCCGGGCATCATGCTGGCCTTCCTGCTGGGTCTGACGACCTGGTGGCTGGCCCGTAAGCACAAATACCCGCGCATGGCCAAGGCCAGCTGGGGCGAGCGCTGGGCGACCTTCCGCAAGAGCGCCTGGGGCCTGTTGCTGATCGTGATCGTGATGGGCGGTATTTATAGCGGCATGTTCACGCCGACCGAAGCGGCTGCTATGGCTGCCGTGTATGCCTTCATCATCGCCGTGTTCGTCTACAAGGACTTGCGCCTGAAGCAGGTGGGCAAGGTGCTGCTGGACTCGGCAGCGATGTCGGCCATGCTGCTCTACATCATTACCAATGCCGTGCTGTTCTCGTTCCTGATGACCAGCGAAAACATCCCGCAAGCGATGGCGGAATGGATTACCGGTCAGGGTCTGGGCGTGGTCAGCTTCCTGCTGGTGGTCAATATTCTGTTGCTGCTGGCCGGGAATGTGATGGAGCCATCGTCGATCGTGCTGATCATGGCGCCGATTCTGTTCCCGGTGGCGATGAAGCTGGGAATTGATCCGGTGCACTTCGGGATTCTGATCGTGGTGAATATGGAAGTCGGGATGTGCCACCCACCGGTGGGCCTGAATCTGTATGTGGCGTCCGGGATTACCAAGATGGGGATTACCGAACTGACGGTGGCAGTGTGGCCGTGGTTGCTGACCATGCTGGGCTTCCTCGTCCTGATTACCTACGTACCACAAATTTCGCTCTGGCTGCCAAATTTAATTTATTCTTGAAATATCGGCACCTGAGTAGAAATAAAAAAAACTGGGAAAAAGCGAAAAGCTTACGTTATGATGGCGTCGCTCTCAGGGAAACGACATATCGATATGCTGCCTTGTAGCAAGAGCCCAGAATTGTAGGTGGGGAGTGTGTAGAGAAACGGCACTGAATGCCGGCGATAGAACGAGGAGACACACGTTTTACAGAATGTCGTTGTGATAGGGGCTGCAAGCCGCCATAAGCGCGCTACGGCACCACGCAAACGACCGGGAACGTGAAGCAGGTTTGGAAACGCACCGCAAGGTGCGTTTTTTTTTGCGCCGTGCAGCGACGCCGGCGCTTACAATGAGCCGGCAGTGCTGCCATGTGTTTATTTCAATGTGATGAAATCGCAACATGCTGGTGCATTTTTACAACGTTGCACATCCAATTTTGGTGCAGATAGTGTGATGAAAATACAACAGGAAATAACAAAGTTTCAAGCGGTACTCGGTTTGCCACTAGGAAAAATCGGCATCCGCACGGAAGCTGGGCTGATTGCCGAACTGTGTTACCTGCCGCCCCATTTTGATGCACTGGCGCCGCAGGATGCGCTGGCGGAACTTGCGGCGAAACAATTGGAACGTTACTGCGCCGATGCTGATTATGTGTTCGACTTGCCGCTGCGGCCAGCCGGTACGCCCTACCAGCAGCGCGTCTGGGAAGCGATCCGTTCCATCCCGCGCGGCAGCGTACGCACTTATGGCGAACTGGCCAGCCATCTCGGTTCGGTGCCGCGTGCGGTGGGGCAGGCCTGCGGCGCCAACTGGTACCCCGTGGTGATTCCCTGTCACCGGGTGACGGCGGCCAGCGGTCTGGGCGGTTTTTCGCGCAGCGATGACCAGAACGGCTATCTGTTAGGCATCAAGCGCTGGTTGCTGGCCCATGAAGGATCGAGTGAGTACGCATGGCAACAGACAACCCTGCTCTGATCGACGAGTTCTGCGATAGCCTGTGGCTGGAAGACGGGCTGGCCAAGAACACGCTGGAAGCCTACCGGCGCGACCTACGCCTGTTCGCCCACTGGCTCGAGGCCATGCAACCGCAGGTGGCCGGACTGGCGGCGGTGGCAGCCCATGATCTGCAAGCGTATATCGCGGCGCGCCATCAGGACAGCGCCAAGGCCACCTCGTCCAACCGGCGCCTGTCGGTGCTGCGGCGGTTTTACCAGTGGCTGCTGCGCTTGCAGCGCATCCCTGCCGACCCGACCCTGAAACTGGTCTCGGCCAAGCAGCCGCAGCGCTTTGTGCATACCCTCAGCGAAGCGCAGGTGGAGGCGCTGCTGGCGGCGCCGGACGTGCGCCAGCCACTCGGCTTGCGCGAACGTACCATGCTGGAACTGATGTATGCCTCCGGGCTGCGGGTATCCGAGCTGGTGCAACTGCGTCTGCTCGATGTGGGCATGAGTGACGGGGTGTTGCGAATCACCGGCAAGGGCGCGAAAACCCGGCTGGTACCGTTTGGCGAGGAAGCGCGGCGCTGGATCGACCGTTACCTGCACGAGGCGCGCGGCCAGATCCTCAATGGCCAGCAGGACGATGCCCTGTTTGTGACAGGGCGCGGTGCTGCCATGACGCGCCAGATGTTCTGGATCCTGATTAAAAAGCATGCACTCAAGGCGGGCATTAGCGTGCCGCTGTCACCGCATACGCTGCGTCATGCGTTTGCCACCCATTTACTGAACCATGGCGCCGATCTGCGCGTGGTGCAACTGTTGCTCGGCCATGCCGACATATCGACCACCCAGATTTATACCCATGTGGCGCGGGAACGTCTCAAACAATTGCATGCATTGCATCATCCGCGTTCATGAATTAGATGGCTGGAGCGTAACTGGTTCATAATGGTGGTATCAACGAACCGGATAGAGAAGAGGGTGCCCATGGCCAAAACAAACTTCGCGTATGAAAAGCGTCAGCGTGAGCTGGAGAAGAAGAAAAAAGCGGACGAAAAAGCCCGCCGCAAAAACGAGCTGAAGAATCATCCCGGGCAGGCCGGCGGGACTGAGGAAGCGGACGCGGACAGTGACGCTGACGTTGCTGAACCGGGCGAGGCTGGCGAAGTTTCTAAAGAGTAGGATCTACATCACAAACCGGGCGCTGCCCGGTTTGTGCTTTCTGTCTGCCGTTGCAGCCGTGCAGCTGCTCCGGCTTCAGGCGAGTTTCGCCGCATCGCCTGCGGCGGCAGAATCAGGCTGCCCGGATTGCTCGGCGTGGGCATTGCCACGCAGGTAGCGGGCGCAGCGTTTGCCCAGGGTGTCGAGGTAGGTGTAGGCCACCGGCACCACCACCAGCGTCAGCAGGGTCGAGGTAATCACCCCGCCGATCACGGCGCGGCCCATCGGCGCCTGCGTTTCGCCGCCATCCCCCATGCCGATGGCCATCGGCAGCATGCCGAAGATCATCGCCAGGGTGGTCATCAGAATCGGCCGCAGACGCACCTGACCGGCGCTCATCAGCGCTTCGATCTGGCCCATGCCATTGCGCTGGGCATGGTTACTGAAGTCGACCAGCAGAATCGCGTTCTTGGTCACCAGACCCATCAGCATGATGAAACCGATTACCGAGAAAATATTCAGGGTACTGCCCGTCACCAGCAGGGCGACCAGCACCCCGATCAGTGACAGCGGCAAGGACATCATGATGGCGACCGGTTGCAAAAAGCTGCCGAACTGCGAGGCCAGCACCAGATAGATGAAGATTACAGCGATGCTCAGCGCAATCATCGCCGAGGACATGCTCTCGGCCATGTCTTGCGCATTGCCGCCCACATCGAAGCGCACCCCGGCTGGCAGTGCGATCTGCTTCATGGCGGCGCGCACGTCGCTATCCACATCACCGGCCGGACGGCCTTCCACGGACGCATACACGGCCACGCGGCGCTGCAGGGCCTGACGTTTCAGCACTTGCGGGCTGAACGATGGCACGAAACTCACCACCTGACGCAGCGGCACCATGATAGGACGGCCATCCGGCCCGAGCTTGCTCGACGCCAGTGACAGGTCGGCCAGATCGGCAATGGTTTGCCGGCCCGATTTTGGCAACTGCACGTTGACGTCGTAGTTCTGGCCATCGTCAGCCAGGAAGTGGCTGGTGGTGTCGCCCGCCACGAAGGGACGCAGGGCGCTACCGATCTGCTGCACTGACAGACCGAGATCGCTGGCCAGTTCGTTATTGATGCGCACCGTGGTGGACGGGTTGGCGCCTTCCTGACTGTATTCGAGGTCGGTCAGCCCTTTAATTTTGCGCATCTTGTCCATCAGGCCATGGGCGACGGCGTCCAGCTTGCCTTCATCGGTACCGAGAATGGCGATGAAGATGGGCTTCCAGCCGACCGACATGGTGATCCCGGCGATCTGGTTGAGGCGCGAACGAACTACGCCTTCCAGTTCTTTCTGGGTGCGGCGCTTGAAGGTCTTGCGGTCCTGCAGCTTGATATCGATCTGCGCGGTATTGCGGCCATCCGGCGTACCGACCACGGCAATGACTTGGGCCACTTCAGGGAATTCCTTGAGCGCCAGTTCGACCTGTTTTACCTTGCTATCGGTGTATTCGATGCTGGAGCCGACCGGGGTTTTCAGACGCAGATTGATCCAGCCATTGTCCTGTTCGGGGAACATTTCGCCACCGATCATGGGTACCAGCATCAGGCTGGCGGCGAACAGGGCGAAGGCGCTGGCCAGCGTCAGCTTGCGCCAGCGCAGTGCCAGTCCCAGCACCTTGCCGTACCAGACGTGCAGGTGTTCGATGCCATGCTCGATGCGCTGCATCAGGCTGCCCAGCCATGGCAGGTATTTGAAGCGGTCTTTGACGGGATCCGGCCATACTGAGGACAGCATCGGATCGAGCGTGAAGCTGACAAACAGTGACACCAATACGGCCACTGCCACCGTGACGCCGAATTGCAGGAAGAAGCGGCCGATGATGCCCTGCATGAAGGCCACGGGAATGAACACGGCCACAATCGCGAAGGTGGTGGCCATCACGGCCAGCCCGATTTCATTGGTACCATCTGCGGCGGCCTTGCGGTGGCTTTTGCCCATGCCGAGGTGACGCACGATGTTTTCGCGTACCACGATGGCATCATCGATCAGCAGACCAATGCACAGCGACAGCGCCATCAGGGTCAGGAAGTTGAGGGTGAAGCCGAAGAACTTCATGGCGATAAAGCTGGCCATCACCGAGATCGGCAGAGTCAGGCCGGTGATGATGGTGGAGCGCCACGAGTGCAGGAACAGGAAGACGATCACCATGGTCAGCACGGCGCCTTCGATGATGGTTTCCTTGACGTTGTCGAGCTGGCTCTGGACCTTGACCGACTCGTCATTGAGCACCGTCAGGGTGATATCGGACGGCAGGGTCTGCTGCAATTCGGCCGCGACTTTCTGGATACGCCGACCCACTTCCACCACATTGGCATCCTGCACCTTGGTGATGTCGAGGGTGATGGCGCGCTGGCCGCTCAGACGCGAGATCGACAGTTCTTCCTGCGCACCGTCGATCACGGTGGCGACCTGATCCAGATAGACGGGGCCATTCGCGCGGCGTGCCACGATGATGCGGTTGAAGTCGCGCGCATCTTTCATTTTGCCTTCGATACGCACCAGTTGCTCGTTGCCGGCAAAGCTGATCGAGCCGGCCGGCAGATTGGTGTTGGTGGACTGGATCGCGTTGATGACTTCATCGACGCCGATGGCCTGCGCGGTCAGATCCTGCGGACGCAGACTAATCAGAATCTGGCGCGAGGCGGTGCCGTTCAGACGCACTTGTCCGACCCCGGCCACGCCCTGGAAGCGCTTGCCGATCAGCTGGTCGGCCATGGTTGACAGTTCGCGCAGGCTGTGGCCGGTGGAGGTTAGGCCGATCTGGGCGATCGGACGGCTGTTCTCGCCTTCAAAGCGCACGATGAACGGGTCTTTGGCTTCGCGCGGGAAGCGCGGGCGTACCTGTGCGACCTTGTCGCGCAAGTCCTGCATGGCCTTGTCCATATTGGTGGACAGTTCGAAGTCGATGTAGACCCCGGAGCGGCCTTCCCACGAGTTGGCGCGCAGCGTCTTGATACCGCTGACGGTGTTGACCACGTTTTCGATGGGGCGGGTGATGTCGTTTTCCACCGCTTCCGGCGACGCGCCCGGGTAGTTCACTTCGATCAGGGCGCCGGGAATGTCGACATTGGGCATGGCTTCCAGCCCCAGCCCGCGATACGAGAACAGGCCAAGCACCACCAGTGCCACCATTACCATGGTAGCGAACACGGGATTCTGGATACTGGTTTTAGTAATCCACATGATCAGCCTTTCTTTGCTGCGGCAGCGGCGGCGGCACTGGCCTGACGGGCAGCTTCTTCGGCCGGCGTGGCAGCGGCGGGCAGTTTTACCTGTGTGCCCGGTTTCACCGCATCCAGTTTGGCGACGATCACCTGGGCACCGGCCTGCAGGCCGTCGAGCACGGCGACCAGTCCTTCATCCTCGTTGCGCAAGCCCAGTTTGACAGCTTGGGCGATGACCTTGCCCGCTTCGATCTTGTAGACCAGCGGCGCGCTGCTGGTGCCGCGCAGTGCCGTCAGGGGAATGATGGGGGCGAGCTCGGCATGGTCGGTGACGATGCTGCCCTTGGCAAACATCCCGGCGCGCAGTGCGCTGTCCTGATTCTGTACCGCGATGTAGACCAGCATGGCGCGCGATCCGGCTTCAGTGGCCGGATTGATGCGCGTGACTTTGCCGCTGAAGTCGCGCCCCTGGAAACCATCGACCTTGAAGCTCACGGCCTGCCCGATTTTCACGCGCGGAATTTCAGTGGCTGGTACCTGCGCTTCCAGCGTCAGTTCGGACAGGTTGACGATGCTAAACACCGGCATGTCGGGTGCCAGCTTTTCACCGGCCTGCACGTGGCGCTTGCTGATCACGCCGCTAATCGGAGCGCGGATTACGCCATCGTTGAGGGCAATGCGGGCAATCTCGACCATGGCGGCCGCCGATTTGACGTTGGCGCGTGCCAGATCGACGCTGTTCTGGGTGGCGTCGTAAGCGGGCTGGGAAATGAAGCGCTGTTTGAGCAGGGTCTGGCTATTGTTTTCGTTCTTGCTGGCCAGCGCCAGCCGCGCTTGCGCTTCATCGAGCGCAGCCTGCTGTTGTTGCAGGCGGGCGCGCAGATCGGCCTGATC